>NC_010511.1:6820000-7420000 GCF_000019365.1 Methylobacterium sp. 4-46 | reverse complement strand
CGAGCAGGTGGCTCATTGAGCGGCCCAGGCGGTCGAGCTTCCAGATCACCAGGGTGTCGCCCTCGCGCAGGTAGGCGAGGGCCTGGGCGAGGCCGGGCCGCTCGGCCTTGGCGCCGGAGACGCCGCGGTCCTCGAACACCCGCGAGCACCCGGCCGCCCCGAGCGCGTCGAGCTGCAGCTCGGGTTTCTGGTCCTGGGTGGAGACGCGGGCGTAGCCGATCAGGGTCACGGGTGCCTCGGTGTTCCGCCAACTCGTCCGGCAATCAATCTGTCCGCTTTCTCATTGTCAAGCTTGATTGGCGGACATTCCGGGCCGTTCCGCCAAACCAGCGTTTCCCGGACCGGGCCAGGGAGCGCCTCAACCCGGCCGATTGGGCGCTCTCAATCAGCTTGACCATTCAAGAGCCGCGTGGACTTACTCAACCTCGTCATCAACACGAGAGAGGAACGAGGCCGGAATTTTAATCCCGAGTTTTTTAGCTTTCTGAAGATTAATAGATAAATAGAATTTTGTATTGAGCTGGACAGGAAGTTTATTAACTTGAGCTCCATCGATTATTTTCTTAACGTATTTGGCTGCATTTTTATAGGCATCTGATTCCTCAGGGCCGTAAGCTACGAGTGCCTCGTTTAGCGTTGTAGCTTTGTTATAAGCTGCTACCGGAACGCCGTATTTCTCAGAAATAGTGTTTATTTTCTGACGATAAACAAAATTAAAGCTATCATTCATCAACACCAATCCGCATTTATTTTCTGAAAGTGAATAAATTAGATTTTCTATTTCTTGATCGCTGAGAACGGGAGATAGTATAGGTAGAACATTAAGAGACTTTGATGTTTCATTAAAGGGTCCGACGTAGTACTTATAGTATGGTGCCGTGTTAGGATTATAAATCATCGATACGCACGACATTTCCGGAACTAATTCCTTAAGAAATTGTACCCATTTACCAGCAATAGTGCCCTCTGAATTTACAAATCCTGTCACGTTTTTCCCTGGAATGGCCAGACTTTCTACGAACCCACTGCCAACTGGATCAGCTACAGTTGCAAAAACAATAGGTATGGTTTTGGTTTCCTGCAACAGGGCGCGTACTACGGGTGTGGTTGCGGCAAAAATCACGTCAGGCTTGCTAGAAACGATTTTCTTGGCGTGAATCTTTGCAGTTTCGGGACTGCCCTCTGACCAGTAATAATCATATTTTATAACCATATCTTTGGGCGCATCGCCGTTCAATGTATCCGAGAACTTCTTTAACAAAATTTTCGCTATCGCATCTTTTTCAGAAAAGTTAGTTATTACTGAGATTCTTTTCTCTATGAAGCGCTCCTCACCAACAGCAATACGTGAGCTGATCATTAGTAATAAAATCTGGATCAGGATTAGCTTTATCATGGTTGTGTGCCCCATTCGCGGTAAATGCCGATTGTGAGAGGTATAGTGCTCAGCGCATAGGTTGAATGCAATGATGCTGAGAAAACCTACCTCGTATGATACCAAGATCGCCTATGAGCCGCCGCAACCCGCGCAGAGCGTACGACGAGAACGGCGGCGAGATCCCGCCGCCCACGCTGGCGGACCTCCGCGCCGAGGGCGACCGCACCGCCTTCGTCCACTGCAACGCCACCGGCTGCGGCTACGAGGCGACGATCAGCACGGACCAGTTCCCCGCCGAGATGCCGTTCCCGGACATCGCCCTGTCCCTGCGCTGCGTGCGGGTCGAAGGAGGTCGGCGTCATGCGCGACGTCGTCGGGATCTACGCTCGCCCGCGCGAGCGCACCGGCTGGGGCATGACCTGATCAGGCCCGCTGCCGAGGCGGTATGGCGCTATCGAGCGGGATTTGTTGCAGCCATCTGATCACACGATAGACAAAACTAACGGAAAGCCTCACTCTGACACAGACCCGCAAAGGCGAAGGGTTGCAGGGGAGGATTAAGATGGTGCTCAGGACCGTCAGTGTTCTAGCTGGATTTCTACTTGCAAGCAACGCTCTTGCTGCCGAACTTCCAAGGCAAGGGAATGATAGTTATACTACGAATTATGTGAATATGTACTCGAATCTTATAAAACTCGGCGAGCGTACCGTTTCGATATATGAGAGCAACGGCGTTACGCGCAACGACAGTGGCGGACCAATGTTCAATGACATGGCCACACGCTGTCTTGGTATGCGCGAGGTTGTGGATGGGGTAGTCCTAAATCGCGGCAGTTGCATCGACATGGATAAAGAGGGCGATCAGATTTTCACGACGTACGAGTCGAAAGGACCAAATGGAATTCACACTTTTATTGGAGGAACGGGCAAATACACTGGCATTTCAGGGACTGCAGAATTTAACTACAATCCACTTAAAAGCCCTGAAAACGCACGAAATATGGTAATCGTCCCCCATAGATCAAATTGGAAGCTGCCTACGAAGTAGGGCGTACGTATACGAAGCAAAAAGGCCCGCCGCAGCCGGAGCCGGGCGGGCCGAAGACATCCCCACATGATCGAGAGCATCGTGCACCCGCACGCCCGGGGCGATCAGGCGCCGCCCGCCTGGGGGCCTACGACCGAAACCGACCCAACACAGGCATGGAGTAGATCCGCTTGCCGGCATTCTGATCGACCTTCACTGACCGGGTCTGGCGGTCTCGGACAGCGGCATCGGGCTGCCCTCGACGACGACCCTGTACTGAGCCAGTAGGGTGAGGTCGGTCGTGCCATGACAGCGGCGCCCCGATATGCACAAGAGCAGGAATGGACTTCTCGAACGACGCCGTGGGGCTGGCCGCTTGGCTCCCGCCGGGCCTTTCTGCCGACGGTGCCGCCGTCCTCCTGGCTGCGAGCCTGCTCGGCGGCCTCGTGCGCGGGTTCACCGGCTTTGGCTTCGCGATGGTGTTCATGCCCCTCGCCTCGGTCGTCCTAGGAGCGGTCAAGGCGCTGGGGCTGATCTGGTTCATCGACTTGCCCTTTGCGCTGCCGATCGCTGCGCGCGGCCAAGCGCGCGGCGTGGGACGAGATCCTGCCGCTGCTCGTGGCGGCGACGCTGTTCCTGCCCGCCGGCATTTGGCTACTGACTTGGCTTGACCGCGAGACGATGCGCTGGGTTTTAGCCGTGCTGGTTGTCGCGGCCGTGGCTGTCATGGCCTCGGGTTGGCGTTACCAGGGACGCCCGACCCTCCGCCTCTCGCTTGGTGTCGGTGCCTGCTCGGGGCTGTTCAATGGCATGGCCTCGATCGGCGGCCTGCCACTGGCGGTGTTCTGGTTGGGTGCGCAGCGCTCCAACCGGCACCGGACCCGCACCAACCTCCGGGTCTTTGTCGGTGCTTCAGCGCTCGTCAGCGGCACGCTCCTGTGGTGGAAAGGCATCCTCGCCGGCGACGTCCTACTGATGGCCCTGCCGCTACTCGCGATCTACGGTGTCGGCCTCTGGGCGGGCGCGCACGCCTTCCGTCTGGCCTCGGAGGCCAGCTTCCGGCGCGCCGCCTACGTGGTGATCCTGGCCGGCGCCCTCGTTAGCCTGCCGCTCTGGGACGCCTCGCTGGGACGATGAGACGTCCTTGAATATGTCGTCCATGTGATCGCGCAGCCGCGAGTAGCCGCCCGACTTGGACCTGAACTGCGCGATCCCGAACGCCCCCGAGCGCGAGTTCACCGAGGTGAGGCCGCCGCCGGCCTCCGCGGCCGATCAGCGCGCCACCAGGGCCTTCGCACGCAGCTCCGAGGCGCCGCCTTCGCCAGAGCACGTCGACCGCGTATTGCCGCCGCTCCGCCGTCCACCGCCGCCAATGCCAGCGTTGCCCGGGAACTGTGGGAGAGTGCCGCCCAGGGCCGGCGCAGAGCCGCCGCGACCTCCGCCCCCCGTCGGCCCCGGGACGCCGATCTTCTCGACGGCGCGACCGGCCTCGGTCCAATCCTTCTGGAACGACTTGACGCCGTCATCCTTGGCGACGCGCTGAAAGGCTCCCTGGAGCTTCGCGAGCGGCGCCGAGAGCTGGTCGTCCACGCCGATCCTGAAGCGTAAACTTTCATCGGCCATCGTCTAATTACCTATATGACGATTGAGGCAGCATCTTAGACTAACGTCTTGCGCATGAGCTTGCGCAGGTTGTTGAATTTGCTATATATAGAACTATACCAGAGTGGAAATGCAAAACGGAGGAAAGCAGTGGAAACAATTCAAGATAATATTACGAACGTCAATGTCGATCTTGTAAATAATAAAATCACAGGATCTACAAGATTAGTTGTTGATATTGTAGCCGCTTACGTGTCTAACAACTCGGTTCGGCCAGACGACCTGCCGAACCTAATCGCATCCGTAGGTGCCACTCTCGGTGACCTCGGAAAGCCCGCCGCGCCTCCGGCCGAAGAAACGCCAAAAGCCACCCCGGCCCAGATCCGGAAATCGATCACGCCGGACGCTCTGATCAGCTTCATCGACGCGAAGCCGTACAAGTCGATGAAGCGGCACCTCACCAAGAACGGTCTCACGCCAGACGAGTACAGGCAGAGATATGGCTTACCTAGGGACTACCCGACGGTCGCGCCCAACTACGCGGCTCAGCGGTCGGAACTCGCGAAGCAATTAGGGCTTGGGGCCAACCGTCGAGGAGGCGCAAGGGGCAAGTCCAAGTAGCTTACGCACCGCGACACGCTGCCCCCTCCCACCCGCGTGAGCACGGGAGGGGCAGGCGGCCGAGTGCTGGCCGCCCCCTCTCTCCCCATACCAAAACAAGTCCAAAGATAGGGATAGAACATAGCGGCTACATACCGTAATCACGCGGCAAAGATTGCCAGTGCCGCTTGACTTTGCCAGCTTAATTGCCGATCCAGCGCGACTTCATAGCGTTCGAAGCTTCAACAAAGATGGCAAAATATGGCCGAGATGAGAGAAAACGCTCCTGAGATTGACACGATCGAACTGACAGCC
Organism: Methylobacterium sp. 4-46; assembly: GCF_000019365.1. GTDB lineage: Bacteria > Pseudomonadota > Alphaproteobacteria > Rhizobiales > Beijerinckiaceae > Methylobacterium. The sequence goes on along the minus strand of NC_010511.1, from coordinate 7,415,078 downwards.
GCGATCACCGCCGCTTACGTGTCGAAGAACGCCATCCCGGTGGGCGATCTGCCGGGGGTGATCGCCTCGGTGCACGACGCGCTAATCCAGCTCTCCAAGCCGCCGGCCGCCGAGCCCGCGCCCCTCGTCCCGCCCGTGCCGATCAAGAAGACGATCACTCCGGACTTCCTGATCAGCCTGGAGGACGGGCGCCAGTACAAGTCGCTGAAGCGTCACCTCTCGACCCGGGGGCTGACGCCCGAGCAGTACCGGCAGAAGTGGGGCCTGCCGCCGGACTACCCGATGGTGGCGGCGAACTACGCCGCGCAGCGGTCGGAACTCGCCAAGGCGAGCGGCCTCGGCCAGTCCCGCCGCGCCGCGGGCCAGAAAGGCAAGTAGGCGGGACCCGCCTACTCGTCAGTGGGGTCGCGGCCCGCCTCGGGGTCCGTCACCGCGACCTCGGTCTGCGAGAGGTCTACCCATCGAGAACCGACGCGGGCGCATAACCTCCTACGTGGTGGCGGGATTGCTGGCCCGGGTCAGCCACGCGAGCGTTTCGCTCTCAGCTTGGCGCACCGCGGCCTCGAACTCCTCAGCATTCTGCACGAGACCAAGCTCCCTGAACCGGGCCGCGACGCTCCTCAGTTCCTCGGCGCGCCGTTCCTGCTCCGCGGCCTTCCTCAACCAAGCCTGCCGCAAGAGGTCGTGAAGTTCGCAGTGGTACCCTGTAGGCATCCCAACAACACCGCGCACCGGTCCCACAGGGCAACTGGGCGGCCGGGGTCTCGGTCGCCTACCGCACCGCCCTGAGTGAGAGGCAAGCCGATGCGTGGATGCAATCTAGTTGCGCTTGGCCGAAACGCTTCGCTCAAATGAGTTATGCGGACCCACGACCACCCTGAGCATCAGCGCCAGCGCTGGTTTACACCGTTCGCTGGAAGGGCAAGCGGCGACCTCTGGCTTACTGCAGTCCGGTCGCCTTTGAAATCGTGATACTCGCCGCACTTGCGGCCAGTATCCTTAACGCTTTAACAAGCGCTCAGCCGGCATAAGCCGCTGCCAACATAACGAGAGGAAGATGGGATGAGACGCGAGTTAATCTATTGCGCACACCGCATTCGCCAGGAAAATGGAATTTTCACCGCGCGAGAGGCGGTTCCCGGACCTCAGTCTTTCGAGTTCTTCTCCAAAGATCTTGCTCGTGTTCAGGAGGCTATTGAGGAAATATGGGCTGCTGAGCGCAAGACTTTACCGATGCCAGGATGGTTTAGAGGCGCCCTGGTTTCCCGAAAGCACGCGCGGATCGACCTTGACAGCTTGGCGTGACTGCAGCCTGTGCCTCCGCACAGGGCAGCGCCCAGGCGCGGGACTGCCCGTGTCCCGGGACGGCATAGGTGATAGGCAGCTCGGCCGGCATGGGCGGGCTCGTAATGAAGAGGTGAGGCGCGGGCCCGATTTCCCCTCACCGGTCGAGCGTGATCAGGGCTGCCGGTCAGGCCCGCATCTCATGCAAGCTGTGCTATTCGGCCCAACCAACGGCGCCCATCCGCGCAAACCGCGGAGCGGTGCTTTTGTCCCCAGCATCGACACCAAGATCGGCAAACGCCGCTGGCGGCTCGCTCAGTGGTTCGCGGCCATGCTCGGGCAGAGAGGGCTTCGCCTGGGGGCTCATTCCCCATCTGTCAGCCGTACACGAGCGCGTCGTACCTAGCAGACGCCGAGCTGATGCCGGCGAGAGTTTTTGATGCTTCTCGGTCAGATGAATTGACAAGCCAAACATAAAGCTTCAGCTTGCGCGCGTTTCTCGCGTAGGAACTCTCGATGAGTGAACAAGCCGCCTCTGACCATATTCAGCTGGTCAGCGACATCGTCTCAGCCTTCGTGTCGCACAACAACGTCCCGGCAGTCGAGCTGCCGAACCTGATCCGGGGCGTCTACGAGAGCCTGGGCAGCCTCGGGAAGCCGGCCGAGCCGGAGCTGGTGAAGCTCACACCGGCCGTGCCGATCAGGAAGAGCGTGACGCCGGATGCCATCATCTCGCTAGAGGACGGCAAGCCCTACAAGTCGCTCAAGCGCCACCTGACGGGGCGGGGACTCACGCCTCAGCAGTACCGGGAGAAGTGGGGCTTGCCGCCGGACTACCCCATGGTGGCCGCCAATTACGCCGCTGCTCGGTCCGAACTCGCCAAGCAGATCGGGCTTGGACAGAACCGTCAGAGGGCTGCGGCCGAGAAGCGTGCTGCCGCTGACGCCAAGGTGAGCGCGCCGGCCGAGCCGAAGGGGGGCCGGGCACGGCCGAAGAAGGCTGACGCGTAAGGATGGGGCAGGCAGGGGATTAGCAAGCCTTCGGCAAGCTTCCTTGCCCTGCCATTCACCGCGCTCCTTAGCTGAGGGTTCAAGGTTGCCTCCTACTCTGCCCTCATGACTTCGGGGCTGGGAGGCAGAACCCGAGGCGGCCGGGCAACGTCCCGGCCTACAGAGACAGCGACATCGCGAAGGCCTCGCCCCGCGGCGGGGCCTTCTTCGTCCGTCGTTCATCCGGTCGTGATTAGGCTTTCGGCGCTCACCGAGGCCCGCAAGCATGCGCCTGATCACCCTGACCCTCCCGCTCATCGCCCTCCTCGCTAGCCCGGTGCTGGCCCAGACAACGGATCCTGGAGGGCGCACGACGCCGACGCAGAACCCCTTCGCCCAGGGCGCCGCCCCGGCTACGAGGCCGGCGGCCCCGGCTCCCGCTGGCAAGACCACCCCCGCGCCGGCCCAGAAGCCTGCGGCCCCCGCCCAGAAGCCAGCTGCTGTCGCGCCCGCCGGGGCGCTGTTCCCAACCGCGATCTCGCCCAAGTACGCCAGCGAGCCGGCCGGCAAGGCGCGCCAGAAGACCTGCGTGGACCAGTACAACGCCAACAAGGCCGCGGGCGGCGCCGGCAACGCCGGCATGACCTGGATCGAGAAGGGCGGCGGCTACGGGTCCGCGTGCAACAAGCGCCTCAAGGGCTGACCCGTCCTTCCGAGATAATGGTAGGCTTACCGTCTTGTTGAGGAGGCGAGCATGATCCCGACCATTCGCCGCAGCGTTGCCGCCCTGGTTCTGTCTCTGCCGTTCGGTCTCGCCGGTTCGGCTGACGCGGCGGGCGAGAAGCAGACCTTCAGGGCCACCCTGAACGGGACGAGCGAGGTGCCGCCCAACCAGACCAAGGGCAGCGGGGAGGTCACCGCGACCTACGATCCGGAAACGAAGACGCTGAACTGGAGAGGCAGTTACAGCGGCCTGACAGGGTCGGTGACGGCCGCTCACTTCCACGGCCCGGCTGCGCCGGGCCAGAACGCGGGCGTGCTGATCCCGGCTCCGGCTGCTACGAGCCCGTTCGAGGGCTCGGCGGCGCTGGACGAGGCGAAGGCGGCGGACCTGCTGGCGGGCAAGCTCTACTTCAACATTCACACGGCCGAGAACCCGAAGGGCGAGATCCGCGGGCAGGTGGAGCGGGCACCGTGAGGAGCTGAGCGCGGCGGGTGCTGGTTGAGGGCCAGCTCATTGGTGTTCCGCGGGGCCGCGCGTGGGGCCTGTCGCAAACTCGGGTTCAAGCCGCAGAAGGGGATGCCCGCCCCGGCTTTCACGCTTTGTTCGCGACGGGAAGTCCAAAGCAACAGGCGAGCAGTTGGTTCTGTTCGCGCACGGTCCACGCGCCCGAGAACCCGAAGCCCTTGCGCAGCCACAGCATGGCCTCGAAGCCCCGGATCGTGCGCCGGGCCGTGGTGAAGGACTGGAAGCCGCCGACCCGCGGCATGGGGCGCTTCACCCGGAAGTGGTCGCTCTCGATCCCCTGCTGCAGGTGCTTGGTGACGTGGTGGATGGGCGTGCGTGGCAGCAGACCCTCCTTGCGGCTCTCGGCGATCGCCGGCGGGTACGGGCCCGCGCCATCGGTGCCGATCCGGTCCGGGGCGAGCAGCGGCTGATCCTGCAGCATCTTGCGGAAGAAGCGCTTGGCCGCATCCAGATCGCGGTTGGCGGTGAGCCGGAAGTCGACCGCCTCGCCATGCTTGTCGATGGCGCGGTACAGGTAGCGCCACTGACCCCGGACCCGGATGTAGGTCTCATCCACGCGCACGGAGCCGCAGTGCGGTTTGCGGAACCGGCGCAGGCGGCGCTCGATGGTCGGCGCGTAGGACAGCACCCAGCGGTTGATGGTGGAGTGATCGACCACCATCCCGCGCTCCAGGAGCATCTCCTCGATGTCGCGGTAGCTCAGGGCGTAGCGCAAGTACCAGGACACGGCCTGCACGATCAGGGTGGCCTCGAAGTGCCGGCCCCGGAAATCTCCGCCGGCTGGGCGCTTCAGCTTGAGGGCGAGGGCATTCAGGATCATGGGCCGGCTCCGAGGCGGAGGCGGCACGCTGGGTGGGTATGGCTAAGGGGCCGTGAACGGGGCCCGTTCGCATTTGCGGCAGGCACTTCTGGTAAAAGTCGGCCGCTCACCGGCTTCCTCTTTGTCTGAGGACGGCGGGCGCGGACTGGAGCAGGATGGCGAGGTCGCATCTCAGGTGTCAGTCCTTGGCGTACTGCAGGTCCAAGCTGACTGATCGCCGCTCCAACTCCACCCCAACAAGCCTGGCCTATATTAGAGGTTAGCAGTTAGTTTTATTTCAATATCAGCTGTTGCACTTGTTCCATCGGCCATAGTCCAAGCACTCTCCCCTCACACACCTTGCTTTCGTCTATCTCTCTAATTGGCTTTGGGAATCTGAACGGAGATTTCATAAGGTTTAACCGCCTGTAATCCCCTGTCCTTATATCTGAATTAAACCATACTGACGAATCCGATGTCGCTAATAGAAATTTAGCTCCAGAAGAGGCAACATTTTTTATTAATGAAATTGCCATGTCAAACGAGAGGTGAAAAAGAACTTCCCTACACAAAACTACATCGCCTTTGGGTATTGGGCCCACAACAGCATTGACAAATTCAAACGTTCTATTCTCGTTCCTGTAAAGTTCGTTATTTCTTTCTATGACAGCTTTTGCGACATCGATCCCTATATAGTGCCAATCCCCTCTAACTTCTTTCATCCAATTAAAATCACCGCATCCAACATCAATGAGTCTGCTGCAGCCAATTTCACTCAAAACAGATGAGAGCTCTGATTTTAGTAATATTGTAGTATCAGATGATGATCCCAAGCCGGATAAACTATCCTGTCCACCCTTCTCCATCCAAAGACCGGATTTATATATTTCCGAAAACACATCTTCTGGGTTCTGAAGATGGAGATGATTAGCTCTGATGCCCTTCCTCAGGAGTAGTTTCGCACGTAAATCTTATAAAAACGTTCGAAGAACGATATGGCGAAGCAAGGATTTTATTGTCTTCATGTGGTTGTACATCTTTAATAACTCCATTTGCACAGGCTCTGTTTTTGCCCTGGTGGAAGTGGGTTATTTCGGCCTATGACTGGATAGCTTGAGAAATTTCACTCCGTCTCTGCGCTGCAGCCCGGAACAATAGACGCTATCATGGCCGCCGCAAGTATAGAAGCCGTACGCTTGTTCCCCTTTGTCAACGGGCTTCGAACCTTGGTTCTTCCGCACTTCGTGTGGCGCGGGGGCGGTCGCCGGTGGGGGCTTCATATCTCCGGGGCTCGCCTCGGAGAGCGCGATGCCCCGCCGCCTTCTGCCCCTCGTGCCGCCCCGGCTCAGCGTGGTCGGCATCGAACCCACACCCGATCGCCTCGTGATCCACGTCAGGTTGCGCCCGAGGCCGACGTGCTGCCCTGGCTGTCGAGGGCACGAGTGCCGTCCGCACGGCTCCTACCAACGCACCTCAGCTGATCTGCCCTGGCAAGGCCGGCCGGTCTCCCTACGCCTCAGAGTGCGACGCTTCCGCTGCACCAACCCGGCCTGCCCACAGCGTACCTTCAGCGAGCAAAGTGCGGATGTCGTCCAGAAACACGCCCGCCGCTCGGTGCGCCTGCACGACCTCCAGCGCCACCTCGGTCTCGCACTCGGTGGCGAGCCGGCAGCCCGGCTGGCACAGCGTCTGGCCATGCCCGTGAGTGCCGACACGCTCCTGCGCCTCGTTCGTACCGGAGCCTTGCCGACCCATCCCGAACCGCGCGTGGCCGGCGTCGATGAGTGGGCGTGGCGGCGCGGCCGCAGCTTCGGCACCGTGTTCGTCGACCTGGAGCGGCACACCGTTCTCGATCTTCTGCCCGAGCGCGCCGTCGAGAGCGTCGCGGCTTGGCTGCGTGCTCATCCCGGCGTCGCCGTCGTCGCTCGTGACCGCGCCGAGGTGTTCGCCGAGGGCACGCGAGGTGGCGCCCCGCAAGCCCGCCAGGTCCTCGATCGCTTCCACCTGCTGCGCAACCTCAGCGCGGCCCTGCGGGCGATCGCGGTCGATCATCACGCCGTCATTCGCGCGGCCGGTCGCGCGCTCCTCGATCAGGAGGTTGAGGCGGCGCAGACCAGAAGCAGGGCCGCGCGTACGCTGACGGCGAGCGAGATCAGGAAGCGGGCGACACATGCGCCGCGTCAGGCGCGACACGCTGAGCTCAAGCGCCTGGCCCAGGGCGGCGCCTCGGTCTCGGGCATGGCCCGAGCCCTTGGGCTCGATGAACCGCCCCGGGTTTCCCGGAGGCTCCAACTCTTGAGAGGATGGAGCCATGAGGAAGCATACACCCCCCTTCTCGCCTGAGGTCCGCGAGCGGGCGGTCCGGATGGTGCGGGAGCACCAGGGCGAGCACGGCTCGCAATGGGCCGCGATCCAGTCGATCGCCGCCAAGATCGGCTGCTCGGGCGAGACCCTTAGCAACTGGGTGCGCCAGTCCGAACGGGATCAGGGCCTGCGCGCTGGGCCGACCACGGATGAGGGCGAGAGGATCAAGGCACTGGAGCGGGAAAACCGCGAGTTGCGCCAAGCCAACGAGATCCTGAGGAAGGCGTCGGCCTATTTCGCCATGGCGGAGCTCGACCGCCGGTCGCGGACATGATCGCGTTCATCGACGACCATCGGGATGCCTACGGGGTCGAGCCGATCTGCAGGGTGCTGCCGATCGCCCCTTCCACCTACCACGTCCATGTCGCCCGGCGCGCCGACCCAGGCCGGCTGCCGGCGCGGGCCAAGACCGATGCGGCGGTGATGGGCGAGATCCGGCGCGTTCACGAGGAGAACTTCGGCGTCTACGGCGTCCGGAAGGTCTGGCGGCAACTCGCCCGAGAAGGGATCGTGGCCGCCCGCTGCACGGTGGCGCGGCTGATGCGGACGATGGGCTTGGCGGGGGTGGTGCGAGGACAGACGGTCCGCACCACGGTGGATTCAAGTGGTCGTCGCAACGGCTTGGCGGAGGGCGGTTGTGATGGCAGGTCGGCGGCGTTCGGATCGGGCACTTCGCGAGAAGCTGCGGTCACCGGGTCGTCCCGGGGTCGGTCTGCGCGAGACGCGGCGGGGGTTCTGGGCGTTCCTCGCGCAGGGTCTCTCCAGCGAGGTCGCAGCGATGAAGCTCGGGATCTCGCCACCGGTCGGCTCGCGGTGGTTCCGGACAGCAGGCGGAATGGCACCTTCCCACCTGTCACCATCATCCAAGTCGCCTTCTGCGCGCTACCTGTCGTTGGCTGAGCGGGAGGAGATCGCGATCCTACAAGCGCAAGGTCACGGGGTCCGGGACGTCGCTCGGCGTCTGGGACGGGCGGCGTCGACCATCTCGCGGGAATTGCGCCGCAATGCGGCGACCCGCAGTGGCGGCCTGGACTATCGCGCCACGACCGCGCAGTGGCACGCTGAACGCGCGGCACGCCGGCCCAAGCCAGCAAAACTGGCGGGGAACGCAGCGCTGCGGACGTACGTGCAGGAGCGGCTCGCCGGAACTGTCGCGACACCGGGCGGGAGCGCTCTGCCTGGCCCTAGCGTTGCCTGGAAGGGACGGCGGCACGGGCGACGCCAGAGCCGGCGATGGGGTCGATCCTGGAGTCCGCAGCAGATCGCCGAGCGCCTACGGCTCGACTTTCCGGGCGATACGACGATGCGCATCAGTCACGAGGCGATCTATCAGGCGCTCTACATCCAGGGCCGGGGCGCGCTGAAGCGTGAGCTGACCGCGTGTCTTCGCACAGGACGGGCTTTGCGTGTGCCGCGGGCCCGCAGCCTGGGCCGAGGCAGGTCGTTCGTCACCCCCGAGGTGCTCATCAGCGAGCGTCCGCCCGAGGTGGAGGACCGCGCGGTGCCGGGGCACTGGGAAGGAGATCTGATCCTGGGTCTGAAGAGTTCGGCGATCGGGACCCTGGTCGAGCGCACGACGCGCTTTACGATGCTGCTGCATCTTCCGCCGATGGACGGCCATGGGGTGACACCGCGTGCGAAGAACGGCCCGGCGCTGGCGGGGCACGGGGCCCAGGCGGTGCGCGAGGCGATCGCCGGCACGATCGCGCGCTTGCCCGAGCAGCTGCGGCGCTCGTTGACCTGGGACCAGGGTACCGAGATGGCCGAGCACGCGCGCTTGCGGATCGACGCGGGTCTGCAGGTCTACTTCTGCGATCCACGCTCACCCTGGCAGCGGGGGACGAACGAGAATACGAACGGGTTACTGCGACAGTACTTCCCGAAAGGAACGGATCTGAGCGCCCACAGCGCGAACGATCTTGCTGCTGTGGCCGCAGCCCTCAACAGCAGACCGCGCAAGACGCTGAACTGGAAGACGCCGGCAGAGGCGCTCGACGCTGTGCTGGCTGCCGTGCAAGATGGTGTTGCGACGACCGCTTGAACCCAAGCAATACCTTGCTCTGCGGTACACGGACCGGCTGGCGGAGGCCGGCGTGCAGCCTTCAGTCGGCCGTGTCGGCGACAGCTACGACAATGCCCTCGCCGAGACGATCAACGGCCTGTTCAAGGCCGAGGTGATCCACCGGCGCGGTCCCTGGCGCAGCGTCGAGGCGGTGGAGTTCGCCACCCTCGAATGGGTCAACTGGTTCAATCACCGCCGGCTGTTGGAGCCGATCGGCAACCTGCCTCCCGCCGAGGCCGAAGCGCGCTACTATGCTCAGGCGCAGGAGCCAGCCCTGGCCGCCTGACTCAAACAAAACGGCCTCCGGGAAACCCGGGACGGTTCAGTTGGTGGTCGAACCCTGCGGGTTCTGCGGGTGGCTGGTGGTGTCGGGAGCGCCGCCGTTCTGTGCCGAACCTCGACCTCGACCGTGCCGAGGCGCACCTCAAGCGCAAGACAAGCGTCGGCGGTATTCACCAAGGAGTATTGACATGTCGGCATTGCATAGCGGCCGAGCTTTTGTAGCACCCTCTACGCAAATTGCCGCGGGACCGTGCGCAAACTCTTGACTACCGCAGAAATAGTGGTTTCCTTGCATCTCGGTTCGGCACGTTGACCTTCGTGGCGTGATAAAATCGATGCCGAGGAAAGCAAGAGCCATTCTTCCGAAGAGCAGCACTGCGCACAGTGCGCTGTCCAACTGTATGCTCCCGCGTGAACTGCACGGCCGCTACGCTGTTGCAAGGCGTCTCCACTATTTGGTGGCGACGGCGGAAGGGGAGCGCGGAGGCTCTGACTTCCTCGACTTCGCCACTCAGCATAAGACCGCGTTCGAGCGCACCGCAATCGTGTTCCTCGACGGCGGTGAGCCGGGTGTAAAGCTCAGGAAGGTGGAGGCGTGAGATGGATTTGTCGTCGGCATTGAACGGGAATCAGCTCCCCGAGCCGCTGCCCTTCGACTACTCGGCGATGTCCCCGCTGATGCAGAAGCAGGCGAAAGACGTCGTGAAGGCGTATCGCAGGCGGACTGGGCTCTACGTCGTTGAAACCGGCCACGGGCTGCTGTCGGTCAAAGATGGCTTAGACCACGGCCTGTTTACACAATGGGTTGAGGCCGAGATGGGCATGTCGCTCCGGCATGCGGAGAACTTCATGCAGGCGGCACGGGTGTTCGCCGAGGACGACAAACGCGAAATCATTTCGGTTTCGCCTGCCACCACCATCTGCAAGCTGGCCGCGCCGAGCACGCCCGAGCCGCTCCGCCAGAAGGTCGTGAAGCGCCTAGTGGCGGGTGAACGCCTCAGGCCGGCTGCGGTCGACGCGATGGTGGCGGAGGCCCGCAAGGCTGCCCGGGACCAGGCTAAGGCGGAGAAGGAAGCGGCCCGCGTCGCGGCGCTCAGCCCGGAGGAGCTGAAGCGTGAGACGGCTCGGAAGAAGGGGCGTGAGCGAAGCGCCCGCATCTCGGCCGAGAAACGCGACGCCCAATCTCGACAGTGGAAGGAGAACCTGCGTAGGCGGGAGGAGGCCGATACGAAGCTGGTTCACCTTCTCGCGACATTGCCTCCAGACACGATTCGCGAGATTGTGGATCTCTTACGGGAGGGTGGGCACTTCCAACTCCGTGAGAAGCTCAGTCTCAGGCTCCGTGCGGTCGAGAACGGCGAGCGCCCCGCGACCCCCTCCCTGGACGACTACAACATGTCGGAGGGACCGACGTCGGCACCGCATTGAGGGCATCTTAACTCTCGCGCCGAGACGGTCGCGTGTGGGCAGCAATACGGCTCTCTCATCTGCGGGTGACTGTCCGCGCCATGCCCGCCTCTAGGGCCTCAAGGCGAGCCGCAAAATCGTAGGTCTCCATCGCCTTCACGTGCAGCTCGATGAGCTTGCCGAATTCCGCGGCTTCCGAAGGCGTAAGATCGCCACGCGCCACCGCCTCAATGAGCGCCGCGGTTGCCCTGGTCAGTTCGCCGCCGCCCTCGATTGGCGGGAGCGCGAAGGACACCGGGCGGTCCTTGCGGACCGGCAACAGGCGATCCAGGCACAGGCGCAGCGCGACCGTGTCGCCTCCGTGAGCCAGCTCCACGGCCCTGCGGGTCAGCCCTTCGGCCTCGCCGGCTAACAGGGCTTCCATCGCCAAGGTTGTTTTGTGGCGAGCGCCCTTCGGGCGACCTGCCGGGTTGCCGCTTTTGCCCTTCGTAAATGTTCCTGGCTTAGACACCCTGACACTCCAGAAACTACAGGGGAATAACAGGAGATGGTTCCGACTTGTTCCTGGCGCGCAGTAGTTTTCTACAACTAGCCTGCAAGTAGATTACGGGGATCACTTCAGGCGCCGATCTTGAACGTGAACCGGAGGCGCGTCGGCACTCGGTCGAGGATGGGTGCAGGTGGCGCGGTCTCCCGGAACTCCTCCGTCACGAGGTGGCCTGTAATGTCCCTGAGCGGCAAGTCGAAGACGCCGTCGTTATTCATGCCGCGGATCACGCAAACGAATACCACATCATCGTCGAGTATGAGGTGGCCGCACCGGCGCAGGAACTCGACAGCAGCTCCTTCGGGCAGGTTGCAGGGACCCTCGATCGTGAAAGTGAGGTACTTCCCGGGCGATACGGTCGGGCGAGCGTCCTCAAGCCGCCGGATCCTATTGCGAAAATTGCTCATGGCTGCCTCGATCATTGTAGTGGACGTCACATATTCAGCGCCGTTGCACCGCTCTCCACCCGAGATATTAGCTGGTTGCGGAGAGAGAAGCACTGCGAGTCTTCAGCCTCACGCTGCGGCTGGCGCTGCCCGCGCACTCGACGAGGACGCCGTAAACGTCCGTGTCGGTTCGCTTCAGGCCGGCCCGTTCGGCTTCGAGCACCCGCCCGAACGCGCTCATCGCAGCCTCACTGCCCGCCAGGGCGGGTGGTCGCGCTCGGCCGCTGCGTTGACAACGGACATGAGAGCATCGTCTCGGGGAGCACCTTTCGGCGGCTCGGCTGAGCATCAATGGCTCGCCCGAGGTCGTACTATCCGTGGGCGAGCCACGCCACTCCTTGCCGTCCCGGAGCCTCGCGAGTGACCTCCGCCCATGGGCGGACGAATTGGACGAACCGGACGAACGTCCGGAAAATCCGCGTCCAAAACCGGACGGACTGGACGGGATACCTAGAGGCATCCCGTCCGTCCGACCGAGGACCACTCTCAGGCTGTCGGTGGCTTGATCCAGAGATGGTCTAAACCGCCAAGCTCGATCGAGCCGACGAGTCCGCGTTCCAGTGCGAGCTTCACGGCGCGGTCGAAGGCTTTCCGTTTCGCATCTGCGCGCTTGGCCGCGTCGTCGCCGTCCACAGGGTACTTGGCGAGGAACTCCTTCCTGACCGCGGCGATCGGCACCGCTCGGTGCTCGGGGCTATTGGCTCCGAACGGCCATGCCCGCTTCCCGTGCTCCTCCAGCGCTGTGGTCAGTGCTTCCCGGAGAACCTTCAGCGAGTTCGGCCACCGCTCCCGGGAGCCGACCGTGGCTTGCCTGCTGATCCGATTGATCGTCCACCGGACGGCGCAGGTCGTGACCGGCTCGCCCTCGCTATCCTCGCCGATGCCGACCACCTCCAGCGTGTAGGGCGTCTCGGCCCCGGTTGGGGCACCGCGGATCTTCCGGACGGCGAGCCGGAGGTTCGAGACGGTGCCGGCCTCGTCGCGGTTGCCGAGGGCCGCCAGCACCGTGTCGGCCGCGGCTTCCTTGGCGGAACTGCCGCGCGTGCCGGTCTCGGTGGCCTTGCCGAAGTGGTCGATGCCGAGCACGAAGGCGCCAGCGTGCCGGCTGAGGGCTTCCAGGGCGTTCATCACCCGCTGCGTCTCGGCCGCGCTGTTCTCGTCGTCGAACCCGGCGCCGGCCGCCACCGTGTCGAGGACGATGAGCGCGAGCGGCAGGTCGTAGCGCTCGCGAAGCTGGGAGACCGCGGTGTCGATCACCGCCTTCAGCCGCTCCACCGCCTCCGTCTCGGAGAGCCGTGGGCACTCCTCGACCCAGCAGAACGGCAGGTCTGTCGGGTCAATGCCGCTTTCGGCGGCCCCTGCCAACCGTGCCTGCACGAGGCCCTTGAGGCGGATCGGGAGCTCGGAGGCACCTTCGGGCGCGAGGAACAGCACGCCGCCGCGCCGGAGCACCTTGCGGCCGGCGAAGGGCTCGCCGGTCATCACGCTGCCGGCGAGGTCCAGGCCGATGAAGGACTTGCCGGTGCCCCACTGCCCCGACAACAGCCCCTTGCCGGCAACCGGGATCAGGTCGCGCACCAGCCACTCGCGGGGTGCGGCCGTGGCGGCGTCCCGGTGCCAGTGCAGCACGGGAGGTGCGGGAGGGTCACCCCTCGGCCCGGTGCGCCGGTCGGCCTCGCCCTGGTGGCCCTTCCAGCCAATCTCGGCCGGATCGACGGCGAGTTGTTCGCACAGCCACAGGGCTGCCGCGACCGCGTCGGCCGCACTGCCGTGCTCCAGCACGATGTCGATCGCCGTTCGCTTGCCGTCCTGCGGGTCGCCGAGGTCATGAACGCCGAAGTCCGTGATCCCATTCGCGGCGATCGACAGGTCCTCTTCCAGATCGCGCCCGAGGTCTGCCGACGTCACGCGATACGCTTCCGTCCCAGGCTGCCACTTCGCGGTCGGGAACAGGGTCGGAACCCAACAGTCGAGGTTCTCGAGTGCCAGCTCATTGATGGTCCGGAAGAAGGCGCTTCCGCGCTTGCGGGTAGCCGCGGCGTAGTCGAGGAAGGGGTTGTTGCCCGTGGCTCGCCGATTGCCGTCCCGAGCCTTATCCGTGGCCTTCCCGGCCTTCTTCTCGGTCAGTTGCCGAGCTCGATCGAGTGCCTCCCGCTGCGCGGCCTTGATCTCGTCTGCGCGCTCCTGAAGGTACGCGATCGTCCGTGGTGCTTCGCGGATCTCGGCTGGCGTGCCAGGGAGGTGCTGCCCCGTAACGGTCAGGTAGCGCCCACCCTCGCTGTAAATCTCAACATGGGCCGCATCGACTTTTCGGCCCTCGACCGCGCCCTTGACGAAGAAGCGGAGCCCTTTGCCCGAGGGCGAGATCTCGCAGTACGTCTCGCCGAAATCAATTGCGACCTGCGCCCACGCGGCGATCTTGCCCGTTTCGGGATCTCTGCACTTGTCGAGATCGATGCCGCTGATGCTGCCGTCCGGAGGCAGGACGAAACCGACCCCGTCATAGCCGCCGCTCAGAGCTCTGTTCTCAGCGGTGCGATAATCGCTCCAAGTCTCGGGGTCTGAGCTTGAAGCGTTCCCGCCCGTTCTCGCGTTGATCGGAGGTTTATCCCACTTTCCTTCAGTTTTGTTCGGTTTCTGATCCCAAATGTACTTCCAGACAACCCAATTGCTCGTAAGTTTGATCTGCCTCATGGCAGCGTTGTCGGGCAGCCCGGTGAACGGCACGAACGGAACGGGCTTCTCTGGACGCGCGTACGCGTTCACTGAACTGCTCCTTCGCTCTGCATCGTGTGAACAATCGGAGTACCTTGTGCCGAATTCTTGATGACGTTGACCGGGTCAGCATCAATTCGTTCATTAATTGTAGAGTGAAAAGAAATTCAAGACAGGCGAATGCGCTGCGTGCGCCAGTCAGGAAGGCTTATTCAAATGAAATTTATTACGTCGGGGTTCTGAACGCTAAAATCACTGTTCGTACTGATTTGATGACTTCGGGCGGTGAATATTTGTGGAAGCTGCGCGGGCCGCGGCATCCGGAGGAACGGGCGAAGTCGTCGGCGAGGATTGGCACGGACGGGTGGCTCGGCGGCACTCCAAAGGGCGTGCGGTCGTTCAGCTGCGCGAGCATCTGGACACCGAACACCGGGACCGCCAAGAGCGCAGCGGCTGCGTCGCCCAACCCGGCCTGACGTAGCTCAGCGACCTCGGTCGCCTCGACCATCGTCGGCACCAACCGCACCGCCGGTCGCGTCGACGTGCCGGCGAGCACCCGGTCGAGTGCTAGCCGGAGGGATTGCCGGGACGCTTCAGTCGGCACACATGTCGCGATACAGGCCGCCACAGCTGCAATCGAGAGATCCGCCGTCGCACCGCGATGCGCGGGCTTCCTCATCGCTCAAGCTGCCTCCTGCTTGCGGGCCTGCCAGACCTCGAACGCTTGAAGCTCGGCAACACGCCAGTACCGGCGGCCGTTGATCCGGATTGGCTTGGGAAAGCTGAGACGCTTGTTGGTCAACCACCGGTAGATCGTCATGTCGGAGACGCCGTAGCGGGCGCGCACCTGCGCAGCCGGCAGCAGGTCGTCGCTGGACTTTGGAACAGAAAGGGGCATCGCGTGGACCCTTGTTAGAGCACGCTAATGCTGAAGCATCCGATCAAATGTCGCTAATTGTCGATGGTCGCTATTTGTCGGAGTTTCATTCACCGACAAATTCCGACTAAACAAACGCTCTCGCTCTTCGACAGGTGTCGCGCGACGCTCTGAAATTCGCCTCCATCTCCGTTTCTTTCATTTTGAGGAGGCTGTTAGAGTCAATCTTACGCATTTCCTCCATAACTCTTGCCATAACGACTGGCTTTGGACCTCGGGGCAGTGGATTTCGCTTGGCGGCGCGTGCTAATGAGGATGATCTTGTGGTGGCGCTGTTCCAGATCCGCGTCACGTCAGATTTTCGTACATGCACACCGTGAAAATAGTCAATAATCCCGTAACTAGTGTCGAAAGAAAAAAATCCGGGAATTGAACCCCTAATCATGCTCAATAAGCCCAATTGAGCATCTTCTATCTTCAAGAAACGCCAATAATCTGGGTTCGATAAGATGTATGGTGGCTCCTGACCGTGCAACGGCTGAGGGTTGTTCTTTTCGCCTACAGCATCGTAGAAAGATTTTAGATCAGCGTTTTTCAGCGCCTCCACGAGCTGTTTCATCGGATCCGAAGCGCCAGTCACCAGTTTGATATAGTCAGCAGCTTCCTGAAGCGACCATCTATTTGCGATCATGGCTGCTCCCTTGTGTGGTCATTTGCGAGGCTGGTCACATGCTTACCCCACGTTTCAAGCGCCGCCCGTTTCTCGTTGAGGTAGGCGTACCGGTTGTAGACCGCGGCCACGCCGCTGATCGTGCCGGAGCGGTGGTTCAGCACCGCCTCGACCACGTGCGGATCGGTGCCGAGCCGGGCCATGCCGGAGGCCGCGGTGCGGCGCAGATCGTGGAGCGTCCAGCGCGGGATCGTGACGGCCTTCGGATCTTCTCCGCGCCGTGCCGCCTCGGACTGCGCAACCGTCAGCATGGCGGCTTCTAAGCGCCGCTTGCCGGCTGACAGATCAGAGGCCGGGGTCGAGCCGTTCCGGGTGAAGACGTAGCCCGGCCTGCCGGCGATGCGCGGCACTGCCGCCAGGATCTCGATGGCCGCGGGCGGCAGCGGCACGACGTGCTCCAGCGAGTTCTTCGTGCGTGCACCCGGGATGGTCCAGACCGTGCCGTCCAGCTCGGACCACACCATCTCGCCGGTCTCGTTCCGGCGCGTGCCGGTAAGCAGCAGGAGCTGCACCATGGGCCCGAACGGGAAGCCGATGCGCTCCGCACACAGCCATGCCCACCGCACCTCGGCGTCGCTTAGCACCCTGTCGCGGCTCGGGTTGGGGAGCGGCGGCTTGAGGCCGAGGAAGGGCGTCGAGGTTATCAGGTCGCGGCCGAGCGCGAAGTTGAACAGCGCGCGGGTGGTGGCGAACACGCGGTTCGCCCCCGTCGTCATGCCGCGATCGGTGAGACCGTCCACGAGCGCGATGACGTCAGCTCGGCCGATGTCGCCGATCCGGCGATGGCCCCAATGCGGCAGCACGTGATTGCGCAGCAGCCCCTCGGCCTGCTCGGCGTAGCCCGGCTTGCCCTTCACCTTCAGGTGCCGCTCGACGTAGGTGGCGACGACGCGAGAGACCTGATCCTTGGCCTCAATCGCGGCCGCTTCTGCGGCCTTCTTCTCGCGGTAGGGGTCCAGTCCCCGCGCCGCCATCTGCAGCGCCTGGCGTGCCCGCTCGCGGGCGGCAGAGAGGTCGAAGAGAGGGTAGGGGCCGATCGTGAACTTCCGGGGCTGCCGGTTGATCCGGTACCGGATCGCCCACGACTTCTTCCCGCTCGGCTGCACGATCAGGTAGAGCCCGGGGAGGGTCGCGTCCGGGATCTCAAGCCGCCGCTCCGGGTTCGGCTTGTAGCGTTCCACGCTCTGCACGGTGAGCACTTTCGTTGCCACGAGATGCGCTCCACGGGTAACCACGGGGGATGCCAGAACGGCCGTTAAGGCGTGTTCGACCGTGTTTCCCTTGGTGACGCTCCCCGACAAGAAAGCCAAGCCCGATGAGCCGTTTGCGTCCATATGATCCAGCAAACTGTTAGGCTCTGTTAGGCACCTGCCCAGTTCTTAAAATCTTGCGGCCGCAAGGCCGTGCGGGTTCGAGTCCCGCCGTCCGCACCAGCCTCGGGCCGCATCCTCGCCCGGCACCGCCGGCCCGCTCCGCCAGCCTGCCGGCGGCGTCCCGCCCGACGCTCACTCGACCAGTTCGCTCGCCCGGGCGAGCGCGGAGGGAGGCACCTCAAGGCCGAGGTAATCGGCCGTCCTCAGATTGAAGACGTAATCGAACTTGATCGGTTGCTCGATCGGCAGGTCTCGCGGATGAGAGCCGCGCAGGATCTTCGCGACGTAGGAGGCCGAGCGCCGGAACATGTCGTAGAAGTCAGGACCGTACCCGACCAAGCCACCGGCTTTCACGTACGGCCCCTCTCCGATCGACGCCAACCTGTGCTTCAGGCAGAGGTTCGCCAACGTCCGCACGTTGTCCGTGAGCAAGGCGTCGTGGATCAGCGACACCGCACCGACGCGGCTGCTCGCGATCGTGGCGAAGGCCGCCTCGAATTCCTGCGGGGACTGGATTGCGACGGGCCTGAGTTCCACGCCGAGGGAGCGGGCGGTGGATCCGAGCGCCCGCAGATCGGGCTGGGCGACGGGGTTGGCGACGTTGAACACGGTCGCGAGGCTGGTCAGCCCGGGGATGCACTCCTTGAGGATCTCCAGGCGTTTCGCGGAGATCTGAGGCGCGAAGAAGCTCAAGCCGGTGATGGTGCCGCCGGGATGCGCGAGGCTGTCCACCAAACCGGTCATCGCGATGTCGCTGGTCGTCGCCACCACGATCGGCACGTCGCGC
This sequence comes from Methylobacterium sp. 4-46, assembly GCF_000019365.1. GTDB lineage: Bacteria > Pseudomonadota > Alphaproteobacteria > Rhizobiales > Beijerinckiaceae > Methylobacterium. Next base: position 7,397,166 of record NC_010511.1, on the reverse strand, counting down.
GAGGCCTGCTTGAGCGCGGCCGTCGCGGGGTAGCCGTGCGTGACGATGACGTTGGGCCGGCTATCGACCAATTCGCGCGCAAGCGCGGCGAGCCGCGCGTAATCGCCGAGCGCCCACCGAAAATCGAGAAGGACGTCCCTGCCGTCCTCGTACCCCAATTCCCGCAATCCGAGCTTCAGGGACTCGACCTGCCGCGCGTAGCCATTCGGCGTGGCCGCGCCCAGGAAGCCGATTCGCGGCAGCACCGGCTGGGATCGCGCCAGCATGGGGCGGCTCACAGAGGCGGCGCCCAAAGTCGCCAGAAACTGACGCCGTTTCATCTTCGCACCGCCCGGGTCTGGGGCTCCACTCCGCACTTGGTCCGTACAGTCGGTCCGCACCAGCAAGACTGCCGATACCGGGTTGGTTCCTCGCTCCGCGAGCCAAGTGCCGGTTGGTCCCACGGCCAAGCGCTGCTCTGCTTCGGGTTCGGCCGGATCGGCGCGGGCGAACCGCCGCGAGGCCGAACGCGCGGGCCAAGCGCGCCGGCGCGCAGCCGGGCCGGACCGGCGTCAGCAGCCGCGGGGAGGAGACCTGCCTCGCGCCTCGGGGAACGCGGCCGCTCCGGTCGCGAGCGGGCACCGGACCCCGTCCGCCGTCGGGAGCGGAGGGTCCGCACCGCCCCGCGCGCGGCCACGGTAGAGGACGGGCGCCAGGACCGGGAGGACGCAGCCTCCATGGACGCCGCGCAGGGCCCAGGCGAGACCCCGCATCGGAGGGGCCGCGCCGGCCGCGACGCCGCAATCAGGCCGCCGGCAGGGGAATCCCCGGCACGGCCCGGGGCGCACCGGCCTCGGGCGGCGGCACCAGGACGGGCGCGCGCGGCGCCGCGTCCGGCGCGTTGTAGGGGCGATTGTAGCAGAGCCGGACGGCGATCCAGAACGCCTCCCGCTCCTCGGCGCTGAGGTGACTCAGGCAGCCGGCGAGGAGGGCTTCGCCGGCGCTCGCCCAGGCCGCGCGCTGCTTGGCCGTCAGGCTCTCGATCGGCGCCCGAGCGCCCGCGAGCCCCTGGTCGGAGAGGTCATGATCATGAAGCGCCTGCACCGCACCGCCCCGTGCTGTTGGAGGTCGCCCACTCAACGCACGAAGCCTGACGGCGATCCCGCAATGCGGCAAGTTGGCCGCCACCCGCACCGCGTCCCCGGGACGAGGAGCCCGGGTTCGGCACCGCGGCCCGCGCGCCCGGTGCCGCGAGGCCCGCCCCGTGCGCCTCGGCTTTCTGGCTGAACCGTTCGCGAGGCGCGGCGTTGCCATGCTCGTCGGGGATGACGCACGAGGCAGGGAATGCGGCGCGGACACGGAACGGGACTCAGGATCGCGGCGATCTGGGTCGCGATGATGACGGCGACCGCGCTGGTGAGGGCGGCCGTCGCGGGCCCGGCCGGGATCAGTCTGGAGCAGCTGACCCGCTCAGCCCCGATCCAGGCTCCCGTCACGGCCAAGAAGCGGTCGCGCACCGCCGATCACCGCAAGGACGAGGCGGCCGCGGCGCGACGCACGGAGTGAGGGCCGGCCGCGCCTCGCCCGGATCGGGCGGCGGCGAGCCCGGTGCCGCGCCTGCGCCCCTCGCAAGTGATCCGGGCACCGGTGCGGGCCGTCGCGGCGTCCCCGTCCGGCGCTCTCCCTGTGCGCCCCGGCGCAGGGCCGGACCGCGTTGACCCGCCCGTCGATCTGTGGAACCAGCCCGCCGGGACCGAGGGGAAGAGGATGTCTGAGAGCGACACCCTGGCGCAGGCGCTCGCCGACGTGAGCCAGCGGCGGGCCGCGCTGGAAGCCGAGTACGAGCGCATCGGCAGCGAGCTGGCGAAGCTCCGCCTCGCCGAGAACGCGCTGCGGGCGATCGTCGACGACACCGACCTGCCGCTCGCCGGACTGGCGGGGACCGCCGGCCTGCCGCTCGCGGGAGCCGGCCGGCCGGCCGAGGCGGCGAGGACGGTCGGGCGCGGCAGCCGCGGGCCGCGGGCGAACTCGGCCAAGGGGCGCCTCAAGGCGCTGCTGGAGGGCGCCGGACCGCAGGGCCTGACCAGCGCGCAGATCGCCCGCCAGCTGCCGGACGTCGCGCCTGGGACCCTCAACACCTATCTCAGCGTCATGGTCGCGGGCGGCGAGGCCGTCCGTGCCGGGGAATTCTACCGGGGCGTTCGCCCCGCGGAGGCCGCCCTGTCCGACGAGCCCGACGAGGCGGCGCCCGACGGGGAGGCCGGCGCCGACCTCGCCGGATGACGCCTGCCGCCGTCGCGTGACCGGACGCAGCGGCACGTGCTAGGCTCCCCCGCGGGAGCCGCACGGGCGGGACGTCGCGATGGATGTCGACGCGCTTCTCCGCGAGATCAGCCGCCGGATCGTCGAGATCGAGCTGCGGTCGACGGCCCTCGCCGCGCGGGTGGCGGAGCTCGCCAGCCTCGGTCTCGAGGCCGGCGAGGTGGAGCAGCGGCTCTGGGCCGCCATCGACGCCCTGACGGTGCTGCGCTGCGAGCAGTGGACCCTTCAGGGGCTGAGAGGCCCGGCAGGCGCGGACCGCGCGGACGAGATCCTCGCCAGGGCCGCCGCGTACGACGAGGACGCCGAGGCCCGCCTCCGGGCGCGGACCCAGGTGACGCGGGACGGCGCCGGATCCTGAGCCCGCCCGACTCCGGCCCGACGCAAGTCGACCTGCGCCGCAACGGCTTGCGGAACACTTGAAGAACGCTTAACCTGTTCGCGATTTGTACCATGTCGCGCGTCGGCGCAGGCGATGAGAGTGACCCATGCTCACCCGTAAGCAGTTGGACCTGCTCCGCTTCATCCAGCAGCGGATGCGCGAGACCGGCGTCCCGCCCTCCTTCGACGAGATGAAGGACGCCCTCGACCTCAAGTCCAAGTCCGGCATCCACCGTCTCATCACGGCCCTGGAGGAGCGCGGCTTCCTCCGCCGGCTGCCGAACCGGGCCCGCGCGATCGAGGTCATCCGCATCCCCGAGGCGGTGGCGAGCGGCCCCGCGGAGGTGGTGCGCTTCACGCCGAGCGTCGTCGAGGGGGGGCGCTCCTCGGCCCCGGTCAAGCCCGCCCCGCTGCCGACCGCCCTGGTCTCCGACGAATCCGGGCACGCGGTCAGCATCCCGGTCATGGGCCGGATCGCCGCCGGCACGCCGATCTCGGCCATCCAGAGCCAGAGCCGCAGCGTCGCGATGTCGCCGGACTTCCTCGCCGGCGGCGAGCACTACGCCCTGGAGGTGCGCGGCGACTCGATGATCGAGGCCGGCATCCTGGACGGGGACTTGGTGGTGATCCGCCGCCAGGACACCGCCAATACGGGCGACATCGTGGTAGCGCTGATCGACGACGAGGAGGCGACCCTCAAGCGCCTGCGCCGCCGCGGCTCGTCGATCGCCCTCGAAGCCGCCAACCCGGCCTACGAGACCCGGGTCCTTGGGCCCGACCGGGTCCGCATCCAGGGCCGCCTCGTCAGCCTCATCCGCAAGTACTGAGGCAATTACCTCCTGAGGCAAGTACTGAGCCGTCCCCGGCTCCGGTTCGACCCGTAACCCTCGCGCGGACGGCCATCATCCGCCGCGCGCGAGCCCCTCTCGGCCCCGCAGATCGGGACGACGCCTGGTTGATCCCGGTCGAGGGGAAGCGCCGACGACGCGTGGTCCGGCGCGAACACCTTCCTTCCCGCAGCTGACGCATGGTGACGCCGGGCCGCGTCGCGATCAGGCAGGCGCGCGCAGCGTAGAGCAGGGTGATGGCCGGCCTCGCGCCCGCGGCGACAGTTTGCGTGTGGTGGGAGATGCGCTCCTGTGGCATGTCTCCACCTTGCGGAACTGCTGGTTGCGCGGCGGATCTGCGCTGGCGTAGGGGAAGCTTAACCGAGCCATCCGATACCTCGAAGCCGGTCCGAGGGACGGAGGAGCCGCTCCTGCGTCGGAGAGGCCAGTGCGGGGCACGACATGCCGGATGGCTCCATCCTGTTGATCGCGGACGGTTCCGCGCCGGCTCTCGGGCTCGCGCACGAACTCGCCCGCCTGATGCCCTGCATCGCCATGCGGCCGGAGGATCCGCCGCCGCCCGGTCCGCACGCCGCCGTGGTGCTCGATCTGGGTCCGGCCGAGGTCGCGCTCGGCACCGGCCTGCGGCGCTCGATCAGCGGCCTGCGCGCCCGGGGTGTCCCCTGCCTCGGCCTCGCCCGCGACGCGCCGGCCGCCGCGCTCGCGCGGGCGCGCGGGGCGGCAACGGTCCTCAACGCGCATGCACCCTCGCACGTGATCGCGCGCGAGATCGCGGACGCGATCGCCGGCGAGGCCGCCGCGCGGGCGCGGGAGCCGCTCTGGCAGACCCGCATCCGCGCCGCCGAGGCGAGCACGCTCGTCACCCAGGCGTTTCACGCCGCCACCGCGGGCGGGGCGATCAGCCGCGAGGACATCGACCTCGGCACCGAGATCGTGCTCGACGCGATGAGCGAGGCCGGGATCCGGGCGTGGCTCGACGTGATCCAGGCCCACGCGATCAGCGTCTACCAGCACTCGCTGGGGGTGGCCGGCTACGCGGCGGCCCTGGCGGGGCGGCTCGGCTTCCGGCACCAGGACCAGATGCGCCTCGTGCGGGCCGCCCTGCTGCACGACGTCGGCAAGGCGCGCATCCCCCACGCCATCCTGGACAAGCCGAGCAGCCTCACGGAGGAGGAGATGGCGGTGATGCGCACCCATCCGGTGATCGGGGCGCAGCTCCTGGCCCGCCAGCCGGGCTTCGACGCGGAGACCCTCGACGTGGTGCGCCACCACCACGAGATGCTGGACGGGTCGGGCTACCCGGACGGCCTGTCGGGCCGCGCGATCGGCGACCTCGTGCGCCTCGTGACGATCTGCGACATCTTCTCGGCGCTGACCGAGCGGCGGCCCTACCGTGCCCCGATGGCGGCCGAGGAGGCCTGGGCGGTGATGGAGCGGATGGGGCCGAAGCTCGACGCGGCGCTCCTCGCCGCCTTCCGCCCGGTGGCGCAGGCGGGCGCCGTCGCCCGCGCGGCCTGAGGCGGGGCGCCGGCCCGGCTCCCGCGGGGAGCCTCAATCGTCCGCCAGCACGCGGTACTCGGCGCCGTCGATGTCCTCGTACTGGCCCGAGCGCAGCGCCCACAGGAAGGCGCAGAGGCCCATCCCGCCGAGGAAGAGGGCGATCGGGATCATCAGGATGAGCACGTTCATGGCTGAGCAATCTCCGGCCGGCGGGGCGTCCGGCGCGCCCGCAGGGCGTTGAGCGTGACGATGACGGACGAGCCGGACATGGCGAGGGCGGCGATGAGCGGCGTGAGCAGGCCCGCGGCGGCGAGCGGGATCGCCGCGACGTTGTAGGCGGCCGAGACCCACAGGTTCTCCAGCATGAGCCGCCGCGCCGCCCGGCCGATCCGCAGCACCGCCAGGACCGGCGCGAGGTCGCGGCCGAGGAAGAGCGCGTCGGCCGCCGCCTGGCTGACATGCGCCGCGGTGACCGGGGAGAGCGAGGCGTGGGCGGCCGCGAGGGCGGGCGCGTCGTTGAGCCCGTCGCCGACCATCAGCACCCGGCGGCCCTGCGCGCCGAGGGCCTCGATGCGGCGGATCTTGTCCTGCGGCGCGAGCCCGCCCTCCCACTCGGCGACGCCGAGGGCGCCGGCCGCGGCGGCCACCGCCTCCGGCCGGTCGCCAGAGAGGATCAGCACCCGGTACCCCTCCGCCCGCAGGCTGCCGAGCACCCGCTCCGCGTCGGGGCGCAGGGCTTGGCGCACCCGGAACACGACCGGCGGAGCGTCGCCGTCCTTGAGGCAGATCGCCGAAGAGCCGGGATCCTGCGCGAGGGCCCGCTCCGCCTCGGCCTCCGCCTCGCAGAAGCGCGGCGCGCCGAGCCGCACGAGGCGCCCCTCGACCACGGCCCGCACGCCGAGCCCGGCGGCCTCCTCGGCATCGGGCAGCGCCCGGGCCTCCGGCACCGCCGTCGCCAGGGCGGCCGCCATCGGGTGCCGGCTCGACAGGGCGAGCCGCGCGGCGAGGGCCAGGGCCTCGGACTCGTAGCGCCCGGCCAGGACCGGCTCCGGCAGGGTCAGGGTGCCGGTCTTGTCGAAGGCGACCGTGTCGATCGCCGCGAAGCGCTCCAGCGCCTCGCCGCTGTTGAGGAGGACGCCCTCGCGGAACAGCGCCCCGGCGGCGACGACCTGCACGGCCGGGATGGCGAGGCCGAGGGCGCAGGGGCAGGTGACGATCAGCACCGCCACGGCGGTGAGGAGGGCCGCGTGGAACCCGGCCCCCGCGGCCAGCCAGCCCGCGAGGGTGAGGAGCGCGGCCGCGTGGACCACCGGCATGTAGAGGCGCGTCGCCCGGTCGGCGAGGACCAGGGCGCGGGACTTCGCCTCCAGCGCCCGGCGCATCAGCGCCTCGACCTGGTCGAGCAGGGTGCCCCGCGTCGCGGCCGTGACCCGCACGGTGAGCGCCCCGCTGGCGTTGAGGGAGCCGGCATGGACCATGTCCCCCGGCCCGGCCGTCACCGGAGCGGTCTCGCCCGTGACGAGGCTGCGGTCGAGTTCCGACCGGCCCTGCGCCACGACGCCGTCGACGGGCACCCGCTCGCCGGGCCGCACCAGCACCGTGTCGCCGGGGGAGAGATCGGCCACCGGCACGTCGCGCACCGCCCCATCCGCCCCGACCCGGGCGGCCGTCTCGGCGCGCAACGCCGCGAGGTTCTCGGCGAGCGCCAGGGTGCGGCGGCGCATCACCTGATCGAGCACCCGCCCGATCAGGAGGAAGAACAGCAGCATGATGGCGCCGTCGAAATAGGCGTGCGGCGCGCTCATCGCCGTCTCGACCACCGACATCGCGAGGGTCAGCACGACCCCGAGGGTGATCGGGAAGTCCATCGTGATGCGGCCGGCGCGCAGGCCGCGCAGCGCGCCCTCGTAGAAGGGCCGCCCCGCATAGGCCGCCGCCGGCAGCGCCACCAGCGCCTGGATCCAGTGGAAGAGGTCGCGGTTCTCGGGCGTCATGTCGGAGACGTTGCCGGCCCAGACCGAGACCGCCAGCAGCATCACGTTCATGGACGCGAAACCCGCCACCGCGAGGGCGCGGATCAGCCGCTCGGTCTCGCGCGCCGCCACCGCGTCGCCGCGCCGGTGCGGGTCGAACGGGTGGCCGCGATAGCCCAGGCGGGTGAGCGCGGCGAGCACCTCCCCGATCTCGGCCGGCGCGCCGGGCGCCCAGGTCACCGAGAGGCGCCGGTCGGTGACGTTCAGGCGCGCGGCCCGGACGCCCGGGAGCAGGCCGATCCCGCCCTCGATCGTGCCGAGGCAGGCCGCGCAGCGCACGCCCTCGACCGCGAAGACGGCGCGGCTTGCCCCGTCCGGCTCCTCGGCCAGGAAGGCCGCGTAGTCCCGCGGCAGCGAGGACCGGGTGTTCGCCGCGCTCCAGGCGGCGTGCGCCTCCACGTAGGCGAGCGCCGCATCGGTGCAGCACATGCGGTGTCTCCCACTCAGTCGAGGACGAGGCGGCTGCGGCGGCGGAAGACCCGGCCGGTCGCGTCGGCGGCGTCGACCACGAGGTCCCACTGGCCGGGCGGCACCGCCTCGGCCCGCCCCGCATAGGTGCCGGGCCGCGCCTCGGAGAGGGGGAGCACGACGTCCTGGCGCTTGTCGGTCGGGCGCTCGAGCCGCGCCTCGACCCGCAGCCCCGGGAGCGGCGCCTCGGCGCGGTCGCTCAGGCGGGCCGTGACGGCGACCCCCGCCCCGGCGCGCGCGACCTCGGCGGCGAAGTGCCAGCCGCGCTCGGCCTGGGCGCGGGCGAGGCGGATCTCCGCGTTGTAGACCTGCCCGGCATGGTAGGGCGACTTCTCGTCGAGGCCCGACCAGGTGCGCAGGGCCGACGTGACCAGGAACGCGTTCGCGGCGGCGACCGTCCCGAAGAAGAGGAGGCCGATCATCAGGACGCGGCGGCCGGTGAGGGGCGCGCCGGGGGGGGACATCGTGCTCGCCATGGTCAGGGGGCCTTGAAGTGATCCTGCGCGGTGGCGGTCTCGCCCGAGTCGAGATCGGTGACGCGCAGGGTGAGGGGGGTGGACTTGTCGCGGCCGGCGCCGGCCGGCGCGAAGGCGAGGGCCCGGAATTCCTGCGTGGCGTCCGGGCCGACCGCGAGGCGGCCGTCCGGCGCGCCCAGCACCTCGACCCGCAGGTCCGGCACGCCCTCGACGGCGAGGGCGAAGCGGCGGACCTCCGGACGCTTGTTGACGATGCGCAGGGTCAGGCCGTTGCGGATGGTGCCGTCCGCCAGGGTGACGAAGAGCGGGTTGCGGTCGTGCAGGACGCTGAGGCTGGTGAAGCTGCGCGTGGCGAGCCCGACCAGCATGGTGCCCCCGACCGCCGCGACGAGCAGGCCGTACAGCACCGTGCGCGGCCGCACGAGGCGGGTCACCGGGGCCTCGCCGCGCCGCCGCCGCTCGCAATTCGCCTCCGTGTCGTAGGCGATGAGGCCGCGCGGCCGGCCGAGCTTGGTCATCACCGCGTCGCAGGCATCCGCGCAGAGGCCGCACTGGATGCAGGGCATCTGCAGCCCGTCGCGGATGTCGACCCCGGTCGGGCACACGACGACGCATTGGCGGCAATCGACGCAGTCCCCCGCGGGCTCGCCGGCGCGGCGCAGGGCCTGGGCCCGCTTGGCGGCGGTGCGGGGCTCGCCGCGGTCGTACCGGTAGGTGATGGCGAGGGAATCGTCGTCGGTGAGCGCGCCCTGGATGCGCGGCCAGGGGCACATGTAGGTGCAGACCTGCTCGCGCATGTGGCCGGCGAGGGTGTAGGTGGTGAAGGTCAGGGTCAGGATCGCCGCGTAGGCGGCGGGCGGGGCCTGGAAGGTGGCGAGCTGGTGCACCAGGGTCGGCGCGTCCGCGAAGTAGAGGACCCAGGCGCCGCCGGTCCACCACGCGATGCCGATCCAGATCGCGTGCTTGAGGATCCGGGCGCTCAGCTTCTCGAGCGACCAGGGCGCGGCGTCGAGGCGCATGCGGGCGCGCCGGTCGCCCTCGATCAGGCGCTCGATGCCGAGGAAGAGGTCGGTCCAGACCGTCTGCGGGCAGAGATAGCCGCACCAGACCCGGCCCGCCACCGCGTTCATGAAGAACAGCGTGAAGGCCGCCAGGATCAGCAGCCCCATCACGTAGGTGACCTCCTGCGGCCACAGCTCGATCGAGAAGAAGTAGAGGCGGCCGCGGTCGAGGTCGATCAGCACCGCCTGGGACGGCTCGTGCGGGCCGCGGTCCCAGCGCAGGAAGGGCACGAGGTAGTAGATCGCCAGCGTGACGGCGAGCACGCACCAGCGGATGGTGCGGAAGGTGCCACGCACGCCCTGCGGGTGGATCTTCCGGCGCGCCGCGTAGAGCTGGCCCGTCTCCTCGGGCACGACGCCCGGGACGACGCGCTCGCGCCCGACGAGGAGGGTGGTGGTCCCCGCCCTGGGGGCGGTGTCGAGAGCGTCCATCCGGCGAGATCCTGCCCGCCGGGAGGGCGGGCGCTGCCGGTCTCCGTCGCGCGGGCGGGGGCCGCGCGCCTTGATCTGGCGCAAACCGGACGCGTGCGGGGCGGCGGTTGCGGAGCGTGGCGGAGGGCGCGGTCGGGTTGATCGCGCGGGTCACCGCGCGTGACGCGGGACGGGCGGCGCTGGCCGCCGGGCGCGCCGAGCCCGGCGCACGCCCGCTCTCCGCTCCGGTTCCGCCACGAGCCTCCACGGCCCATCGGGCGCCCGGCGGATGACCCGCCGGCCTGCCGAGGCAGGTCCGCTCAGCCGTGCCCCAGCATCGCCAGGACCGCGTGGATCAGGGTCGCGCCGCCGATCGGCGCGATCAGCAGGAGCAGGGCGTTCACGACGACCAGCCACAGGAGCAGCTGCTCCTGGCGCCGGGTCAGCCGAGGCCGGCGGGGGGGCGGCTCCCAGAACGGCTTCCATCCTCCCTCGGCGTACATCGGCGTCTCCACCTCGTCGCGGTTCCGGCGATCCTGGGCGCTTTCCGACAGCGTGGAAACCGGGCGCGTCGCGGCAAATGAACCGCGGCCGCGCGGGAGGCGGCGGGGATCGCGTCAGCCGGCCGCGGCCGCGTCGAGCAGCCAGACGAGGTCGCCCGCGGACCGGACGCGGCCGGCCGGCAGGTCCTCCCCCGCGGCGAGGCGCGCCAGCGGCGCGCGCTTGCCCTCGCCGGTGACGAGGACGAGCACCAGCCGCGCCGAGGCCAGGGCCGGGAAGGTCAGGCTCACCCGCGGCACGAAGGGCGCGAGCCCGGCCTCCGGGACGGCGACGACCCAGGCTTCCGCCGCGAGTTCCGGCTTGCCCGGGAACAGCGAGGCCGTGTGCCCGTCCTCGCCGAGGCCGAGCAGCACGAGGTCGAACAGGGGCCGGGCCGGGTCGAGGACCGCGCCCCCGTAGGCGGCCCGCAGCCGGTCCGCGTAGGCCTCCGCCGCGGCCTCCGGGCTCGGCCCGGTCGGGATCGGGTGGAGGTGGCCCGGCGGCAGCGGCGAATCGGGACCGAAGGCCTCCTCGACCATGCGCCGGTTGCTGCCGGCCTCCGGCGCGGGGCCGACGCGCTCGTCCCCGAAGAACCAGTGGATCCGCCCCCAGGGCAGCCGCGTGCGGAAGTCCGGGCCGGCGAGCAGCCCGTAGAGGCGCCTGGGCGTCGAACCGCCCGCCAGCGCGACCCGGCAGGTCCCGGGTGCCGCGGCGAGCGCCACCAGCCGCTCGGCCGCCGCCCGGGCGACCGCCTCCGCGTCGGGCAGCACCTCGGTTCCGGGAGGCAGGATCGCCATGTCAGTGCGTTCCCAGCGGGCGCCACGCCCGCCCGTCGCGCGCCAGGAGGTCGTCCGCCTCGGCCGGGCCGGCGCTCCCGGCGGGGTAGGGGGCGGGCTCGCGCGCGGGCGCATCGAGGATCGGCTGCACGATGCGCCAGCCCGCCTCGATCATGTCGGCCCGCTGGAACAGGGTCGAATCGCCCGTCATCGCGTCGTAGATCAGCGTCTCGTAGCCGGTGCTCGCCTCGACCTGGAAGAAGTCCCGGTAGCAGAAGCGCATCTCCACGGTGTCGAGCCGCACGCTCGGCCCCGGCACCTTGGCGCCGAATTGCAGCGAGATGCCCTCGTCGGGCTGCAATTGCAGCATCAGCCAGTTCTCGACTGCCGCGTCGACGCCGGTCCCGCGGAACAGGGCGAGGGGCGCCTGCTTGAAGCGGATCGCGATCTCGGTGTCGCGCCGCGCCATCGCCTTGCCGGTGCGCAGGTAGAACGGCACCCCGGCCCAGCGCCAATTGTCGATCCCGAGCTTGAGCGCCACGAACGTCTCGGTGCGGCTGTCCGCGGCGACGTCGGGCTCGCGCCGGTAATCGGGCACGCGGCGATCCTGCACCCGGCCCGCCGCATACTGCCCGCGCACCGCCGCCTCGACGGCGGCCGAGGGGGTGGCGAGCAGCACCTCCTCCTTCTTGTCGCGCACCGCCTCGGGCGCGAAGGAGATCGGCGGCTCCATGGCGACCAGGGTGTAGAGCTGGAACAGGTGGTTCGGCACCATGTCCCGGAGCGCGCCCGTCGCCTCGTAGAAGCGCCCGCGGCCCTCGACGCCCACGGTCTCCGCCACGGTGATCTGCACGTGGTCGATGTGGTCGCGGTTCCAGAGCGGCTCGAACAGCCCGTTCCCGAACCGGAAGGTCATGATGTTCTGGACCGTCTCCTTGCCGAGGAAATGGTCGATGCGGAAGATCTGCTCCTCCGCGAGCACCTCGCGGATCTCGCGGTTGAGGGCCTGGGCCGAGGCGAGGTCGTGGCCGAAGGGCTTCTCGATGATCACCCGCCGCCACGCGCCCTCCGGCGCCCGGGTGAGCCCCGCCTGCCCGAGCCGCGTCACCGTCGGTCCGAACAGGCTCGCCGCCACCGCGAGGTAGAACAGGGCGCTGCCGCCCTCCGGCGCCCCCGCCACCTCGGCGAGGCGGGCCTTCAGGCGCGCGAAGGTCCCGGCCTCGGCGAGGTCGCCCGACAGGTAGGTGATCCGCCGCGCGAGGCGGTTCCAGACCGCCTCGTCGAAGGAGCCGCCGCCCGCCTCGCCGCCCTTGGCGGTCACGAAGCCCCGCACCTTCCCGGTGAGGTCGTCGCGATAGGCCTCCGAGGACATCTCGCTGCGGCTCACCCCGACGATCGCGAAGCGCTCCGGCAGGAGGTTCCAGCGCGCGAGGTGGTAGAGGGCCGGCATCAGGAGCCGGTGCGTCAGGTCGCCGGTCGCCCCGAAGATCACCAGGGTGCAGGCGGGGGCGGGCGGGGCGCTCGTGCGGCCGATCCGTTCGGTCATGGGGGCTCCGGGGGTCGTGCCACGAGAGCAGGATCCGATCACGCCGCCGCCGGGTCCTGCTCTCGGTCCTTGCTGCGGACGCGTGTTCCGCGACGAAGAAGGGGCGGCCGCTTCGTCGGACAACGCGCTACCGGGGTTCCTGGTGGCCGCCGAAGCCCTTGCGCATGGCCGAGAGCAGCTTGTCGGCGAAGGAGGCGGTCTCCCGCGAGCGGAAGCGGGCGTAGAGGGCGGCCGCCAGCACGTTCGCCGGCACCGCCTCCTCGATCGCGGCGTTGAGGGTCCAGCGCCCCTCGCCCGAATCGACCACGAAGCCCGAGAACGCGTCGAGGTGCTCGTCCCGCGCCAGCGCCGCCGCCGTCAGGTCGAGGAGCCAGGACGACACCACGCTGCCCCGCCGCCACACCTCCGCGATGTCGCCGAGGTCGAGGTCGAAGCGCTGCGCCTCCGGCAATTCCTCCGAATTGGCGTGGCGCAGGATGTCGAAGCCCTCCGCGTAGGCCTGCATCAGGCCGTACTCGATCCCGTTATGGATCATCTTGACGAAGTGGCCCGCCCCGCTCGGGCCGGCATGGATGTAGCCCTGCTCGGCGCGGGGATCGCGGCCCTCGCGGCCCGGGGTGCGCGGCACCTCGCCGAGGCCCGGCGCCAGGGCGGCGAAGATCGGGTCGAGCCGGTCGACCGCCTCCTTGGCGCCGCCGATCATCATGCAGTAGCCCCGCTCCAGCCCCCAGACGCCGCCCGAGGTGCCGACGTCGACGTAGTGCAGCCCCTTCTCGCGCAGCCGCGCCGCCCGCCGGATGTCGTCCTTGTAGAAGGAATTGCCGCCGTCGATGACGACGTCGTCCGGCTCCATCAGCTCGGCGAGGCGCGCGACCGTCTCCTCGGTCGGGGCACCGGCCGGCAGCATCACCCAGGCCGCCCGCGGCCGGCCGAGCTTGGCGACGAACTCCTCCAGGGTCGCGGCACCGGCCGCGCCCGCCTCGACCAGGGCCGCCACGGCCTCGGGCGAGCGGTCGTAGACGACCGCGCCGTGGCCGGCCCGGATGAGCCGCCGCACGATGTTGCCGCCCATCCGCCCCAGACCGACCATCCCGAGCTGCATCGCGCCCCTCCGCGTCCCGTGCGGGGCCGAGGCGGCCGCGCACCCGCCACCAGTTAGGTCAGGGCCCGGCGGATTCGATCGAGCCCCGCCGTGAGGTCCCCCTTGACGTGGACGCGCAGCGCCCGCCGCCCGCGCTCCGACAGGACCCCGAAATCGCCCCGCGCCTGCGCCGCAAGGACCGTGCCGAAGCCGACCGCGCGGCCGGGGATCGGCAGGTCCGGCCCCTCGGCGGTGATCTGCAGGAAGACGCCGCTGTCGGGCCCGCCCTTGTAGGCCTGGCCCGTCGAGTGCAGGAAGCGCGGCCCGAACTCGACGCAGGTCGCCACCCGCTTTCCGTCGCGCAGGGCGAGGCGCGCCGCCTGCAGGGGGGCGAGGTTCTCCGCGTTGCGCGCCACGTAGGCGAGGAGCGCGACGTAGTCGCCCGCGCCCGCCCGCCCGATCAGCGCGCGGATCAGGCCTTCCGGGTCCGCGGCCCCGGCCTCGCGCAGCGCCTGCGCATTGGCCGCGTCCGTGTAGAGGGCGAGGCCCGCATCCTGCGCCAGCGGCGTCTCCGGGGGCAGCGCGCCGTCCCGCTCGGCCGCCTCCGTCAGCTCCCGCGTCTTGATCTTGCTCGCCTCGACGTCGGGCTGGTCGAACGGGTTGATGCCGAGGACCGCCCCGGCGACCGCCGTGGCGATCTCGAACCGGAAGAACTCCTGCGGCAAGCCCTCGCGGGAGGCGAGCGCGATCCGCGCCACCGGGTGGCCGGCGGCTTCGAGCGCCGCCACGCCCGCATCCTGGGCCGCGTCGGCGCCGTCGTCGAGGCGCAGGTAGACGAAGAACCGGTCGCCGCCATAGACCTCGGGCGCCCCGAGGGGCTCGTTGTCGATCGGGATCAGGCCCTTGCCCTCCTTGCCGGTCGACTCGGCGATGAGCTGCTCGGCCCAGGCCCCGAAGGTCGCGATGCCGGGCGAGGCCACGAGCGTGACCTTGTCGCGGCCCGCCTCCCGCGCGGCGATCCCGAGGGCGAGGCCGAGCTGGACCCCGGGATTGACCGCCGGGGGCACGTCCCGGCCGCAGGCCCGCACCATGCGGCGCGCGCCCTCCAGGAAGGCCGCCGCGTCGATGCCGCTCGCCGCCGCCGGCACCAGCCCGAAGGCCGAGAGGACCGAGTAGCGGCCGCCGATCTCCGGCACGCCGTGGAAGATCCGCCGGAAACCGTCGGCGGTGGCGGCCTTCTCCATGGCCGAGCCCGGATCGGTCACGGCGACGAAGTGGCGCCCGGCCGCTTCGCCCACGACCTCGCGCATGCGGGCGAGGAAGTAGTCCCGGAAGACGTTCGGCTCGAGCGTCGAGCCGGATTTCGACGCCACGATGAACAGGGTGCGGGGCAGGTCGACCGCCGCCTCGACGGCCTTCACCTCCGCCGGGTCGGTCGAGTCGAGGATGCGCAGGCGCGGGAAGCCGGGCCGCCGGCCGTAGGTCTCGGCCAGCACCTCGGGCCCGAGGCTGGAGCCGCCCATGCCGAGCACCACCGCGTCCGTGAACCCCTCGGAGCGGATCTCCTCGGCGAAGGCGGCGTAGTCGCCGGCCCGGGCGGTCTGGTCCGCGACGATGTCGAGCCAGCCGAGCCAGCGCGCCTCGTCGGCCCCGGTCCAGACCGAGGCGTCGCGCTGCCACAGGCGGCGCACCAGCCCCTCGGCGCGCCAGCGCTCGGCTTCCCTGTCGACGCCCTCTCGCAGGGCGCCGAGCGACAGGGCCTGGCGGTCGAGGCGGTCGCCCAGGATCTGCGCCCGCTTGGCCGCCACCGCGCCGAGGAGCTTGTCGGCGGCGTCGACGAAGAGCTGCACGCCCTCGCGGACGAGGTCCCGGGCCACCGCGTCGAGGCCGATGCCGGCGCGCGCGAGGTCGGCGAGCACCCGCTCGGCCCCGCCGACATCCTCCTCCAGGCTCGCCCGCACCCGGCCGTGATCGCGGAACGCGTCCATCGTGGCGGGCGGGATGGTGTTGACCGTGTCCGGCCCGATCAGTTCCTCGACGTAGAGCACGTCCGAGTAGGCCTTGTTCTTGGTGCCGGTGGAGGCCCAGAGCAGGCGCTGGGGATGCGCGCCCTTGGCCGCCAGCGCCGCCCAGCGCGGCCCGGCGAAGAGCCGCCGGAAGCGCTGGAAGGCGAGCTTGGCGTTGGCGATCGCGACCTTGCCCTTCAGCCCCTCCAGGGCGGCCCTCTCGTCGCCGCCCGCCCGCGCGATCCGCGCGTCGAGCTTCGCGTCGACCGCCGAGTCGATGCGGCTGACGAAGAAGCTCGCGACGCTCGCCACCCGGCCGACCGGCCCACCCCTGGCGGCGAGCTCCTCCAGGCCCGCGATGTAGGCCGTCGCCACCTCCTCGTAGACCTCCTGCGAGAACAGGAGGGTGACGTTGACGTTGATGCCCTCGGCGGTGAGGGCCCGGATCGCCGGCAGCCCCTCGGGGGTCGCCGGCACCTTGATCATCAGGTTGTCGCGGCCGACGGCGGCCCAGAGGCGGCGCGCCTCCTCGAGGGTCTCGGCGGTGTTCATCGCCAGGTAGGGCGAGACTTCGAGGCTCACGAAGCCGTCCTGCCCGCCGGAGGCGTCGTAGACCGGCCGCAGCACGTCCGCCGCCGCCCGGATGTCGGCGATGGCGAGCCCCTCGTAGAGCTCGATCACCGCCCCGTCGCCGGCCTCGCGCAGGGCCGCGTCGTAGGCGTCCGAGTGGCCGATCGCCTTCTCGAAGATCGCCGGGTTGGAGGTGACGCCGCGCAGACCGTCCTCGGCGACGAGGCGCTGCAGGTCGCCCCCGGCGACGAAGCCGCGCGCCACGAAGTCGAGCCACACGGCCTGACCCTGCTCCGCATGCAGCGCCTTCAGCGGATTCATGCCGGTCTCCCTGATTCCGTCACGCCGGAATGTGGCGAGCGGGGAGCCGCTGTCCAGGGGGAAATCGCCCCCTCGCGCCGAGGATGGCCGTTCCGGGCGGCGCGGAAACGCGCGGTTTACCATTCGGCCCGATCCTCAGGGGATGGAGAGGCCGCCCGCGGCTCGGCCCGCCGTGGCGGCGCAGGCCGCGGACGCCCGGCAGGCGGCGGCCCGGCGGGCGGCCGCCCGCCCGCCAGCGAGGATCCCCGACCCCATGATCTCCCGCGCGGAACGCTCGCATCTCGGCGACTGGTGGTGGACCGTCGACCGGGCCCTGCTCGCCGGCCTCGGCACGCTGATGACGATCGGCCTCGTCTTCCTGATGGCGGGCGGCCCGCCCGTGGCCGAGCGCCTCGGCCTGCCGACCTTCCACTTCCTGAACCGCCAGGTGATGTTCCTGGTGCCCTCGATCGGGCTGATCCTGGCGGTGTCGTTCCTGTCGCTGCGCCACGTGCGCCGGCTCGCCCTCGTCACCTACCTGATCGGGATCGTGCTCTGCGTGGTCGCCACCAAGTACGGGCCGGAGATCAAGGGCGCGCATCGCTGGATCCAGTTCGGCTCGATCGGCGTCCAGCCCTCCGAATTCGTGAAGCCGGCCTTCGTGGTGCTGGCCGCCTGGGCCTTCGCCGAGGGAGCGCGGCGCCGGGACATGCCGGGCGGCACGCTCGCGGTGATGCTGCTGCCGATGACCATCGTGCCGCTGATCCTGCAGCCCGATTTCGGCCAGACCATGCTGCTCACCATGGTGTGGTGCTGCATGGTGTTCGTGGCCGGCCTGCACTGGATCTGGGTGGGGGGCCTCGGCGGGGCGGGCCTGCTCGGCGTCGGGGCCGCCTACCAGTTCCTGCCGCACGTGCGCGACCGCATCCACCGCTTCCTCGAGAAGGAGCCGACCGAGAACTTCCAGGGCTTCTGGTCGAAGGAATCCTTCCTGATGGGGGGCTGGTTCGGCACCGGCCCGGGGGAGGGGGTGGCCAAGCGCCACCTGCCGGACGCGCATACCGACTTCATCTTCTCGGTGGCGGGCGAGGAGTTCGGCACCCTGGCCTGCATCGGCGTCGTCCTGCTCTTCGCCTTCATCGTGATGCGCGGGCTGACGCTGGCGCGGCGCAGCGAGGACATCTTCTGCCGGCTCGCCATCACGGGCCTGACGACGCTGTTCGGACTGCAGGCCTGCATCAACATGCTGGTGAATGTCCGCCTGATGCCGGCCAAGGGCATGACGCTGCCCTTCATCTCCTCCGGCGGCTCGTCGCTGATCTCGCTCGCCCTCGGGATGGGGTTCCTGGTCGCGCTCACCCGGCGCCGCCCGCGCACCGCCCTCCTCAACCGCGACGAGGGCCTTGCGCGGTGAGGCAGGCCCGCCGGCGCGCGCGCCCCCGAAGGGACGCAACCCGGGGGTGATCTTGCGGCCGAACCTGCCTAAAGAGCGGCCGGCATCGGAGATGGAAGGCCCGCCATGACGGTCGCGCAACCCCTCGTCCTCCTCGCCGCCGGCGGCACCGGCGGGCACCTTTTCCCGGCGGAGGCCCTGGCGCTGCGCCTGCGCGACCGCGGCATCCGGGTGGTGCTCGCCAGCGACGGCCGGGTCGAGGCGCTCTCGGGCGGCTTCCCGGCCTCCGAGATCGTGTCGATCCCCTCGGCCACCCCCTCGGGGCGCTCGCCGCTCGCCCGCGGGGCGGCCTTCCTGACGCTCGGCCGCGGCTTCGCGGCGGCGATCCGGGCGGTGCGGCGGCTCAACCCTGCGGTGGTAGTGGGCTTCGGCGGCTACCCGACCGTGCCGCCGCTCCTCGCCGCCCAGATGCTGAGGGTGCCCACCCTCCTGCACGAGCAGAACGCCGTCATGGGCCGCGCGAACGGCTTCCTCGCCCGCGGCGCCTCGGTGATCGCGACCGGGTTCTCCGAGGTGCGCGGCGTGCCCGCGCGGGCGGGCGCGCGGCGCGTCCACACCGGCAACCCGGTGCGCCCGGCGGTGCTGGCGGCGGCGGACACGCCGTACCCGGCACTGTCGCCGGACGGCCCGCTCAACCTCCTGGCCTTCGGCGGCAGCCAGGGCGCCCGGGTGATGAGCGAGGTCGTGCCCGAGGCGGTCGCCCGCCTGCCAGCCCCCCTGCGCGCCCGGCTGCACGTGGTGCAGCAGGCCCGGGCCGAGGACCTCGCCCGGGCCGAGGCCATCTACGGCCGCGCCGGGCTCGCCTCGGCCTCGGTCGCGCCCTTCTTCAAGGACCTGCCGGCCCGGATGGCCGCCGCCCACCTGGTGGTGGCGCGCTCGGGCGCCTCGACGGTGGCGGAACTCGCGGTGATCGGCCGGCCCGCCATCCTGGTGCCGCTGCCGGGCTCCCTCGACCAGGACCAGGCGGCCAACGCGGCCGTGCTCGGCGCGGCGGGCGCTGCCTTTCCCCGACCACAAACGGACTTCATTCCTGAGCGGCTCGCGGCCGATCTCGAGGCCCTGTTCGGCGCGCCCGAGCGGCTCGCCGCCGCCGCGGCCGCCGCCCGCAGGACCGGGATCCCCGACGCCGCCGAGCGCCTCGCCGCCCTGGTGGTCGAGACCGCGATCGCGGCCTCGACCCGCTGACCGTTCGCCAAGGACACCCGACCCATGAAGCTGCCGAACAAGCTCGGACCCATCCACTTCATCGGCATCGGCGGCATCGGCATGTCCGGCATCGCCGAGGTGATGCACAATCTCGGCTACACGGTGCAGGGCTCGGACGCGGCCGACAACTACAACGTCAAGCGCCTTGCCGAGAAGGGCATCCGCACCTTCGTCGGCCACCGGGCGGAGAACCTCGCGGAGGCCGAGCTCGTCGTGGTCTCGACGGCGATCCGCCGCGACAACCCGGAACTGGCGATGGCCCGCGAGCGCCGGTTGCCGGTGGTGCGCCGGGCCGAGATGCTGGCCGAGCTGATGCGCTTCAAGTCCTGCGTGGCGGTGGCGGGGACGCACGGCAAGACCACCACGACCTCGCTGGTGGCCACGCTGCTCGACGCCGGCGGGCTCGACCCGACGGTGATCAACGGCGGCATCATCAACGCCTACGGCACGAATGCCCGCATGGGCGAGGGCGAGTGGATGGTGGTGGAGGCCGACGAATCGGACGGCACCTTCCTCAAGCTGCCCGCCGACATCGCCATCGTGACCAACATCGACCCGGAGCACCTCGACCATTTCGGCTCCTTCGACGCCATCAAGGACGCGTTCCGGGCCTTCATCGACAACATCCCGTTCTACGGCTTCGCGGTGATGTGCATCGATCACCCGACCGTGCAGGACCTCGTCGGGCGCATCGAGGACCGCCGCATCATCACCTACGGCGAGAACCCGCAGGCGGATGTCCGCCTGATCGACGTCGACCTGAGGGGGGGCCAGAGCCGCTTCCGGGTGATGATCCGCGACCGCCGGCCGGGCTTCCGCCTGGAGATGGAGGATCTCGTCCTGCCGATGCCGGGCAAGCACAACGCGCTCAACGCCACCGCGGCCCTCGCGGTGGCGCACGAGCTCGGCGTCGCGCCCGAGGCGATCCGCCGGGCGCTCGCCGGCTTCGGCGGGGTGAAGCGCCGCTTCACCCGCACGGGCGAGTGGAACGGCGCGCAGATCTTCGACGATTACGGGCACCACCCGGTGGAGATCAAGGCGGTGCTGAAGGCCGCCCGCGCCTCGACCGAGGGCAATGTGGTGGCGGTGGTGCAACCGCACCGCTACACGCGGCTCGCCTCGCTGTTCGACGATTTCTGCACCTGCTTCAACGACGCCGACACGGTGATCGTGGCCCCGGTCTACGCGGCCGGCGAGGCGCCGATCGAGGGCTTCGACCGCGACACGCTGGTGGCGGGCCTGAAGTCGCGCGGCCACCGCAACGCGGTGGCGCTGGAGCGCAGCGAGGATCTCGCCGGCCTGGTCAACGGGCTCGTCGGCCCCGGCGACTACGTCGTGTGCCTGGGCGCCGGCAACATCACGCAATGGGCCTACGCGCTGCCGGGCGAGCTCTCGGCGCTCGGCGAGAAGGCGGCGTGAGCGGCCCCGCGAGGCCTGCGCGGCCCCGGGCGCCAACCGGCGCGGTGCCCGCCCGCGACCGCGCGCGGGCTCATCCGGCTTGCCGGACGAGATCCTCGACGTCGATCCGCGGCGCCCGCGCCAGCCTAGCATCCACCTCGATGTCGGCGACGGCTTCATCCCGCTCGATCGCGGCCGGCCGGCGCGCCGGGATCCCGGCCTCGAGCCGCGCCCTGGAGGCCGCGACGACGCGGCCGTCCTCCGTCTCCTCGGGCAGGCTGCGCAGCCGCTCGAACGCCTCCTCGGACAGGATCGCGAGGGGCTCGCCGGCCGGGGGCTTGGTGCGGACGATGGTCATGCGCCGGATCCGACTCGTCGACCGAGCCGCGCGGCCCGACCGCGTGGACGATGATGCGATCGCCCTCCGCCGTGAAGAGGATCCGCCAAGGCCCGACCCGGAGCCGGTCGCCGGCCTGTCCCCGCAGCGCGGCGACGTTGTCGGTCAGCGCGTGCGGCTCCGCCGCGAGGGGGTCGAGCTTCTCCCGGATGAGGGCCTCGACGTTGCCCGGCAAGCGGCCGAGCGCGCGGGCGGCGGCGCGCGAGAAGACCACGGTCCGACCCACCGACGCCGCGTCAATCACACTTGAGACCGCTCGGCACCCCGTGTCGAGCGCGGATGGATCCATGACCTCCCACGACCTCCTCGCGCTCCTCGCGCCCGCCGGCCTGCGCGGACGCCTCCTGCCCGACCACCCGCTCGCCGACCTGACGTGGTTCCGCGTCGGGGGCCCCGCCGACCTCCTCTTCACCCCCGCCGACGAGGAGGATCTCGCGGCCGCGCTGCGGGCGCTGCCGGCCGAGGTGCCGGTCACCGTGATCGGGCTCGGCTCGAACCTGATCGTGCGCGACGGCGGCGTGCGGGGGCTGGTGATCCGCCTCGGCGGCCGCGCCTTCGGGAGCATTGAGATCGAAGGCGACACGGTCCGCGCCGGCGCCGCCGTGCCGGACGTGCGGCTCGCCCGCGCCGCGGCCGAGGCCGGACTCGACGGCATGGCCTTCTACCGGGGCATCCCGGGCTCGGTCGGGGGGGCGCTGCGCATGAATGCCGGCGCCCATGGCGGCGAGACGACCGACGTGCTGGTCGAGGCGCGCGGCGTCACCCGGGAGGGCGAGATCCGCCGCTTCGGCCATGCCGAGATGGGCTTCTCCTACCGCCACGCCGCGGTGCCGGAGAGCGTGGTCTTCACGGGCGCGCTCTTCCGCGGCCGGCCGGGCGACAGGGCGGCGATCCTCGCCGAGATGGACCGGGTGACGGCGGCCCGCGAGGCGGCCCAGCCGATCCGGGAGCGCACCGGCGGCTCGACCTTCAAGAACCCGGAAGGCCGCAAGGCCTGGCAGCTGATCGACGCGGCCGGCTGCCGCGGCCTGCGCCGCGGCGGCGCCCAGGTCTCGGAGATGCACTGCAACTTCTTAATCAATACGGGCGGCGCCAGCGCGGCCGAGATCGAGGGGCTGGGCGAGGAGGTCCGGGCGCGGGTGAGGGCGCAGTCGGGCGTCGAATTGCACTGGGAAATCAAACGGATCGGTGTTCCGGCCTAGGCTCCGGGGCGGGGCGTTGCGCGGGCGCGACGGCCGGCGCGACCAGTGGATCGCCACCTCGTCTGCCGGCGAAATTAAACCGAAAATTTACCAGCTGGTTCGAGAGTCGGCGTTAACGGCGCATCAAGCACTCGGCTGCCCGGGCAGCGGCGTGCCGGCCTCCAGCGATCCGCGACCGTCGGGGTTCACGCCCCGGCGCGAGGCGGGAGGTGGAGCCGCCGGCACGCCGGATCCAGGGGACCGGGGGCCGTCCGCGTCGGATCAGATCGCCCGCGTCGGGTCCAGTTTCGGTGAACTCGCCCCATGGATGGTGGAGGACGCTTTCCTGAACCGCCGATCGCCGCCGGCCCCGCCGGCGGCGCGGCCGGCAGCGCCCCCGCCGCGGCTCCGGCCGGAAGGGGGCTGCCCGGGGATCTGAGCCGCTACCTGCCGCGCTTCCTGCGGCCGCGTCGCGCCTCGGTGGCGATCCCGGCCGAGCAGCGCCTGCCGCATCTCGTCGGGACGAGCCTCGTCTTCGGCTTCTTCGGCCTCGTCGGCGCGGCGGGCTTCGTCGCGAGCGGCGCCTATGCCGAGATGGTGGCGCGCTCCGGCACGCCCCTCGACATCGTCGCCCGCGCGGCCGGGTTCGGCCTCGACAAGGTCACGATCGCCGGGCTCGTGCAGCTGCAGCCGGCCGAGATCCTGCACGCCGCGGGCATCGACCGGCGCAACTCGCTGCCCTTCCTCAACGTGGTGGCGGTGCGCGACCGCTTGGCCGAGGTGCCGCTGATCGGCTCGGTCTCGGTGCGCAAGATCTACCCGCACGAACTGGTGGTCACGCTCGCCGAGCGCGAGCCGAGCGCCCTGTGGCAGCGCAACGGCGAGATCTCGGTGATCTCGGCGGACGGCACCGTGATCGACCGCATGCGCGACGGGCGCTTCGCGACCCTGCCCCTGGTGGTCGGGGACGAGGCGAACCTGCGCACCAAGGAATACCTCGACCTCCTCGACGCGGCCGGCCCGCTGCGGGAGCGCATCCGCGCCGGGACCCTGGTCTCGGGCCGGCGCTGGACGCTCAAGCTCGACGGCATCGACGTGCGCCTGCCGGAGAGCGGCGCCCGGGAGGCGATGGCCCGCCTCGTGCGGATCGAGGCGGAGTCGCGCCTCCTGGAGAAGGACATCATCGCGGTCGACCTGCGGATGCCCGACCGGGTCGTGGTGCGCCTGACCGAGGAGGGCGCCGCCGCCCGCCAGGAGGCGATGAGGAAGAAGCCGAAGGCGAAGGGGACCGAGACATGACGCGCTCCGCCCCCTCCCTCCCCATCCCAGCTGTCCGCGCGGGCGTTGCGTCATGAGTCTCCTCCAGCACGGCCTCACGCCCCGCCTGAAGCCGCTCTCCGCGCGGCGCAGCGCGACCCTGTCGGTGCTCGACGTCGGCACCAGCAAGGTCGTCTGCCTCGTGGCCGAGCTCCTGCCGGTCGAGACCCTGTCGACCCTGCGCGGCCGCACGCACCTCGCGCGCATCATCGGCATCGGGCACCAGCGCTCCCTCGGCCTGAAGGGCGGGGCAGTGGTGGATCTCGAAGCCGCCGAGAACGCCATCCGGCACGCGGTCCACGCCGCCGAGCGCATGGCCAAGTGCGAGGTGCAATCCGTCATCGTGAACCTGTCGGGCGGGCGGCTCGGCTCGCAGCACTTCGAGGCGCGGGTGCCGGTGCGCACCGGCCCGGTCACCGGCTCGGACGTGCAGCGGGTGCTGGAGGCGGCGAGCACGCACAGCGTCAGTCCCGGCCGCGCCGTCCTGCACGCCCTGCCGACCGGCTACTCCCTCGATCAGCAGAGCGCCGTGGTCGATCCCTCGGGGATGATCGGCGAGACCCTCGGGGTCGACCTGCACGTCGTCACCTCGGAGATCGCCACCGCGCGCAACCTGATGCTGGCGGTCGAGAACTGCCATCTCGGGGTCGAGGCGGTGATCGCCACGCCCTACGCCTCGGGCCTCTCGGCCCTGGTCGACGACGAGGCCGAGATGGGCGTCGCGGTGGTCGACATGGGCGGGGGCACGACCAGCGTCGGCGTCTTCTCGGGCGGCCACCTCGTCCACGTGGACGCGGTCGCGGTCGGCGGCCACCACGTCACCATGGACATCGCCCGCGGCCTCTCGACCCGGGTGGCGGCCGCCGAGCGGCTGAAGACGCTCTACGGCGCCGCCATGGCCACCGCCTCGGACGAGCGCGACATGATCGCGGTCCACGGCGTCGACGAGGACGAGCGCGACCTGCCGCATCACATCCCGAAATCGCAGCTCGTGCGCATCATCCGGCCGCGGGTCGAGGAGGTGCTGGAGCTGGTGCGCGACCGGCTGCGCAATGCGGGCTTCGCCGCCCAGGCCGGCCGCCGGGTGGTGCTCACGGGCGGGGCGAGCCAGCTCGTCGGCCTGCCGGAGGTCGCCCGCCGCATCCTGCAGGGGCAGGTCCGCATCGGCCGGCCGCTCGGCATCAAGGGTCTGCCGGAGGCCGCCAAGGGGCCGGCCTTCTCGGCGGCGGTGGGGCTCCTCGTCTACCCGCAGGTCTCCCACGTCGAGCATTTCGAGCCGAAGGGGCACCACGGGAGCAAGGGACACACGGACTCGACCTACATCGAGCGCGTCGGGCGCTGGATTCGGGAGAGCTTCTGAGCAATCGAGCGCCCGGCCGGGCTCGAACAGGCCCCGGGGGCGAGCGGGACGACACACCGGCGCCGGTCGGCGCTCACGACACCACAAGGGGCACGCGCATCATGGCCATCAGTCTCCAAGCGCCGGACATCCGGGAACTCAAGCCGCGCATCACGGTCTTCGGCGTGGGCGGGGCCGGCGGCAACGCCGTCAACAACATGATCGAGTCGGGGCTGCTCGGCTGCGAGTTCGTGGTCGCCAACACGGACGCGCAGGCGCTGACCTCCTCCAAGGCCGAGCGCGTGATCCAGATGGGCATCGGCGTCACCCAGGGCCTGGGCGCCGGCTCGCAGCCGGAGGTCGGCCGCGCCGCCGCCGAGGAGGTGATCGACGAGATCCGCGACCAGCTCTCGGGCGCCCACATGTGCTTCATCACCGCCGGCATGGGCGGCGGCACCGGCACGGGCGCGGCGCCCGTGATCGCCCGGGCCGCCCGCGACATGGGCATCCTGACGGTCGGCGTGGTGACGAAGCCCTTCCAGTTCGAGGGCGTGCGCCGGATGCGCACCGCCGAGGCGGGCATCTCCGAGCTCCAGGCCGCCGTCGACACGCTGATCGTCATCCCCAACCAGAACCTGTTCCGGGTGGCGAACGAGAAGACGACCTTCGCGGACGCCTTCGCGATGGCCGACCAGGTGCTCTACTCGGGCGTCGCCTGCATCACCGACCTGATGGTGAAGGAAGGCCTGATCAACCTCGACTTCGCCGACGTGCGGGCGATCATGCGCGGCATGGGCAAGGCGATGATGGGCACCGGCGAGGCGTCGGGCGAGAAGCGCGCCAACCGCGCCGCCGAGGCCGCGATCGCCAACCCGCTCCTCGACGACGTCTCGATGAAGGGCGCCCGCGGCCTGCTGATCTCGATCACCGGCGGCAACGACCTCACCCTCTACGAACTCGACGAGGCCGCGACCCGCATCCGCGAGGAGGTCGATCCGGACGCCAACATCATCCTGGGCGCCACCTTCGACGAGAGCCTCGACGGCATCATCCGGGTCTCGGTGGTGGCGACCGGCATCGAGCCGGCCCTGATCACCGCCCACGCGGTGAACGCCCCCGACCTCGCCCAGACCGAGCAGCGCATCGCGGAAGTCGCCGACCGGCTGCGCGCCGAGGCCCGCGCCCGCGCCAACCAGACTCAGGCCCCCGCGGCCGGCGCCTACCGGGCGGCCGAGCCGGCGCCCGCGCGCCCGGCTCCGGCGCCGGAGCCGGTCGCCCCGATGGCGGCCCCGATGGCCGAGGCGCCCCGCGCCGAGATGGCGCCGGCCCTGATCCACGACGAGGTGCAGATCACCCCGGCCCAGCCGCGGGCGATGCCGGCCTACGAGCCGCCGGCCCCGGCGCCCCAGGTCGAGCAGCCGATGGTCTCGGCCTCCGCCCCCTTCATCCCGCCGTCCCCGGCGGTGGTGCGGGCGCCGCGGATGCCGCGGGTCCAGGACCTGCCGCTGCCGGCCCAGGCCCAGATCCGCGCCAGCCGTGGCGAGGAGCCCGCGCCCCAGCAGGCCGCCCCGGACGCCAAGCGCACCTCGCTGCTGCGCCGCCTCGCCACGGTCGGCTTCGGAGGCCTGCGCGCCGACGAGGCACCGGCCGCGGCGCCCCAGGCACCGGCCATGCAGGCCCCGGCGATGCACCACGCCCAAGGTCTGAACGCCCAAGGCATGCACGCTCAAGGCCTGCACGCTCAAGGCCTGCACGCGCCTGCGCCGCAGCCGCCGGTCGCCCGCGCCCCGCAGGCCCCGCTCGCTCCGCCGGCGCCGCGCGCCCCCGCGCCGCAGAGCTACGCGGCGCAGCCGCAGGGCTACCGGCCGGCCCAGGGCAACCTCGACCCGCAGGGCCGGGCCGCGCCCGCCCCGCGCATGATGGACGACGATCAGCTCGAGATCCCGGCCTTCCTGCGCCGGCAGGCGAACTGAGCCCCGACGCGCCCCGTCCCGGAACGGGACGGGGCCGTTCCGCACCGGGACGAACGCGCCCCGGGAGGGCCGCGATGGCGCCGCACGGACGCCATCCCGACCCGCCATTGAGGTGTTTCGGACACACCCCGGGACCCGCTGTCCCGGGGCTTAGGCGCTTGTCTAAAGCACTGTGATATAAAGCGAATCAGGGACCGAAACGGGGCCGCCGCGTTGTTACAGAGCGTAAGAAACCGTGATTTGGCCGCGCTTTCGAGCGCGACTATAGGTGTCCCAACAGCAAAGCAGGGGCGCGGGCCGCAGACGGGCCGAAGCGCCCAAGGGGCTTCGAACAGCGGATGGGTCTCACTCGAGCGTGTCTCCCAAGCGGGACGCGACGGTGGATCGCGTCCGGGGGCTGAAGAATGAGATCGAGTCAGCAGACGACCCTCCGCTCAGCCGTGAGCCTTTCCGGCATCGGCGTCCATTCCGGCAACCCCGTCACCGTCACGCTCCACCCCCGCGAGTCCCACGAGGGCATCGAGTTCCTCCGGACCGGGATGCCGACCGGCCTCGACCGCATCATCAAGGCCCACCACAGCCAAGTCTCCGCCACCGAGCTCTGCACCGTGATCGGCGACCGCCACAGCGGCGCGGTCGCCACGATCGAGCACCTGATGTCCGCCCTGCGCGGGCTCGGGGTCGACAACGCCCTCGTCGAGATCGACGGGCCCGAGATGCCGATCCTCGACGGGTCGAGCGCCCCCTTCGTCACCGCCATCGACTCGGTCGGCCTCGTCT
The DNA here is from genome assembly GCF_000019365.1 of Methylobacterium sp. 4-46. Classification (GTDB taxonomy): domain Bacteria; phylum Pseudomonadota; class Alphaproteobacteria; order Rhizobiales; family Beijerinckiaceae; genus Methylobacterium. Next base: position 7,369,827 of record NC_010511.1, on the reverse strand, counting down.
CCTGCGGCGCCCCGCGCCGCTTCATCAAGGTCCTGAAACCGGTACGGGCCGAGAAGGGCCGCGCCTTCGCGGAGCTTCGTCCCTACGAGCGCGGCTTCCGCCTCGACGTCGAGATCGACTTCGAGAGCCCGGTGATCGGCCGCAGCCGCAAGGCCCTCGACCTCACCCCGGCCGCCTATCGCCGCGAGATCGCCCGCGCCCGCACCTTCGGGATGATGCGCGACGTGGAGCGCTACTGGAAAGCCGGGTTCGCGCTGGGCGCCTCTCTGGAGAACACCGTCGCGGTCGGCGACGGCGGCGTCGTCAATCCCGAGGGCCTGCGCTACCCGGACGAGTTCGTCCGCCACAAGCTCCTCGACGCGGTGGGCGACCTCGCCCTCGCCGGCCTGCCGATCCTCGGCGCCTACCAATCCTATTGCGGCGGCCACGGGCTCAACGTCGCCGTCCTCGACGCCCTCTTCGCGGACCGCGCCAATTACGCGGTGGTCGAGGCGGCCGGCAGCCGCCGCGAGCCCGTCCTCGCCGAATTCGGCGTCGGCCTCGGCGCGGCAGCCTACGCCCCCGATCTCTGAGGCAGCCCCTTCCGCGCAACCGGCCCTGGCGGCCGAAGGTGGCACCGAAGCCACAGCGCGCAGCTTTCCGCCGGACCTGACCCCGCGCCGCCCTGCCGACCGGCCTTCCCTGCGGGGACCGCGCCGTTTTCGCGCCCAAATCACCCCGCACAGGTCGACGCCGCGCCTCGGACCGTCAAGGACCCGCGGGCGGAGTGGATCGACAAACGCGGCGCCCGCGCGGGCCGCCTGCCTGAGGATGAACCGTATGCCTCTCGCCTCCTCGCTTCGCGGTGCGAAGGGTGCCGTTCTTCGCGTCGCGCTGCTCGCGGCCTGCGGCGCCGGCCTGAGCGCCTGCGACGCGCTCGACTCGATCAATCCGTTCGGACCGGAGAAGTACAAGCCGGAGGTGATCGAGCGCCGCCCGGCCGACAAGATCTACAGCGAGGGCCTCGCCAAGCTCGAGGACCACGACTACGACGAGGCGGTCAAGCGGTTCCAGAACCTCGACAAGGAATACGCCTACTCGGATTGGTCGCGCAAAGCCGTGCTGATGACGGCCTACGCGAACTACGAGGGCGCCAAGTACGAGGACGCGATCACGGCGGCGAAGCGCTACCTGCAGCGCCATCCGGGCAGCAAGGACGCGGCCTACGCCCAGTACATCCTGGCGATGTCGCACTACAAGCAGATCCCGGACGTGACCCGCGACCAGGAGCGCTCGGAGCGCGCGCTCGCCGCCCTGCAGGAGCTGGTGCAGAAGTACCCGACCTCGGAATACGCGGCGGACGCCAAGGCCAAGATCCAGATCACCCGCGACCAGCTGGCCGGCAAGGAGATGACGGTCGGCCGCTACTACCTGGATCGGCGCAACTTCCCGGCCGCGATCAACCGCTTCCGCGAGGTGGTGAGCAAGTACCAGACGACCCGCCACGCCGAGGAGGCGCTGGAGCGCCTGGCGGAGGCCTACATGGCGCTCGGCATCGTGGCCGAGGCCCAGACCGCCGCCGCCGTGCTCGCCCACAACTTCCCCGACTCGCCCTGGTACAAGGACGCCTACGCGCTGCTGCAATCGGGCGGCGTCGAGCCCCGCGAGGAGAAGTCCTCGTGGATCAGCAAGGCCTTCCGCGGCATCGTGGGGATCGAGACCGCCGAGGCGCAGTAGGCGGAAGCGACCGCCGGCGGCGCGCCGCCGGCGGGTCCCGGATCCCGGGCCGGCCCACCGCCGCTCGCGCCCGGCGCTCGGGCGAATGGCCGCGCGTGCGGCCGCGCGTCCCCCTCGCGCCGCGGCCCGTCCTCCTGTAGAGACGCGCGGTTCCGCACTCAGAGAGACCCGGCCAGGCGGCATGCTGGTTCAGCTCGCCATCCGCGACATCGTCCTGATCGACAAGCTCGAGCTGAATTTCCGCGACGGCCTCAGCGTGCTGACCGGCGAGACGGGGGCCGGCAAGTCGATCCTGCTCGACGCCTTCACGCTCGCCCTGGGCGGGCGCGGCGACGGCCGGCTCGTGCGCCACGGCGAGGCGCAGGGGCAGGTCACCGCCGTCTTCGACGTGCCCCTCGACCACCCGGCCCGCGCCATCGCGGCCGCGTCCGACCTCGACACCGAGGGCGACCTCGTGCTGCGCCGGGTCCAGGTCGCGGACGGGCGCACCCGCGCCTTCGTCAACGACCAGCCGGTGGGCGTGCAGGTGCTGCGCGCCATCGGGGCGGCCCTCGTCGAGATCCACGGCCAGCACGACGACCGGGCGCTCGCCGACCCGACCACCCACCGCGCCATACTGGACGCCTTCGGCAACCTGCAGGAGCGGCAGGCGGCGGTGGCGGAGGCGTCGAGGGGCGTGCGGCAGGCGCGCGCGCGCCTCGCCGAGCACCGCGTCCGGGTCGAGGCCGCCCGCAAGGAATCGGATTTCCTGCGCCACGCCGTGGAGGAGCTCGGCGCGCTCGCGCCGAAGCCCGGCGAGGAGGCCGACCTCGCCGAGCGCCGCACCGCCATGCAGCAGGGCGAGAAGGTGGCCCGCGACCTCAACGAGGCCCTCGACGCGGTCGGCGGCCAGGGCTCCCCCGCCGCCCACCTCTCGGCGGCCCTGCGCAAGCTGGAGCGCCGGGCCGCGCAGGCGCCGGCCCTGGTCGATCCCTGCGTGACCGCCCTCGACGCCGCCCTGGTCGCCCTCGACGAGGCCCGCGACGCCCTCGAACACGCCCTGCAGGCGGCGGAATTCGATCCCCGCGAGCTCGAGCGGGTGGAGGAGCGCCTGTTCGCCCTGCGGGCGGCCGCCCGCAAGTACGACGTGGCGGCGGACGACCTCGCGGCCCTGCGCGAGCGCTACGCCGCGGACGTGGCGGCGATCGATGCCGGGGAGGAGACCCTGGGGCGGCTTGAGGCCGACCTCGCCGCCGCCGAGGCGGCCTACCTGAAGGCCGCCCGCGCCCTCAGCGAGGGGCGGCGCAGGGCGGCGGGCAAGCTCGACAAGGCCGTGCAGGCGGAACTGCCGCCGCTCAAGCTCGAGCGCGCCCGCTTCCTCACCGAGATCGCCACCGACGAGGCGAGCCGCGATCCCGCCGGCCTCGACCGGGTCGAGTTCTGGGCCCAGACCAATCCCGGGACCCGCCCCGGGCCGATGATGAGGGTCGCCTCGGGCGGCGAGCTGTCGCGGTTCATGCTCGCCCTCAAGGTCGTGCTGGCCGACAAGGGCTCCGCCCCGACCCTGATCTTCGACGAGATCGATACCGGGGTCGGCGGCGCGGTGGCGGACGCGATCGGGGCTCGGCTCGCCCGGCTCTCCGACCGGGTTCAGGTCGTGGCCGTCACCCACGCGCCGCAGGTCGCCGCCCGCGCCGCCAGCCACTTCCTGATCGCCAAGGAGGCCGTGAAGGGCTCCGACCGCGTCGCCACCCGGGTGACGCGCCTCGCCGAGGCGCCCCGCCGCGAGGAGATCGCCCGCATGCTCGCGGGCGCCACCGTCACCGAGGAGGCCCGCGCCGCCGCGGCGCGGCTGCTCCAGGCCGCCGAGGCCTGAGGCGGGCTCGCCGGGCTCCCGCCCTGGACAGCCCGGCGGCGATGGTTAAGCTCGGGTGAGCGGAGTCGCGCCGCCCCGCTTCCGGGCGCCGGCATGGTGAACGAAGTCTGAAAGTTAACCTTTCCTTAACCATGGGGGCCGATCCTCTCGGCTCGCGGGGCGCCCCGTTGCCGGGGCCCCTGAGCGCGCAGGGGGATCGCGATGGAGCAGGACGCCGTGACGCCGGACATGACGCCCGACCGCCGGCTGCCTCGACTGGGTGCCGAGATTCAGAAACGGCTCGGTCAAGTTCTGCGGGCCTTCTACGAGAAGACGACGGACGGGCTGCCGCTGCCCGCCGACCAGATCCAGCTGCTGCTGCACCTGCGGCACCGCGAGCGCGAGTTGCAGCGCACGCGGTGAGGCACCCCGCCGCGCGGGCTTGAGGGAAGCCGAAATCCGCATTGCGACGCAATTCGTCGGATCACGAGCCCGCGCGGCGCTTGAGCGAAGCCGAAATCCGCATTGCGACGCAATTCGTCGGATTTCGGATGATACGACGAAGCCCCTCCGTCCCGGCCGGGACGGAGGGGCTTCGCGGCCGTGGCGCTCTTCGGGCGCGGCACTCCTCGGGCGCGGCACCCCTCGGGCGCGGCGTCAGGCGCCCTCGCCCATGGCGGACTGGATCATCCGGTCGCCGTTGAGGTCGTCCTCCGTGTAGCCGAGGAGGTCGGCGAGCCGGTTGCGGGCGCGGTTGACGCGGCTCTTGATGGTCCCGATCGCCACGCCGCAGATCCGGGCGACCTCCTCGTAGGACAGGCCCTCGGCCCCGACCAGGATCAGCGCCTCGCGCTGGTCCGGCGGCAGCTTGGCGAGGCCGGCGCGCAGGTCCTGCACGTCCAGGCGGTGGCCCTGGTCGGGGGCCGAGAACAGCCGCGCCGCGTAGGTCCCGTCCTCGTCCTGCACCTCGCGCATGCGCTTGCGCTGCTCCGAGTAGAAGGCGTTGCGCAGGATGGTGAACAGCCACGCGTTGAGGTTCGTGCCCGGCTGGAAGCGGTGCTGGTTCTGCCAGGCGCGCAGGATCGTGTCCTGCACGAGGTCGTCCGCCCGGGCGGAATTGTTGGTGAGCGAGAGCGCGAAGGCCCGCAGCGAGGGCAGGGCGGAGAGGAGCCCGTCGCGGAACTCCGGCTCGACGCTGCGCCCCTGGGCGGCGAGCGCGGCTTCGAGCCGCTCGATCAGCGCCAGGACCGTGTCCGGGGTGGCGGTCTCGATCGCCGCGTAGGCCTCCCGCAGCTGCCGCCCGAGGTGCTGCTGCACCGTGGAGGGCAGGGAGGGCTTGGGCTCGGCCGGGGCGAGGGTGGCGGCATTCGGGTAGAGCATGGGGGGACTCTTCGCTGGGAGGGGCGGGGGCGGACGGTTCCGCCCGGGGACGAGGGGGGCGGGGGAGGTCAGGCGCGCCCGGGGCGCCGGTCGCCGCCGCGAGCGGTCTCCGGCGCGGTCCCCCCGGGCCCGCCCCTCGCCGCGCCTCCCGCCTGCTCGATCGCCATCGGCTCCTCCTCTACCCCGTGTGACGCGCGAGGCCGCAACCTGGCCTCGCGCCGGGGCAACGGCCGAAGCACGGCCAAGGTTCCCGAGCCGGACTCTCGCCCGAGCCGGGCTCGTTGCCGGGCCGGATCCCCCGAGGCGCTCCTACCAGGGCCGGCCGCCGGGCCGGCGCCGGTACTCCGCCGCCCGGATCCGCGTCAGGAGCCGGTCGAGGTCCACCAGGAGGTCCCGCTCCTCCGCCTCGGCCGCCGCGATCGCCTCCGGATCGGACAGGTAGAGCCGCTGCTGGCGCGCGAGGGCGAGCCGGCGCTCCAGCCCCTCCCGCTCCGCATGCAGCGCGAGCAGCGCCGCGCGCTCCGAATCGTGCCCGTTCCCGCTCCCGGTCGTCGATGCCTCCTGCACGGCGGGGTCCTCACCTGCTCCCAGCTTGCCATGGCAGGATAACGCGCGAGCCCCCCGGACCGTCCCATGCTCCCGGCGACTTCGAGCGGAGGGCGAGGGCGATGTCATGCAACCGTCATGCAACCGTCATAGGGGCGGCGTCGTGCGGGGCTACCGCTCGCGCCGCGATGGACAGCCTCTCGCCCCGAGGCGAGACCCAGACCGCGCGTCAGATTGACGGAACACGGAGAGCTTTCGTGAAACGATTCGCCACCGCGCTCGCCATCGGGCTCGCGACCGCCCAGATCGCCACCGCCGCCCTCGCGGCCGACATCACCGGCGCCGGCGCCACCTTCCCGTTCCCGGTCTACTCGAAGTGGGCCGAGGCCTACCGCAAGGAGGCCAGCGTCGGCCTGAACTACCAGTCGATCGGCTCCGGCGGCGGCATCAAGCAGATCCAGGCCCGCACGGTCGATTTCGGCGCCACCGACGCGCCCCTGAAGGGCGAGGCCCTCGAGAAGGACGGGCTCGTGCAGTTCCCGACCGTGATGGGCGGCGTCGTCCCGGTCGTGAACATCCAGGGCGTGAAGTCGGGTGAGGTGAAGCTCACCGGCGAGCTCCTCGCCGAGATCTACGCCGGCAAGATCAAGAAGTGGTCAGACCCCAGGATCGCCAAGCTGAACGAGAGCGTGAAGCTCCCCGACGCGGTGATCACGCCGGTCTACCGCTCCGACGCGTCCGGCACGACGAGCATCTTCACGACCTACCTGTCGGACGTGTCGGCCGATTGGAAGAAGGAGTTCGGCGCCTCGACGACGATCAGCTGGCCGGCCGGCCAGGGCGGCAAGGGCAACGAGGGCGTCACCGCCGTCGTGAAGCAGGTGCCGAACGCGATCGGCTACGTCGAGTACGCCTACGCCAAGCAGAACAAGCTGCCGGTGGCGCTGCTCCAGAACAAGGCCGGCAAGTTCCCCGAGCCGAGCGACGAGGCCTTCCAGGCCGCCGCCGCCAACGCCGACTGGAAGTCCGCCCCGGGCTTCGGCATCGCGCTGACCAACCAGGCCGGCGAGAAGGCGTGGCCGATCACCGCCGCCACCTTCATCCTGGTGCCCAAGAGCCCCAGCGACCCGGCCCGCGCCGCCGAGGTGCTGAAGTTCTTCTCCTGGGCCTACAAGAACGGCGACAAGCTCGCCAGCGACCTCGACTACGTGCCGCTGCCCGACGCCGTCGTCGGCCTGATCCAGGACGAGTGGAAGAAGGTCACCGGCAAGGACGGCAAGCCGGTCCTCGGCATGTGAGCCGCAACCCGGCGCCCCCTCCGGCCCTCGCGCCGGAGGGGGCGCCCCATCGACGGCTCGCGTCGGGCGGCTCCGCGCGCTACAGGCGGCTCACTGAAGGGAAATCCGGATGGTCGCGTTGTCCGAACACCTCGCTCTCGCCACCGCCCCCAAGGCCGCGCGCGGCGCGCCGAGCCCCCTGGCGGACCGCCTCTTCCAGGCCGCCGCCTTCGGCTCGGCGCTGCTGGTGCTGCTGGTGCTCGCCGGCATCCTCGCCTCGATCGTCTACGGCGGCTGGCCGGCCTTCCAGGCCTTCGGGCCCGGCTTCATCACCTCGAGCGCCTGGAATGTCGGGCGCGAGGAGTACGGAGCCCTCGTCGCCATCATCGGCACCCTGGTCTCGGCCTTCCTGGCCCTGGTGATCGGCGTCCCGATCTCCCTCGGCATCGCCATCTACCTCACCCAGCTCTGCCCCGGCTGGGCGCGCAAGCCCGTGGCGATGACGATCGAGCTGCTCGCCTCGGTGCCGAGCATCATCTACGGCATGTGGGGCCTGTTCGTGTTCGCCCCGCTCTTCGCCCGCTTCGTGCAGGTGCCGGTCTCGAACCTCGTCGAGGGCCTGCCTGTCGTCGGCACGCTGCTCTACGCGCAGGTGCCCTCGGGGGTCGGCATCCTGACCGCCGGCATCATCCTGGCCATCATGATCGTGCCCTTCGTGGCCTCGATCACCCGCGACATGCTCGACCAGATCCCGACCGTCCTGCGCGAAAGCGCCTACGGCATCGGCTGCACCACCTGGGAGGTCGTGCGCCACGTGCTGGTCCCGCAGGCCTCGGTCTCGATCATCGGCGCGATCATGCTCGGGCTCGGCCGGGCGCTCGGCGAGACCATGGCGGTGACCTTCGTGATCGGCAACGCGAACCGCCTGTCGCCCTCGATCTTCGACCCGGGCTCGACCATCGCGTCGCGCATCGCCAACGAGTTCAACGAGGCGGACGGGATGCAGCTGCACGCCCTGCTGGCGCTCGGCTGCATCCTGTTCGTCGTCACCTTCATCGTCCTCATCGTGGCCCGGCTGCTCGTGCGCCGCGTGAAGGTCGCCTGATCCCGCCCGACGGAGCTCTGATGCCATGGACGCCCGGACCACCCTCGCCACGGCAGGCCAGGCCGCGACCGCCGAACCGGCGCGCCAAGCCTGGGGCCGCGTCCGCGCCGGCCGGCGCACCGCCGACCGGCTGCTGATCATCCTCTGCACGGCGGCGACGGCGCTCGGCGCGATCGTGCTGGGCTCGATCCTGCTGATGCTGATCGTCGAGGGCCTGCGCGGCCTCTCGCCGACCCTGTTCACCGAGGTGACGCCGGGTCCCGGCTCGGAGGGGGGCGGGATCGCCAACGCCATCCTCGGCAGCCTGGTCATGACGCTGATCGGCATCGTGGTGGCGACCCCGGTCGGGGTGCTCGCCGGCACCTACCTCGCCGAGTACGGGCGCACGGCCAAGCTCGCCGACGCGATCCGGTTCCTGAACGACATCCTGCTCTCGGCGCCCTCGATCCTGATCGGCCTCTTCGTCTACACGGTGATGGTGCGCACCATGGGCGGCTACTCGGGCTGGGCCGGCGGCGTGGCGCTCGCCATCATCGCGACGCCGGTGATCGTGCGCACCACCGAGGACATGCTGCGCCTCGTGCCGGGCTCCCTGCGCGAGGCCGGCGCGGCCCTGGGCGCGCCGCCCTCGATCGTGATCCGCGCCGTCACCTGGAAGGCCGCGCAGGCCGGCATCGTCACCGGCATCCTGCTCGCCCTGGCGCGCATCGCGGGCGAGACGGCGCCGCTCCTTTTCACGGCGCTCAACAACAATTCCTGGTTCAGCCCCAACCTGATGGGCGGCGTCGCCAACCTCCCGGTGATGATCTACCAATTCGCCCTCTCGCCCTACGAGAACTGGCGCCAACTCGCCTGGGCGGGCGCCCTGCTGATCACCGTGACCATCCTGGGCCTGTCGATCGCGGCCCGCCTGTTCCTGCGCGGCGGCAGGGGCCGCTGAGACCGCGCCGCCCCCCGCCGACGATCCTCCGGAGAACCCCGATGAGCGCCTCCGCCACCGCCGCACCGGTCGTCAAATCCGGCGCGGCCGACGAGACCGCCCCGGTCCGCCTCGCGGTCAAGAACCTCAACTTCTACTACGGGACCTTCCAGGGCCTGAAGAACATCAACCTCGACTTCCACGACCGGCAGGTCACCGCGCTGATCGGGCCGTCGGGCTGCGGCAAGTCCACGCTGCTGCGCACCTTCAACCGGATCTACTCGCTCTATCCCGACCAGCGGGCGGAGGGCGAGATCCTGCTCGACGGGCGCAACATCCTCGACCCGGCGATCGACCTGAACGAGCTGCGCGCCCGCGTCGGCATGGTGTTCCAGAAGCCGACGCCCTTCCCGATGTCGATCTACGACAACATCGCCTTCGGCATCCGGCTCTACGAGCGGCTCGGCAGGGCCGACCTCGACCAGCGCGTCGAGGAGGCCCTGCGCAAGGCCGCCCTCTGGGACGAGGTCAAGGATAAGCTCAAGCAATCCGGCATGGGCCTGTCGGGCGGCCAGCAGCAGCGCCTCTGCATCGCCCGCACGGTCGCCCAAAAGCCCGAGGTGATCCTGTTCGACGAGCCGACCTCGGCCCTCGACCCGATCTCGACCGGCCGCATCGAGGAGCTGCTGGAGCAGCTGCGCGGGGAATTCACCATCGCGATCGTCACCCACAACATGCAGCAGGCGGCCCGCATCTCGCAGTTCACGGCCTTCATGTATCTCGGCGAGCTGATCGAGTTCGGGCCGACGAACCGGCTGTTCATGACTCCGACCAAGCGCCAGACCCAGGACTACATCACCGGCCGGTTCGGCTGACCCTCCCCCTTGCGAGCAGGACGAGCGCCATGTCGGATCACATCGTCAGTTCCTACGACGCGGACCTGCAGAACCTGCGCCGCAGCATCGCCGAGATGGGCGGGATCGCCGAGAAGATGATGGCGGATGCGGCGACCGCCCTGGTGCGCCGCGACGGCACCCTGGCCCAGAGCGTGATCGCGGCGGATGCCCGCCTCGACGGGCTCCAGCGCGAGATCGAGGAGCGGGCGATCCTGCTCATCGCCAAGCGCCAGCCGATGGCGATCGACCTGCGCGAGACGATCTCGGCGATCCGCGTCTCCGGCGACCTCGAGCGGATCGGCGACCTCGCCAAGAACATCGCCAAGCGGGTGGTGGCGATCAGCGATCAGCCCCAGCTCCAGAAGGTGGTGGTCGGCGTCCAGCACATGAGCGACCTCGTGCAGGAGCAGCTCAAGGACGTGCTCGACGCCTACGCGACCCAGGACGTCGCCGTGGCCCTCGACGTCTGGGCGCGCGACGGCGGCATCGACGCGCTCTACACGTCCCTGTTCCGCGAGCTCCTCACCTACATGATGGAGGATCCGCGCAACATCAGCTTCTGCACGCACCTCCTGTTCTGCGCCAAGAACGTGGAGCGGATCGGCGACCACACCACCAACATCGCCGAGACGATCCACTACCTCGTCAGCGGCGAGACGCTGCCGACCGAGCGCCCGAAGAACGACCGGTCGAGCTTCGCCACGGTGGCGCCGCCGGCGCCGGAGGCGTGACCGGACCGGAGACCCGCATTGTCGATGAGCACGAGGATCCTGATCGTCGAGGATGAGGAGCCGCTGACGCTCCTGCTCCGCTACAACCTCGAAGCCGAGGGCTTCACGGTGGATGCCGTGGCCCGCGGCGACGAGGCGGATATCCGCCTGCGCGAGCAGGTGCCGGACCTCGTCCTCCTCGACTGGATGGTGCCGGGGCTGTCGGGCATCGAGCTCTGCCGCCGGATCCGGGCGCGCCGGGAGACCGAGCGGCTGCCGGTCATCATGCTCACCGCCCGCGGCGAGGAGGGCGACCGGGTGCGCGGCCTCGCCACCGGCGCCGACGACTACATCGTGAAGCCCTTCTCGGTGCCGGAGCTGCTGGCGCGGGTGCGGGCGCTGCTGCGCCGCGCCAAGCCGGCCCACGTGGCGCATCTCCTGGTGGCGGGCGACATCGAGCTCGACCGGGTCAGCCACCGGGTGCGGCGCGAGGGGCGGGAGCTGCATCTCGGCCCGACCGAGTTCAAGCTGCTCGAATTCCTGATGCAGAGCCCGGGCCGGGTCTTCTCCCGCGAGCAGCTCCTCGACGGCGTCTGGGGCCACGACGTCTACATCGACGAGCGCACGGTCGACGTGCATATCGGCCGGCTGCGCAAGGCGATCAACCGGCCGCGCCGCCCCGACCCGATCCGCACCGTGCGCGGCTCGGGCTACTCCTTCGACGAGATGTTCGCGAACGGCGCCTCCTGAGCGCCCCGGCCGCATCGAGGCCCGGCATCGGCGGACGGCATCGCGGCGGCGTCGGCCGCGAGGGTCCGCCCTGCGCGCGGCGACGGCACGCTTGACCCTCCCAGGACGACCCTCCCAGGACGCGATCCCGGCAGGATCGCGCCGCGCAGGCCCGCCGGGGCCTCGCCGCCGGGTCGTCGCCGCCGAACCGGTGACGGGTTCGGCGAACGGGGCTCAGCGGAAGGCCACGACCCGCCGGTCGCTGCGCTTGCGCTCGGTCGCCGGCTGGTAGGCGATGCGCGCGTGGTGGGTGCAGTAGGGCAGGCCCGTGATCGAGCGGGCGCCGCAGAAGCGGAAATCGGGCGAGGCCGGGTCGCCCATGGGCCAGCGGCACATGAACTCGCGCAGCTCCATGATCGTCACCCGCTCCGAGAGCGGCAGCGCCGCCTCCGCCGACGGCGGGGGCTCGGCGCGCACCAGCGCCAGCGAGGCCGGCGCGGGCGCCACCATGGTCGGGACCGGCGCCTGGGCGGGCGGGCGCTCCTCCTCGCTCGGCGCGCGGCTGCGCGGCACCGGCGCGGGCGCCCCGTTCGACTTCAGCACCCGGCCGGCCAAGCCGAGCCGATGCACCTTTCCGATCACCGCATTGCGCGAGACGCCGCCGATCTCGGCCGCGATCTGGCTCGCGCTGCGCCCCTCTCCCCACAGCCGCTTCAGGAGTTCGACCCGTTCCTTCGTCCAGCTCGGGCCCGCATCCGTCATCGCCGCCTCCGAATTCCCCCACCCATCAGCGGCAAGGACGCACGCAGCCGTCTGCGTTCGGCCGTGCGACCGCGCGTCCAGTGCCTCTCTGCTGCTGATGATCGCCGCTTCGTGACAGCGCTTGCGACGGGGGTGAACCTACAGGAGCGGCCGTTCTCCGCGCAAGAGTCCCACGGCCCCGCCGGACCCGTTTTCCCCGCGCCGGGCCGGGTTCGCGCAGGGCCGCGGACTGGGGGGAGAGGCGCCCGGCGGGGTCCCCTCCGGGGGGGCGGCGAGGCCAGGAAATCCACAGCGTATCAACAGCTTGTCACGCGCCGGGGCGGGCGCGCGCCGGCGCCCCGAGGCGGCCGCCGCGCACTCCGCGGGCGGCCCCGGAGGGCCCGCCCCGGGCGAGGGCGAGCGGGACAGAGTGGCATCCGCGCCACGCTGCATCCCGTGCGAGAGGTCGCGTTGCCCGGGCGGCGCCCTGCACCTATGGTTCCGCCCCGGGCCGCGCGTGCCCGACACGGGAAATTCCATGCGGACACTCCTCGCGTCCCTGCTGCCGCTCGTCGTTCTCCTGCCCACCGGTCTCGCGGCGGAGCCGGCCGGGGGGATCCGCCTCGCCCCGCACCGGGCGGTCTACGACCTCTCGCTCCTGCGCAGCACCGGCGCCCGCGCGGTCGAGAGCGCGCGCGGGCGCATCGTCTTCGATTTCTCCGGGGATCCCTGCAAGGGCTGGGCGCTCCAGTACCGTCAGGTGACGGTGCTGGAGAGCGCCGAGAGCGGCGCGCGCACCTCGGACCTGCGCAACAACACCTTCGAGAGCGGCGACGGCAAGGCCTTCCATTTCCGCACGCAATCCGACCTGAACGGCAGCGAGCAGCCGGCGGTGGCGGGCGATGCCGAGCGCGACGAGAAGGGCCTCGCCGTCACCCTCAAGCAGCCGCAGCGGGCCCGGGTGAGCGCGCCGGGCGAGGTGCTGTTCCCGGCCGCGCACATGCGCCGCCTGATCGAGGCGGCGCAGGCGGGCGAGCACACCGTCTCGGTGAAGGTGTTCGACGGGTCCGACGACGGCCGCAAGATCTACGACACGCTCGCGGTGATCGGCCCGCGCAAGGCGGTCCCGGCGAGCGCCGAGGCCGGCAAGGACGGGGCGCCCCGGGCCGAGCCCCCGCTGCAGGAGGGGGCGATGGCGGCGATGCCGCGCTGGCCGGTGACGCTCAGCTACTTCTCCACCGGCGAGGGGGAGCGCACGCCGATCTACGTGCTGTCCTTCGACCTCTACGAGAACGGGGTGAGCGGGGCTCTGCGCCTCGATTACGGGGACTTCACCCTCAAGGGCGACCTGTCGCGGATCGACCTCGGCAGCGAGAGCAAGGAGTGCAAGCCCTGAGCCGTGCCCCCGGGCGGACGAGCCGCCCCCGCGGGCGCCGGTCGGGTCTCATCCCAGATCCGATCGATCCCTTCGGGATGGCGGATGAGAGCTTCGCTCAGGCGCCGCGCGGGCGCGTGATCCGGGATCCGCTTGGATCGACCGGATCCCGGATCACCCCTTCGCGTCCTTGTCCGCCGGCGTGAAGGCGAGGCCGCGCTGGATCGCGGCCTCGCCGAAGCGGGCGCGCAGGGCGTCGACCGCCGCGGCCCGGCTCGCCTCGCGCCGCGCGCCCTGGTCGGCGAGGTCGCCGCGATCCGCGTGGAGGGAGGCGCAGAGGTCGCCGGCCCCGACCCCGATCAGCCGGTAGGCGGTGCCGTCGCAGGCCTCGCGCAGCATCGCCTCGGCGGGGCGGAACAGGCGCTCGGCGAGCTGCGTCGGCGCGAGGCCCGACCGGGTGCGGGTGCGCAGGCGGAACCCGGCATCCTTCAGCTTCAGGGTCACGCTCGCCGCCGCGAGCTCGGCCCGCACGAGGCGCCGCGCCACCGTCTCGCACAGCCGCCACAGGATCGGGCGCAGGGCCGCGAAATCCCGCAGGTCCTCCGCGAAGGTGGTCTCGCCCGAGACGCTCTTGGCCGCGCGGTGCGGCTCGACCGGGCGCGGATCCTCGCCGCCGGCAAGGCGCGCGAGCCGGGCCGCGTCGCGGCCGAGGGCGGCCCGGAGCCGGGCCGGATCCGCCCGCGCGAGGTCGCCGACGCGGCGGATCCCGATCTCGGCGAGCCGCCCGGCGGCCGCCTGCCCGACCCCCGGCAGGATGCCGACCGGCCGCGGCGCCAGGAAGGCCCGCGCCTCCTCCCGGCCGATCACCGAGAAGCCGCGCGGCTTCTCCAGGTCCGAGGCGATCTTGGCCAGGAACTTGTTCGGCGCGAGCCCGATCGAGACCGTGATGCCGAGCTGCGCCTCCACGGCCCGCGCGAAGCGCGCCAGCGTCACGGCGGGGCTCGCCCCGTGCAGGCGCTCGGTGCCGGAGAGGTCGAGGAAGGCCTCGTCGATCGAGACCGGCTCGACGAGCGGGGTGAGCGCGCGCATCATCGCCCGCACCTCGCGCCCGACCCGGGCGTACTTCTCCATGTCGGGCCGGATCACCACGGCGTCCGGGCAGGCCCGCAGGGCCTTGAACATCGGCATGGCCGAGTGCACCCCGCGGGTCCGGGCGAGGTAGCAGGCGGTCGCGACCACGCCGCGCCGCCCCCCGCCGACGATGACGGGGCGGTCGCGCAGGGAGGGATCGTCCCGCTTCTCGATCGCCGCGTAGAAGGCGTCGCAATCCACGTGCGCGATGCTGAGCGCGTCGCGCTCGGGGTGCGCGACGAGGCGGGGCGAGCCGCAGGCGGCGCAGCGCCTCGGGCCGCCCGGGCGGGCGGCGCCCCCGCCGGTGAGCCGGGCGCAGTCGCGGCAGAGCGCCGGGGCGCCCGCGCTCATGCGTCGAAGGGATCCGCGTCGAAGGGATCCGCGCCGAAGGGATCCGCGCCGAAGGAATCCGGATCCGGGGGACCGAGGCGGCGCCACGCCAGCGTGATCCGCTCGGGCGGCTCCCCGACCGCCCGGGCGCAGGCGAGGAGGAGATCCTCGTCCGACACCACGTGGTCGAGGAGGCCGAGCATCAGCTCGGGCGATTCGGCCGCCTCCCGCAGGGCGGACGGGCTCAGGCCCGCCCCCTCCATGAAGCGCATCAGGCGCCCCGGATCGGCCGTCACGAAGGCGAAGACCGCGGCGGCGATCCCCTCGGCCTCGCTGCGACTCGGTAATCCTCGCTGGGGAGGCTTCCCTCTGGTAAAACTCGGCGATTTGCGTTTCATCAACTTGTGCCGCTTAAACGGGACGGGCAGGCGTCGTCGGAGGTTCGGATGCGTCTCGTCGGCGCCGGAGACAGTGAGCCATGACGAAGACCGTGCTCATCGTCGAGGACAACGAGCTCAACATGAAGCTCTTCAACGACCTGTTGGAGGCGCATGGCTACGCGACCCTGAAGACCGCCAACGGGATCGAGGCGATCGAGCTCGCGCGCCGGCACCGCCCCGACCTGATCCTCATGGACATCCAGCTCCCGGAAGTGTCGGGACTCGAGGTCACCAAGTGGATCAAGGAGGACGACGAACTCAAGAGCATTCCGGTGATCGCGATCACCGCCTTCGCCATGAAGGGGGACGAGGAGCGCATCCGGGAGGGCGGCTGCGAGGCCTATCTGTCGAAGCCCATTTCGGTGGCGAAGTTCCTCGCCACCGTCAGGACCTATCTCGGCGACGAGCGCCAGAGCTGAGGGCCCCCCTCCATGTCGGCACGCGTGCTCATCGTCGACGACCTCTTCCCGAACCTCAAGCTCCTCGAGACCAAGCTGTCGCTGGAGTATTTCGACGTGATCTCGGCCATGAACGGGCCGGACGCGATCGCGATCTGCGAGCAGGGCCTGTGCGACATCGTCCTCCTCGACGTGATGATGCCGGGCATGGACGGGTTCGAGGTGTGCCGGCGGCTGAAGACGACGCCGACCACGGCGCATCTGCCGGTGGTGATGGTGACCGCCCTCGACCAGCCGAGCGACCGCCTGCGCGGCCTCGACGCCGGGGCCGACGATTTCCTGACCAAGCCGATCGACGACACGGCCCTGCTCGCGCGGGTGCGCAGCCTCGTGCGGCTGAAGGCGATGACCGACGAGCTGCGCAACCGCGCACTCGCCTCGCGGGACCTCGGCTTCGCGGACCCGCTCGCGGCGGCGGCCGCCGAGACCGGGCTCAACGCCCACCTGCTGATCGCCGATGACCGCCGCGCCTCGGCCGAGCGCATGGCCGCGGCGCTGAGCCAGTCCCATTGCGTCGAGGTGGTGGCCGATCCGCACCGGGCGCTGGAGACCGCGACCGAGGGCAATTTCGACGTGGCGCTGGTCAGCCTCGACTTCGACGGGTTCGACGGGCTGCGCCTGTGCAGCCAGCTGCGCTCCCTCGACCGGACGCGCGGCATGCAGGTGGTGATGCTCGCCGACGCGGGCGACCGCGCCCGGATCATGCGCGGGCTCGACCTCGGCGTGCACGACTACCTGGTGCGCCCGATCGACCGCAACGAGCTCGTCGCCCGGGTGCGCACCCAGGTGCGGCGCCGGCGCTTCGCGCATTCCCTGCGCGAATCCGTCCAGGCCTCGATGGAGCTCGCCGTCACGGACGGGCTCACCGGCCTGCACAATCGCCGCTACTTCGACAGCCACCTCGCCGGGCTGTTCCGCGAGACCTCCCTGCGCGGGCGGCCGCTCGCCCTGCTCCTCCTCGACATCGACCGCTTCAAGGCGATCAACGACAGTTTCGGCCACGACGCGGGCGACGAGGTGCTGCGCCAGTTCGCCGACCGGATCCGCGCCCATACCCGGGGCATCGACATCGTCGCCCGCTTCGGCGGCGAGGAGATCGTCGTCGTGGTCCCGGATACCGGGCTCGACGGCGCCGGCCAGGTCGCCGAGCGCATCCGCGAACGGATCGAGGCGACGCCCTTCCTGGTGCACGGGGGCACGCGGGGAATCGACGTCACGGTCTCGATCGGCCTGGCGGTGCGCCACCCGGACGACGCACTCCCCGCCGACCTCCTCAAGCGCGCCGACGTGGCGCTCTACCGGGCCAAGCAGGAGGGGCGCAACCGGGTCGTCGCGGCCGCGGCCTGAACCCGGCCGAGAGCTGCGGCAGAATGACGCAGAACGAGCCGGGAGCGGTCCCGGCGCTCGGCCGACAGGCCCGCGGCCAGGCTGCAGGCCGTTGATTTCGGCCATGTCTTGGCGCCGATGATCCGCCAACCTTGGCAGTCAAACCGCGTAAATCGGCGTCGATCTTCGCGAATGCATCGTCGCGAAGTCTGTTGCATCCTGCTTCGATCGCAGCGCGCGAGAAAAGAGCCGCGCATCGACAGGATGCTCAGCATGGAACATCAGCCGCTCCGTCACCTCCGCGACATCGCCGACGTCGAGCCGGTCCCGGGCCTGCTCGAAGGCCGGCGCGCCCGGCTCGAACGCTGGGCCGAGATCCTCGACCGCGAACCGACCCGGGCCTTCACCACGCTCGAGGAGATCGAGTTCGTGCCGCGCCGGATGCGGGCGGCGATCCGGGCCGACAACTCCCCGCTCGCCTACGCCTACGCGGACCCGGTGCTGCGGGCGAGCGGGCTCGCGGGCGACACGTTCGGGGAGGCGCGCCGCTTCTTCGAGCTGAGCACCGGGGAGGCCCACCACCTGCTCTGCTCCTGCGTGAACGGCCGCAGCGTCACCGGCTCCGCCACCGCCCGCCGCCTGCGCCGCCTCGCGGCCAAGCGCCCGGGCCTGTGGTTGGCCTATGGCTGCGCGGCCGGGGTCGCGGCCCTGCCGGGGCTCCTGTACCTGCTGGGGTGAGACGACTCGGCCGAGACGACGAAGGCCGCCCCGGGGGCGGCCTTCCGGCGGCCCTCGGCCGCCCGCAGAACCGGCCGGCGGCCGCGGGCCGCCGCGCCGCTCACTTGATCTTGGCTTCCTTGAACTCGACGTGCTTGCGCGCCACGGGGTCGTACTTCTTGAACGACAGCTTGTCGGTCTGCGTGCGCGAGTTCTTCTTCGTGACGTAGAAGTAGCCGGTGTCGGCGGTCGAGACGAGCTTGATCTTGACGGTGACGGCCTTGGCCATGACGCGACCTCGTTGGGCTGGGGATGCGTCCGGGTGACCGAAACGCAAAAGGGCCGGGATGACCCCGGCCGAAACGCGCCGCCTTCCTGCCCGAAGGCGTGGGCGGCGTCAAGCCGGGCGGGACCGGTCAGGCCGGGCGGGACCGGTCAGGCCGGGGAGGGGCGGATCACCCGGGCCCCGACCACCGCCAGGTAGGCGAGGAAGAGCCCCGCCAGGGCCCAGGCGAAGCCGTGCGGGGAGGCGAGGTCCATGCCGCCGCCGACGAGGGGCGGGCCGAGGACGAGGCCGACATTGTAGAGCACCAGGAAGGCCGCGTTCGCCCCGGCGAGCGCCGCCCCCTCGAAGCGCGCACCGAGATGGGCGAGCCCGACCGTGTAGAGCGTGCCGGCGATCCCGCCCCAGACGAACAGGATCGTGCCGAGCAGCCAGGGCTGCCCCGCCCCGGCGGGGAGCAGCAGGGCGCCGAGCGCCCCGCCGGCGCCGGCCGCGAGCAGCACCTTGCGCCGGTCGACATGGTCCGAGAGCAGGCCGACCGGGATCTGGAACAGGACGTTGCCGAGGGCCGCGAGGCTCACGAGGCCCGCCGCCGCCTCGGGCGTGAGGCCGAGCCGCAGGCCGTAGATCGGCAGGATGGCGAAGCCCCCGGTCTCGACGGCGCCGTAGACCAGGGCCGCGAGAGTCGCGGAGGGCGCGACCCGCAGGTAGCCGAGGAAGCCCCGCCCGCCCTTGCGGGGGATCTCCGGCGACAGGCCGCGGGCGAGGAGGAGCGGGATGCTGGCCGCCCCGAACAGGGTCGCCCCGGCGAGGTAGGGGAGCCAGCCGGCGGTGCCGAGGAGGCCGAGCAGCGCCGGGCCGACCGCGAAGCCGAGGGCCAGGATCGTCGCGTAGACGCCCATCACGAGGCCCCGCCGGGCCGGCGGCGCCGCCTGGTTGATCCAGAATTCCGAGAGCACGAACAGCACCCCGAGCGCCGCCGAGAAGGTGAAGCGCAGGGGGAACCACCAGGCGAGATCGAACAGGAGCTTGAAGCCGAGGAGCGAGACGGCCCCGACCGCGATCGCCGCGAGCAGGAGCGGCAGGACGCCGAGCCGGGCGGCGATCCGAGGCACGAAGGGCACCACCGCGATGCTGGCCACCCCGGCCACGGCGGTGTTGACGCCGATCATCGTGTTGGAGACGCCCATCCGCTCCATCTCCAGGGAGAGGAGCGGGATCGACAGGCTGAGGCCGATCCCCACCACCGCCACACAGGTGATGGCCGCCCCGATCGAGGCGACCTCGCTCCTGCCGAACTCCGTCGTGACCGCGTCCATCCTGTCCCTGCCGGCTGCCGTCGGGCGCCCCGATATGGCGCGTCGGGACCGCCGGGGCCAGGGCGCGGCCGCGGCGGGCGCACCCGAGGGGCGCGCCCGCCGAAGTCAGGCGGCCCGGACGCCGGAGAGGAAGCGCTCCACCTCCGCCCGCAGCTGCTCGGCCTGGCGCGAGAGGTCGGAGGCCGAGGCCAGCACCTGCGCGGCGGCCGCGCCCGTCTCCTCGGTGGCGGAGGCGACGCCCGCGATGTGGCCGTTCACCTGCGTGGTGCCGTCGGCGGCCTCGGTCACGTTGCGGACGATCTCCTGGGTCGCCGCCGCCTGCTGCTCCACCGCCGCGGCGATGCAGGTCGCCACGCCGCTCATCTCCTGGATGCGCCCGGTGATGGTCCCGATCGCCGTCACGGCCCGGTCGGTCGAGCCGCGCATGCGGTCGATCTGGGCGCCGATCTCGCCCGTCGCCTTGGCGGTCTGGTTGGCGAGTTCCTTGACCTCGGCGGCGACCACCGCGAAGCCGCGGCCCGCCTCGCCGGCCCGCGCCGCCTCGATCGTCGCGTTGAGCGCCAGGAGATTGGTCTGGCTCGCGATCGAGGCGATGAGCCCGACCACGTCGCCGATCCGCGCGGCCGCGTCGTTGAGCTGTCCGACGAGCGCGGCGCTCTCGACGGCCTCCTCGGCCGCGGCCCGGGCGAGCTCCGCCGAGCCGTCGACCTGCCGGCCGATCTCGCGCACGGAGGTGCCGAGCTCCTCCGCGGCGGCGGCGACCATCCCGACATTGGCGGCGGCCTGCGCCGCGCCGTTCGCCGCCCCCCGCGACCGCTGCGCGGCCTCGCCCGCCACGCCGCTCATGGTCTGCGCGGTCGTCTGCAACTCGGTGGCGGCGGACGAGACCGTGCCGACGATGCCGCCGACCGCCCGCTCGAAGCCCGCCGCCATCTCGCGCAGCAGGGCCCGGCGCCGGGTCTCGGTCTCGGCGCGGGCGGCCTCGGCCTGGGCCTCGAGGTCGCGGCTGCGCAGGAGGTTGGCCTTGAACACCTCCAGGGCCGCCGCCATCGCGCCGATCTCGTCGCGGCGCCCGAGCCCCGGCACCGGGGCCGCGGCGTCGCCCTCCGCGAGCCGCCGCATGGCGCCGGCCGTCGCGGCGAGCGGACGGGAGATGCCGAACAGCCCGAACAGCATGGCGCCGACCGAGGTGACCAGCGAGGCGGCCATCGCCAGCCACGCGGTCTCGGTCGCGGCCTCGGCGCTGCGCCGCCCGGTCTCGGCGCCCTCGGACGCTTCCCGCTTGTTGAACTCCGCCAGGGACTGGAGCTGCCGGGAGATCTCCCCGCCGAGTTCGGCGATGCCGGGCCGCGCCACCAGGGCGAGGGCCTCGTCCCGGCGGCCGGCCTCCACCGCCGCCAGGAGCGGCGCCTGCGCGGCGATGTACCTCTCCCAGACGGAGGCGTAGGCGTCGTAGGCGGCGCGCTCCGCGCCGGGCGAGATCAGGGGCTCGTAGCTCCGGCGCAGCCGCCCGATCGTCTCGCTCACCGCCGCCAGGGCGGCCTTGTTCTCCGCCAGGGCGGCCGGCCCGTCCGAGGCGACGATCAGCCGGTAGACCCGCACGCGGTACTCCCGCGAGGCCGTGTTGAGCTGGTGGACGAGGTCGACCGAGGGCAGCCAGTTCGTCGCCATCTGGTCGATCTCGGCGCGGATCGTCGCGAGCTTGACGAGGCCGATGGTGCCCTGCACGGCCGAGATCGCGGCGGTCAGCGCGAACAGGCCGACCAGGATGGACTTGAGCGTGGGGCGCATGGCGGATCCGGCGCAGGCGGGCGAAGCACGTGCGCGCCGCTGCGCCCGGCCGCCCACGTCTGATCACCGCCGTTCTGACATCCGGTTCTTTCCTGTTTCTCACCGCTTTCGTCGAAATCCGTGAGTACATCACAGTTCTGACGGCTATCTTCCCGACTTAGAGACCTCGGATAAACATATGTTATGCTGTTCTATTGGCCGATCTCGGGTGGCCTAATCCGCTTGACCGCGACGTGAGCGCGGGCGGAACTTGTTTCGGCGAGTTTATCTAGGCCCTCGGCCGCGCCCGATCTTCGCCGCCGGACCGGCGTTTGCCCGCGGGCGCGGCGGCTCATGCGCCATCCGGGTGATGGCTTCGCCATCTCGCATTTCGGCCATGCGGATGTCGGCGTCGCTCAGGCGCCGCGCGGGCTGGTGATCCGGGATCCGCTGCGATCGAGCCGATCCCGGATCAGATCTCCTCGCGGGTGTGCCGGCCGCGGATCTCGCGGAAGAACGGCACCGGCAGGAAGGGGCTGAAGCCGGCCGCGAGGCGGGTTTCCAGTTCGTCGAGGACGATGTGGGTGATGCGGGGGAGGTCGAGCCGGCGCGCCTCGGCGAGGCTCACCCAGGCGAGTTCGGTGAGTTCCGCCTCCGGCCCGACCATGCCTGGCGTCTCGCCCGCGACGGCGTCGCGGGTCACCGCGAAGAAGCGGGTGTCGAAGCGCTTGGGCCGGGCGGGGGGCGTGATGGCCCGGGCGATGAACTGCACGGCCTCCAGGTCGGGCATCACGCCGGCCTCGCGGAAGGCGGCCCATGGCCCGTCGGGGGCGGTCTCGGGCGGCCCGTAATCCCGGGTCCCGATCATCAGGCCGGTCTCCTCGTAGGTCTCGCGGATCGCCGCGAGGGCGAGCGCCCGGCCGAGATGGTGGGGCGGCCGGGAGACGCGCGCCGCGAGCGCGGCCTCGGCGCGGTCGTTCAGGGTGCCGGCGACGGGCATGTGCCGGTCCGCGAGCTCGATGCGGCCGCCCGGGAAGACGTACTTGCCCGGCATGAAGGTGTGGCCGTCGTGGCGGCGGCCCATCAGCACCTTCGGGGTCCGGCCGGCATGGTCGAGGATGATCAGGGTCGCGGCGTTCCGCGGCCTCAGCGCGGGTCTGCGCTCAGGCGCCGCGGAGGCCGGGGGCGCGGCCCCGCTCTCGATCGTCCCCGCCGTCGCGCGCGCCATCCCGTGCCTCCCCGCCCTGTCCGGTCCCGGTGCGTGCGCGGCGTATCGCGGAGAAGCCGTGCATGCCAAGGGCGTATTGCAGCCCGACGACCGCGCCCTTCACGGGCTGCAGCAGGGCGAGCGCCATGATCAGGGTCACGGCGGGCCAGAAGGTCAGCTCGAACCAGAGCGGCAATTCGTCGAGGCGCATCTGGCTCTCCAGGATGGCGAGCCCGACCACGTGGCCGACGATGAAGATCACCAGGTAGGGCGGCAGGTCGTCGGCCCGGTGATGGTGGAGTTCGGTGCCGCAGGCCTCGCAGGCCTCGCGCACCTTCAGGAAGCGCCCGAACAGGCGGCCCTCGCCGCAATGGGGGCAGCGGTTGCGAAAGCCCCGCAGCATCGCGAGGTGCCAGGGCACCTCGGCTGGGGGCTGCGCGGGGGCGTCCCGCCCGTCGATCTCGATCACGCCCGCTTCCCCCTCCGCTTGGTGAGGCCCTCGCGGCGCTCGGCCGCCGGGCGGCCCTTGCGCGGGCCGCCGCGCCGCGGCGCCGGGCTCGACCGCGTCCCCTCCGATACCACGTCGAAGCGCAGGGCGCCCGCCACGGGCGCGGCCTCGACCAGGCGCACGGTGACGCGGTCGCCGAGCCGGAAGGTCTCGCCGCTGCGCTCGCCCACCAGGGCGTGGCGGCCCTCCTCGTAGCGGAAATAGTCGGCCCCGAGCGTCGAGACCGGCACGAAGCCGTCCGCCCCGGTCTCGGTGAGCTTCACGAACAGCCCCGACTTGGTCACGCCCGAGATCTGGCCCGCGAAGCTGGCGCCGACCCGGTCCGCGAGGTGCTGGGCGATGAGCCGGTCGATGGTCTCGCGCTCGGCCGCCATGGCCCGGCGCTCGGCGTTGGAGATCTGCTGGCCGATCTCGGCGAGCTCGGCCGCGCCCATGTCGGGCAGCCCGTCCGGCCCGAGCCGCAGCGCCCGGATCAGGGCGCGGTGGACGACGAGGTCGGCGTAGCGCCGGATCGGCGAGGTGAAATGCGCGTAGCGGCGCAGGGCGAGCCCGAAATGCCCGGCATTCTCCGGCGCGTAGACCGCCTGGGCCTGCGCGCGCAGGATCACCTCGTGCAGGAAGGTCTGGTGCTCGGTGCCCTGGACCATGCCGAGGATGCGGTTGAACAGGGAGGGCCGGAGCACGCCCTCCTTCGGCAGCTTGATGCCGATCGAGGCCAGCACCTCGCCGAGCGCCCGCATCTTGTCGAGCGAGGGCTCGTCGTGGACCCGGTAGATCAGGGCCTGCGCCTTCTCCTCCAGGGTCTCGGCGGCGGCGACGTTCGCCTGGATCATGAATTCCTCGATCAGGCGGTGCGCCTCCAGGCGCTCGGGCACCACCACCCGGTCGACCCGACCCTCGGCGTCGAGGACGACCTTGCGCTCGGGCAGGTCGAGGGCGAGGGGGCCGCGGGCGTCCCGGGCCGCGGCGAGCACCCGGTAGGCCGCCCAGAGCGGGCGCAGGACGGGGTCGAGGAGGGGCTGCGTGACGGCGTCCGGCTGCCCGTCGATCGCGGCCTGGGCCTGCGCGTAGGCGAGCTTGGCGGCCGAGCGCATCATCACCCGGTGGACGCTGTGGCGCCTCTTGCGGCCGTCCGCGCCGATGACGAGGCGGATGGCGAGGGCCGGGCGGTCCTCGCCGGGGCGCAGGGAGCAGAGGTCGTTCGAGATGCGCTCGGGCAGCATCGGCACGACCCGGTCGGGGAAGTAGACCGAGTTGCCGCGCAGCAGCGCCTCGCGGTCGAGGGCGCTGCCGGGCCGGACATAGGCGGCGACGTCCGCGATCGCGACCGTGACCACGAAGCCGCCCGCGTTGGCGGGGTCCGGGTCGGGCAGCGCCATCACGGCGTCGTCGTGGTCCTTGGCGTCGGGCGGGTCGATGGTGAGGAGGGGGGCGTCGCGCCAATCCTCGCGGTCCTCCATCCCGGCCGGCCGCGCCCGCGCGGCCTCGTCCAGCACCGCGGGGGGGAAGACGTGCGGGATGCCGTGGGCGTGGAGGGCGATCAGGCTCACGGCCTTCTCGGAGGCGACGGCGCCGAGGCGCTCCTTGACCCGCCCCCGGGGCAGGCCGAGGCGGCTGTCGCGGGTGAGGGCGACGCTGACGAGGTCGCCGTCGCGGGCCTCGCCCTCCTCGCCGGGCGGGATCTCGATCTCGCGGCCCTGGGCGCGCTTCTCGACCGGGAGGACGCGCCCGCCGCCCTTCTCCAGGGCGCGGTAGATCCCGAGCATCTCCGCCTTGTTGCGGCCGATCACCTTGACGACGCGGCCGAGATAGCGGCCCGGCGCCTCGCGGTCGGGCTCGACGCGCAGGAGCGCCCGGTCGCCGATCCCGGGCGCGGGCAGGCTGCCGGTCCGCCGGCCGCGCGGCGCCATCACGAGGATCTTCGGGGCCGGGCCGGCTTCCGGGTCCCACTGGGCGGGGCGGGCGAGGAGCTCGCCGTCGCGGTCGCGGGCGTCGATTTCGGCGACGAGGACCGGCGGCAGGCGGCCGGCCTTGCGCAGGCCCGCCCGGTCCTTCTCGACCGCGCCCTCGTCCTTCAGCTCGGCGAGCATCCGCTTGAGTTCGACCTTGTCGGCGCCCTTGAGGCCGAAGGCCTTGGCGATCTCGCGCTTGCCGACCTTGGTGGTCGCCTCCGCGATGAAGGCCAGCACCGCCTCGCGGGAGGGCAGGGCGGCGTGGTCGGAGGGCGGGGAGGAGCGTTTGGCCAAGGGGGAGACCCGGGGAATGGGGCGGCGGGACGGGCGAGCGACGACCGGCTCGGCGACACCCTCCGGCCCCGCGCGGGTCTCACCCTCTCGTCCGATATGGGATCGCGGCCGCGCGCGGGCAACCGCGCCGGGCGGCGCGATGGGCGCGGGCGGAGGCGGGGTGAGGCAGACCGCCCGCTCCACGTCGCGCGGGTCGGAGGGATCGACGTGGCCGCGTCATGGCCGTCCCGGACCAAGCAGCGGTTGTTCAGACACGGCAGAGAGACACTCTGGAAACACTTTTGGTTCGTCCGTTCACTTGACCGCAAGTGTCGGAATGACCTAACGTCATCTAGCGATGTTGAGGAGAGCGCAGATCTTTGGGATTTACCTCTCATGGAATACATAGATTGAACTGGGTAAAGCGTTGCCGGCTCGACGTTGTGCCGATGAATTCAAGTAAAACACGAGTGAGTCAGTAGACTTGAAAGAGCAGATATTGCTCTTCTTTCGTCATATTACGATGAAAATCTATGTTCCTCGTTGCGAACGCCGATACGTGCGCGCCAACAACGTGGCGATCAGAGCTAACGTATCGAGAAGACGATTTATGCCAGATAGACTAGAGACAGGATGTCTATGTAGATAGTGCATCACCGGATCAGAGGGCCACAAATCATGAAGCGGTTTCTAACCGGCGCTCTGCTATTTCTTACCGTAGCATATTCGGTCACCATACTACTGAAGGCTCTCTCCTGCTACACTGCTGCAACAACAATCAAAGCAACTACGTATCCGGACAAAGATAAACTGTTCGATCAGGCAATAATGTCTATTGCAGAAACTTATAATAGCAAATATAATCCGTACGATCTTGATTTCAGCGAGTACTTTGCACCGATATACTTGCCTGGCAGCATCGCCGATTTTGAAAAATATATTAATGACAGGCTATATATGATTGGTCGAGACAATAGAGTAACTGGCGCACTCGTAAATAACATGACAACTGTTGTATACAATCACGCAGCGTTTGTTAGTGGTTTAGCGCTCAAATGTTATAGCAATAAATTCGGTTATGAGGACAAGCTTGTATTTTATTTCGAATATTCTAATAGAGAAAAGACTAATCTGACTCGAATCGGTGTAGCTCTTGTAAACGGATCAGGACTCTAAGCGGAGACGATAATATGGCAAGCATTGAGCTTCACTTCAAAGCAGCAACATCGTCGAGCGCTGGTGCCGGCAACGGTGTCGGTCTCGCTAGTCATGCATATATCGTATACCGCGACGACGATGGACATGTTATTGGGTACTCGCGCGGCGGCCCGGAGGCGGCGAGGACAGGTCCGCCCACAGGTCCAGGAGTATTTTGATACATTGTAACGGATCATGGTGAGTACAAAAACGGCACCAGAGATTATAACCCGCACGTGTTTGATGGAGACGACCGAGGTTATACACTGTTTAACGGAAATATTGATGACGTTAAAAGCATACTACAACAGTATTACGCGAGACTTGACCAAATCGAAAGCGAACACTTGAGCTATTCTCGGTTTGTGCGCAATAGTAATTCGGTAATTGGAACAATATTGAAAGCGGACGGATTTTCCATACCTCAAGCTGCTAAGGATGATATCTATTTGGCACCCGCCATTGATAAGGATCTACTCGACCCAAATTATCTTGCTGATTACCGCTCCACACAGGACCTCCTTGAAGAACTGAAAAAAAACGGCATTATGTATCATGCCCTCTCATTCGAAGAAAACGCCGACGGTTCTTATACCGACGTCGCGAGTGGAAAGAATCTAAATCTGAGCGACAATGATTCAAAGATAGCTATTACTGACAATTATTCTGGTTCAATTTGTGGCAACAGGGATGTCTTCAGTATCGGATCAGGCGGGCGCTTGAATGTCGCTGGATCCAACGACTCGATTGGTTTCCTCGGTTCCGGGAGTTTTGTCGGCATTCAGGGCACCGGGGAGGCTATCGGCAACGACGACGCCTCAAATCTCGTCAATATCAATGGAAATGGCTCCTCTGCCACTGTCAACGGAGATGTCAGCGTCGGCCTCTACGGCTCCAACCAGTATCTCACCTTCGAGAACACCGGAAACCGCGTCACTGTCTATGAAGGCTTCACAGGCGAGACCATCTCCGCCGGCGGAGCCGATCTCACTCTGGGCGCGAATGCCAGCGCCAACATCCGCGGCAACGGCGACGGCATCCACCTCGACCCCAACGCGGGCGACTACGCCGGCGTCTTCGGCCAGAACCAGACTGTCACCGGAGACAGCGGCAACAACTCCATCAACCTCGGCGGCGACGGCACCTCCGCCACGGTGTCCGGCGGAGGCTATGTCGGCCTCTGCGGCAGCCATCAGATCCTCACCCTCGCCGATTGGGGCTCCACCGCCCAGACCGCCGCGGGCGTGACGGACGAGGACGTCACGGCGACGAACTCCACCGTCAATTTCGGTGCCAACGCCACTGCCAACATCCGCGGCGCCGGCGACGGCATCCACCTCGACCCCAACGCGGGCGACTACGCCGGCGTCTTCGGCCAGAACCAGACTGTCACCGGAGACAGCGGCAACAACTCCATCAACCTCGGCGGCGACGGCACCTCCGCCACGGTTTACGGCGGAGGCTATGTCGGCCTCTGCGGCAGCAGCCAGACCCTCACCCTCGCCGATTGGGGCTCCACCGCCCAGACCGCCGCGAACGTCACCGGCGAGAGCGTCACCGCCAGCAACTCCACGATCGGCTACGGGGCGAATGCCAGCGCCAACATCCGCGGCAACGGCGACGCCATCCACCTCAACCCCAACGCGGGCGACTATGCCGGCGTCTACGGACAGAACCAGACCGTCACCGGCGACACCGGAAACGACACCGTCAACCTCGGCGGCAACGGCACCTCGGCCACGGTGTCCGGCGGAGGCTATGTCGGCCTCTGCGACAGCAACCAGACTCTCACCCTCACCGATGGCGGCTTCACCACCGACATGCTCCCCGGCCAGGCCGGTGAGACCGTCGCGGGCGACGACGGCACCATCAACTTCGCCCAGGCCGACAGGGGCAGCGTTCGCGGCTCCTTCGACACCATCACCGGAGTCCAGGGTCAGAACGTCATCACCTTCGCCGGCCACAACGAGACCATCAACATCAGCAACGGCGACATCGAGATCGACGGACCGACCTACGGCGACCGCTTCTGGGGCGACGACGATTCCGTCTTCGAGGACGGGCGCTACATCGGCGGCTCCGGCGACAACGGCGAATGGGACGGCGAAGGGGACGACGGCGGCTGGGACGAGGGCGGCGGCTGGGACGATCCCATCGTGCTCAACCTGAGCGGCCAACCCGTGCGCACCGTCGCCGCCGCGCAGGCCGGCGCCCGATTCGACGCGCGCGACGACGGCCGCAAGGTCGCGCTCGGCTGGGGGAC
The DNA here is from genome assembly GCF_000019365.1 of Methylobacterium sp. 4-46. Taxonomy (GTDB): domain Bacteria; phylum Pseudomonadota; class Alphaproteobacteria; order Rhizobiales; family Beijerinckiaceae; genus Methylobacterium. The sequence continues at coordinate 7,341,425 of NC_010511.1, read as the reverse complement.
TCCCGGCGAGGGCTACCTCGTCCACCTCGCCCCGGGCAAGCAGGCCGTGACCCAGGACGCCGACCTCGTCCCCAGCTTCATGGCCCTGCGCCGCCTCGACGCCAACGGCGACGGACGCGTCGACGCGCACGACCCGGCCTATGCCGAGCTGAAGGTCTGGATCGACCCGACCGGCCACGCCGATCCCGGACAGGGCCAACTCGTCTCGCTCTCCGACCTCGGCATCGCCTCGCTGGACGTCAACGCCACCCCGAACCGCCGGGTCGACCAGGGCAACCTGATCCTGGACGACAGCCAGTTCCACTGGCGCGACGGCAAAGCCGGCAGCCTCGCGGGGGTCGCCCTGCGCATCGCCCCGGAGGTCTCGTCTCAGGGCACCGCGGACGCGTCCCCGTCCTCCCTCGCCGGCCACGTGTCGCGGCTGGCCGCCGCGATGGCGGGCTTCGGGGCGGGCGCAGCGGGCGCGACGAGCCCGGCCGCCTCGGTCCCGCCGCCGGCGCCTTCCCTGGCCGTGGATCCCACCCTGCACCCGCCGATGCGCCTCGCGGCCTGAGCCGCGCCTCGCGACCGGCCGGCCCGCCTTCCGGCAGGGCCGGCCGCGCCACCCCGTGCGAGGCGACGGCCCCACCCGGCCGCGCCGGCGCGACGGCCCATGCCACTCCCGCGCGAGCCTGCCTTGCACCCCTCCGCCACTCCCCCGCACGGCCCCGCCGGCGACGGCACCGAGCCCCCGCAGGCCCTGGATACCGGGGTCGCCTCCCTCGTCCTGATCGCCGCCCTGTGCCAGCGCGCCGTGGACGGGGCCCGCATCGCCCACGAGAACGGGCGCCCGGGTGAGCCGCTCTCGCGCGACGAACTGGTGCTCGCCGCGCGCCGCGCCGGCTTTCGCGCCCGCGCCGTGCGCGTCGGGCCCGCCCGCCTGCTCAGGCTGCCCCTGCCGGCCATCGGCCGCGACCGCGAGGGACGCTTCTTCGTCCTCGCCCGGCACCAGCCCGGCCGCACGCTGATCCAGCGGCCCGGTCAGGCGCCCGGCGTGTGGGGCGAGGCGGAACTGGCCGATGCCTGGACCGGCGACCTCATCCTCCTGACCCCGCGCGACGCCGCGCCCGGGACCGAGGGACGCCGGTTCGGCCTCGCGTGGTTCCTGCCCAGCGCGGCCCGCTTCAAGGGGCTCTTCGGCGAGGTGCTGGTCATCTCCGTCGTCCTCCAGGTCCCGCGTGGTTCCTGCCCAGCGCGGCCCGCTTCAAGGGGCTCTTCGGCGAGGTGCTGGTCATCTCCGTCGTCCTCCAGGTCCTCGGTCTCGTCACGCCCCTGTTCTTCCAGGTCGTCGTCGACAAGGTGCTGGTCCACAGGGGCCTCACCACCCTCGACGTCCTCGTGCTGGCCCTGGTCGCCGTCACCACGTGCGAGGCGCTGCTCGGTTACCTGCGCACGATCCTGTTCGCGCACACGACCAGCCGGCTCGATTCCCTCCTCGGCACGCAGGTCTTCCGGCACTTGCTGGCGCTCCCGATCGCCTATTTCGGAGCGCGGCCGACCGGCCAGACCGTCGCCCGCCTACGCGAGCTGGAGACGATCCGCCAATTCCTGACCAGCTCGGCCATGACGCTGACGGTCGACCTCGTCTTCTCGGGCCTGTTCCTGGCGGCGATGCTCGCCTACAGCCCGTCCCTCACGCTGATCGTGGCGCTCGGGCTGCCGCTCTATGTCGGCCTGAGCCTGACGCTCACGCCCCTGCTGCGCGCGCGGGTCGACGCGAAGTTCCGCTACGGCGCGGCGCAGCAATCCTTCCTCGTCGAGACCCTCGCGGGCATCGAGACCCTCAAGGCCATGGCGGTCGAGCCGCAGGCGCGCCGCCGCTTCGACGAGGGCTTGGCCGGCTACATCGCCGCCTCGTTCCGGGTGGTCGCGCTCGCCGCCGCCGGCAGCCAGGCGATCCAGCTCGTGGCCAAGCTCACCGCCGCCGCCGTGCTCTGGTTCGGCGCGCGGACGGTCATGGAGGGCGGCCTCTCGATCGGGGCACTGGTCGCCTTCACCATGCTGGCCGGCCAGGTCAACCAGCCGGTGCTGCGGCTCGCCCAGCTCTGGCAGGATTTCCAGCAGTTCCGCCTCTCGGTCGAGCGGCTCGGCGACATCCTGAACACCCCCGCCGAGACGGCGCTCGCCGCACCCCGCCTCGACCTGCCGGCGCTCGCGGGCGCGATCCGATTCGAGGGCGTCCGCTTCCGCTATCGGCCGGACGGCCCCGAGATCCTGCGCGGCATCGATCTCGCGATCCGGCCCGGCGAGGTGGTGGGCGTGGTCGGGCGCTCGGGCTCCGGCAAGTCGACGCTGACCCGCCTGATCCAGCGGCTCCACGTCCCGGAGCGCGGCAAGGTGCTGGTGGACGGGATCGACCTCGCCCTGATCGAACCGGCCTGGCTGCGCCGGCAGGTCGGCGTGGTGCTGCAGGAGAACGTGCTCTTCGCCCGCTCCGTGCGCGAGAACATCGCGCTCGCCGACCCGTCCCTGCCGCTGGAGCGGGTGATCGCGGTGGCGCGCCTCGCCGGCGCGCACGATTTCATCCTCGACCTGCCGCAGGGCTACGACACCGTGCTGGAGGAGCGGGGCGCCAACCTGTCGGGCGGGCAGCGCCAGCGCATCGCCCTGGCCCGCGCGCTCGCGACGAACCCGCGCATCCTCATCCTGGACGAGGCGACGAGCGCGCTCGACTACGAGTCGGAGCGGGCGATCCAGGCCAACATGCGGGCGATCTGCCGAGGCCGCACGGTCGTGATCGTGGCCCACCGCCTCTCGACGGTGCGGGGCGCCGACCGGATCCTGGTGATGGACCGCGGCCTCATCGCCGAGGAGGGCCGGCACCAGGACCTCGCGGGTCTTCCCGACGGGCTCTACGCGGCGCTGGTCCGGGGGGCGAACGGCCATGGCTGAGGTGACCGCGCTCGCCCCGGCGGCGCCCCGGGGCAGGAGCCTGGACCGGGCCTTCCTGCCGGCCGAGCTCGAATTGCTGGAGACGCCGCCCTCGCCGACCCTGCGGGCGACGGCCTGGACGCTGATCGCGCTGGTGGCGGGAACGGTCGCCTGGGCCTGCGGGAGCGAGATCGAGATCGTCGCGACCGCGCCCGGCCGCCTCGTCCCGGTGGGCGAGGTGAAGGTGGTACAGCCCCTGGAGACGAGCGTGGTCAGGGGCATCCACGTCGCGGAGGGGGACCACGTGGCGGCCGGCCAGAGGCTGATCGACCTCGACCCGACGGAAGTCTCCGCCGATCTCGAAGCGACGCGCACCGAGCGCATGCAGGCCCTGCTCGACGCGGAGGCGGCGCGGCTCCTCCTGAGCGAGGCGGAGGATCCGGTGATCCCGCGCCTGCCCGAGGTGGACGAGGCGCTGCAGGGGGCGACGCAGGTCCAGCTCCGCCTGCAGGTGGCGGCGCACCGCGCGACCATGGGCGCGCTGCGCAGCGAGATCGCCGACAAGCAGGCGGCGCTGGCGTCGAAGCGGGTGGAGGAGAGCCGGAACGCGGAGCTCGTGCCGCTCGCCGAGGACCGCTTCGCGACCCAGAAGGATCTGTTCGCGCGGGGCAACACGTCGAAGCTGACCCTTCTTCAGGCCGAGGTCGACCTGATCGACAAGCGCGCGGACGCGCGCGCGCTGCCGGAGCAGGCCCGCCAGCTGCAGGCGGAGATCGCCGGGCTGGAGCAGAAGCTGGCACAGGCGCGGGCGGATTTCCTGAAGGAGGCGGCGGAGCAGCGGGTGACGGCGTTGCGGAAGGTGGCGGTGGCCGACCAGACCCTGCGCAAGGAGCGCGAGCGCGAAGCGGAGCGGCACCTGACGGCACCCGTGTCCGGCACGATCCAGGACCTGAAAGTGCACACGCTGGGCGGAGTCGTGAGCGCCGCCGAGACCCTGTTGACCCTCGTCCCGGACGACATGCCGCTGGAGGTGGAGGCATCGGTGGCCCATCGCGAGATGGGCTTCGTGCGGGAGGGTCAGCGGGCGGAGGTGAAGCTCGAAGCCTTCCCGTTCACCCGCTACGGGACGGTGGGGGGCACGGTGCGCCTCGTGGGCCGCGAGGCGAGCGCGCAGGGCGGGGCGATGCCGACGCGCCCGGGGGAGGAGCCGCGGGGGAGCGGCGCGGGTGAGGAGAGCGCCTATCGGGTGCGCGTCAGCCTCGACCGGGCGAGCGTCCCGACGGAGGGCGGTGCCGTCGCCCTGCGCTCCGGCATGGCGGTCCAGGCCGACATCATGACCGGCCGTCGCCGGGTGATCGCGTTCCTCGTCGATCCGGTCCTGGCCGGCTGGAAGGAATTCGGGCACGAGCGCTGACGCGGGCGACCGCGCCCCTCGCCCGCCGCCGGCCTCACTCGATGCGCTCGACCAGCGTGCCGTCCTGCTCCAGGAGCCGGAGCAGGCCCGCGGGCCCGGGCAGATGCGCGGCGCCGACCGCCGCCAGGATCCCGCCCTGGTCGAGGAGGGGCCGCAGCCGCCGGTGCATGCGGCGGCTGCGCCCGTCGAGGAGCCGGTCGAGGAAGGCGGGCGGCAGCCGGGTCGCGGGATCGCCCGGCAGGAGCGCGGGCGCGCGCATCCAGGCGAGCAGCGCCCCGGTGTCGCGCGCGGCGTAGCGGGCGAGCGTCGTCTCCACGATGTCCTCGGCGGCGGGGGCTTGCCGCAGCACGGCGCGCAGCAGGGCCCGCTCGACCGGCACGGGCAGCCGGGCGACCGCGCCGACCTGCTCCTCCAGGGTCTCGAGCCCCACCACCGCGATCCCGGCCCGCCCGGCCTGCGCGGCCAGGACCTGCTCCGCGTAGGCGCCGCTCCCGTCCGCGGCCGGCCGCGCGCAGGCGGGAAGGTCGAGCATCAGGGCCAGCACCGCCGGGCGCAGCGCCAGGGCGGTCTCGACCGGGAAGCCCCGCTCGGCCACGAGGCGGCGCAGGCGGGCGAGGTCGGCCCGCGGCAGGAGCCGGGCGGCCCGGTGGCCGGCTGGCGCCGCGAACGCCGCCGGGACGCGGGCGGCGCGGCGCGCGCGCAGGGCGGCCGGCGTCTCGGCGAGTTCGAGCGCCACCCGGCGCAGGCCCGGCCAGATCCCGGCGAGGGCCGGCGGGACGGCGACGGCCCGCGGATCGTTGAGGTGAAGGGTTCCGAGCAGGTAGGAGGGCGCCCGGCCGGGCCGGCTGAGCCGGAACAGGAGGCCGCCCGCGTGGGGCAGGCCGCGCCCGGCCTCGATCGTCGCCCAGAGCCCGGGCGCCTCGGCGCGGATGCGGGGAAAGAGGTCGCGTCCGCCGCAGGCCGCCTCGGCGCCCCCCACCCCCGTCAGGGCGAGCGCCACGAGGGCGAGGCGGGCCGCCCGCCCCATCGCGGCGGCGGCCCGCGCCGCCCTCACCACCGGACGCGGACGCCGCCCTTGCCGCCGACGCCGAACAGGTTCTCGCCGCCGCGCACCTCGCCCTGCAGGAAGGTCGAGACGCCGTTGCCGAAGTCGAGATCGGCCGCGAGGATGCCCTGGCCGCGCAGCTTGCCCTCGTCGGAGCGCGCCAGGATGTCGGCGGCCACGAAGCCCGCGCCCGGGATGAACCCGCCGGTGACGATCACGTCCGAGTAGGCGAGCCCGGTGAGCGTGGTCGTGAGCCGGGTGGTCGGCCCGAACAGGATGTCGGTGCCGAGGCGCAGGCCGCCCTGCACGCGCAGCAGGTGGCCGTCGTCGAGGCCGAGCGCCAGGGCGTTCCGGTCGTAGACCGAGGCCGTGTAGCGCAGGCCCACGGTCGGCTCGAGCCAGATGTCGACGCCGACCGGGATGCGGTAATTGGCGTTGGCGATCACCGAGGTGTTGGTCAGGCCCGTGGAGGCGCTGCCCGCGAAGGGCACCACGCTCGGCGGGCGCAGCACGCCGCCGATGATGTTGGCCGAGAAGCCGAGCTGGTCGAGGAAGCGCTCGTCGAGGGCGTAGAGGTCGGCCTTGACGGTCAGGTCGGCCGAGAAGGGGCCGTCGAAGTAGGTCGCGAAGGCGCCGACCGAGGGGCCGGCGAGGTTCGCCCGCAGGGAGCCCGCGCCGTTCGGCACCTGCCCGGTATTGGAGGAGAGGGCGCGGCTGGTGATGTCGACCGAGGCCGAGGTGTAGCCGGTGAGGAGGCCGAGGATGACGCCGTCGCCGGAGCGCCCGACGTCGCGCAGCGTCACGTCGACGCCGCCGACGAAGCCCGCGCTGGTGGTGCGGCTCTCGATCGAGATGAAGAGCGGGGTCGGGAAGCCGCCGGGCGCCGCATTGGTGCAGCAATTGATGTTGTTCTGGCCCCGGCCGGACCGCTCCTCGTAATCGCCGAAGCCGAGGGCCCAGGCCGCGTAGCGCGGTCCCTCCGGCAGGGGCACGGCCTCGACCGGCAGGGGCGCGTCGTAGCCCTTCACGACCCGGGCGGGGCGGGGAGCCGGCTCGGCGAAGACGGGCTCCTGCCGCGGCTCCGGCGCGGGCCGGCGGGGCGCCCCGCGCCGCTCCAGGATCTGCGCATCGGTCTCCGCGCGCGCCGGCGCGCCGGCCCGGCGGGGCGGCGGCCGCCGCTCGGCGCGGCGGGACGGCGCCGCCTCCTCGCGCTCGGCGGCGGCCGGCCCGCGCGCGCGAGGCTCGGCGCTCCCGTCGGCCCGGGCGCGCGGGCCGGCCGCCGCGCCGCGGCGGGAGGATGGGCTGCGCGCCGCGTCCCGCTCGCGCCCGCGCGTCGCGGGCGAGCGCTCGCCGCGCTCCGCGGTGGTCCGGTCGCGGCCGCCCTCGCGCTGGCCGCGCTCCGCGGCGCGCTGCGACGAATCCGGCTCGCGGCTGCCCTGGCGGGCGGCGGGCGAGCGGTCGCGCTGCGCCTCGGCGTTGCGCCGGGCGCCGATCGCGTCCGTGGTGGCCCGGGAGGTCTCCTGGGTCGAGGTCTGCGACAGGTTGCTGAGCGCCTGGCTGCCGAGCGCCGCGCCCGAGAAGGCGCCGATCGTGCCGTTGGTGCAGGCGCCGTTGTCGAGGGCGAAGCCGGCCTGGTCCGGCGTGCCGGCCGTGCCCGCCACCACGGTCGGGCAGAAGGCCCGCTGGGCCTGCGCGGGCGCCGCCTGCACCAGCAGAAGCGCCGTCGCGCCGAGCAGCGCGGAGCCGACAAGTGGATGAGCTGGCCGAATCATGCGTTTTCCCCACCGAGCCAGGACCGTAGATGCTGCGCCGAACCTTGGCTGTGACGGCTTGGCAACTCGCGGCGACGGCGTGCGGCCGGACGCCCGCGCGCGGCACGGACCGGCCCGCAGCACAAGTGCGGGACGGCACGTCCGGGCAGGGCGCGCGGTGCGAAGCAAGGTCGCGGCCTGCGCCGCCGTGCTATGGTAAATCGAGTCTGAAGGGGTAGAGCATGTCTCTTAACCGCCGGTTGACTTGCTGGGTGCTGCTCCTCGCGGGGCTGGCCGGGAGCCTCGCCGGCCCCGCGGCCGCGGGGGACCGGGAGAGCTGCAACCGGTCGATGGCGGACCCGAATGCCGGCATCCCGGCCTGCACCCGGCTGCTGGACCAGGAGCGCAATCCGGAGGTCGTTCCGGGGCTCTACAACAACCGCGGCGTCGCGAAGGTGCAGGCGGGCGACCAGCGCGGCGCGGTGGAGGACTTCACCCGCGCCCTCGACCGCAAGCCCGGCTTCCTCGACGCCCTGCGCAACCGCGGCATCGCGTGGCAGATGCTGGGGGATTACGACCGGGCGGTCGCGGACCTCACCCAGGCGCTGCGGCTCGACCCGCGCTCGGCCGCGACGCTCAACGCCCGCGGCGCCGCCCTCCTCAGCAAGGAGGAGTACGACCGCGCCATCACCGACTTCACGGCCGCCATCGCCCGCGAGCCCGGCTTCTTCCGTGCCTTCGCCAATCGCGGCCTCGCGCACCTCGCCAAGCGCCAGCTCGACCGGGCCCTCGACGACTTCAACGCCCTGATCAGGCTGCAGCCCAACGAGCCGATCGGGTACGAGAACCGCGCCGCCCTGCTGATCGACCGGGGCGAGTTCGACGGGGCGATCGCCGATTACAACACGGCGATCCGCCTGCGCCCGCGCAACTGGCAGGCCTATAGCCAGCGGGGCGAGGCGTGGCGGCTCAAGGGCGAGGTGCAGCGGGCGCTGGCGGACCACGACCGGGCGGTGGAGCTCGGCCGGACCCCGGAGGCCTACACCAACCGCGCGCTGGTGCTCAAACAGACGGGGCAGCTCGACAGGGCGCTGGCCGATTGCGACGAGGCGCTGCTGCACAATCCGCGCTTCGCGCTGGCGCTGGCCAACCGGGGCGAGATCCTGCGCCTGCGCGGCGAGGTCGGCCGGGCGATCGACGACCTGACCCGGGCGATCGCCCTCAACCCGAAATCGCCCGTCGCCCTGACCTTCCGCGGCGACGCCTACCGGCAGGCGGGCCAGCCCGACCGGGCCATCGCCGATTACGACGAGGCGCTGCGGGCCGTGCCGGACTTCGTGGCGGCCTTTGCGGGGCGCGGCCTCGCCCGCGAGCAGCGCGGCGAGGCCTCCCTCGCCCGCGCGGATTTCGAGCGGGCGATGGGCCTCTCGCCGGACCGCGACGCCGCCCTGGCGCGGCCCGCCCAGGCGCTGGCCCACGAGCGCATCGCCGCGCTGGCGAGCCTCCAGGCCGAGCGGGCGCGCGGCGCCACGCGGGCCGCCGAGTCGCGGATCGCCGAGGAATCGGCCAAGCGCGCCTCCGCCACGCAGGCGGCCGAGGATGCCCGCGACGCCCGCCTGCGCGCGGAGGCCGAGGCGCAGGCCCGCAGCGAGGCGGAGAGCCGGGCCCGGGCCGAGTTCGAGGCCAGGGCGAAGGCCGAGGCGCGGGCCGAGGCCCTGGCCCGGATCCGGTCGGCCGACCAGGACCGCAAGACGGCGCTCGCCGAGGCGGCGCAGGCCCGGGCCGCCGCCGCCGAGGCGGTGCAGGCCGCCACGCGGGCGCGCATCGCCGCCGAGGAGGAGGTGAGGCGCAAGGCCGAGCGCGAGGCCGCGGCCCGGGCCGACCTGCTGGCGCAGATCGCGGCCTCGAACACCGCGCTCGCCGGCGCCCGCGCGGAGGCCGAGCGCGCCCGGCTCGCCGAGGAGGCCGCCCGCCGCAGCGCCGACGCCGCCGAGAACCGCGCCCGCGCGGCCGAGGCGGAGGCCCGCAAGGTGCTCCAGAAGCTCAAGAGCAAGCTGGCCGAGGCGCCGCCGCCGCCCGCTCCCGCGGATCCGGGCCGGCGGGTGGCGCTGGTGGTCGGCAACGCCGCCTACCGGGATTTCTCGCCCCTCATCAACCCGCGGCGGGATTCCCAGGCGGTCGCCGAGGCGTTCCGGCGCCTCGGCTTCCAGACCGTGATGGCCCACAGCGACCTCGACCGGGCCGGCTTCATCAAGGCCCTGCGCGCCTTCGAGGACGAGGTGGAGACCGCCGACTGGGCGGTGATCTACTACGCCGGCCACGGGCTCGAGGTCGGGGGCATGAACTACGTCATCCCGGTCGACGCCTCCCTCAAGGCCGACCGCGACGTGCAGGACGAGGCCGTGACGGTGGAGCGCATCCTCACCGCCACCGAGCGGGCGCGCAAATTGCGGCTGATCGTGCTCGATGCCTGCCGGGACAACCCCTTCATCTCGCGGATGCGCCGCCAAGTGGCGACGCGCGCGATCGGGCGGGGTCTCGCCAAGATCGAGCCGGAGGGCGGCACCCTGGTCGCCTTCGCGGCCCGCGACGGGCAGGTGGCGCAGGACGGCACCGGCAGCAACAGCCCCTTCGCGGCCTCGTTCGTCAAGAACGTCATGGAGCCGGGGCTGGAGATCAACATGCTGTTCCGCCGCGTGCGCGACGAGGTCTACGCCGCCACCAACCGCGCGCAGGAGCCCTTCACCTACGGGTCGCTCCCCGGCGAGGCCTTCTACTTCCGTCCGCGCTGAGCCGGCGGTGACCCCGCCGGCCCCGCGGGGCGAGCCGAGGCCGACGGGCGCGCGCCGCGGACGAGCGCGGCGCTCCCGCCCGTCATCCGGCATCCGGTTGATGGCTTCGCCATCTCCGATTTCGGCCATGCGGATCTCGGCCTCGCTCAAGCGCCGCGCGGGCTTGGCATGTCGGCCTCGCTCAAGCGCCGCGCGGGCTTGGCATGTCGGCCTCGCTCAGGCGCCGCGCGGGCTCGTGATCCGGGATCCGCTGCGATCACCCGGATCCCGGATCAGGCCTGGCCCGGATAGTCCGGGTCCAGCACGAAGGGGAACGGCCCCGGATAGCGCTCCACGTAGACCATGTGGGAGACGATCCCGGTCTCGGGCGCGTAGCGGTGGAGCTGGAAGGCCGGCGGCTCCAGCACGAGGCCGCTCTCCCGGCCCGGATTCAGGTCGAGGGCGACCTGATGCGCCACGCCCGGCGCCACCTGCGCGATGGTCCCGGCGTAGCGCACCTGGATCGGCCGGTGATGGTGGCCGCAGAGGATCCGCTCGACGTTGGGATGCGCCTCGATCAGGGCGCGCAAGCGCGGCTCCCCGTCGAGGAGGCGGATGCGGTCCATGCCCTCCATCCCGCACGCGAAGGGCGGGTGGTGCAGGAACACGAGCGTCGGCCGGTCGCCGCCCGCCGCCAGCGCCTCCTCCAGGAAGGCGAGGCGGCGCGCGCAGAGCGCCCCGTGGCTCGCCCCCGCGACCAGCGTGTCGAGGCCGATCAGACGCACCGGCCAGTCGTCCACGACGTACTGGACGAACTCCTCCATCGCGCCGGGCAGCCAGGCCGCCGGGAGCGCGGCGCGCAGCGCCTCGCGGCGGTCGTGGTTGCCCGGCACCACGAAGACCGGGAGCGGCAGCCGCCCGAGCAGGCCGCGCAGCAGCGCGTACTCCTCCGGCAGCCCGCAATCGGTGAGGTCGCCGGTGACCAGGACCACGTCCGGGCGGGGCTGGAGGCTGGCGAGCGCGTCGACCGCGCGCTCGACCAGCATGTTGGTCTCGGCCACCCGGTAGGCCGGGCGCCCGCGGGGGCGCAGGTGCAGGTCGGTGATCTGGGCGATCAGCATCGGCTCACTCCGCGCCCGGCAGCCGCAGCGCCGTGTCCTCGACGTAGGGGCGCAGGATCGCGTCGGCGCTCGTCTGGGCGGCGGCGAGGGCCTCCTTCGGCTGGCGCTTGCCGGCGAGCACCGCCTGCAGCTCGTCCTCGATCGCCTTGCGCACCGGCACCGTGCGGTAGGTGGCAAACCAGGGCTTGGCGTTGGCGAGCTGGTCGACGGCGATCTTCGCGTCCGGGTTCCCGGCGAGGAAGGCCCGCATCTCGGGCAGGTCGTAGGCGGCCCGGTTCGGCGCGAAGTAGCCGGTCGCCCGGCTCCAGCGGCCCGAGATCGCCGGCGAGGTCAGCCATCGGATCAGGGTCCAGCCGGCCTTGCGGGTCTCGGGGTCGAGGCCGGTCGGCTGGACCAGGGAGGCGCCGCCGATCGGCACCGCCGGGCGCACGTTCATCGGCACGAAGGCGACCCGGAACGGGAACTTGGCGCTGTCGCGGATGAAGGTGAGGGAACCGGTCGAGATGATCATCATCGCGGCCTGGCCCGACAGGAACGCGGCCGTGACCGCCGGGCCCTTGATCTCGCCGGCCGGATGCACCTTGGCCCTGTGCACGAGGTCGGCCCAGAAGCTCAGGGCGCCCAGCACCGTCGGCGTGTCGTAGTAGACCTCGCCGCCATACTCCTCGTTGTACCAGCGCCCGCCATTCGACAGGGTGAGCGCCTGCAGGATCCAGCCGCCGTAATCGTAGTTGGACGGCATCATGATCCCCCAGCGGGTGACCCGGCCGCCCTCGCGCCGCGTGAGCTTGCGGGCGGCGGCGGCGAGCGCGTCCCAGGTCCGCGGCGGCGCGTCGGGGTCGAGGCCGGCCTCGCGGAACTGCTCGACATTGTAGTAGAGCAGGGGGGTCGAGTTGTGGAACGGCACCCCGTAGACCTTGCGCTCGACGACGGCGTTGCCCTTCAGCGCCGGGAAGAACTGGTCCATGAAGGCGTCCGGGGTCCCGCCCTCGGCCGCGATCAGGTCGTCGAAGGGCGCGATCTCGCGCTCGATGGCGAGGTCGGTGAGGAAGTTCGCCGACATGATGACGGCGCCCGGCGGCTTGCCGGCCTTGATCGCCGCCCGGGTCTTCAGCAGCGTGTCGTCGTAGGAGCCCGTGAAGACGGGCGTCACCCGGGTGCCGGGATGGGCCTCGTTGAACTCCTTGACCAGCCCCGTCATGGTCCTGGCCAGGGCCCCGTCGACCGGCACCGGGAAGAACAGGTCGAGGTCCGCCGCCGCCGCGCCGGCCGCGCCGCCGAGGAGGAGTGCGGCCGCGAGGCGCGCGGCCCTCCACCAGGAGGTCGCGGCACGCGCTTGCGCGCGATCATTTGCCCTCTTCATGACTTTTCCTCTTCATGACTTGCCCTCCTCATCACTTGAGGCCGGAGGCGAGGAAGCTGTTCACGAAGCGGCGCTGGAACAGCAGGAAGGCGACGAGGAGCGGCGTGCTGACGAGGAGCGTCCCGGCCGCGATCACGCCCCAGGCCTGGGTGCCCTCGGCGCTGAGCGTGAAGGTGGCGAGGCCGAGGGTGAGCGGCCGCCGGTCGGGGGAGGTGACGACCATCAGCGGCCAGACGAACTCGTTCCAGTGGGTCGTCACCGAGACGATCGAGAAGGCGATCAGGGTCGGCTTGGTCAGCGGCAGGTAGACGTGGCGGATGCGCTGGAGGAGGCCGGCCCCGTCGATGCGGGCGGCGTCCTCGAGTTCGCGCGGCACCTCGCGGAAGCTCTGGCGCAGCAGGAAGGTCCCGAAGGCGGTGGCGCAGTAGGGCGCCATCACGCCCAGCAGCGTGTCGTAGAGGCCGAGCATCGCCACCGTCTTCAGGTTGGGGACGATCAGCACCACCGGAACCAGCATCAGCTGGACCAGGAAGGCGTAGAACAGGGCCGTGCGGCCGGGAAAGTCGAGGCGCGCGAACGCGTAGGCGGCGAGCGAGGCGGTGACGAGCTGCAGCGCCAAGATGCCGGCGCACATCAGCAGCGTGTTGAGGGCGTAGAGCGGGAAGGGCGCCGAGGCCCAGGCCTCCGCGAGGTTGGCGAGGCTGGGCGCCCCACCCGGCACCAGGGAGGCCGCGGCGCCCGCGGCCCCGGGCGGGCGCAGGGTCGCGACCCCCATCCACAGGAAGGGGATCACCCAGACGAGGGCGAGGAGCCCCGTCGCGGCGCGCCCGAGGGCGGGGAGGCGCTCCCGGGTCACGGCGCCTCCTCCGACCGGCGCTCGACCCGGCGCAGGGAGGCGGCGGTGAGCGCGATCAGGATCGCCAGCATCACAACGGTCGCGGCGGCGGCCCGGCCGCCGTCGTAGCGCTCCACGGCCTGCTCGTAGATGTACAACAGGAAGAGCTTGGTGGCGTCCGAGGGCCCGCCCCTGGTGAGCACGAAGACGTGGTCGACCTGCGTCACCACGTTGAGGAGGGCGATGACGAGGACGAAGGCGAGCGTCGGCCGCAGGGCGGGCAGGATGACGAAGCGCAGGCGCTGCCAGGGCCCCGCCCCGTCGAGGAGCGCGGCCTCGCGCAGCTCCGCCGGGATCGCCTGCAGGCCCGCCAGGACGAAGAGCATGTAGTAGCCGGCGTTCTTCCACACCGTCAGGGCGGCGATCGACAGGAGCGCGAGGTCCGGGTCGCCGAGCCAGTTGGCGCCCGAGAGGCCGAGCTTGGCGAGATGGTAGTCGATCAGCCCGGTGCCGGGCAGGAACAGGAACAGGGCCGCCGCGCCGACGAGCGGGATCATCACCGGCAGGAAGAACGCGGCGCGCAGGAGCGCCCGCAGGCGCCCGCCGCCGTCGAGGGCGAGGGCGAGGGCGACCGCCAGGACGAGGCTCGGGACCACTGTCAGGAGGGCGTAGAGCCCGGTCTGGAGGAGCGAGGTCCGGAACGAGGGATCGGCGAACAGCGCCGCGAAATTGTCGAGCCCGACGAAGCGGGTGGTCCGGCGCGAGACCGCGTGGGTGGCGTCCCACAGCACCTCGGCGACCGGCCAGTAGGTGAAGAGGGCGAGGAAGATCAGCGAGGGGAGCAGGAGCCCGTAGGGCAGGAGCGGGCGGAGCGACGGCCGCATCCGCGGCGGGGGAGCCGCCGGAGCACTGGTCCGCGTCTGTTCGAGCGCCTGCGACACCGGGATCCGCCGAAACCGTCGACGGCGCCGTCATCGGGGGCTTCGATGACAGGGGAATGAAGGCGCCGCGCCCGAGGCGTCACCCCGCCCGCGGCGCCACCCGCATCGGCATGCCCTCGGCCGGCCGCAGGGTGATGCGCTGCTTGAGCGTCGGCACGAAGCCCGGGCGCAGGGCGAAGCGCAGGTCGCGGATCAGCACCGCCAGGATCGCCACCGCCTCCATGAGCGCGAAGCTCATGCCGATGCAGATGCGCGGCCCCGCCCCGAAGGGCAGGTAGGCGTAGCGGTCGCGGGCCTTGGCGGCCTCGGGGGCGAAGCGGTCCGGGTCGAAGCGGTCGGGCTCGTCCCAGAGCAGGGCGTGGCGGTGGATGGCGTAGATCGGCACGGTCACCGGGGTGCCGGGGCCGATCCGGTGGCCGCCGACATCGACCTCCTCCAGCGCCGCCCGCACCAGGACGGGGGCGGGGGGGTAGAGGCGCATCGCCTCCTGGATGGCCTGGCGCGTGAAGCCGAGCGCCTCGACGTGGTGCGGCGCCAGGGGCCCGCCGCCCGTCACCGCCTCGACCTCCGCCACGACCCGCGCCTCGATCGCGGGATGCAGGGCCAGGAGGTAGAGGGTCCAGGCGAGGGCGAGCGCCGTGGTCTCGTGCCCGGCGGTGACGAAGGTGAGCAGGTTGTCGGCGACGTCGCGGTCGTCCATCGCCCGGCCGGATTCCGGATCGCGGGCGGCGACGAGCAGGCTGAGCAGGTCGTCCCGGCCCTCGACGCCGCCGGCCCGGCCCTCGGCCACGAGGCGCAGGAGCTCGTCCCGCAGGTAGGTCCGCGCCGCCTCGGAGCGCCGCCGGCCCGGGAAGGGCATCCAGGCCGGCGCCCGCAGCAGGGTCAGGGCGAAGATCCAGCTGGTCGATTCGAGGTAGTCGGTGATGCCGCGCTCGACCCGCGCCACGTCGATGCGGCCGTGGCTGGAGAGCATGGTGGCGGCGATGATGTCGAAGGTGGTGCGCATCATCACCTGGGCGAGGTCGGCCTCGGTGCCGGGCGGCAGGCCCTTTAGCGCCTCGCGGGTGCGCTCGGCGGCGGCGATCATGGCCGGCAGGAAGCCCAGGATGCGCTCGTTGCGGAAGATCGGCGCCGCCGCCCGCCGCTGCCAGCGCCAGCGCGCCCCGTCCGCGGTCAGGATCGCGTCGCCGAGGGCCGGCGAGAGGGAGCGGCGCAGCACCTCCGACTTCTCGAAGGACTCGGCCCGATCGACCAGCACCGTCCGCACGAGGCCCGGATCCATCACGAACAGGGTCGCGCGGCCCAGGAAGGTCGATTGGTAGACGCGGTCGCGGTAGACCGCGCGCGGCCAGGTCTCGACCGGGTTGCGCACCACGGTGCGGATGTAGCGCAGGGGCGCGAGCGGGGCCTCGGGCGGGTCGAGGCGGGCCGTCGTCGGCCAGTCCAGCGGGAGCGTCGGTTGCGCGGTCATGGCTCGGCCGTCCTCCGCGCCCGAAGCGGCGCCTGCGCGCCCAGCGGCGCTCCGGCGCCCGCGAGGGCGCCCCGCGCCCCGGGTCGCGGCGCGCTCCTGAACCTCGTCACCCGGTGGGCCGGCATCAAGGCCCCGGGCGACCGAGCCCCGTCCTTGCGGGCAGACCTGGGCGGCAGCGTGGCCGCGCGGACGCAACGCCCGGGCGCGCGCCACGTTGATGCTCCGCGCCGCGGCGGCCGGGCGCGCGGGGAGGCGCCCGCCCGCGGTTCACTCAGGACCGCCCGGGACGGGAGACCCTGCCCGGGACGGACCGTCGCCGCGAGGAGGATTCCATGCAGCCCGCCATCGACCGCGCGACCCTCGACCGGCTGATCGCCCGAGGCAGGGAGCGGGGCGAACTCACCAGCGCGGACCTGCGCGCCGCGCTTCCGATCTCGGGGATGAGCCCGGACGCGATCGCCCTGGTGCTGATCGAACTCGAGGAGGCCGGCGTGCCGGTCGAGCTGGAGGAGGACCTGCTCGCGCCGGGGCGGGGATTCTCCGCCGCGCCGCCGCCGGCCGCCGAGCTGCCGGCGGGGCGCGAGGTGCCGCGGGCGGCCCCGCCCGGCCCGGCGGCGCACGCCGGCGCGGCCTCCCCCCCCGCCGCCGCACCCCGGCCGGGGCCGGCCCGGCCCGCCGCCCGGGAGGATCGGGCGATCGCGCTCGCCGGGTTCGGCGCGATCGTCCTCGGGCTGCTCATCGCCGCCGCGCTCTCCCATTGACGGCTCGACACGAGGCTGCGATGCGCGACCACGCCTACCCGTTCGGCATCGAGGAGGAGTTCTTCCTCGCCGACGCGGCGACCCGCGGCACGCCCGGCGAGGGCGTGGCGGGCTTCCACGCCGCCGCCCGCGCGCTCCTGCCCGCCGCCGAGCGCGAGTTGCTGGAGAGCCAGGTCGAGATCGCCTCGCCGCCCGCGACCGAGGCCGCGGCGGCCCGCGCCTCCCTCGCCGGCCTGCGCCGGGGCCTCGCCGAGATCGGGCGGGTGCACGGGCTCCTGGTCCTCGCCGCCGGCACCCACCCGACCGCCGCCTGGGAGCGGCAGCGGCCGACGGACGGCGCCCGCTACCGGACGATCCTCGACGCGGTGCGGATGGTCGGGCGGCGCAGCGTGGTGAGCGGGCTGCACGTCCACGTGGAGGTGGCGGATCCGGCGGCCCGCATCGACCTGCTGACCCGGCTGACGCCCTTCCTGCCCCTGCTCCTCGGGCTCTCGGTCTCCTCGCCCTTCTGGCAGGGCCGTCCGACCGGCCTCGCGGGCTACCGGCTCAGCGTCTTCGGCGAGCTGCCCCGGACCGGGCTGCCCGACTTCTTCGCCGGGCCGGACGCCTACGCGCGCTACATTCGGATCATGGAGCGGGCGGGCGCCATCCGGGACGCGAGCTTCCTGTGGTGGCACCTGCGGCCGTCCCTGCGCTACCCGACGCTGGAATTGCGGGTCGCCGACAGCATCCCGCGCCTCGACGACGCGCTCGCGGTGGCGGCGCTCTACCGCTGCCTGGTGCGCGCGGTCGAGCGCCGCCCCGACCTGAACGCGGACCTCGACGGCGTCTCCCGCGCGCTCGCCCGGGAGAACCTCTGGCGGGCGCAGGCGGACGGCGCGCGGGCCGCGCTGATCGACGAGGCGCGCGAGGCCGCGGTGCCGTTCGCGGAGGCCCTGGAGGCGGTCCTCGCCCTGGTGGCGGAGGATGCCGAGGCGCTCGGCTGCCCCGAGGCGCTGGAGGGGCCGCGGCGGATCCTGGCGCAGGGGACGAGCGCCGACCGTCAGGTGGCCGCCTACGAGGCCGCCCGCGGCGCCGGGGCGAGCGAGGAGGCGGCCCTCGCGGCCGTGGTCGACCTGCTCGCCCGCGAGACGGAGGGACGCGAGGGCGCCGCGCCGGCGTAGGGCGGCCCGGCGCGGCCCGTCAGGCCCGCAGGCTGGCGAGGGCCGGCGTGACGAGGTGGCGGGCGACCGGGATCAGCAGCGCGCCGACGACGAGGCCGACCACGCCCGAGAGCGCGGCCGTCACCACCCACTCGGCCACGGCCTCGCCGAAGGGCACCCGATCGCCGACCGCCTCGGCGGCATGCGCGATGCCGTGGCCGAGCGCGGCGAGGCCGAACCCCTCCAGACCGTGCACCAGGATGCCGCCGCCGACCCAGATCATGGCCGCCGTGCCGACGATCCCGAGCCCGCGCAGCAGCGCCGGCATCAGGCGGACCAGCCCGCGCCCGACCGCCCGGGTGAGCGGGCGAAGCCGCCGGTCGCCCGGGGTCGGGGCGGGCCCCGAAGGCGCGCGCAGGCCGAACAGGGTCGAGGCCGGGCGCTCCTCGCGGGCGAGGGCCAGCCCGACATCGTCCGCCTTCACGATCAGCGCCACCACCCCGTAGACGAGTCCGGTGATGCCGATGCCCACCGCCGCCAGCACGAAGACCTGGGTGGCGAGCCCGGCCTCCGCCACGCCCGCGAGGGTGAGCGCCATGATCTCGGCCGAGAGGATGAAGTCGGTCTTGATGGCGCTCGCGACCTTCTGGTCCTCCACCGCCCCGGCGTCCCGCGGGGTCGCCGGCTCGGCCTCCTCGCCCCCGCCGTGGGGCCACAGAGCTTCCACCACCTTCTCGGCCCCCTCGAAGCACAGGTAGGCGCCGCCCAGCATCAGCAGCGGGGTGAGCAGGAAGGGCGCCAGGAAGCTCAGCGCCAGCGCGCCGGGAAGCAGGAAGAGCAGCTTGTTGCGAAGCGAGCCGAGCGCGATCTTGCCGATGATCGGCAATTCGCGCGAGGCCGAGAAGCCAGTGACGTAGCGGGGCGTGACGGCCGTGTCGTCGATGACGACCCCCACCGCCTTGGCGCCGGCCCGCGTGGCCTGCGAGGCCGCGTCGTCGAGGGAGGCGGCCGCGAGCTTCGCCAGGCCGGCGATGTCGTCGAGGAGCGCGATCAGGCCGGTCGCCATCGGGTGTCCCGCGTGGTGGAGAGAACCGGGAGCATAACGCGCGGAGCCCGAAGCGGCGCCACGCGGCGCCCTTCACCCTTCGTCGAGGCGCTGCCCGGCCTCGCCGTAGCCGAGGGCGGCGGCGCGGCGATTGACGATCCCGAGGCGCAGCACCGTCCGCTCGAGCCGGTCGATCGCGGCGAGGAGCCGGTCGCGGGCCGGGCCGACCCGCTCCGGCTCGGTCTCGGGCGGCGTCTCGGCGAAGTCGACCGCGGTGATCAGCACGTGGTCGCGGGCATCCTCGATCCGCGGATCCCGCTCCACGTGGCCGCGCACGTCGTCGTCCCAGGCCTTGATCACCGCCCAGGGCAGCTGGTCCGGCGTGAGGGCGCCCGGATGCATCCGCGCCCGGTCCCGCGCCGCCCCGGCGGCCGCCCTGATCAGGCTGACGAGCTTCGCTTCCATGCCGGCCTCCCGTCGTGACGCAAAGCGCGGACGCCGCCCGCGTTCCCGAACCCGCGCCCGAACCCGCGCGGCGGGCGGCCTGGACCCGAGCACGCCCCGGAGCGGAGCGCCAGGCCGCGCGCGGCGGCCCCGCCGGGCCGGCCGGGAGTCCCGCGTGACTTGGCGAATTCGGCGCTGGATTCAGTGACGACACCGCGTATCTTGATCACGCCGCAGATTCGGCGAAAGACAGGGAGGCTTTCCGTGGGACGAGTGGCCATTTTCGCCTGTTTCACCCTGATGACCTGCGTCGCGTCGAGCGAGAGCTTCGCCCAGTCGGACGCGGCGCGGCAGGCCTGCTCGCCCGATGCGCAGCGCTTGTGCAGCTCGGCCGGGAGCGATCCCCAGCGCGTGGCGGCCTGCCTGCGCCAGAACCGCCGCAGCCTCAGCCCGGCCTGCCGGAGCGCGATGGCGAGGAAGTCCCGGCGCGGCTGAGCCCCCGTCAGCGCCCGCCGGCCTCGCCCGGCGGAGGCGCCGGGCGCTCCGGCGGGGCCTCTCCCGCCCGCGCGGCGTCGTAGCCCGCGAGCCAGAGGGCATTCGCCGGGGTCCCGGCGGCGTAGGGGCAATCCTCCCGCCTCAGGCCCTTGGTCGGCGCGAAGTAGCCGAGGGTGTAGTGGTCGAGGTGGTCGTCGGGCACGTCCGTCACGGCCGTCTCCTGAGCGTGGGGTGATCCACTGAGAGTTGGGTGATCAACGCGGACAACGCGGCGCGGGGCGGGCGGGGCGCGCCGCCCGCGGACGGAACGTCCGCGGCGCCGGCGGATTGGTCGGCCATGCCTCAGAGTTCCATGCCTCAGAGTTCCATGCCCGAGCCGTCCTTGCCCGCCAATGCCTGGACCCCCGCCGCCATCCCGCCCCAGACCGGCCGACTCGTCGTCGTCACCGGGGCGACGAGCGGGATCGGCTACGAGGCGGCGCTCGCCCTGGCGCGGGCCGGGGCGCGGGTCGTGCTGGCGGCCCGCGACGAGGCCAAGGCGCAGCGCGCCGTCGCGTCGATCCGCGCCGCCGCCCCGAGCGCCGACCTCGCCGTCGAGCCCCTCGACACCGCCGCGCTCGCCTCCGTGCGCGCCTTCGCGGAGCGCTGGCAGGCGCGGGGCCTGGGGATCGACGGCCTCATCCTCAACGCCGGCATCGCCGCCGTGCCCACCCGGGAGGAGACCCCGGACGGGTTCGAGCGGCAGCTCGGCACCAACTATCTCGGGCATTTCGCGCTCACCGGGCTGCTCCTGCCCTGGCTGCGGGAGGCCCCGGCCGCGCGGATCGTGCCGGTCGCGAGCCTCGCCCACCGGCAGGCGAGGATCCACTTCGAGGACCTCCAGCGCCGGCAGGGCTACGGCCCGCAGGACGCCTACCGGCAGTCCAAGCTCGCCATGCTGATGTTCGGGCTGGAACTCGACCGGCGTCTGCGCGCGGCCGGCTCGCCGATGCGGGCGATCCCGGTCCATCCCGGCATCGCGCGCACCGACATCTTCCGGCGCGGCGACCGGGCTGGCGCGATCCAGCAATTCGCCGGCCGGGCGATCTTCGCGGTGATCGGCCAGAGCGCGGCCCAGGGCGCCTGGCCGCTCCTCTACGCGGCGACGGCGCCGGAGGCGGAGAGCGGCCGCTACTACGGCCCGGACGGGATCTGGGAGGCGCGGGGCCATCCGGCCCCGGCGCAGGTCGCCGCGCAGGCCCGCGACGCGCAGGCGGCGGCGCGGCTCTGGCGCGACTCCGAGGCGCTGACCGGGGTGACGTACCGGCTCTGACCGGTCAGCCCGTCACCCGGCCCACCACGCCCCCGACCGCCTCCCGCACGCTGCCGGCCACCTGCGCGGCCGTGTCGGCGATCGCCCGCGCGACGCTCCGCGTCTCCGCCTCGGGCTTGCGGTTCTCGGGCTTGCGATTCCTGGGCTTCTTCCAGGATGGACGCCGACGGGCCTTGGTCGCCATGGCTGTGATCTCCTCAATGGGCGACCTGAGGTAGAGTGCCGCCGCGATCCGGAAAGGGCCGGGCCGGCGGTGCGATCCGAGCCTTCCGACCCGAGTCACTCGCCGGATCACTCGGTCACTCGCGCGGGATGCGCCCGGCCGAGCACAAGGTGCGCACGCTGCCGCGCGGATCGACGTAGCAGCTCGCCTGCCATCCGTTCTCGCGCACCACGCCACCATTCGGCCGGCCCTGGGCCTCGCCGTAGGCGCTGCGGAAGGCGGCGCTCAGCCGCTCGGGGCTCTCGCCGATGGCGAGGGCGGCCGCGCGGGCGATGGCCTCGAAATAGGCGGCCGAGGGGCTGCGCTCGCTGGAGCGGGCGGCCACGATCGGATCGGCCCGGCAGGTCACGTCGAGCGACAGCCCGCCCGGCCCTCGGAAGTCCACGCCCGGCCCCTCGCGGTGGGCGATGCGGGTGCCGGTGGCCGCGGCGATCCGGGACGCGAGGGCGTCGCACTCGTCGGCCCGGGCCGCGGCGAGGGACAGGAGGAGCAGGAGGGCGGCGCGGGACAGGATCATGGGGGCGAGACACCCGGATGGCGACCCCGACATCTCCCGCGCCCGGCGCCGCCGCGCAAGTCCCGGCGGCGCAAGTCCCGGCCGCGCAAGTCCCGGCCGCGCAAGTCCCGGCCGCGGAACCCCGGCGGTCACGGCCAGTTCCTCCGGCACACGCGCGACGCCGCCCGGCCGCGCGACCGGCTGAGCCGGCCGCGGCCGCGCGGCTGCCCCACCTCAAGGGAGATCACGATGCGACGCCCCATCCTCGTCCTGGCGGGCCTGATGCTCGCCAGCCCCGTCCTCGCCCAGTCGCTGAGCGAGAAGAGCGGCCTCAACTCGCTGATCGGGACCGCACCCTCGACGGCCGACTTCATCAAGGAGGCGGCGATCAGCGACATGTTCGAGATGCAGTCGAGCCAGCTCGCCGCCGAGCGCGCCGACGAGCCGACCAAGAAGTTCGCCACCAAGATGATCGAGGACCATCAGAAGACCAGCACCGAGATGAAGGCCATGGTGCAGTCCGGCAAGGTGAAGGCCGAGATCCCGACCGCGCTCGACTCCTCGCACCAGAGCATGCTCGACAAGCTGAAGGGCCTCAACGGGGCCGACTTCACCAAGCAGTATCACAGCGACCAAGTGAAGGCGCACAAGGACGCGGTGGACCTGTTCCAGCGCTACGCCAAGGGCGGCGACAACGACGAGCTGAAGGCCTGGGCGGGCAAGACCGAGCCGGCGCTCGCCGAGCACCTGAAGATGGCGCAGAACCTCGACAAGTAGCGTCCTCGGACACCCGCGCCTCTCCGGACAGGGGCGGCGCGGGAACCTCCCCCGGGGCCGGGAGCCCGGCCGCGCGTGCCTCAGCCGCGCGTGCCTCAGCGGCCCGAAGGGTCGCGGCGCGCGGCCGAAGCGGCGTGGTCGGCGTGCCGGGCGAGGACGCCGAGGGCGACCAGGAGCGCGACGAGCGCCAGCGCGAAGAGGAATGCCTGCATTCTGCCACCTTGCCGGTCGGGCCGATCCGGTGAGGCGGTTTCAAGTTTCGGACCAGGATCCTGCCCGAGAGCTGCGCCCGGCGCGGGGCAGTCCCTTCAGTAGCAGACGGCGAGGCCGCCGAGCCGCGACGCGAGCTGGTACGCCTTGGCGCGGGTGAGGCCGCGCAGGATCACCCGGTCGTCGCTGTAGAGGGTGAAGGTGCCGTCCGCGTCGGCCTGGATCCGGATGCCTTCTGCCATGACGCGGCATTCCTCCCGTCTGCCGGCCGCGAAGCCTCGCCGCGGCCGTTCCAGCGCACAACGCGCGAGCCGCCGCGAAGGTCGCAAGCGCGGCCGCACTTTCGGTACTCCGCCGCGCGAGGTCCCGCCGGTCGGCGGATCCCGCGCCCGGCACGTCGGCGCGCCCGATGCAATCGCGGCCGAAACGATTTTTTGCGAGGAACCTCCGCCGCAGGATGAAACTTTCCCACCCGCTCATCCGTCGATGAGGCCGTTCCCCGCTTCCGGAGGGGACCCCGAGGAGAGACGACGACGATGAAGAAGACGATTCTGGGCTTGGCCGCCGCCCTGGTGCTGGGCGGCCTCGGCACCGGTTCGGCCTCGGCCGCGTCCGCCGAGGTGGCGCTGGGCCATGCCCCGACCGCCTACGTGCAGATGACCCGCACGGAGCGCCGCATGATGCGCCACCGGATGATGCACCGCGAGATGCACCACCGCCGGATGATGCGCCACCGGATGATGCATCACCGCATGCACCGCATGCACCGGATGTGAGCCGCGCGCCGCGGAGCCCCGAGCGCTCCGCGGCGATCCGGTCACGCGGCGACGGGCGCGAAGCGCGTCGCCAGGATGTCCGAGGTCACCGCCTTGACGTCGCGCAGGCCGCACATCGCCATGGTGGTGTCGAGTTCCTTGCGGATGATGTCGAGGCACTGGGTGACGCCCGCCTCGCCGCCGGCCCCGAGCCCGTACAGGAAGGCGCGGCCGATGAAGACGCCCTTGGCGCCGAGCGCCAGCGCCTTGATGACGTCCTGCCCCGAGCGGATCCCCCCGTCCATCAGCACCTCGATGCGGCTGCCGACCGCCTCGGCGATCGCCGGCAGGGCCGTGATCGAGGAGGGCGCCCCGTCCAGCTGACGCCCGCCGTGGTTCGACACGATGAGGGCCTGGGCGCCGCTGCGCGCCGCGAGCTCCGCATCCTCCGGATCGAGGATCCCCTTGAGGATGAGCGGGCCACCCCAGCGGTCCTGGATGCGCTTCACGTCGTCCCAGTTGAGGGTCGGGTCGAACTGCTCGGCGGTCCAGGAGGAGAGCGAGGAGAGGTCGCTCACCCCCTTCGCGTGACCGACGATGTTGCGGAAGGTGCGGCGCTGCGTGCGCAGCATGTCCAGGCACCAGCGCGGCTTGGTGGCGAGGTTGAGGATGTTCGGCAGGGTCATCCGGGGCGGGGTGGACAGCCCGTTCTTGATGTCCTTGTGGCGCTGGCCGAGGATCTGCAGGTCGAGGGTGAGCACCAGGGCCGAGCAGCCGGCCGCCTTGGCGCGGTCGATCAGCCGGTTGATGAAGTCCCGGTCGCGCATGACGTAGAGCTGGAACCAGAACGGCCGGTCGGTGTTCTCGGCGACGTCCTCGATCGAGCAGATGCTCATGGTCGAGAGCGTGAAGGGCACGCCGGCCTTGGCGGCGGCCCGGGCCGCCAGGATCTCGCCGTCCGCGTGCTGCATGCCGGTGAGGCCGGTCGGCGCGAGGGCCACCGGCATGCTGACCGGCTGGCCGACCATGGTGCTGGCGAGGGTGCGGTTCGTCATGTCGACGGCGACGCGCTGGCGCAGCTTGATCGCGGCGAAATCGGCCTCGTTCGCCCGGTAGGTGCCCTCGGTGTAGGAGCCGGAATCGGCATAGTCGTAGAACATCCGCGGCACCCGCCGCTCGGCGAGCACGCGCAGGTCCTCGATGCAGGTCGCGGGCGCCGAGGAGAAGAACCGCGACATCGGGGAAGGCGGCCGCGACGACGGCATCCGGGTCGAACTCATGGGCGTCCTCTGGGGTGGTCTCTGGGGCTTCCTCGCGCGGCGTCCCGGCGGGGGCACCGCCGCGATGGGCCGTCGTGCCCGCCATACCCCGAGGCTCGCGCCCTTGCCCACCCCCCTTGCGGCTCCCTGGCCCGCCCCGCCCGGGGCCTTCGGGCTAGATCTGGTCGATCTCCTCCCGCGGCGTCGCGCTGAGCTCGGCCCAGTCGAGCTCCTCCTCCAGGCGGAAGAAGGCGTCGTCGCCGATGGCGCCCCTGTCGCGCAGGTCGAGGATGGTCTGGCGGGCGGCCTCGATCGCCCGGCGGCGGGGCGCGTCGGAGGGCAGGCTGCCCGGCGCGCGGCCCTCGCGGTCGCGCTCGGCCTCGTTGAGCACCGCCGCGAATTCGTGGCGCAGGGCCGCCGCGTGCGGCGAGCGCTCGCGCGACAGGCTCGCGACCGCCGCCCGGTAGGCCTCCGCGCGGGCGAGCCCGACCTCGCGCCCGACCGGGTCGTCGTCGCGCAGCGCCAGCCAGGCGAGGAGCGGGCGCAGGGTGAGGCCCTGGATCACCAGCGTGCCGAGCACCACGGCGAAGGCGGTGAGCACCACGAGGTCGCGGTACGGGAAGGCGCGCTCTCCGCCCTCCGGCAGGGCGAGCGCCAGCGCCACCGTGACGACGCCGCGCATGCCGCACCACGCCACCGTGGCGCTGCCCGACAGGCTCGCGGGCTCGGGCCCGATCGCCCCCCCGTATCGGCGCCACAGCCGCCCGAAAGCCGCCGCGCCCATCACCCAGGCGAGGCGCACCAGCACCACGGTGAGGAACAGGGCCGCCGCCACCACGGCGTAGCGGTTGCGGTCCTCTGGCGTCAGCCCCTCCAGGATCGGCCCGACCTGCAGCCCGATCAGCACGAAGGCGAGCACGTTGAGGACGAAGACCGCCGTCTCCCAGACCGCGTAGGAGGGGACCCGCAGATGGGCGGGCATCGTCGCCGGGGAGATCCGTGCCACGGTGATGGCGTAACTCACCACCGTCAGCACCCCGGAGAGCCCGGCCCGCTCGGCCATGACCCAGATCCCGAAGGTGGCGACGAATTGCAGCACGATGCTGCTCGGCGCGTCGGCGATGCCCCGCACCGCCCGCACGTAGATCCAGGCCAGGACCGGCCCGGCCACGAGGCTGCCGACCACCCCGATCAGGAAGGTCGGCACCACGTCCCGCGCCGCGAAGCTGCCGCTCACGGCCGCCGGCACGGCGAGCCGGTAGATCAGCAGCGCCGAGGCGTCGTTGAACAGGCTCTCGCCCTTGAGGATGGTGACGAGCCGGTGGGGCAGCGGCACGTGGCGCAGCACCGAGAGGGCCGCGACCGCGTCGGGCGGCGCCACGATCGCGCCGAGCGCGATGCAGGCCGCGAGCGGCATGTCGGGCACGAGCCAGCGCAGGGTCGCGGCCACCGCCACCGTGGTGATGCCGACCGCCCCGAGGACGAGGCCCGCGATGGGCAGCCAGTTGACGCGCAGGTCGCGCAGGGACGTGTCGTAGCCGGCATCGAGCAGGACCGGCGCGACGAACAGGGCGAGGGCGAGGTCGGGGTCGAGGCGCAGGCTCGGGACCGCGTCCACGAAGGCGAGGGCCGCCCCGCCGAGGGCCAGGAAGGCCGGGAACGGCGCCCCGAGGCGCCGTGCCAGGGCCGCCAGCAGCACGGCGACCAGCAGGACGCCGACGATCCATTCGAAGACGTGCATGCGCTCCGCAACCACCCGGCTGCGGAGATAGGGCGCGCGGCGCGCACCGACACCGGGCGGGGGAGATCCCCCGGGCCGGCGCCCGTCAGCCGGCCAGCGCCGCGAGTTCGCGCAGGATCGCGTCGCCCATCTCGCGCGTCCCGACCGCGTTCGCCCCCGGGCCGGCGATGTCGCGGGTGCGGGTGCCGGAGGCGAGCGTCCGGGTGATCGCACCCTCGACGAGGTCGGCGGCCTCGCCGAGGTCGAAGGAGTAGCGCAGGGCCATGGCGAGCGAGCCGATCATGGCGATCGGGTTGGCGAGGTTCTGGCCGGCGATGTCGGGCGCCGAGCCGTGGACCGGCTCGTAGAGGGCGCGCCGCGTCCCGTTCTCGACGGCGCCGAGCGAGGCCGAGGGCAGCATCCCGAGCGAGCCGGTCAGCATCGCGGCCACGTCCGATAGGATGTCGCCGAACAGGTTGTCGGTGACGAGCACGTCGAACTGCTTGGGGTTGCGCACCAGCTGCATCGCGCAATTGTCGGCCAGCACGTGCTCCAGCGCGACGTCGGAGAACCGCTCGGCGTGCACGCGGCCGACCACCTCCTTCCAGAGGACGCCGGTCTTCATCACGTTGTGCTTCTCGGCCGAGGAGACCTTGTTGCGCCGCTTGCGGGCGAGGTCGAAGGCCACCGCGGCGATGCGCTCGATCTCGCCCGACGTGTAGATCTGGGTGTCGACGGCGCGCTTGGTGCCGTCCTCCAGGGTGACGATCTCCTTGGGCTCGCCGAAATAGACGCCGCCCGTCAGTTCGCGGACGATCACGATGTCGAGCCCCTCGACCAGCTCCCGCTTGAGCGCCGAGGCCTCGGCGAGCGCCGGGTAGCAGATCGCCGGGCGCAGATTCGCGAACAGCCCGAGATCCTTGCGCAGGCGCAGGAGGCCCGCCTCGGGCCGCTTCGCGTAGGCGACCTCCGCCCATTTCGGCCCGCCGACGGCGCCGAACAGCACCGCGTCCGCCGCCCTGGCGCGCTCCAGCGCGGCCTCGGTGAGGGGCACGCCGTGCGCGTCGAGGGCCGCGCCGCCGACGAGGTCGGTCTCGGTCTCGAAGGCGGCGATGCCGCGGGCCGACAGCCAGGCCAGCACCTTCTCCACCTCGCGCGCCACTTCGGGGCCGATGCCGTCGCCGGGAAGGAGCAGGATCTTGTGCGTGGCCATGGGATGGGTTCCGGGGGAGGGGACGAGGGGACGAGGGGACGAGGGGACGAGGGGCGCGCCGCGCCCGCTCAGGTCTTGCGCGCGACCGTGAAGCGGGCCGCCTCGCGCAGCGTCGCGGCGGCCTCGCCCCAGGGGCGCAGGGCGGCCTCGCAGACGCCGACGAGGCGCTCGCACTCGGCGCGGGCGCCGTCGAGGCCGAGGCGATCGACCAGGGTCGCCTTGCCGGCCGCCGCGTCCTTGCCGGTGCGCTTGCCCATCGCCTCGGCGGAGGCCTCGCGGTCGAGGATGTCGTCGGCGACCTGGAAGGCCTGGCCGAGGGCGCGGCCGTAGGCGAGGAGGGCGGCGCGCTGCTCCGCGTCGGCGCCACCGACGATCGCCCCGGCCTCGACCGAGACGGCGAGGAGCGCGCCGGTCTTCATCGCCTGGAGCTGCAGGGTCGCGTCGACGTCGAGCGCCGCCTCGCCGAAGCGGCCCTCGGCGCCGAGGTCGAGGAGCTGGCCGCCGACCATCCCGCCGAGACCGGCCGCCCGGGCGAGCCCGAGCACGAGGTCGGCCCGGATGCCCGCGTCGGGTTGCCAGGCCGGGTCGGCCAAGAGTTCGAAGGCGAGCGTCAGCAGCGCGTCGCCCGCCAGGATCGCCGTCGCCTCGTCGAAGGCCTTGTGGACGGTGGGCTTGCCGCGGCGCAGGTCGTCGTCGTCCATGGCCGGCAGGTCGTCGTGGACCAGCGAGTAGCAGTGGACGAGTTCGATGCCCCCGCCCGCGGCCAGCGCTCCCGGATAGGGGCCGCCGAGGAGACGGGCGGTCTCGATGGTCAGGAAGGGGCGCAGGCGCTTGCCGCCGCCGAGCACCGCGTGGCGCATCGCCTGCATCAGGCGCGGGGGCCGGGTGATCTCGCCCGGGCCGGTCGCGTCGCCGAGGCGCTCGTCGAGAAAGACCTCCACCGCCTCCGCGACCGCTGTGAGCCGGGCGGGGAAATCGGCGCCCTCCGGATAGAAGCCGCCGGCCGTTCCGTGCGAAGGACCGGGGGAAGCCGCGGCGGGCTTGCGTGTCTCGGCCGGGCCGGCCTGCGGTGACGTCATGGGGAAAGCCTCGGTCGAGGAAGCGGGGGAGGACGGGATTCAGGAGCCGCGCGGCGCGATCACGGGGCAGGAGGCGGGCCGGTCCGCCGCGGCGCCCGCGCGCCGGTTCGCCCGCGCGCTGCGCCTGCTCGTGCTGCTGCCTTTCACCGCGGTGATCCTCGTCCTGTGCCTCGCGCTCGTCTATCGCGCGGTCGATCCGCCCTCAACCCTCATGCTCGGCCGCTGGCTGACCGGCCGGCCGGTCGAGCGGGACCGCGTCCCGCTCGCCGGCATCGCCCCGGTCCTGGTCCAGGCGGTGATCGCCTCCGAGGACCAGCGCTTCTGCCTGCACCGGGGCGTCGACTGGGAGGCGCTCGGCGAGGTGGTGAGCGACGAGGACGGGCCGAGCCGCGGCGCCTCCAC
The DNA here is from genome assembly GCF_000019365.1 of Methylobacterium sp. 4-46. Lineage (GTDB taxonomy): Bacteria > Pseudomonadota > Alphaproteobacteria > Rhizobiales > Beijerinckiaceae > Methylobacterium. The sequence goes on along the minus strand of NC_010511.1, from coordinate 7,312,470 downwards.
GGTCACCATGCAGACGGTCAAGAACGTTTTCCTGTGGCCCGGCCGCTCCTACCTGCGCAAGGCGATGGAGATCCCCCTCGCGCTGCTGGCGGACCTGGTCTGGGGCAAGCGGCGGACGATGGAGATCTACCTCAACGTGGCCGAGTGGGGGGACGGCATCTACGGCGCGGAGGCCGCCGCCCGTCACTGGTTCGGCAAGGGCGCCCGCGACCTCACCCGGAGCGAGGCGGCGCTCCTCGTCGTCGCCCTGCCCAACCCGGCGGCCCGCAGCCCGGCCCACCCGTCGCGGGGCTTGAGGGCGCTCGCCGGGCGCCTGCAGGCGCGCCTGGCGCGCATCGGCTCGCTCGCCGCCTGCGTCCGGCCCTGACGCTGCGGCGCGACGCCCGGGAACGCGGGTGGCGCGCCGTCCATTCCCCGCGTAGAGAGCGGGCCTGGCCGCGCAGGAGGCAGCATGTTCACACTCGAAATCAACGGAACCCCGGTCGCCGTCATCCGGGCCACCGAGACCCAGGCCCGCGAGCTCCTCGACGTGGAGGGGTTCAAGGACGACCTGCGCACCATGACCACCGAGGGGCGCCCGCTCTGGTCGGGCGAGGATTCCGCGCTCAAGCTGCGTCCCTCGACCGAGGACGAGGTCGACACCTTCGACGAGGCGATGGAGGAGGACGAGGAGTTCGACGAGGAGCCGGACGATTCGGGCGCGACCGCGGCGTCGGGCACGTCCGACGAGGAGGAGCCGGACGACGTCGACATCCTGTTCCTCATCGACATCGACGACGAGGCCGAGCACTGAGCCGGGACGCCGGAGGGCCTTCCCTTACGGCGGGTTTTCGCGATACGGCCTCCCGGGCTCGGGCAAGCGGGGGGCTGGATGCGGATCGGTCGGTTGCGGGCGTGCGGCGGGATCGCCCTCGCGCTCCTGGGTCTGGCCGGGGCGCCGGCCCGGGCCAACGACAGCGCGGCGGAACTCGACGCGGGCGGCCTCGCCCTCGTCAAGGATCCGGCGGTCGCGCTCCTGAGCGAGGACCTGCGCCTCGGCCTCGACCGCATCGCGGTCGACTACGTGTTCCGCAACACGGGCGAGGCGCCGCGCCGGCTCCGGGTCGCCTTCCCGCTCCCCTCGGTCGACGGGGCGGCGCTGAGCTCCTCGCCGCTCTCGCTGCCCTTCGAGGACCGGGCGAATTTCGTCGGCTTCACCGTGACGGTGGACGGGGCGGCGATCCGTCCGGCCCTGGAGGAGCGGGCCTATCTCGGCGCGCGCGAGGTCACCGACCTCCTCAGGCGCCACGGCCTGCCCCTCAACCCGCTGCGCCGGGCCGACCTGGAGAAGGCCGTCAAGGCGCTCTCGCCCGAGGCGCGCCGGCGCCTCGCCGCGGAGGGCCTGCTGCCGGCCGAGGACGGCCCCGAATGGGGGCAGTGGCGGCTTGAGGCCAAGTTCCACTGGGAGCAGACCTTTCCTCCGGGCCGGGACGTCGCCGTGTCGCACGCCTACGTGCCCGTGAAGGGGACCTACCTCCTCGACGCCAAAGAGGCGTCGCGCCGGGAGTACCGAACCCGCTACTGCCTCGACGAGGCGGGGCTCGGCGGGATCCGGCGCCTGATCGGGCAGGGCAAGGAATTCGGGCGGCGTCGTCTCGTCGGCGGTGGTCCCCTACATCGTGACCACGGCGCGGAACTGGGCCGGCCGCATCGGCCGCTTCACCCTGACCATCGACAAGGGCCGCCCCGACACGCTGGTGAGCTTCTGCCGGAGCGGCGTGACGAAGACCGGCCCCACCACCTTCCGGTGGGAGGCCCGCGACTACGTGCCGGACGAGGACCTGCGGGTGCTGTTCGTGTCGCGCGACCCGGAGGCGCTCGGGATCAAGTGAGGGGGTGGGGGCGCCCCGCCCTCTCAACCCCCGATCTTGCGCCTGCGCTGCCCCAGCGTGCGCAGGCGCAGGGCGTTGAGCTTGATGAAGCCGGCCGCGTCGCGCTGGTCGTAGGCCACCGCGCCCTCCTCGAAGGTGACGAGGTCCTGGTCGTAGAGGGAGTTCGGGCTCTCGCGGCCGATCACGTAGACGCCGCCCTTGTAGAGCTTCAGGCGCACCGTGCCGGTCACCAGCTCCTGGCTCTTGTCGATCAGCGCCTGCAGCATCTCGCGCTCGGGCGAGAACCAGAAGCCGTTGTAGATCAGCTCGGCGTAGCGCGGCATCAGCTCGTCCTTGAGGTGGGCCGCGCCGCGGTCGAGGGTGATCGACTCGATCGCCCGGTGGGCCGGCAGCAGGATCGTGCCGCCGGGCGTCTCGTACATGCCGCGGCTCTTCATGCCGACGAAGCGGTTCTCGACGAGGTCGAGGCGGCCGATGCCGTTGGCCCGGCCGAGGTCGTTGAGCCGCGCGAGCAGCGTGGCGGGCGACAGGGGCTCCCCGTCGAGCGAGACCGCGTCGCCGCGCTCGAAGCCGATCGTGATCACGGTCGGGCTGTCGGGCGCCTCCTCGGGCGAGAGGGTGCGGGAATAGACGTAGTCCGGCACGTCCAGCGCCGGATCCTCCAGCACCTTGCCCTCCGAGGAGGCGTGCAGCAGGTTCGCGTCGACCGAGAAGGGCGCCTCGCCGCGCTTGTCCTTGGCGATCGGGATCTGGTGCTGCTCGGCGAAGGCGAGCAGCGCCTCGCGGCTCTTGAAATCCCACTCGCGCCAGGGGGCGATCACCGTCACGTCGGGCTTGAGGGCGTAGTAGCCGAGCTCGAACCGGACCTGGTCGTTGCCCTTGCCGGTGGCGCCGTGCGCGACCGCGTCGGCCCCGACCCGGTCGGCGATCTCGATCTGCTTCTTGGCGATCAGGGGCCGGGCGATCGAGGTGCCCAGGAGGTACACGCCCTCGTACTGGGCATTCGCCCGGAACATCGGGAAGACGTAGTCGCGGACGAATTCCTCGCGCAGGTCCTCGATGAAGATGTTCTCGGGCTTGATCCCGAGCAGCTCCGCCTTGCGCCGGGCCGGCTCCAGCTCCTCGCCCTGGCCGAGGTCGGCCGTGAACGTCACCACCTCGCAGCCGTAGGTGGTCTGGAGCCATTTGAGAATGATCGAGGTGTCGAGCCCGCCCGAATAGGCGAGCACGACCTTCTGCACGCGCTTCTGGGTTGGGTGTGCCATGGGAACGGGCCTCGGCTGCCGGCAGGAAGGGACGCGCGGCTCTATCAGCCGCGCCCGCCCGCGTGCAACCGCGGCGGCGCCCCGGCGCTTTCCCCGCGCGGCGCTCCCCGCCCGGCATCGGCCTCGGCTGCGGCCTTGGCTTCGGCCTTGGCTTCGGCCTTGGCGCTTGTGGCAGGGCGGGGGCGGAGCGAAGCTGCCTGGATGATGCGCAGGAGGAGCCTTGATGGCGCGCCGGCCCACCCTCGAATTCTGGTTCGAATTCGCGTCGACCTACTCCTACCTCGCGGCGATGCGGATCGAGGCGCTGGCGGAGGCGGCGGGGGTCTCCCTGCGCTGGCGGCCCTTCCTGCTCGGGCCGCTCTTCGCCGGCCAGGGCTGGTCCACCTCGCCCTTCAACCTCTACCCGGCCAAGGGCCGCGCCATGTGGCGCGACCTCGCCCGCGAGGCGGCGCGGCTCGGCCTGCCGCCGATCCGGCGGCCCGCCGAGTTCCCGCAGAACAGCCTCGCGGCGGCGCGGGTGGCGACCTACGGGGCCGAGGAGCCCTGGATCGGCGCCTTCACCCGCGCCGTCTTCGAGGCAGAATTCGCCCGAGGCCAGTCGATCGCCGAGCCCGGCAGCATCTCGGCCCTGCTGAACGGCCTCTCCCTCGACGGCCCGGGCATCGTCAAGGCGGCGACCGCCGAGCCGAACAAGAGCCGGCTGCGCGTCATCGGCGAGGAGGCGAAGTCGCGCGGCATCTTCGGCGCGCCCACCTTCCTCACCGAGGACGGCGAGCTGTTCTGGGGCAACGACAGGCTCGAACAGGCCCTGGCCTGGGCGGTGGGGGAGCGCCCGCCGGGCTTCACCTGATCCGGGGCCGGGAGCCGCAGGGAGCCCTCCGGGACGGGCGCGCGGCGCCTTGTTTCGGCCAAGCTGGGGCGGCACCCCTGCCGTCCTGGTCCGAACCGGTTCCCCCGATGCGTCTCTCCCGCCGCTCCTTCCTCGCCGCGCTCGCCGCCTCCGCCGCCCCGGCCCGGGCGCAGGAGGACCCCGCCGGCGAGGGCCAATGGTACCCGCTCACCGGGGATGACGGGCGCCCGGTCGCCAACCGCCGCCTGCCCGGGGAACTCGTCTCCGAGATCGAGGCCCTGCCCGGGATCGTGCTGGCCGGCAGCGCGACGCCCGACATCACCCTCTACGAGTTCTTCGACTTCAACTGCCCCTGGTGCCGGGCGGCCTCCCGCGACCTCGACTCCCTGCTCCGGGCCCGCCCGACCCTGCGGATCGGCCTCGTCCAGAACCCGATCCTGTCGCCGCGCTCGGCGCAGGCCGCCAAGGTCGCGCTCGCCCTGCAGCGGCGGGCCGGCCCGGCCGCGTCCTTCGCCCTCTACCGGGACCTCCTCGGCCGCCCCGGCGCGATCGACGGGCCGGCCTCCCTCAACGCCGCCCGCGCGCTCGGCCACGACCGCGCCGCCCTGGCGGAAGAGGCCGATTCGACCCTGGTCGGGCGGGCGCTCGCGACCCAGATGCGGCTGGCCGCCGACCTTGGCCTTTCGGCTACCCCGTCCTACGTGGTGGGGACGACCGCGCTCCTCGGCCATCCCGGCGGGCGGACCCTCGCCCGCATCCTGGCCAGCGTCGAGACCTGCGACACCGTTGTGTGCAACACGGAAAGTCCCGGCTGAGCGCCCCCGGCCGGCCCTCTCCAACCCGCTGAACCGGTTGCCGGAAGCGCCCCGGCCCGGCCCCAGGCGTCGCCTTGCGCCCCCCGTGAACCCATGCTAGGCCCGCGCCGCGCCGGGGAGGGGGGCTTCCGGTCCGGCGCCTTCCCATCATCGACGGGCCGCGCCGCCGAGCCGGCGAGGGGCGGAAGCGGGACCCGGCGGCCCAGGTAGAGAGAGAGCGCTGGTGGCTCAGAACGGATCGGAATCGGGTTCCACCCTGGGCGGCGTCGCGGGGCGCTACGCCTCGGCCCTGTTCGAACTGGCGCGCGACGAGCGCGCCGTGGACGCAGTCACCGAGGGGCTCGACCGGTTCGACGCGCTGCTGCGCGAGAGCGCCGACCTGCAGCGCCTGGTGCGCAGCCCCGTCTTCAGCACCGAGGAGCAGGTCAAGGCGGTCGAGGCGGTGCTGGCCCGCGCCGGCATCACCGGCCTGGCGGCCAATTTCATCCGCCTCGCGGCCGCCAACCGCCGGCTGTTCGTGCTCCCCGACATGATCCGGGCCTACCGGGTGCTGGTGCGCGAGGCCAAGGGCATCGTCCGGGCCGAGGTGCGGCTCGCCGAACCCCCCTCCGACGCCGTGCTGGAGGAGATCAAGGCCTCCCTGCGCGACGTCGCCCGCGCGGAGGTCGAGCTCGACCTGCGCGTCGACCCGAGCCTGATCGGCGGCATCGTGGTCAAGCTCGGCAGCCGCATGGTCGACGCCTCGCTGCGCACCAGGCTCAACAGCATCCGCCTCGCGATGCGGGACGCGCGCTGAGGGCACCGAGCCCCCGCGCGATCCGCCCCTGACACACACTCGAACGAGAGAAGGTCCGACGATGGACATCCGAGCCGCTGAGATCTCCGCGATCCTGAAGGAGCAGATCAAGAACTTCGGCCAGGAGGCCGAGGTCACCGAGGTCGGCCAGGTCCTGTCGGTCGGCGACGGCATCGCCCGCGTCTACGGCCTCGACAACGTCCAGGCCGGCGAGATGGTCGAGTTCGAGTCGGGCGTGCGCGGCATGGCCCTGAACCTCGAGCAGGACAATGTCGGCGTCGTCATCTTCGGCGTCGACCGCGACATCAAGGAAGGCCAGACCGTCAAGCGCACCGGCGCCATCGTGGACGTCCCGGTCGGCAAGGGCCTGCTCGGCCGCGTCGTCGACGCGCTCGGCAACCCGATCGACGGAAAGGGCCCGATCGTCTCGACCGAGCGCCGCCGCGTCGACGTCAAGGCTCCCGGCATCATCCCGCGCAAGTCGGTGCACGAGCCGATGGCCACCGGCCTGAAGTCGGTCGACGCGCTGATCCCGATCGGCCGCGGCCAGCGCGAGCTGATCATCGGCGACCGTCAGACCGGCAAGACCGCCATCGCGCTCGACACCATCCTCAACCAGAAGCCGGCCCACGAGGGCACCGACGAGAAGGCCAAGCTCTACTGCGTCTACGTCGCGGTGGGCCAGAAGCGCTCGACCGTCGCCCAGTTCGTCAAGGTGCTGGAGGATAACGGCGCGCTCGACTACTCGATCGTGATCGCCGCCACCGCCTCCGACCCGGCGCCGATGCAGTTCCTGGCGCCGTTCTCCGGCTGCGCCATGGGCGAGTTCTTCCGCGACAACGGCATGCACGCCGTGATCATCTACGACGACCTGTCCAAGCAGGCCGTCGCCTACCGCCAGATGTCGCTGCTGCTGCGCCGCCCGCCGGGCCGCGAGGCCTATCCGGGCGACGTGTTCTACCTGCATTCCCGGCTGCTAGAGCGCGCCGCCAAGATGGGCGACGCCGCCGGCGCCGGCTCGCTGACCGCCCTGCCGGTCATCGAGACGCAGGCCAACGACGTCTCGGCCTACATCCCGACCAACGTGATCTCGATCACCGACGGCCAGATCTTCCTGGAGACCGACCTGTTCTACCAGGGCGTGCGCCCGGCGGTGAATGTCGGCCTCTCGGTCTCGCGCGTCGGCTCGGCGGCCCAGACCAAGGCGATGAAGAAGGTCGCCGGCAAGATCAAGGGCGAGCTCGCGCAGTACCGCGAGATGGCGGCCTTCGCGCAGTTCGGCTCCGACCTCGACGCGGCGACCCAGCGCCTGCTGAACCGCGGCTCGCGCCTGACCGAGCTCCTGAAGCAGCCGCAATTCTCGCCGCTCAAGATGGAGGAGCAGGTCGCGGTGATCTACGCCGGCGTGAACGGCTACCTCGACGCGATCCCGGTCAACCGGGTGCGCGCCTTCGAGGACGGGCTGCTCTCGACCCTGCGCGGCCGGCACGCCGACCTCCTGGAGACGATCCGGACCTCCAAGGACCTCGGCGACGACGCGGCGGCCAAGCTGAAGGGCGTGGTCGAGTCCTTCGCCAAGTCCTTCTCGTAACCCGGCACGAGCCCTGAGGGACCCCCGATGCCGAGTCTGAAGGACCTGCGCAACCGCATCGCCTCGGTGAAGGCGACCCAGAAGATCACCAAGGCGATGCAGATGGTGGCGGCGGCCAAGCTCCGCCGCGCGCAGAATGCGGCGGAGAACGCCCGGCCCTACGCGGAGCGGATGGCCGCCGTCCTCGGCAACCTCGCCACGAACCTGACGCCCGGGGCGGAGACGCCCCGGCTCCTGTCGGGCACGGGCGCCGACCGGGTCCACCTGCTGCTCGTCTGCACCGCGGAGCGCGGCCTCTGCGGCGCCTTCAACTCCTCGATCGCGCGCCTCGCGCGCGATCACGCCCGCCGCCTCACCGCGGAGGGCCGGACGGTCAAGATCATCTGCGTCGGCAAGAAGGGCTACGACATCCTGCGCCGCGAGTTCCGCGACCAGATCGTCGAGCTGATCGAGCTGCGCGGCGTGCGCCAGCTCGGCTTCGACAATGCCGAGACGATCGCCCAGAACCTGCTCGGCCGCTTCGAGGCGGGCGAGTTCGACATCGCGACCCTGTTCTACTCGCGTTTCCGGTCGGTGATCGTGCAGATCCCGACCGCGCAGCAGATCATCCCGGCCGAGATCCCGCCGGCCGGCGAGGCCGCGCAGACCGACGCCGCCTACGAGTACGAGCCGGACGAGGGCGAGATCCTGGCGGCGCTGCTGCCGAAGAACCTCACCGTCCAGATCCTCCGGGCGCTCCTGGAGAACGCCGCCTCCGAGCAGGGCGCGCGCATGAGCGCCATGGACAACGCGACCCGCAACGCCGGCGAGATGATCAAGAAGCAGACGCTGGTCTACAACCGGACCCGTCAGGCCCAGATCACCAAGGAGCTGATCGAGATCATCTCCGGCGCCGAGGCGCTCTGACCGCTCATTCCAGGGAATTCATCAGATGGCGAACACTGCGACTCCCGGCGTCGGCTCGAACAAGGTCGGCCACATCACCCAGGTCATCGGCGCGGTCGTCGACGTGCAGTTCGAGGGTCACCTGCCCGAGATCCTGAACGCGCTCGAGACCAAGAACCAGGGCAACCGCCTCGTCCTCGAAGTGGCGATGCAGCTCGGCGAGAGCACCGTGCGCTGCATCGCCATGGACACGTCCGAGGGTCTGGTGCGCGGCCAGGAGGTCATCGACACCGGCGCCCCGATCAAGGTCCCGGTCGGCGCCAACACGCTCGGCCGCATCATGAACGTGATCGGCGAGCCGATCGACGAGGCCGGCGCGATCGAGGCCCAGAGCTTCCGCGCCATCCACCAGCCGGCCCCGAGCTACGCCGAGCAGTCGACCGAGGCGCAGATCCTGGTCACCGGCATCAAGGTCGTCGACCTGCTCGCGCCCTACGCCAAGGGCGGCAAGATCGGCCTGTTCGGCGGCGCCGGCGTCGGCAAGACCGTGCTGATCATGGAGCTCATCAACAACATCGCGAAGGCCCATTCGGGCTACTCGGTCTTCGCGGGCGTGGGCGAGCGGACCCGCGAGGGCAACGACCTCTACCACGAGATGATCGAGTCCAAGGTCAACATGGACCCGAAGGAGCACGGCTCCGCCGAGGGCTCCAAGTGCGCCCTGGTCTACGGCCAGATGAACGAGCCCCCGGGCGCCCGCGCCCGCGTCGCGCTGACCGGCCTCACCGTCGCGGAGCATTTCCGCGACGAGGGCCAGGACGTGCTGTTCTTCGTCGACAACATCTTCCGCTTCACGCAGGCGGGTTCCGAGGTGTCGGCGCTGCTCGGCCGCATCCCCTCGGCGGTGGGCTATCAGCCGACGCTCGCCACCGACATGGGCGCCCTGCAGGAGCGCATCACCACCACGACGAAGGGCTCGATCACCTCGGTCCAGGCGATCTACGTGCCGGCCGACGACCTGACCGACCCGGCCCCGGCCACCTCCTTCGCCCACCTCGACGCCACGACCGTGCTGTCGCGCTCGATCGCCGAGAAGGGCATCTACCCGGCGGTGGACCCGCTCGACTCGACCTCGCGCATGCTCTCGCCGACCATCCTGGGCGAGGAGCACTACGCCACCGCCCGCCGGGTGCAGCAGGTGCTGCAGCGCTACAAGGCGCTCCAGGACATCATCGCGATCCTGGGCATGGACGAGCTGTCCGAGGAGGACAAGCTGACGGTGGCCCGCGCCCGCAAGATCGAGCGCTTCCTCAGCCAGCCCTTCCACGTGGCCGAGGTCTTCACCGGCTCGCCCGGCAAGCTCGTGGCCCTCGAGGACACGATCAAGGGCTTCAAGGGCTTGGTCGAGGGTGAGTACGACCACCTGCCGGAGGCGGCCTTCTACATGGTGGGCACGATCGAGGAGGCGGTCGAGAAGGCCCAGCGCCTCGCCGCGGCCTGATCGCCACGGTTCGCCTGACCGAACGGGGATCGGGCTCGCGCCCGGTCCCCGTTCCGCGACCGAAACCCGGGCCCGCCCCAACCGGAACTGACCTCATCCCATGGCCACTTTCCAGTTCGATCTCGTCGGCCCCGAGCGGGTCATCTATTCGGGCGCGGTCGACGCCGTGCAGCTGCCCGGTTCCGAGGGCGAGATGACCGTCCTGCCGGGCCACGCCCCGGTCCTGACCACCCTCAAGACCGGCGTGCTGGTCATCACCGAGGGCCCTCAGCACGGCAAGCGCGTGCTGGTGCGCGGGGGCTTCGCGGAGATCAACGCGACCGGCCTGATCGTGATCGCCGAGCGCGCGACGCCGGTGGAGGAGCTCACGCCCGAGAGCATCGACGCGGAGATCGCCAACGTCGAGACCCTGCGCGACGCCACGGACGACCTCGACAAGCGCCGCGACTTCGACATGCAGATCGCGCAGCTGCGGGAGTCGAAGGAGACGCTGAAGTTCTGATCCGGGATCCGCTTGATCGACGCGGATCCCGCATCACCCCTCTCCCGCCCGGGCGAGGGGTTTTTCGTGCGCGGCCTCGGCCGCGAGCCGCGCCGCCACGGTCGCGGCCAGGGCCGCCGCCTGGCCGCGGATGTCGGGCACGGCGGTGCATTCCCAGAGCGTGCCGCGCAGGAGCGGTCCCAGGGTCCAGAGCGGTCGCCCGGCCGTGCCGTCGGCCCCGATGAGCGCGAGATCCTCCGCGGCGGCGAGGCCGAGGCCGTGCGCGTCGGGCCGGACGACGCCGCGCTGCATCAGGCGGCGCAGGAGCGGGTCGTCGCTGCGCGCCACGCTGGCGACGCCCGACGCGTCGAGGATCCGCTGCACAGCCAGGTCGCGCGGCGTCGGCGCGCCCCGCTCCCGAATCCGCACCAGCGCGAAGCCGGCCTGATCCGCCACCGCCTCGACCCGGCCCCGCAGGATCGACAGCCCGCCGGCTTCGCGCTCCCGCGCGATGATCTCGGCCGCGGGCGGCGCCATCCGGTGGCGATGCACGTCCCAGACGCTGCGCAGGTGGCGCAGGAAGCGCCGCTGCTCCGCCTCCGGCAGGCCGCGCCAGAGCGCGACGCTGCCGGCGCGCAGCCCGTCGATCACGCCGCGCCAGTCGCTGCCCGCGGCGGCCGCCCGCGCCGCCTCGGCGCGCAGGCGGCGGAGCAGGAGCCGCGCGGAGAGCCGCTCCGCCTCGCTCAGGGCGGGGGCCGGCCAGGGCGCGGCCGGCGCGTGGACCTGCGGCAGGTAGCCGTGGCGGGAGAGGGCGAGGACCGGCCCGGGGAAGCCGCGCCGCCGGAGCGCCGCCACCGCGTCCACCATGGTGAGCCCGGTGCCGACGACGAGCACCGGCATGTCCGCCCGCAGCCCGTCGAGGGGAGCCTCGTCCCAGGGATCGAGGCGGTAGCGCGTGGTCCAGTCGCGGCCGCCGCGGAGTTTGCCGCAGGCGAGGATGACCCCGCTCACGGCCCTCACCCGCCCGGCCGCCAGGGTCAGGCGGAAACCCTCGGGGGCGGGGGCGAGGTCGACTACCGCGTCGTTCTCCAGGAGCAGGCGCGGCGACGCCTCCCCGGTCAGCGCCCCGACGAGGAGCTCGGTCAGGTAGCGCCCGTAGAGGCCGCGCGCGGCGAACACCCCCGCCGGCGTCGCGCGGATGCAGGCGAGGTCGTCGAGGCCGCAGCGTTCGAGCCAGCGCGAGAAATCCTCCGGCGCGTCCGGGAAGGCGCTCATGTTGGCGGCGCGGACGTTGAGGAGGTGGTCCGGACAGCCCGTCGCGTAGGCGAGGCCGCGGGCGAAGACCGCCGACTGCTCGCAGAGCAGCACCTGCCGCCCCGGCGGCAGCAGCCGGCTCAGGTGCAGGGCCGCCATGGTGCCGCTGAAGCCGGCACCGATCACCGCCACGGGAAGCTGGGGCATCGCTCGGTCCTCCGCCGAAACGCTCTCGCGACACCTGGGAGCGGCCCGCCGCCGGGCAGCCCGCGCCGGCCAGCCCGCGCCGGCCAGCCCCCGCCGGCCAGCCCCCGCCGGCCAAGCATCGTCCGCCGAGGGGATCACCGGTCCGGCGGCAGGATTGAGGCGGGAACGCGAGCCTCAGCCAGATCCCCGCGAGCCGTTGCGCTCAGGCGCCGGTCTCCGTCTCCTGGCAGCGGATCAGCCGCGTCGGGCTCACCTCCGCCTCCGGCACCGCCAGCCGGAACGCGCCGGTCTCGGGGTCGCGCACCCGCAGCTGGCCGGTCGCGATGCCGAAATGCGCCCCGTGCAGCTGGAGCCGTCCCCGCTCGACCAGGATCTTCACGCAAGGGAAGGTCATCAGGTTCTTGAGGCTGTTCGCCACCGTGGCGTATTCGAGCCGCTCCAGGTAATCCCCCCCGTCGCCGGGACCGAGCCGCTCGGCGGCCGGGGCGATCAGCGACACCCAGCGGCCGATGAAGTCGCCCGGCGAGAGCGGCGCCGCGTCGTCCGCGAAGGCCCGCACGCCGCCGCAGCGGGCGTGCCCCAGCACCACGATGTGCTTCACCTTGAGGGCCTGGACGGCGTATTCGAGCGCCGCCGAGGTGCCGTGATACTCGCCGCCCGTCTCGAAGGGCGGCACGAGGTTGGCGACGTTGCGCACCACGAACAGCTCGCCCGGGCGCGCGTCGAAGACCACCTCGGGCGAGACCCGGCTGTCGCAGCAGCTGATCACCATGATCTCGGGGCTCTGGCCCTCCGCGAGGGATTCGTAGCGCCCCCGCTCCCGCGCGAAGCGGTCGTCCAGGAAGGCGCGGTAGCCTTGGGTGAGGATTTCGGGAAGCATGGGCGGGCTCGTCGTCGAAGAGGGGGATGCAAGTGGCACGCCTGCCCGGGGCGCCGCCCCGGGACCCGGCGGAGGGATCTCTCCCTGTCCAAACCCAACTAGGCGGCCCCCGGCCCCCAGGCGAGGTGGACTTCCGTCACCGCCTCGCCCGCCAGGATCCGGCGGGCCAGGGCCGCGAGGCCGGCGGGCTCCACGCGCTCGCGCGTCGTCTCCAGCGCGTCGAGGGACCACCAGCGGGTGCCGAGCACCGGGTTGTCCTCCGTCTCGGCGAGGCGCGCGGTGTCGATCGCGTCGCTCGGCAGCCGCACCACGAAGTAGCGCTCATGGGCGATGCGCGGCTTGGTGAACAGGGTGAAGGGCCCGTCGCAGCGCGCGACGAGGGGGCCGAGCGGGGCGTTCTCGACCCCGATCTCCTCGTGCAGCTCCCGCCGGCAGGCCTCCTCGGGCGTCTCGCCGGGCTCGATGCCGCCGCCCGGCATGAACCAGAAGCGGCGCTCCCCGGGCCGGGCGGGATCGACGTCCCGCACCGCCTGGTAGGCGATGAGCAGCAGGCGGTCCTGCGGGTCGAAGACCAGGGCGCGGGCGATGTCGCGGGTCGGCAGGGTCATGGCGAGGGCTCGTCGGGCAGGAGGGTCCAGATCGCGGCGGGCAGGCCGTGCGCGTCGCGCTCCGGCGGATCGGGATAGGACAGGGCGCGCCCGCGCGCGATCCCCCGCGCCACCACGAGCGCCGCCAGCGCGTCGAGGAGGTCGTCGGCCCTGGCGCCCCGCGGCGGCGGGCCGGCGATCGCCGCCTCCGGCAGCCCGGCGCGGGCGAGGAGGGCCCGCCGGAGGGCCGCGCCGCCCTTCGTGCGCTTCGCCTCCGGCAGGGGCGCGCCATTGAGCACCGCGAAGGCGAGTTCGGGATGCACCTCGCGGACGCGCTCGCGCAGCTCCGCCCGCGCCCGCAGCAGCGCGTCGACGGCGCGGATGCGCGGGAACAGGGCGTTGGCGGGCGGGGAGGGCGCGAAGGGCTGGCGATCCCCCTGCCGGGACAGGGCGATCGCCGCCGCGTAGTCCGGCGCCTGGACCACCGCGCGGGACGAGGTCGGGAAGACCGAGGCCCGGCGGGGCCCGAGCAGCGGCCGGACCAGCTGCTCGGCGAGGCGGCCGCCGGCGCCGACGCGCTCCGGCAGGCCGATCGGGATGTCGATGGCGACGATGGCGGGCGCCTCGGGCCCGTCGCAGAGCGACGCGAGATCCGGCAGCACGCGCAGGCGCACGGGGGCGCCGGCCGCCAGGGGCTGGAAGGCGGCGATCCAGCCGCCCGGGCAGCCGTCGACGCCCGCGACCCAGGCCGTCATCGCCGCGGGCGCGTCACCTCAGGAGGCGTACTTGACCGAGCAGCCGTAGGGCCGCGCGGACTTCACCGTGACCGGCTTGCCGGCCGCGATCTCGGTGAGCGCCGCGTCGACGAGGTTGTGCGCGGTCCCGAGATCGGCGGGGTTCACGGAGGGCTTGTCGTCGATGCCGCCCATGTAGGCCAGCTCGCCGTCGCCCCGGATGACGAACATGTGGGGCGTCGTCTGCGCCCCGTAGGCGCGCCCCATCCGCCCCTGCGGATCGAGCAGCACGGCGGTCGGGACGGCGCCGCGCTCCGCGTTCAGGCGCTTGGCGCCGGCACCGTCCAGCGCGCCCTGCTCGCCGGGGGCCGAGGAGATCACCGCGAGCCAGACCACGCCCTGGCCGGTCCACTTCCTCTGCAGGGCCTGCATCGCCTTCGCCCCGTAGTGCTTCTGCACGAAGGGGCATTCGTGGTTCGTCCATTCGAGGACGACCGTCCTGCCCTTGAAGTCGTCGAGGGAGACGGTGCGCCCGTCGGCATCGCTCGCCTGGAAGGCGGGGGCGGGCCTGTCCACCACCGGGGCGGCGGCGGCCGGGCCTGCCAGGGTCAGCAGGGCCGTCAGGGCGGCCGCCGCGAGAGCGGGCACCGCGGAAGCGGCCGGCGCGCAGGCGGCCAAGCGGGTCGTCGGCTGCATCGGTCGGGTCACTCCTTGGCGGGCGAGGCGGCGCCGAGGGCGGCGGCGCGCCGCGGCGGCGCGACCCCGTCGAGGGCCGCCAGCAAGCTGGATTCGGTCAGGATCTGCGGCAGCACCTGCGCGTCGCCGGGGCCGCGATAGAGCAGGTAGAGCGGCACGCCCGACCGGCCATGGGCCTCCAGCACGCGGGTGATCTCGGGGTTCTGGTTGGTCCAGTCGCCCTTCAGGTAGGCGATGTTCCGGGCCCGGAAGGCCTCCCGCACGGCGGCGGTGGCGAGCGAGGTGCGCTCGTTGACCTGGCAGGTGATGCACCACGCCGCCGTCACGTTGAGGAAGACCGGCCGTCCCTCGGCGAGGAGCCCGTCGAGCCGCGCCTGGGTGAAGGGCTCCGGCCCGCCGGCGACCGTCACCGGGGCGGCCACCGCCCGGTCCCGGTCGAGGGCGGCGGCGATCATGCCGAGGGCAACCACGCCGACGAGGGCCGCCGCCTGCGCCAGCCTCCGCCCGACCGGCCCGGCGGCGCGGGCGCGATCGAGGACGAAGGCGCAGAAGCCGATCAGCACGAAGCCGATGAGCGCGAGGAACAGCCCGGCCGGGCCGACCTGCTGGCTCAGCACCCAGACCAGCCACGCCACCGTCGCGTAGAGCGGGAAGGCGAGGAAGCCCTTGAGGGTCTCCATCCAGGCGCCGGGCCGCGGCAGGCGGCGCAGGCCGGCGGGCCACAGGGTGAGGAGCAGGAAGGGCAGGGCGAGGCCGAGGCCGAGCGCGGCGAAGATCGCGAGGCCGAGGGCGGCGCCCTGGGTCAGCGCGAAGCCGACCGCCGCCGCCATGAACGGCGCCGTGCAGGGCGTGGCGACGATCGTGGCGAGGACGCCGGTGAAGAACGAGCCTTCGAGCCCCGCCCGCCGGGTCAGCCCGTCGCCGAGCCCGACGATGCCGCCGCCGATCGGCAGCGCCCCCGACAGGCTCAGGCCCATCGCGAAGAGCAGGTAGGCGAGGCCCGCCACCACCAGGGGCGATTGCAGCTGGAAGCCCCAGCCGATCTGCGCGCCGCCGGCCCGCAGCGCGATCAGGAGCCCGGCGAGGCCCAGGAAGGCCCCGAGCACGCCCGCCGTGTAGGCGAGCCCGTGCCGGCGCAGCTGCGCGGCGCTCTCGCCCGATTGCCGCACGAGGCCGAGCACCTTGATCGACAGGACCGGGAAGACGCAGGGCATCAGGTTGAGGAGGAGGCCGCCGAGGAACGCGAGCAGGGCCGCCTGCCAGAGGCCGGCCGGCGCCTCCCCGGCGGGCCGCGGCGCCGCCTCGGGCGGGGCGGCGGGGGCGGGCCCGGCGCTTGCGGGCGCCGCGCTGACGGGCGCGGCGGGCGCCTCCCCGAGGGCGAAGGCGTGGCGGACCGGGCCGTCCGGCGCGTCCTCGGTCAGGGTCAGCACGCCGTCGAGGCGCCCGAGAGGCCCGGCGGGCGCGAGGTTGCTGCGCGTCAGCGCGACGTGGAGCCCGGCCGCGTCGACCGCGACCTTCTGGGGCGCGGCGTGCGTGATCGCGGCCTCCGCGTACGGGAAGAAGGCGAGGTCGCGGATCGAGCCCGGCTTCAGGCCGGGCGCGTCGAGGTGGAGGGTGAGGGCGTCGCCGTCCTCGGTCAGGCGGGAGGGCCAGGGCGAGGGTTTCGGCAGGGCGGCGCGGGCGGCCGCGAACCGGTCGCGCTGGCGCGGGTCGGGCCGCGGGCTGATGCCGGGCGGGGCCACCGGCAGGGTCGCGGCGACGAGCGCCTCGCCCGGGATGCATTCCCGCTCGCAGACGAGGTAGGAGACCTTCGCCCGCACCGTCACGCCGGCGCCGTCGAGGCGCGCGGGCGGGGTCAGGGTCGTGGTCAGGACGGTCTCGCCCTCGTAGCCGAAATTGACGAGGTCGCCGACCGGGATGCGGGACGGCGCCGGCCACGCGATCGGCCCGGCCTCGAAGCCCTCCGGCAGGGTCCAGGCGATCTCGGGGGCGAGGCCGGAATCCCCGGGATTGCGCCAGTAGACGTGCCAGTGCGGCTTCATGGTGAGCCGCACGCCCACCGTGAAGGGCTCTCCGGGCGCCACGGCGCTCGGCTCGGCCACGAGTTCGGCCCGCACGAGGTCGGCGTATCGCGGGTTCGCCCGCGGCGCCTGGGCGGCGGCGGGGAGGGTGAGGGCCGCGAGGGCGAGGAGCAGCGACGGGAGACGGTGCATCGGAACCTTCCGCGGTTCAGATAGCCGGACTCCGTGGCCGCGGCGAGGCGGCGGGGGGACGCGTTTGCGTGAGCGCGGGCTCCGCTCACGCCGGGACGAGGCCCGCGCCGGGAGGGCAAGCCCCCCGCGGCGCGCGGGCCGCCGCCTACTTGTGCGGGTTGCCCGAGGCGCTGCCCGGGCCGGTGCCCGGGGCACCGCTGCCGGTCGGGTGCTGGCTCACCGAGGTGCTGTTCGGCCCCATATTGCCGCCGCTCGCGCCCTGGGTGCCGGTCGAGCCCATGCTGCCCGGATTGTTGCCGCCGATGCCGCTGCCCGGCGGCTGGCTCGACATGCCCGAACCCGTGTGGCTCGGCGCCGCCGGGGCGGCGCCCGAGCCGTTGTTGATGCCCTGCGCCAGGACCGGCGCGGCGAGGAGGGGGAGGGCGGCGAGGGCAACGAGGATCGGCTTCGTCATCTGCGGGACTCCGTGAGGTCGTGACGGGCAACCGCAGGCGGGCGGCCCCGTTCCGGCCGCGGACCCGGCACCCATCCGCCGCACCCCGCGTTGTCGGGGCATTCCCCCGAACGCTCGGCAGGATCCATGACCCATTCGGCACTGGTGGTCGGCGCCAGCGGCATCGTCGGCAGCAACCTCGCGCGGCACCTCCTCGGCGAGGGCTGGTCGGTGGCGGGCCTCGCCCGCCATCCGCCGGGCGAGATCGCGGGGCTGCGCCCCGTCGCCGCCGACCTCCTCGACCCGCGCGGCCTCGCGGCGGCGGTGGCGGATCTGCGCCCGAGCCACGTCTTCTTCGCCACCTGGTTGCGGCAGGCGACCGAGGCCGAGAATATCCGGGTCAACGCCGCGATGATCCGCCACCTCCTCGACGCGCTGCGCCCCGCGGGGGGCCTGCGGCACGTCGCCCTCGTCACCGGCCTCAAGCACTATCTCGGCCCGTTCGAGTCCTACGGGACGGGCCGGCTGCCGCCAACGCCCTTCCGGGAGGAGCAGCCGCGGCTTCCCGTCGAGAATTTCTATTACGCGCAGGAGGACGAGGTCTTCGCCGCCGCCGCGCGGGACGGGTTCGGCTGGAGCGTGCACCGGCCGCACACGATCATCGGCTTCGCCCTCGGCAACGCCATGAACATGGGCGTGACGCTCGCGGTCACCGCCACGCTCTGCCGCGAGACCGGCCGCCCCTTCGTCTTCCCGGGCTCGGCCGCGCAGTGGAACGGGCTCACCGACGTGACCGACGCCCGGCTGCTCGCCCGTCACCTCGCCTGGGCCGCCACGAACCCGGCCGCCCGCGACCAAGCCTTCAACGTCGTGAACGGCGACGTCTTCCGCTGGAGCTGGATGTGGGAGCGCATCGCCGGCTGGTTCGGGATCGCGCCGGCGCCCTTCCCCGGCGAGGTCACGCCCCTCGCCCGCCAGCTCGCCGATGCGGGCCCGCTCTGGGCCGAGATCGCCCGCCGGCACGACCTCGTCGAGCCGGATCTCGGGCGGCTGGCCTCGGCCTGGCACACGGATGCCGATCTCGGCCGGCCGATCGAGGTCGTGACCGACATGGCGAAGAGCCGCCGCCTCGGCTTCCTCGACTACCAGCCGAGCGACGACTCCTTCTTCGACCTCTTCGCGGCCCTGCGGCGGGCGCGGGTGATCCCGTGATCCGAGATCCGACGGATTGCGTCGCCATGCGGATGTCGGCGTCGCTCACGCGCCGCGCGGATCAGCGCCGCCCGAACAAGCGCTCGATGTCGTGGAGCTTCAACTCCACGTAGGTCGGGCGGCCGTGGTTGCACTGGCCCGACAGGGGCGTCGCCTCCATCTCGCGCAGGAGCGCGTTCATCTCCTCGGGCCGCAGGCGCCGCCCGGCCCGGATCGAGCCGTGGCAGCTCATCCGCGACAGCACCGCGTCGAGGCGGCGCGCCAGCGGGTCGGCGCCGCCCTCCTGCAGCACGTCGACCACGTCGGTGAGCAGCGCCCGCACGCCGCCCCCGGCCAGAGCCGCCGGCACCTCGCGCACCAGCACCGCCCCGTGCCCGAAACCCTCGAGCACCAGGCCGAGCGCCGCGAGGTCCTCGGCCGCCTCGGCGAGGCGGTCGGCCTCGGCGGGGTCGAGTTCCACCACCTCGGGGATCAGCAGGAGCTGGCGGGCGATGCCGCCCGCTTCGCGCTCGCGCTTGAGGCGCTCGTACACGAGGCGCTCATGGGCCGCGTGCTGGTCGACGATGACGATGCCGTCCCTCGTCTGCGCCACGATGTAGGTCTCGTGCAGCTGCGCCCGGGCGGCCCCGAGGGGATGGGCGGGGGTCTCCGGCGCGGGCGGCCGGGCCTCGGCGGCGGGCGGCAGCGCCTCGGCGGCGAAGCTCGCCTGGGCGGCCTCCGCGAAGCCGGGCGGCGGCCCGGCCTGTGCGCCGAAGGGCTCCCGACCGTCGGGGCTCGGGCCCGGCCCGTCCTGGGCGAAGGGCCCGTCCTGGGCGAAGGGCTCGGCCCGGCCGCCGCGCGGCGGATCCGACCGGCGGGCGTCGGGGGACGCGCTGCGGGCCGCCAGCGGCGCTTGCATCGGCAGCGGCGTCTGGGCCGGCCGCAGGCTCTCCAGGGTCCTGGCCGCGACGCTGGCGGCGCTGCGCCCGCCCTCGCGGCGCAGCGCCTCGTGGATCGCGTTGACGATCAGGCCGCGCACCAGTCCCGGCTCGCGGAAGCGCACCTCGGTCTTGGCCGGGTGCACGTTCACGTCGACTTGCGTCGGGTCGCAGGTGAGGGCGAGCGCCAGCACCGGGTGGCGGTCGGAGGCCATCACGTCCGCGTAGGCGCCGCGCACGGCGCCGAGGAGCAGGCGGTCGCGCACGGGCCGGCCATTCACCACGAAATGCATGTGGGTCGCCGCCGCCCGGTGGAAGGTCGGCAGGCCGACATGGCCGTCGAGGGCGAAGCCCTCCCGCTCCAGGCTGAGCGGCGCGGAATTCTCGGCGAAGTCCGGGCCGAGCACGGCCGCGAGGCGCCGGAGCCAGGAGCCCGGCCCGGTCTCGGCCGGCAGCACGAAGCCGCCTCCGCCGCTCTCGCCCCGCAGGGTGAAGCGGATCTGCGGGTGGGCGACGGCGAGGCGCCGCAGGATCTCCGCCACGGCGCCGGCCTCGGCGCGGTCGGATTTCAGGAATTTCAGCCGCGCCGGCGTGGCGGCGAAGAGGTCCGTGACCTCGACCCGGGTGCCGCGCTCGGCCGCGACCGGCCGCACCGGCCCCCTGATCCCCGCATCGACCACCAGGCCGTGGCCGCTCGCGGCCTCCGCCGTGCGCGAGACCAGGGAGAGCCGCGCCACGGCGCCGATCGAGGGCAGGGCCTCGCCGCGGAAGCCGAGCGTGTCGATGCGGTCGAGGTCGCCGTCCGGCAGCTTCGAGGTGGCGTGGCGCTCGACCGCGAGGGCGAGATCCTCCGCGCTCATGCCGATGCCGTCGTCGACGACCCGGATCAGGCGGCGCCCCCCGGCCTGGATCGTGACCTCGATGCTGGTGGCGCCGGCATCGATGGCGTTCTCGACCAGTTCCTTGACGGCGGCAGCGGGCCGCTCGACCACCTCGCCGGCCGCGATGCGGTCGACGAGGACCGGATCGAGGCGGCGGACGACCGGGCGGGCGGGGGGCGCGACGAGCATGAGCGGAATATAGGCATGCGGGCGGCCGCGCGCGACCGCCGCCCGGCGGTCCGGCGACGGGGGGAGCCGCGATCGCCCGCCTCAGCTCGCCTCGTCGGGCTCCGGCCCGCGGGTCAGGTCGAGCGGCCCCTTGCGCAGCGGGCGCTCGGGCGGCTTCAGGGTCAGCGTCCCGCCGCTGCGGGCCGCCTCGTAGATCGCCTCCATCAGGAGGTGGTCCTGCAAACCCTCCTCCCCGGGCGTGTGCGGCGTGCGGTTCTCGCGCACGCAGGTCGCCATGTGGTCGATCTCGCGGGCGAACTGGTTGTGGACCGGCAGCGCGCGCTCCTCGCGGGCCTCCGCGCGGCCCTCGCGATGGTGGAGGATCAGGCGCTGGCCCTCATACGCGAAGGCGTTCTCGAGGGTGATCGCCCCGGTTTCGCCCTGGACCGAGAGGCGGCGGGTCTCGTGGGCGCCGTAGCTCGTCGTGCATTGCGCGATCACGCCCGACGGGAAGCGCAGGGTGAAGGCCACCGTCTCCTCGACCTCGCGGTAGAGGGGATCGTCCGGCGGCGAGTGGATCTGCGCCTGGACCGAGACCGGCTCCTCGCCGGTGAGCGCCCGCACCCCGTTGAGGCAGTAGAGGCCGATATCCGGCAGCGCCCCGCCGCCCGCCAGCGCCCGCCTGAGGCGCCACTGCTCGGGCAGGCTCATGGTCTGGGTGTTGATCGCCTCGATCAGCTTCGGCCGGCCGAGCGCGCCGCCGCGGGTGAGGCGCGTGACCTCGCGGTTGTGGGTCTCGTACTGGCAGCGATAGGCGATCATCAGCTTGACGCCGGCCGTGGCGCAGGCGTCGATCATGGTGCGGGCCTCGGCCGAGGAGGCCGCCATCGGCTTCTCGCACAGGACGTGCTTGCCGGCCGCGGCGGCGGCCAGCACGTGGTCGCGGTGGAGCCCGTTCGGCGTCACCACGTAGACCACCTGCACCTCGGGATTGGCCCGCAGCGCCGCGAACCCGTCATAGCCGTGGACGGCTTCGGGCCGGACGCCGTACTGGGCCGCGACGAGCTTGGCCTTGTCGGGGCTGCCCGAGACCAGCGCCACCAGCCGCGCCTTCCGGGTCTCGCCGAAGGCCGGCAGGATCTCCTCCAGGCTGAGTCGCCCGAGGCCGACCACCGCGAATCCGACCCGCTCGGCGGGCAGCAGCGGCGCGCGCGGCGGTGCGCCCGGCCGGTCGGAGGGCCCGCGCCAGTTCGGGAAGGTGACGCGGCCGTTCTCCACCCGCCCCGTATCGACGGGGGCTTCGGCGCCCTGCGCGCCGCCCATCGCGGCGAGCGTCGCGCCCCCGGCCAGCATCAGGGTTCGGCGCGAGAGGAGGGTCAGGTCGTCCGGCATGCGGCTCGCCATGGTGGTTGCGGGATCGGCGGCCAACGTCCCCCCGACGGGCGCGGTTCCGGCCGCGCGGAGCGCCGCTCCGGACGCGCGAAGGACCGCCCGGGGGCGGTCCTTCGGTCCTGAGCATCATGCGCCGGAGCGGTCACCTTTTCGGCGGCGAACCGAAGGACCGCGTCAGCAAAAATGTTGCAAGAACAAGAGCTGAGCGGAGTTGCCGGGCGCAACTCCGCTTCGCGGGCGGGCGGCCTACTCGCCGGCCATCATCTGGGGCGAGTAGTGGCCGCACCAGTCGGAGGCCGAGACGACCGGCCAGAGGCCGTGCCCCTGCGGCTCGGGCTGGCTCACCGGCGGGTTGAAGCGGCACAGGCCCTCGTCGCCCTGGGGCCGGCCCGCATTGAGCTTGCGGGTGTCGTAGTAGCGGCAGCTCTGGCAGGCCATGCCGGTCTCGGAACTCGCCATCTGCATCTCCGTGATTGGAATTCTTCCAGAGAACGGACGCCGCGGCCGGCCGGTTCCGCAGCGCCGCGCGACCGCGCCCGCGGCGCGGGCGCCAAAAGGTCGCCTTGAACAAACAGGGAACAGCGCGCAGTCTCGGCGCATGGACGACCGGCTCGCCAAGAAGCTCACCATCCTCGCCGACGCGGCGAAGTACGATGCCTCCTGCGCCTCCTCGGGGGCGCCGAAGCGCCGCGCCGCGGCCGGGGAACTCGGCTCGACGACGGGGGCGGGGATCTGCCACGCCTACACGCCGGACGGGCGCTGCGTCTCGCTGCTGAAGATCCTGCTCACCAATTACTGCCTGTTCGACTGCGCCTATTGCGTGAACCGGCGCTCCTCGAACGTGCGGCGGGCCGCCTTCACGGTGGAGGAGGTGATCACCCTCACGGTGGAGTTCTACAAGCGCAACATGATCGAGGGGCTGTTCCTGTCCTCGGGGATCGTCCGCTCGCCCGACCACACGATGGAGCAGCTGATCCGGGCGGCGAAGGGCCTGCGCCAGCGGCACGGATTCCGCGGCTACATCCATCTCAAGACGATCCCGGAGGCCAGCCCCTGGCTGATCGAGCAGGCGGGCCTCTACGCCGACCGGCTCTCGATCAACCTCGAACTCCCCACCGAGGCGAGCCTGGAGCGGCTCGCCCCCGAGAAGGACGGCGCCGCGATCGAGGCCGCGATGGGCCAGATGCGCGAGCGCATCGCGCAGGGCAGGGCGGAGAAGCGCCGCTACGCCCCGGCCGGGCAATCGACCCAGGTCATCGTCGGGGCCGATTCCTCGACCGACGCCGCCCTGATCCGCCGCAGCGCCGCCCTCTACGCCAGCCACGACCTGCGGCGCATCTACTACTCGGCCTTCAGCCCGATCCCGGACGCCTCCGCGATCCTGCCGCCGCAGGCGCCGCCCCTCGCCCGCGAGCACCGGCTCTACCAGGCGGATTGGCTCCTGCGGTACTACGCCTTCGCCCCCGAGGAGGTGGCGGACGCCACCGAGGCGGGCATGCTCGCCCTCGACATCGACCCCAAACTCGCCTGGGCGCTCAAGCACCGCGAGCGGTTCCCCGTCGACGTCAACCGGGCCGACCGGGACTTGCTGCTGCGGGTGCCGGGCCTGGGCGTGCGGGCGGTGGACCGGATCGTGGCGGCGCGCCGCCACACCCGGCTTCGCCTCGCGGACGTGGCGCGGCTGACCTCGGGCCTGAAGCGCGCGCGGCCCTTCCTGATCGCCGCCGACCATGCCCCGACCCGGCTGACCGACCGGTCCGACCTGCGGGCGCGCCTCGCCGAGCCGCCGCGCCAGCTCTCCCTGTTCGGGTGAGGCCGTGCGCAGCATCCCGCTGAGGCCCGGCGCCGACCTCGAAGGGTTCCGGGCCGCGGTGCGCCGCCTCGCGGCGGAGGAGTGCCCTCCCGAGGCGGTGACCTTCACGCAGGGCGGGGCCCCCGGCCTGTTCGGGCCCGAACCCGGCCTGTTCGGGGCCGAGCCCGGCCTGTTCGGGGCCGAGGCGGCGCGCGCGTCCGAGGAGGCCGGGCCGGCGCCCCCGCTCGCCCTGCCGCGGGCCGTGGCGGCGCTGGTGCCCGCGATCGTGCCCCACCGGGACGAGGCGCGCTACGCGCTGCTCTACCAGCTGATCTGGCGGGTGCGGCGGGGCGAGCGCCACCTCCCCGAGGTGGCGAGCGATCCCCTGGTCCACCGGCTGACGCGCATGCGCCGAGCGGTCGCGCGCGACCTGCACAAGATGCACGCCTTCCTGCGCTTCCGGCGCGTGCCCGGCGAGGGAGAGCGGGAGCGCTTCGCCGCGTGGTTCGAGCCCGACCACCACATCCTGGAGGCGGCCGCGCCGTTCTTCGTGGCGCGTTTCCCGGGCTTCGACTGGTTGATCCTGACGCCCGAGGGCTCGGCCCACTGGGACGGCGCGCGCCTGCGCTTCGGCCCACCCGAGCGGCGCGAGGCGCTGCCCGCCGGCGACGCCTTCGAGGCCGGCTGGAGCGCCTATTACGCCAGCACCTTCAACCCGGCCCGGACCAACCTCGCGGCGATGCGGGCGGAGATGCCCAAGAAGTACTGGCGCAACCTGCCCGAGGCGGCGGCGATTCCCGACCTCGTGCGCAACGCGCGCCGCCGCGTCGCCGCGATGATCGAGAGGGAGCCCGCCATGCCGCGGAAACGCACGCCCACCCGCGCCCTCGACGCCATGGCGGCGCAGGGACCGGAGGATCTCGAGGCCCTGAACGCCCTGATCCGGCGCTCCGAACCGCTGGTGCCGGGGGCGACGCAGGCGGTGCTGGGCGAGGGACCGGTCGGCGCCGCGATCGCCTTCGTGGGCGAGCAGCCCGGGGACCAGGAGGACCGGCTGGGGCGGCCCTTCGTCGGCCCGGCGGGGCAGCTCCTCACCCGGGCGATGGAGGAGGCCGGCCTCGCGCGTGGTTCCTGCTATCTCACGAATGCGGTCAAGCACTTCAAGTTCGAGGAGCGCGGCAAGCGGCGCATCCACCAGAAGCCGACCGCCGGGGAGGTCGCGCATGGCCGCTGGTGGCTCGACCGGGAGCTCGGCTTCGTGCATCCGCGCCTCGTCGTCGCGCTCGGGGCGACGGCGGTGCTGGCGCTGACCGGCAAGGCGATCCCGATCACCCGGGCCCGCGGCCCGGCCCGGTTCGACGGCAAACCCTATGCGGGCTTCGTCACCGTG
Source organism: Methylobacterium sp. 4-46 (assembly GCF_000019365.1). Taxonomy (GTDB): domain Bacteria; phylum Pseudomonadota; class Alphaproteobacteria; order Rhizobiales; family Beijerinckiaceae; genus Methylobacterium. Next base: position 7,287,659 of record NC_010511.1, on the reverse strand, counting down.
CACCCCTCCTACCTGCTGCGCCTGCCCGAGGAGGCGAAGGCCGAGGCCTATGCGGGTTTCGTGGACGATCTGCGCCGGGTGCGAATGCTGGCGCAGGAACTCGCCGGGGCGGCGTAGGGGCGGAGCGCGACGCGCCCGGGGACTTGAGCCAGGGACTTGGGCCAGGGACTTGCGCCAAGGACTTGCGCCGGTGTTCCGGCGCTGCGCGCGAAAGGGGCCGCGCACGCGACCGTCACGGGCCGGGATTGATCAAACGGATGCGGACCGCCCCCGAACCGGTTGCGGCCGCTCGCGATTCGCAGCGCGCCCTCGCGCCGCCCCGCTCAGGCCGCCTCGCGCGACAGCTTGAGCGTCTCGCGCTGGATCAGGTCGCGGTAGAAGCCGTCGAGATGGATCAGCCGCTCGGGCGAGCCGTCCTGGATCACCTGGCCCCCGTCGAGCACCACGATCCGGTCGAAATCCTTCAGGGTCGACAGGCGGTGCGCGATGGCGATCACCGTGCGGCCCTGCATCAGGTTGTGCAGCGCCTCGCGGATCGCCTCCTCCGACTCGGTGTCGAGGGCGGAGGTCGCCTCGTCGAGGAGGAGGATCGGCGAGTCCTTGAGGATGGCGCGGGCCACCGCGATGCGCTGGCGCTGGCCGCCCGAGAGCTTCACGCCGCGGTCGCCCACGATCGTGTCGAAGCCCTGCGGCAGGTCACTGATGAAATCCGTGCAGCGCGCGGCCTCGGCCGCCGCCCAGACCTCCTCGTCCGTCGCATCCGGCCGGCCGTAGCGGATGTTCTCGCGCAAGGAGCGGTGGAACAGCGAGATGTCCTGCGGCACCACGGTGATCGCCTCGCGCAGGCTCTCCTGCGTGACGCGGCCGATATTCTGGCCGTCGATCAGGATGCGCCCGCTCTGCGGGTCGTAGAAGCGCTGCAGCAGGGTGAAAAGCGTCGATTTGCCGCCCCCCGAGCGCCCGACCAGGCCGACCTTCTGCCCGGGCTCGATCGTGAGGTTGAAGTCGCTGAAGACCTCGCGCCCGTCCGGGTAGCTGAAGCCGACGTGCTCGAAATCCAGCCGCGCGCCCTCGCCGACGAGGGGCTTCGCCTCCGGGTGGTCGCGCAGGTCGTGGGGCTGCAGCAGGGTGGTGAGCGCCTCCGAGAGCCTCGCGGTGTGCTGCGTGACGTCGACCAGGGCGACCGCGAGGTCGCGGGTCGCGGCCAGGATCGTGATGCCGAGGGTGCAGACCAGCACCACCTGACCGGCGGTCGCCGAACCCACCTCCCACATCCGCACCGCCCAGTAGAGAAGGCCGAGCACCGCCACCACGGTGATGACCGCGTGCATGATGCGCAGCTTCTCCAGGTAGAGCAGGCTGCGGCGGCGCGCCCGCATCTCGGTGCCGATCGTGCCGTCGAAGCGCACGAATTCCCGCTTGAAGGCCGAGAAGGCGCGCACCAGCGGCATGTTGCTGACGAGGTCGACCATCTCGCCGTCGACGGCGGCCGCCTTCTCGGCGAATTCGTGGTGGAGCGGCTTGCCGGCGGCGGCGATGCGGAACATCAGCACCACGACGCCGCCGCAGATCACCAGGAGCCCCGCCGCCATCGGCAGCGAGACCGCGCCCACGTACAGGATCGCCCCGAAGGCGGCCGCGCAGGGCGGCATCACGTTCCAGACGAACATGTTCTCGGCGGTGAAGATCGCGTTCGAGGTCGCCGTGATGCGGCTCGCCAGCGTGCCGGGCTGCCGGTCGGCGAAGTAGGAGGGCGAGTGGCCGGTCAGGTGCCGGAACAGGTCGCGGCGGATGTCGCCGGTCACCGCCACGAAGGTGAAGCTCGCGATCAGGCTCGCCACCCGCCAGAGCATGTTGTCGGCGCCGATGAAGGCGATCAGGACGGCGAGCGCCCCCCAGATCTCGCCCGATTGCGGCCCCTTGCCGAGCGCATCGACCACGCCCTTGAGCCCGTACTGCGTGCTCACCGAGCAGGCGACGGCGGCGAGCACCGACACGACGATGGCCGCGTGGGGAACCACGCGGCGGCGAAGGTAGCGGGCCACGAAGGCCCAGGGCCGTTCAGCGTAGGCGCAGAGGTCATCCATCGTGACGATCGATCCCGGTTCTTCGCCCGCGTGCGGCCGGTCGTGAAACGGACGGGAATGGGCCGGGCGCTCCCGGCCATCCGCCAAAGCCGCAACGCGGAAGCGTCGCCTTATGTTGCAGGCAAAAAATATCGGCCGTCCGGTTTTATAGCGCGCCTACATGAACGGGAGTTGAGCGGGCTCGCCGCGATGCGGGAGGCGCTGCCGCAGGGCAGCGAACCGGGCTCTCCTGTGACGCGCGGGCCACGCAGCGGTCGGGCGACGCGGCGCCGGCGAGGCGCCCTCCGGCCGGAGACGCTCAGGCCCCGCGCCCGCGCCGGGTCTCCGGCATCACGAGGAGCAGCAGCAGCAGGGCCAGGACGGCCACGCCGGCGAGCCCCAGGAAGGCCGCATGGGTGCCGAGATGGTCCGCCATCGCACCCGACAGGGTCGTGCTGAGCGCCGCGCCGATCCCCATGCCGGTGCCGACCGCCCCGAGGGCGAGGTTGAAGCGCCCGGTGCCGCGGGTCACGTCCGCGACCACGAGCGGGACCATCACGCCGATCACCGCCGCCGAGACGCCGTCGAGCACCTGGATCAGCACCAGCACCTCGGGTTCCTGCGCGTAGGCGAACAGGATCCCGCGCAGGGGCAGGGCGGCGAAGCCCAGGACGAGGAGCGGGCGCCGCCCGTAGGTCTGGGCCGCCCGGCCGACCGCCGGGGCGATCAGCGCGAGGACGATCTGGGGCGCCATGATGCAGGCGGCGATCAGGATGGTGGCGGTCTGGCTCGCCCGCATGGTCAGCACGCTGCCGACCAGGGGCAGCATCGCCGCGTTGGCGACGTAGAACAGCAGGATGCAGGCGCCGAAGCAGAGCAGGGCCCGGTTGGTGAGGAGGAGCCGCAGGCCCGCCCATCCGCTCGGGGGCGGGGCACCGTCGCGCCCCTGCGGCCGCACCACCTCGATCTCGCCCGCGCGGATCGTGGAGAGCGCCACCAGCGTCGGCACGACCAGGGCCGCGGTCACGTAGAACACGGCGGCGTTCGACAGGTAGTAGCCGCAGGCCCCCATGCCGGCCGCCGCCAGGGCGTTGCCGATCGAGGAGAAGCGGGCGTTGCGGCCGAGGCGCTCGCCGAGCCGGGCATGGCCGGAGAGGCCGAGGCTGATCGCCGCGATGGCGGGCGTGAGCACGCAGCTGGCGAGCGAATGGGCCGCCATGGCGAGGGCCGCGACAAGGAAGGTCGGGTAGAGGCCGAGGCCCGCCGCGCTCGCCCCGATCACCCCCACCGCGAGGGCCGCCACGGCGCGCTTCGAGCGCACCCAATCGACGAAGCCGCCGCCGGGCACCTGCCCGAGCAGGCTGAACAGGCCGCCGATGGTGAGGACGAGGCCGATATCGGCCTGCGTCCACTGGTGGGCCGTGAAGTGCACGGCCACGAAGGGTCCGAAGCCGGTCTGGAGGTTGGCCACGAAGAACGTGAAGGCGTCGAGCCCGCGCGCGCTCGCCGCCGAGGGGGCGTGCTTCTCCCGCCGCGTGGCCGGGAGCGGCGCGGGCGAGGGCGCGCGCGCCGGCTCGCGGCCCGCCTCCGGCCGCGGCTCGTAGCGGGGCACCTCCCGGTGGCCGGCGGCCCGGCGCTGGGATCGTCGCGCCGCCGTCATTTCTCGGGGGGATTGCGTGCGGCGGCCTGGTCGGGGTCGGGCGCCGGCGAGGCCGGCCCCAGCACCACGATCGGATCGCCGGGCTTGTACTCGGGGGAGACGCGCACTTGGTTGCGGGTGAGCTGCAGCACCGCGCGGCCCGGCTTGTTGTCGGCCGCGAAGTGCAGGGCGCGCCAGTCGACCGCGATCTTGCGCGAGCCGACGCCGAGGAAGCCGCCGAAATCGATGATCGCCGCGCGGGGACGCCCGTCCTTGTCGACGATGATGTCGATGATGCGGCCCATGTCCTCGCCGGCGGCGCTGCGCACCGGCTTGCCCAGCACGCCGTCGTAATCCTTGGTATCGAGGACGGTCGCGGGCGTCCCGGCCGGAACCGGAGGCGGGGCCGGCACCGGCGCGGCGGGAGCCTGCGCGGCCGGAGCCGCGGGCGGCGCGGCCGGGGACGGCGCCCCGGGGCCGGCCTCCGGGGCCTTGGCCGGGGCGGGCGCCTCCTGGACCTGGGCGGCCGGAGGCGGAGAAGCCGGGGCAGGGGCCACCTGAGCAGGGGCCATCTGGGCAGGGGCCATCTGGGCAGGCGCCACCTGGGCAGGCGCCACCTGGGCAGGCGCCACCTGGGCAGGGGCAGCGGGCGCCGAGGGGAGCGGGGCCTGCGGCGCTGACCCGGTCTGTGCCGAAGCGGCCACGGCCCAGAGGGCCGCGAGCGCCGGGACGGCCATCCTCAGGATCGTGACCACGCGTGCTCCTCGTCTGGCTGCGGCCGCCGTTCGACCGGCAACCGCCACGGTTCCGTTCGGTTCCGCGGCGGTGCCGACGGATAGTGCGTAGCCGGTGATCGGGGCGAAGTTGTGGGGTCGGGGCAGCCGGGCATTCGGGCGACCGCCGCGGCCGGGCCGTCGAGCAAGCATGGTGATACCGTCTCCGGGGCGGGCATGCGGCCGGCCCAGCCTCATCGTGGCGTCTCGCGCGCGCCGAAGGAATCTCGGATGAGCCGTCCTCCCGCGCCGCCGCACGGCCATCCTTGGCGAGGCCCTCGCGAGGTGTCCAGGCGGCGCGCCCGGATTCGGGGGGCCGGGAGACGAAAGGCAGGGAGAGGAGCCCTGGCCCCGCCGCCCGCGCTCCGCTACACCGCGCCGATCCCGGGAGCCCGCGACCGATGTCCCCGTCCCCCCTTCGCCTCGGCGTCAACATCGACCACATCGCCACCCTGCGGAACGCCCGCGGCGGCGTGATCCCGGATCCCCTGCGCGCCGCCCACCTGGCGGTCGCGGCCGGGGCGGACGGGATCACCGCGCATCTGCGCGAGGACCGCCGCCACATCCGCGACGAGGACGTGGAACGCCTCAAGCGCGAGATCGACCGGCCGCTGAACCTGGAGATGGCGATCACCGAGGAGATGGTCGGGATCGCGGTCGGGCTTCGCCCCCACGCCGCCTGCCTCGTGCCCGAGCGGCGCGAGGAGCGCACCACCGAGGGCGGGCTCGACATCGTCGCGGCCCGCGAGCCGGTGCGCGCCGCGGTGGTGCGGCTCCGCGAGGCCGGCATCCGGGTCTCGCTCTTCGTCGAGCCGGACGTGCACATCATGGAGGCGGCGCGCGGCCTCGGGGCGCCGGTGGTCGAACTTCATACCGGCCGCTACTGCGAGGCGGTCGCGGCCGGGGATGCCGCGGAGGCCCGGCGCGAACTCGCCCGCCTCGCCCGCGCCGCGGCCCATGGCAGCGACCTCGGCCTGGAGGTCCATGCCGGGCACGGGCTCACCCTCGACAGCGTCGGGCCGGTCGCGGCGATCCCGCAGCTGCGCGAACTGAACATCGGCCATGCCATCGTGGCCGAATCCGTCTTTGTCGGCTTCGCCGAGGCGGTGCGGGCGATGCGGGCCGCCATGGACGCGGCCCGGGCCGGGGCGGCGGCGTGATCGTCGGCATCGGCTCCGACCTCTGCGACATCCGCCGCATCGAGCGCTCCCTGGAGCGGTTCGGCGAGCGCTTCACGCAACGGGTCTTCACGCCGGGCGAGCGGGCGCGCAGCGACCGCCGGGCGGCCCGCGCGCCCTCCTACGCGCGGCGCTTCGCCGCCAAGGAGGCCTGCGCCAAGGCCCTCGGCACCGGCCTGAGCCAGGGCGTGTTCTGGCGCGACATGGAGGTGGTCAACCTGCCCTCGGGGGCGCCCACGCTGCGGCTCACGGGCGGCGCGGCGGCGCGCCTCGCCGCCCTCGTCCCGCCGGGGCACCGGGCGCGGCTCCACGTCAGCCTGACCGACGACCCGCCCCTCGCCCAGGCCTTCGTGGTGATCGAGGCCCTGCGGGACGAATCGTGTTGAGGCGATTCACCCGCGGCGCGCGGCGCGTTGCGGGCGGTCGGGCGTTGGTCTAGACCCCGCGCACCGCGGCTAGCTCGCCCGCGTCTCGGCGGTCGCCACGGCGAGATGACGGACCGCCGGAGACGAGGAATATGGATCGCGTGCGCATCAACCCGGACCTGAAGCCCGCCAAGGAGGCGGGCCCCTGGGAGTCGGTCAAGGAGTTCGTGAAGGTCGGCCTCCAGGCGCTGCTGATCGCGGTCGTGGTGCGCACCCTGCTGTTCCAGCCCTTCAACATCCCCTCCGGCTCCCTCGTGCCGACCCTGCTGATCGGCGACTATCTCTTCGTCTCGAAATACTCTCTCGGCTACTCGAAGTACTCGCTGCCGCTGAGCGACTACCTGCCCTTCGAGATGCACGGCCGGATCTGGGGCGCCGAGCCGAAGCGCGGCGACATCGTGGTGTTCAAGCTGCCCAAGGACAACGCGACCGACTACATCAAGCGGGTGATCGGGCTGCCGGGCGACCGGATCCAGATGATCAACGGCCTCCTGAACATCAACGGCAAGCCGGTGAAGCGCGAGCAGGTTCAGGATTACGTCACCACCGACGCGTTCGGGCAGCCCACCCAGGTGCCGCAATACGTCGAGACCCTGCCGAACGGGGTGTCGCACCAGATCATCGAGCGCGACGGCGACCGCGGGCTGTGGGACAACACCAACGTCTACACGGTGCCGCCCGGCCACTTCTTCATGATGGGCGACAACCGCGACAATTCCACGGATTCGCGCGACCTCGGCAGCGTCGGCTACGTGCCCTTCGAGAACCTGGTCGGGCGGGCCGAGGTGATCTTCTTCTCGATCGACGAGGGCGCCTCGCCGCTCCAGATCTGGAACTGGCCCTGGACGGTGCGCTGGAGCCGCCTGTTCCACACGATCCACTGACCGCCGCCATGGGCGCGCTCCGCCGGGGCCGGCGCAGGGCCGAGCGGCCCGACCTCTCCGCCCTGGAGGGGCGGATCGGCCACGCCTTCGACGACAAGGACCTGCTGGCGCGGGCGCTCACCCACGTGAGCGCGGGGGCCGGGGAGGAGAGCTACCAGCGCCTCGAATTCCTGGGCGACCGGGTGCTCGGGCTGGCGGTGGCCGAGGGGCTCCTGCGCGCGCTGCCCGGGGCCGACGAGGGCGACCTGTCGCGCCGCCTCTCCGGCCTCGTGCGCCGGGAGAGCTGCGCGGCGGTGGCCCAGGCCTGGGAAGTCGGGCCGCACCTGCGGCTCGGGGCCGGCGAGGTGCATGGCGGCGGCCGACGCAACCCGGCGATCCTGGCCGACGTCTGCGAGGCGATCCTGGGGGCGATCTTCCTCGACGCGGGCTACGCCGCGGCCAAGGCCGTGATCGACCGCGCCTTCGCGGCGGCGGAGGAGGCCGAGGGCCCGCGCGGGCGCGACCCCAAATCCGCCCTGCAGGAATGGGCGCAGGGTCTCGGCCTGCCGACCCCGACCTACGCGGTGGTGGAGCGCGCGGGCCCCGACCACGCGCCGATCTTCCGCATCGAGGCGCGGGTCGCCGGCGTGGCGCCGAGCCTCGGCGTCGGCGGCTCCAAGCGCCTCGCCGAGCAGGAGGCCGCGCGCCTCCTCCTGAGGCGCGAGGGCGTCTGGCGCGAGGAGGGGACGCCGGCTACGGAGTGATCCCATGTCCGAGACCCACGCGCCTTCCCCCGCCCCCGACCCGTCCGGGGGCCCCGCCGAGACCCGGGCGGGCTTCGTCGCCCTGATCGGGGTGCCGAATGCCGGCAAGTCGACCCTCCTCAACAGCCTCGTCGGCAGCAAGGTCTCGATCGTCTCCCGCAAGGTGCAGACGACGCGGGCGCTGGTGCGCGGCATCGCCATCGAAGGGGCGGCCCAGATCGTGTTCGTGGACACGCCCGGGATCTTCGCGCCCAAGCGCCGCCTCGACCGGGCGATGGTGACCTCGGCCTGGAGCGGGGCGGCGGACGCGGACGCGGTCTGCCTGCTCGTCGATGCCCGCAAGGGCGTCGACCCGGAGGTGGAGGCGGTGCTGGGCCGGCTGCCCGAGCTGCGCCGGCCCAAGATCCTGGTGCTCAACAAGATCGACGTGATCGCCCGGGAGCGGCTGCTCGACCTCGCCGCCGCCCTGAACGGGCGGCTGCCCTTCGACCACACCTTCATGGTCTCGGCGCTAACCGGCGACGGGGTGGCGGACCTGCGGCGGGTGCTGGCCGGGCTGATGCCGCCGGGGCCCTGGCTCTACCCGGAGGATCAGGTCTCGGACGCGCCCCTGCGCATGCTCGCGGCCGAGATCACGCGGGAGAAGATCTACGACCGCCTGCACGAGGAACTGCCCTATTCCTCGACCGTCGAGACCGATCAGTGGCAGGTGCGGCCCGACGGCTCGGTGCGGATCGAGCAGACGATCTTCGTGGAGCGCGAGAGCCAGCGCAAGATCGTGCTCGGCAAGGGCGGCCAGACCATCAAGGCGATCGGGCAGGCGGCCCGGGTCGAGATCGCCGAGGCGGCGGAGGCGCCCGTGCACCTGTTCCTCTACGTGAAGGTGCGCGAGAACTGGGCCGACGATCCCGAGCGCTACCGCGAGATGGGGCTGGACTTCCCGCGCGGGTGAGCGGCGCCCGCCCCTCGACGAATCGTCGCGGCCGAGCCAACCCGAGGCGGGATCGGGACCGCGGATGGGTCATACGGCATCCGATTGATGGCGTCGCCGTCTCCCATTTCGGCCATGCGGATGTCGGCTTCGCTCAGGCGCCGCGCTCAGGCGCCGCGCAGGCTGGTGATCCGGGATCCGCTTCGATCGAGCGGATCCCGGATCAGCCCGGCTCCTCGACTCCCTCCCGAATTTCCTTCGGCGACATGGGTCCGGCCTCGCCCCCATCCCGCTCCCATCCGAGGGCCTGCTGCAGCGCGGCCGTGTCGACGAGGCGCCGGCCCTGCGCGGCGATGCGCGTCGGGGACGCGGAGGCGGCGCGCGTCTGGCTCAGCAGCAGGTCGGCATAGGTGACCGCGCCGGCCTCGTACTGCACCCGGGCGGCCGCGAGGGCGTCGCGGGCCAGCGCCTCGGCCTCCAGCACGGCGGTCAGGATCCCCGCATCGGCTTCGAGCGCGGCCAGCGCATCCGCGACGGTCTGGAGCGCCGCCAGCACCGTCGCCCGATAGGCGGCCGCCGCGGCGGCGTAGGCCTCGACCGCGGCCTGGCGGCGGGCGGCTTGGGCGCCTCCGTCGAGGAGCGGCTGCGCGAGGCCGAGCCCGGCCCCCCAGGCGCTCGACGCCGCCAGGGCCGCGATCGTCGCGGCGCTGGCGCCGAGATTCGCCGTCAGGGTGACGCGCGGCAGCATGTCCGCGGCCGCGACGCCGATCTCGGCCGAGGCGGCGTGCAGCTGGGCCGCGGCGGCGCGGATGTCCGGCCGCCGCGCGAGCAGCCGGGAGGGCAGGCTGAGCGGGACCCGCCGCGGCAGCGTCAGCTCGCCGAGGCGGAAGCTCGGCTCCGCATAGGCGCTCGGAGGCAGGCCGATCAGCACGGCGAGCCGGTGGCGCGCCTGCACCCGCGCCATCCGGCTCGCGATGAGAGCCGCCTCCTGCGAGCGGATCAGGCTCTCCTGGTTCAGGACGCTGACGATGCGCTCGGACCCGGCGGCGTGGCGGACCTTCACCAGGGCGAGCTGGTCCCGGTCCTGGCGCAGGATCGCCTCGGAGACGGCGATCTCCTCGGACAGGATCGCCTCCTGGATCGCGCCCGCCACGATGTTGCCGCTCAGGGCCAGGGCGGCGGCGTCGCGATGCGCGGCCGCCACCGCCTCGCGGGCCTCCTGGGCCTCGACGGCGCGGCGGATGCCGCCGAACAGGTCGGGCGTGTAGCTCGCCGCGACGCTGGCGCCGTAGAGCCCGTAGAGCGCGCCCCCCGCCGGGCCGATGCCCCCGCCGCCCCGGCGCGCGAGGTCGAGGGACAGGTTCGGCAGGAGGCTGGCCCGCGCGGCCTCGGTGTCGCTCCGGGCTTGGCGCAGGGCGGCCTCGGCCTGCTCGACCGTCGGGCTCGCCGCCAGCCCCCGGCGCACGAGCCGGTCGAGCCGGCGCGAGCCGAACGGGCGCCACCACGCATGCGGGCCGTCGGCCCCGGGCCGCAGGACCTGCGTCCCGTCCGGGCCCGGCGCGGGCAGGCGGCGCGGGGGCGCCCGCTCCCCGTACCGGAGGATGACGGGGGCGGCGGGCGGCACGAAATCGGGCCCCGCCACGCAGCCGCCGCAGAGGAGCAGGGCGGCCCAGCCACGGCCGTGCGCGCGCCGGGCGAGGCGGCGGGCCCGCGCGAGGATGCGGGCGAGGCCGGAACCGGCCCGGCTCATCGGGCCAGGGCCTCGACCGGGTCGATCCGCGCGGCGCGGCGCGCCGGCACGAGCCCGGCCACCAGGCCCGAGAGGCCGGCGCTCAGGATCGCGGCCGCGACGCTGCGCCAGCCGAAGACGAGGGAGAAGGGCAGCCCGAGGGCCTGGCCCGCCTCGCCGAGCCCGAGGGCGAGCGCGGCCCCGAGCGCCCCGCCCAGGGCGCAGAGCGTGAAAGCCTCGACGAAGAAGTGCAGCATCACGTCCGAGCGGCGTGCCCCGAGCGCCATGAGCAGGCCGATCTCGCGGGTGCGCTCGGTCACCGCGATCAGCATCATGTTCATCACGCCGACGCTCGCGATGACGAGGGCGATCCCCGCGATCGAGATGGTCACCAGCCCGAGGACCGTCCTGGCCCGCAGGATCGTCTCGCGCTGCGTCTCGTTGTCGAACAGGACGACGTCCGGGGTGCCGCGCCAGGCCGAGAGCAGCTTCTCCACGGCGGCCAGGGCGACGTCGCGATCCACGTCCTCGGCGAGTTGCAGCGTGACGCTCGCGAAGGAGGGCTGGCCGGAGATGCGCTGGCCGAAGGCCGCGTAGGATAGGGCCGCGAAGGGCCGGCGCCCGTACCGCGACGAATCGGCGACCCGGGCGACGCCGACGACCCGCGCCGGAACCGTCCCGATCAGGATGACGGCCCCGAGCGGATCCTGATCGGGCTCGAACAAGGCCGCGCGCACGGCCGCGTCGATGACGATCTCGACATCGGCCCCGCGCGCCGCCGCCTCCTCCAGAGGCCGACCGGAGGTGATCGGCAGCTGGTGGAGGCGAAAGAAGGCCGGCGCCACGCCGTAGACCGAGGCGTAGGCGCCGCGGCCGCGATGACGCAGGAGGATCGATGTCTGCGCGTCCGGGCTGACGCCCGTGACGAAGGGCAGAGCCGCGAGCCGCTCGACATCCTCCTGCCGCAGCCCTCCGCTCTGCGCGGCCGGCCCGGCGAGGAAGGCCGATTGCGACATCACCTCCGTGAGGTTGTTGCCGAGATCCCTCATCCGCGCCAGCACCTCCTGCTGCGCGCCCTGGCCGATCGCCACCGCGAGGATCACGGCGGCGATCCCGATCACGATCCCCAGCATGGTGAGGAGGTTGCGCAGGCGGTGGGCCATCAGCGTGGCGGCCGCGCTCGTCGCCGCGTCCCGGACCTGATCGGTCCGGCGGCGCGTTCCGCCCGAAGCCCGGGGGAGGGACGGACGGGCGTCCCGGCGGATCCGCTGCCGGCGATCGGAGCGGATCCGCCCGTCGGCGATCTCGACGACGCGGTCGGCCGTCGCGGCGACCTGCGGATCGTGCGTCACGATCACCACCGTATGGCCCTCGTCGCACAGGCCCCGGAGCAGGCCGAGGAGGTCCGCGCTCGTGCGGCTGTCGAGGGCGCCGGTCGGCTCGTCCGCCAGGATGATCCGCCCGCCATTCATGAGCGCGCGGGCGATGCCGACGCGCTGCTGCTGGCCGCCGGAGAGCTGGGCCGGGCGGTGGTCGAGGCGCTCGCCGAGCCCGAGCCCGGTCAGCAGGGCGGTGGCCCGCCTCCGGCGCTCCGCCGGGGCCTCCCCGGCGAAGACCGCGGGCAGCGCGACGTTGGCCACGGCCGAGAGGCGGGGCAGGAGGTTGTGGCTCTGGAAGACGAAGCCGAAGCTGTGGCGGCGCAGGGCCGCCAGCCCGTCCGGGTCGATCCCGGCCGTGTCGCGCCCGTCGATGCGGTAGTGGCCCAGGCTCGGCCGGTCGAGGCAGCCGAGAAGGTTGAGCAGGGTCGACTTGCCGGACCCGGATTGCCCGACGATGGCCACGAACTCGCCGGCCGCGATCGCGAGGTCGACGCCGTCGAGCGCCCGGACGACCTGGTCGCCCATCCGGTAGGTGCGGTGCGCGCCCCGCAGCTCGATCAGGGCCGAATCGCCCGGACCGTCGACGGTCTCGGCGCCGTGGCGGGAGCCGGCCCGGATCATCGCGCCCGGTCCCGCGACGCGGCGAAGCGCGCGCCATCCTCCGGCCCTGCGACGATCACCGCCTCGCCGGGGGCGACGCCGTCGAGGATCTGGATCTCGCCCGCGTTCGCGAGGCCGGTGCGGACCCGCCTCTCCTCGGGCCGGCCATCCGGGTTCAGGATCCTCAGGCGCCCCTGCTGCGCCCCGGCCCGCGTCACCGCGGCGGCCGGCACCAGGACGGCGTCCCGCGCCTCGTCCAGCACGATGCTGACGAGCGCCGTCATCAGGGGCTTGAGGGCGCCGTCCTCGTTCGCGACCGCGAGGCGCGCGTTGAAGGAGATGGCCGGGTTCTCGTTCGCGGCCGAGGCGCTGCCCAGGGCCTGACCGGCGCCGTTGGTCTCGACGGCGATCTGGTCCGGGGCCGGATCGACCGATTGCAGGATCGTCTCGTAGAGTCGCTCGGGTTGCGCCAGGGTGGTGAAACGGACCCGCATGCCGGGCCTGACGCGGCCGATATCCGCCTCCGAGATCCTGGCCTTGACCGACATCGTGCCGAGATCGGCGAGGCGGATGATCGTCGGCGCGGTCTGCGACGCGATCACGGTCTGTCCTTCCTTGGTCACGATCGCCACGACGGTGCCGTCGATCGGGGCGGTGATCCGCGTGTAGGCGAGGTTGGTGCGGGCGCTGCGGACGCTGACCGCCGCCCCCTCGATCTGCGCGTCGAGGGCCGCGAGGTCGGCCTGGGCGCTCCCGTAGGCGGCCTCGGCCGCCTCGTAATCCGCACGGGCTCCGGCCTTGCCCGCGGCGATCTCCCGCTGGCGGTGGAACGCGAGCTCGGCCTGGTGCAGCATCACCCCTGCGCGGTCGCGCTGGGCCCGCAGGGCGTTCAGGGCTGCCTCGCTACGCTGCAAGTCATTCATCTGGGGAAGGGAATCAATTTCTGCAATGATCTGGCCTCGGGCGATCTGCTGTCCGACCCGGACGTGGAGCGCCACGACACGGCCGGAGACCTGCGCGCCGACACTGACGATGCGCACGGGTTCGATTGAACCGCTTGCAGCAATGGTCTGCGCGATATTTCCGCGGCGCACCGGTGCCGATATATAAGGTGTCTTCTCACTAAAATTGGGGCGCACTGCGAACCACAGAGCCAAAACGGCAATAATAAGCGTTAGTAGCAATCCGAGCGATTTGATCATATCGCGCCATTCAGACAGCAGGATTTGTCGGCGGCATGTTCGAACTTCGGGAATCGCATAACCAACGATCTCCGTGAGAAGACATCTTGCCAAAAAAAGAGTCCTAAAAAACATCTTCCAGAAATACTCCTCGCTGCGGATTGCGAATGATTGTCGTGCGGCTCACTGACAACAGTTCACCCTGTCTTCAGAGATTGAAACGAGGAAATATGAAGTCGAACTTTGGCCATTTCCTGCGTTTGTTCATGATGAATTGGATGACAAGGCGTTTGCACCAACGTCCGCATAAACTCTGCCGAGAAACATAGAGAGTGATATGAAAAGTATCGATAATACAACCGCACAGCGAGCCAAGATGCACCCATGTCGCCCAAGATTTACAATGAGATATCCTGCTGTGATGGAGACCGTATAACCGAATTGTGGAGCGGCAAAGAAAAAAGCATACGTCCTCGAAAAATTCCATATACTCCACATATGTATCTGGCCAACACCCTGCTTTCAGACGCACTCACGATCGTCACCCGGAGCGTGGTGTCGCTGGTAGATCATCCACCAGGGCAACGGCCGGACCGGCTCGGTCAGAATTCTCGCCGATCAGGTCGGTGCTTTCCGTGGTCATGGAGCGGCGGCATCGCACCACCGACTTGTCGGTCCGCTCCTGCAGGAGCGCCCCCCGCGCGCCGCCGGATCGCCGCCTTGTCGGGGAAGTGCCGATCACCTCGGTGCGCCGCGGTATCTCGCCGTCGCGCCACTCCGGCGGGTCGGTCGCGTGCAGCCTGGCCCGGTGCGTGACCGGGAAGCCCGTGGAGGGCAACGCTGGGATTGCTCCTTTTCGCAGACCGGGCAATCGCACGGTCAGCGACACTGTTCCAAGGAACACGCCCTTGTATTCGCCCGTCCCGAAGCGGACCCGGTCGTTAACGCCCCTTTAACCAAGCCGGCGCGACTCCTCACCGGCCGGGCCGGGCGAGCCGGTCCGGCATCTCGCGCGGTTCGCCCGGGCCCGCCGGCCGCGAGCCGCCCCTCTCGCGGTGGGAGTCGTGAGGCGGCGATGAGCCTGAATCGGATCCGGAAGGCCTCGGCCGCGAAGGCCATGGCGACGACCCGCGCCCTCGCGGATCAGCGGGCGAGCGAGGTCGCCCCCGTCCTGGCGGCGATCCGGGCGGAGGGGATCACCAGCGTGGCGGGGATCGCCCGGGCGCTCACCGCCCGGGGGGTGCCGGGCCCGCGGGGCGGCGCGTGGCATCGCGGCGCCGTCGAGGCCGCCCTGCGCCGCACCCACCACTGACGGGCCGGCGCGGGAGGAGATTCAGGCCACCTCCGGCTCCCAGCCGATGGCGCGCCGCAGGAAGGCCGCCCCGAGCGCCGCGAAGGTCGCGGTCTCCTGGCTGTTCTTGCCGTAGGAATGCCCGCCCGCCTCCGGCTCGTAGAAGCGGGCCGGATAGCCCATGGCCTGCAGCTTCGCCGCCATCTTGCGGGCGTGGCCCGGATGGACGCGGTCGTCCCGCCGCGTCGTGGCGATCAGGATCGGCGGGTAGGGCCGCCCGGGCGCGGCGACGTGGTAGGCGGAGATGTGCCGGAGGAAGGCCCAATCCTCCGCCGCGTCCGGGTCGCCGTACTCGGCCACCCAGCTCGCCCCGGCGAGCAGCCGGTGGTAGCGGCGCATGTCGATGAGGGGGATCGTGCAGAGCAGCGCCCCGAACCGCTCCGGGTAGCGGGTCAGCATGTTGGCGACGAGCAGGCCGCCATTCGAGCCGCCCTCGGCGGCGATCCGGTCGGGCCGGGTCACGCCGCGGCGCACGAGGTCGGCCGCGACCGCGGCGAAATCGTCGTGCGAGCGCGCCTTGCCCTCGCGGCGGCCGGCCTCGTGCCAGGTCGTGCCGAACTCGCCGCCGCCGCGGATGTTGGCCACCACGCGGGTGCCGCCCTTCTCCAGCCAGAGCCGGCCGAGCACCGCCGAGTAGCCGGCGAGGTTCGAGACCTGGAAGCCGCCGTAGCCCGAGAGGTGGACCGGCGCCTCGCCGGTCTCGCCCGGCGGCCCCGCCTGCACGTAGGGAATGCGCTCGCCGTCGACCGAGACCGCCTCGTGCCGGGTCACCACCAGCCCCTCGGCCGAGAAGGTGGCGGGCGCCTGCCGCAGGATCGTCGGCCCGCCGGGGCCGGGCCGGGTCAGCATCAGGGTCGCCGGCGTGACCGGGTCGTTGGCGGCGGCGAGGAGGTCGCCGTTCGCCTCGTCCTCCTCGGCGTCGAGGGACCAGACGCCGACCATCCCGAGTTCCGGCAGGCCCCCGACCTCGCCGCGCGCCCAGTCCTCGTCCGGCCGGAAGACCGGGAACCGCGCCCGCAGGTCGTCGAGCACCGACAGGACGAGGAAGGGGCCGGACCAGAAGAAGCCCTGCAGCGCCCGCCGGGGACCGGGCTCGAACAGCACGCGGAGATCGCGCGCGCCGGCCAGGAAGGCGTCGAGGCCGATGCCGAGCAGGGTGTCGGGCGGGTGGGTCGTGCCGCCGAGGGTCCAGGGCGAGCGGGTCCGCACGACCAGGACGCCCCGGCTCCACTGCGCGTCGGCATCGGTCGGCAGGTCGAGGCGGATCTTGGCGCCGGACCGGTCGCCGAGATGGGTCACGCCGTCGAAGAAGCCGGTGCGCTCGACGAAGACGACGCGCTCGGGCGCCGCCTCCCGGTCGTGGCTGGCATGGACCGCCATGCTCTCGGGCGGCGCCTCGAAGATGACCGGCGCCGCCAGGGGATCGCCGCCGCGGGTCCAGAGCCGGACGGTGCGGGCGTAGCCCGACAGGGTCGCCATGCCCTCACCGAGGGGACTCGCCAGCAGCACCGTGTCGCGGTCGAGCCAGGCCGGATAGCTCTTGCCCTCCGGCAGCACGAAGCCGTCCGGCACGAAGGCGCGGGAGGGCAGGTCGAATTCGCGCACCACGGCGGCGTCGCCGCCGCCGCGGGAGAGCTTGAGCAGCGCCCGGTCGTGCGATCCCGGCAGGCTGATGGCCCCGGCCCAGACCCAGTCCTCGCCCTCCTCGCGGGCGAGGGCGTCGAGGTCGAGGAGGAGCTCCCACTCCGTGTCCGGCGCCCGGTAGGAGGCGAGGGTGGTGCGCCGCCACAGGCCGCGGGGATGGTCGGCATCCTGCCAGTGATTGTAGAGCAGCCCGCCCCGCCGCGTGACGCCCGGGATCTTGTCGGGCCGGTCGAGGGCGGCCTTGAGCCCGTCCCGGTCGGCGGCGAGGCGCCCGTCCGCGAGCGCCTCGAGGGTGGCGGCGTTCTGCGCCTCGACCCAGGCCAGGGCCCGCGCCCCGTCGATCTCCTCCAGCCACAGGTAGGGATCGTCGTCGGGCGCCGCGAGGGTCGGGCGGGGATCGGGCGTGGGGGTCATGGCGGGGTCCGGCAGAGGGCGTCGCGCCCGAGCCTAACCGCCCGCCGCGCGCCGTCCAGATCCCCGCAGTTGAGCGGGATGGCCCGGCGCCGCGGACCGCGGCCGGCCTGCAACCGATCCGCGCCGTCACACGGTTGAAACACGCCGGCGGTTTGAACGCGCTGCGTCCGGCTGCCGCCGCGCGCGGACCGGCCTTCGTGCCGACGGGACATCCATGACCGGCTCCTGGCTCGCCGCCCTCTGCCTCGCGCTGACGGCGATCAACCTCATCAGCCTGGCGATCGGCCTGTGGCGGATCGGCCGGGCCCGCCGCGGCGGGCGGGACGCGGCGGCGCCGGTCTCGATCGTGCGGCCGCTCTGCGGCCTGGAGCGCTTCAGCGAGGAGACCCTGGCCTCGGGCTTCCGGCTCGCGCATCCGTGCTACGAGCTGATCTTCTGCGTGGCGCGGGCGGGCGACCCGATCGTGCCGCTGGTGCGCCGGCTGATGGCGGCGCATCCCGCGATCCCGGCCCGGCTGATCCTCGGCGAGGAGCGGGTGAGCGAGAACCCGAAGCTCAACAACTGCGTGCGCGGCTGGGAGGCCGCCCGGCACGAATGGGTGATCCTGGCCGATTCGAACGTGCTGATGCCGGCCGATTACGTGCAGCGCCTCGTCGCCGCGTGGCGGCCCGAGACCGGCCTCGTCTGCTCGACCCCGGTCGGCGCCGCGCCGCTGGGCTTCTGGGCCGAGGTGGAATGCGCCTTCCTCAACACCCTGCAGGCGCGCTGGCAATATGTCGGCGAGAGCCTCGGGCTCGGCTTCGCGCAGGGCAAGAGCATGCTCTGGCACAAGCCGTTCCTGGAGGCGCATGGCGGGATCCGGGCGCTCGGCGCCGAGATCGCCGAGGACGCGGCGGCGACGAAGCTCGTGCGCGCGGCCGGCCGCCGGGTGCACCTCGTGGGCGCCCCCTTCCCGCAGCCGCTGGGGCGGCGCCGGGCGGCGGAGGTCTGGGCGCGCCAGCTGCGCTGGGCGCGGCTGCGCCGGGTGACATTCCCGCTCTTCTTCGCGCCGGAGGTCGGGATCGGCGCCCTGGTGCCGATGGCCTGCGCGGCCCCGGCGGCGGGGGGCGGCCTCGCCGGGCTCCTGGCCGTCCTCGGGACCGGCGCGCTCTGGTACGGAGGGGAGTGGATCCTGGCGGCCCGCAACGGCTGGCACCGCTCCTGGCGCTGGCCGGCGGTCTGCCTCGCCCGAGACGCGATGCAGCTCGGCGTCTGGCTGGCCGCCTGGGTCGCCCGCGACGTCGTCTGGCGCGGCAACGCCATGGTGGTCCGCGCCAAGCCCGCCGGCGCCTCGGCGCCGGTGCCGCCCCGGCCTGAGCGCGGGATTGACACCACCGGGCCGGCGCGGCACAGCGGGGGCGTGCCCGCATGGCGGAATTGGTAGACGCGGACGACTCAAAATCGTCAGCCGCAAGGCGTGGGGGTTCGATTCCCTCTGCGGGCACCAGCCAGATGCGCCGTCCGCCGCGCCGGCGGCCCCGGGCGCCGCCGCGCCCCGCGCGGGGGCGGGACGGCAACCGGCCCCGCCCGGGCGCGCCCTCAGGCCGCCTTCACCCGCGCGAGGAACCCCGCCACCTCCTGCGCCAGACCTTCGGAGTGGCGGGCCAGCTCCTGGGCCGCGCTCAGCACCTGCGAGGCGGCGGCGCTGGTCTGGCCGGCCCCCTCGCGGACACCCGCGATGGTGGCCGTCACCTGCTCGGTCCCCTGCGCCGCCTGCTGCACGTTGCGGGTGATTTCCTGGGTCGCCGCCCCCTGCTGCTCCATGGCCGCCGCCACGCTCGCCGCGTAGCTCGACATCTCGGCGATGACCCGGCCGATCTCCTGGATGTCGCGCACCGCCTCCTGGGTCGCGCCCTGGATCTCGCCGATGCGCCCCCCGATCTCGTCGGTCGCCTTGGCGGTCTGGCCGGCGAGGTCCTTCACCTCGCTCGCCACCACCGCGAAGCCGCGCCCCGCCGCGCCCGCCCGGGCGGCCTCGATCGTGGCGTTGAGCGCCAGCAGATTCGTCTGCGCGGCGATGCCCGAGATCATCGCCACCATCGTGCTGATTCCCTCGGCGGTGGCGTTCAGCCGCTGCACCGTCGCGTCCGTGTGCGCCGCCTTGGCCACCGCGACCTGCGCGATCTGCGCCGATTGGGTGACCTGATGCACGATCTCCTGCACGCAGGCCGCCAACTCCTCGCTCGCCGCCGCCACCGTCTGCACGTTGGCCGAGGTCTGGGTGGCGGCCCCGGCGACCGTGACGCTGCGCTGCGTGGTCTCGTCGGCGGTGCCGGCCATCGCCGCCGCCGTCGCCTCCATCTCGGTCGCCGCCGCCGAGAGACCCTGGGTGAGGGCCGAGACGCTGCGCTCGAAGCCGCGGGTCAGGTCGTCGAGCAGGGCGGCGCGGCGGATCTTGGCCAGGTTCTCCGCGTCCCGGGCCTGCGCCATCTCCCGCGCCGCGACGGCGTCGTCCTTGAACACCTGCAGCGAGCGGGCGAGCGAGCCGATCTCGTCGCGGCGCTCGGTGCCCCGCACCATCACGGCGAGGTCGCCCGTGGCCAGCCGGCCCATGGCGGCCGCCATGGCGCCGAGCGGGCGGGTGACGCCCAGGACCGCGATCGCCGCGAGCACGCCGATCGCCGCCAGCAATCCGCCGACCGCCACGACCGCGAGGGTCACGCCCGCGGAGGCCGCGACCCCGGCCGCCCGCGCCTTGGCCTCGTCGAGGTCGCGCAGGTTGACCTCGACGCGCTGGTTCGCCGCCTCGACCAGTTTGAGGCGCGCCTCGCGCCCCTCGCCGCCCGAGATCCGCTTCGCCTCCGCGTCCTCGTTCCTCAGGGCGTACCGGATCGTGCGGTCGGCGGTGGCGAAATACGCCTCCATCAGCGCCTTGACCCCCTGGTTGGCGGCCTGGCGCTCGGGCGTGTCGGCGAGGGCGATGAGCTGGTCGATGCGGTTTGCCGCGCGCTGCCGGTCCTCCTCGAACTGCCGGTTCAGGGCGGACATCAGCGCCGCGTCGCTCTCCAGGATGATGTTCTTCTCGCGGATGGTCGCCTCGTCCACCGCCAGCGCGGCCTGCAGCGCCAGGATGGCGCGCGCGGCGCGCAGGTCGACGATCTGCCGCGTGTTCTCCGCCAGGGTCGCGAGGCTGACCTGCGCCAGCAGCACCAAGCCGGCCGAGACGGCGATCAGCAGCGCGGCCGGTATGGCGAGTTTGGCGAGCAGTTTGAGGTTGTTGAACGCACGCATCGGTTTACCTGTCGGGACCTGCCAGGAGGGCCGAACGCCGCCCCTCCCGGCGCTGGTGGCCCATTCATCAGGCTCGCTTTCCGTTAACGGGACATGAGTCTGCAACCTCGCCGGACACGGCCGAGGCCGCCTCCGAGATCGCCGAGGGTCCCCCGATGATCGGCTACAACATTGACGAATCGACGTATTTTCGGCCCGACGTGGCGCAGCGGCAGCGCAACCCAAAGTGGCACAGAGGGCAGGCTACTCCTGACGGCCTAATCCGATTGCAGTGGCCCCGCGAGCCTCACCCAATCACGACGACCTGCGCCCCCACGGCGACGCGGGCGTAGAGGTCGATCACGTCCTGGTTGATCATCCGGATGCAGCCCGACGAGACGCTGCGCCCGATGCTCTCCGGCTCGGTGGTGCCGTGGATGCGGTAGAGCGTGTCCTTGTTGTTCTGCCACAGGTACATGGCCCGGGCGCCGAGCGGGTTGTGCGGGCCGCCCGGGACGCCGAGCCCGCTCTGGAGCTGGCTCACCTGCCGGGCCAGGGCCGGCTGGCGGGCGATCATCTCCTTGGGCGGGTACCAGTCCGGCCAGGCCTGTTTCGAGTTGATCGTGGCGTTGCCCGACCACGCGAAGCCCTGGCGCCCGACCCCGACGCCGTAGCGGCGCGCCCGCCCGCCCGGCTGCACGAGGTAGAGGTGGTGCGCCCGCGGGTCGATCACCACCGTGCCGGGCTCGTAGCGCCCGCCATAGGCCACGTCCTGGCGCAGGAAGGCGGGATTGGCCCGCTGCCAGCGGAAGGCCGGGATCGGGAACGGCTCGGTCGTCACCGCCGCGTAGGCGCGGGCGTAGTCGATCGGGCCGTCATCCACCACCTGGGCCGGCTCCTCCGGCGCCGGCGCCCGGCGCGGCGAGCCCCAGAACGGGTCCGGCTCCGGCTCCACCGGGCGGCGGCGCGGGCCGAACAGCCAGCCGTCCTCCGGCTCCGGGGCGGGAACCGGCGCGCGCTGCGGCCAAGCCGCCGCCGCCCCCGGCAGCGCGCCGCTGAGGAGCGCGGAGGCGAGGCCCGTGGCGGTGCACGCGACGAGGGAGCGGCGGGTCTGGTCGGTCATGGTCGCTCGGGAGGATCGTCGGGCGGCCGGGACGGACGCCTTTCGCGGGGTTTGCCGCAAGTCTTTGCAAGGGCTTGACGGCCGAAATGAGACCCCAAGCGGCTCCCGTCAAGGTGGGCGCGCGACGGCGGCTCGGACCAGCCCCGCGGCCGGCACATACCTGCTGCTTTGTCAGCCGATCGCGCACAATAGATTTGTGACGATGAAAACTATCAAATGCGCACGAAAACCCCTACATCAGGTCTAAGTTGACCTTCGGACAAAGTGATATACATCCTCTCATAGATCAACAATGTGGTGCCCCATGACAACCGACGACGCAGCCTCCCCGCTCGACCTGATCGGGCTCACGGCCGACATCGTGTCGGCCTACGTCTCCAACAACTCGGTGCCGGCGTCCGAGGTCGCCGGGCTGATCAGTTCCATCCACCACTCGCTCGGTCAGCTGGTGGCGCCGCCGGAGCCGGAGGCGGAGAAGCCGGTGCCGCCGATCCCGATCAGGAAGACGGTGACGCCGGACCACATCATCAGCCTGGAGGACGGCAAGCCCTACAAGACGCTCAAGCGTCACCTGGCGGGGCGCGGGCTCACCCCCGACCAGTACCGCCAGAAATGGGGCCTGCCGCCCGACTACCCGATGGTGGCGGCGAACTACGCCGCCCAGCGCTCCGAACTCGCCAAGACGAGCGGCCTCGGCCAGAGCCGGCGGGCCCACGGCGGCGCGCGCAGCGCCGCGCGCAGCGCCGCGCCGGACGCGACCGTCTCGGGACCCGGATCCGAGGGGGCGCCGCGTCGCGGCCGCCCGCGCAAGGGCGGCTGAGGGTGGGCCCGCACTTGAACGGCGGGCCGCGGCACCGCTCATCGGGCATTCAGCCCGCCGCGGATAGGCCGGGCGGGTAGCCTGGCCGGCCATTCGGCCGTCCAGGCCCTGTCTGGAGTGTCCACACGATGAGCTACGTCAAGCTGCTCGGCCTCGCCGCCCTCGTGGCGGGCGGGCTCGGACTGCTCGGTGCGGCGCAGGCCGCCCCGATCGGGCTCGGCGCGGCCGGCGCGGTGGCCGGCGAGCCGGTGACGATCCCGGTGCTCGGCGGCTGCGGCCCGGGCTTCGCCCCGAACCGCTTCGGCTATTGCCGACCGTTCTACGGGCCGCGCCCCTTCTACGGACCCCGTCCCTACTATTACGGCCCGCGCCCGTACTGGCGTCGCCCCTATTACGGGCCGCGGCGGTTCTACTACGGCTACTGATACCAAATCCGCTTGGTTCCTTCGGGATGGCGGATTTGGGGATGGCGGATTTGGGCTCCGCGCAGGCGCCTGAGCGACGCCGACATCCGCATTGCCGAAATCGGAGATGGCGAAGCCATCTACCGGATGGCGGATGAGCCCGCCGCGACGATCCGGAACCCGGTGCCCAGCGCCGGGTTCCCCGCCGGCGTCACGCCTCCGGGTCGGCCCGGCGGGAGAAGCGGTCGCGGGCGGTGAAGCGGTCCGCGGGCAGGCCGGGCAGGCTGCCGCCGTAGATCTCCCGCGACAGGAACGAGCGCTCGATCTCGATCTGCGCCTCGTCGAGGTCGATGTACCAGCAGCGGCGCCGGCTCGACCATCGGTAATTTCGGTCCTTCAGCCGGTTCTTGAGCGCGAAGGGCGCGTCGGAGGCCCAGAGCCGCACGGTCGGGCGGCGGGCCGCCTCCAGCAGCGCCGCGAGGGCGAGGCGCCCGGAGCGCCGCAGCGGCTGGGCGAGGAGCCAGAGCAGCGCCTCGCAATCGTCGATCGCCCGGTGGCCGTTGTGGAATCGGCCGTGATCGGCCAGCAGCCCGCCGAGCCGGGCCGCCTCGTGGCCCTCGTCGCGCCAGTCGATCTGGTGGCAGGAGCAGGCCCAGTTGAGCTCGGCGAAGAAGGGCCAGCGCACCTCGCACATCCGCCGGTCGAAGCGGGCATTGTGGGCGATCACCACCCGGGCCTTGGCGGCGAGCGCGGCGACGGCCGCGTCGTCGATGCGCTTGCCGGCCACGTCCGCGTCCGTGATGCCGGTGAGGCGCGTCACCGCCTCGGGGATCGGCTTGCCGGGCTGATGGAGCTGGTTGAAGCGGTGGCGCACCCGGTAGATCCGCCCGCTCTGCCCGTACGTGAAGGCGACGATGCCGAGTTCGATCACCTCGTCGCAGGCGGGGTCGAGCCCGGTCGTCTCGGTGTCGAGGACCAGCCCCAGATAGGTCGGCTCGTCCGGGGGCGCGGGGGCGGGCACGAGCGGATTCAGGCGC
The DNA here is from genome assembly GCF_000019365.1 of Methylobacterium sp. 4-46. Classification (GTDB taxonomy): domain Bacteria; phylum Pseudomonadota; class Alphaproteobacteria; order Rhizobiales; family Beijerinckiaceae; genus Methylobacterium. Next base: position 7,264,089 of record NC_010511.1, on the reverse strand, counting down.
CGCAGCACCCGGTACTCCCCGGTCCGCTCCAGGACGGCGGCAATGTCATCGAGCGCGTCCGTCACGTCTCTACCCAACCGGACGTTGACCACGCTCCCGCTTAACGCCGCCCGGGCCGCCGTTCCAGGGCGGTCCGGGCGGGATCCACCGGCGGATGAGCCGCCGGTGCCCGATCAGCCGGAGACCGGCAATGCGGCGCCGAGGGTGGCCGGCCGGTCGGCGAGGCGGCCCGCCACCACGAGCCCGACCAGGGCGACCGCCGCGATGATGAGGCCGGGCGCCGCCGTCCAGCCGGTCGCGCCGATCAGGGCGTTGGCGGCGAGCGGGCCGAGGCCGCTCAGCAGCGTGAAGCCCAGATTGAGCGAGAGCGCGACGCCGCTGAACCGCACCCGGGTCGGGAACAGCCCGGCGAGCAGGTACGCGAAGGTGCCGTTCGCCCCCGCCACCGCGACCGTGAGGAGCGGCAGGACCAGGAACAGGTTGGCGTCGCCCCGCGCCAGCACCTGGTAGGCCGGCACGACGCCGAGCAGGAGCAGGAGGGCGGAGCCCTGCATCAGCCGCCGCGGCGCAACGCGGTCGGCGAAGGACGAGGCGAGCAGCAGCGAGGCCGACATGGCGAGGAGGGCGAGGTTCATCGCCAGCGCCACGGTCTTGGGCGGGTAGTGCAGCACCTGGATCAGGTAGGCCGGCATGTGGGCGAACAGGATGCCGTTGAAGCCCGCCGTGAGGGCGACGATGCCGATCCCGGCGAGGACGGCGCGGCGGTGCAGCCGCAGCACCTCGCCGACCGGGCTGCGCGCCGCGAGGTGCTGCAGGCGCAGGAATTCCGGCGTCTCCTCCAGGCTGCGCCGCAGCCAGAAGCTCACGAGGCCGAAGAGGCCGCCGATCAGGAAGGCGATGCGCCAGCCGTACTCCGCCATCACGGCGGGGGGCAGCCAGGATTGCAGGGCGAGGTTCGCCAGGGCGGCGAGCAGCACGCCGCCGTTCACGAGGCAGAACACGATGCCGCAGGCGAGGCCGGGCCGGCGCGAGGCGGTCTCGACCACGAAGGTGATGGCGCCGGGCAGCTCGCCGCCGATGCACAGACCCTGCACGAAGCGCAGGGCGACGAGGAGGAGCGTCGCCGCCACGCCCCAGCTGGCATAGGCGGGCACCAGCCCCATCCCGAGGGTGCAGGCCGACATGGTGAAGACCGTGACCACGAAGACGGTCTTGCGCCCGTAGCGGTCGCCGAAATGGCTCAGCACCATGCCGCCCAGCGGGCGGGCGAGGTAGCCCACCGCGAAGACCGCCAGGGAGAGCGAGAGGGCCGCGATCGGGTCGCTCTGCGGGAAGAACGCGGCGGCGATGTCCTTGGCGAAGATGCCGTAGACGATGAAGTCGTAATACTCGAGTCCGCCGCCCAGGCTCGCGAGCAGCGTCATTCTCCATTGGCGGCGGGTCAGGTCGCTCCCGCCGACGGCATCGGGTGTCATCATCCTCCTCCTGGGCCTCCTGGTCTCGGGCCTGCCGCGCTCTTGGACCTGCTGGTCTTGGACCTGCTGGTCTCGGGCCTGCTGGTCTCGGGCCTCTTGCTCCTGAGCCTCTCGCCGGGCCTCCCGTCGAGGGCCCGGCGCCCCATAGCCCGGTTCGGCGCGCGCGCCTACATCACCGCGCCGATCTGCCAGGGCACGAACTCGGCATCGCCGTAGCCGAGGGCCTCCGACTTCGAGCGCTCGCCCGAGGCGACCGCCAGGATCTTGGCGAAGATCTCATCGCCCTTGCGCTGGATCGGGACGCCGTCGAGGACATCGCCGCAATCGATGTCCATGTCCTCCTCCATGCGGCGGTAGATCTCGCTGTTGGTGGCGAGCTTGATCGAGGGCGTCGGCTTGCAGCCATAGGCCGAGCCGCGGCCGGTGGTGAAGCAGAGGATGTTGGCCCCCCCCGCCACCTGGCCGGTGGCCGAGACCGGGTCGAAGCCGGGCGTGTCCATGTAGACGAAGCCCCGCGCGGTCACCGGCTCGGCGTAGCGGAAGACGCCGTTGAGCCGCGTCGTGCCGCCCTTGGCGGCGGCGCCGAGGGATTTCTCCAGGATGGTGGTGAGCCCGCCCGCCTTGTTGCCGGGGGAGGGATTGTTGTTCATCTCGCCGCCGTTGCGGGCCGTGTAGGCCTCCCACCAGCGGATCATGCCGACGAGTGTCTCGCCGATCTCGCGGGTCGCCGCGCGGCGGGTGAGGAGGTGCTCGGCGCCGTAGATCTCGGGGGTCTCGGACAGGATCGCGGTGCCGCCCTCGGCGACGAGCCGGTCGACCGCGGCGCCCAGCGCCGGGTTGGCCGTGATGCCCGAATAGCCGTCCGAGCCGCCGCATTGCAGGGCGAGCACGAGTTCGGAGGCCGGCACGGTCTCGCGCCGCGCCGCCGCGACGGCGGGCAGCATCTCGCGGATCGCCGCGACCCCGGCCTCGACGCTGCGGCGGGTGCCGCCGGTCTCCTGGATGGTGAAGCTGCGGAACGTGTCGCTCTCGGCGATCCCGTAGGCGCGCTTCCAGCGGTCGATCTGGAAGCCCTCGCAGCCGAGGCCGACCATGATGATCCCGCCCATGTTGGGATTCGCCGCGTAGCCCCACTGCGTGCGCTTGAGGATCTCGGCACCCTCGCCCTGGAGGTCGTAGCCGCAGCCGGTGCCGTGAACGAGGGGGATGATGCCGTCGATGCTCGGATAGGCGTCGAGGAGGCCGGCGCGGCGCACCTCCTCGGCGATGAAGCGGGCGACCGAGGCCGAGCAATTCACCGAGGTGAGCACGCCGAGGTAGTTGCGGGTGCCGACGCGGCCGTCCGCCCGGCGGTAGCCCTGGAAGCTCGCCCGCTCGGCGAGCGGCCGCATCGGGGTCTCGCGGGCCTCCTCGGCGAACCGGTAGTCGCGGGCGAAGTCGCCCTTGGCCTCGCCGAGGCCGACATTGTGCTCGTGGACCCACTCGCCGGGCGCGATCGGGCGGCTCGCGAAGCCGATCACTTGGCCGAACTTGCGGATCGGCTGGCCCTCCGGGATCGGGGCGGTGGCGATCTTGTGGCCCCGGGGCACGCGCCCGCCCGCCGCGACGCCCTCGACCCGGTCGCCCGCCGCGATGGCGTCGACCGCGACCACGACGTTGTCCTCGGGGCTCAGGCGCACGGTGCGGGGAGAGGCGGGCAGGGCGGCGGCGGCGGACATGGGGCGGCTCCGGGGAGGCGGGGACGGGAGTGCGATAAGACGGGAGGTCCGGTTGCCGCCCGGTGCGGGCGGCGGATCCCAAGCCGGACGGCGTGCGGCCATTCCGCTTGGTCTCTTGGTGTCGCATCATCGGTCGCCGCCGAACCGGCGACCGCTTCGGCGCGTGATGCGGGGGCCTCCCGGCGCGGCCTGCGGCGCTACTTGATGCGCTCCAGCACGCTCACGTAATTGGCGACCGCGACGCCGCCCATGTTGAACACGCCGGCCAGCGTCGCGCCCGGGATCTGCATCCCGCCGGCCTCGCCGCAAAGCTGCATGGCCGAGAGGGCGTGCATCGAGACGCCGGTCGCGCCGATCGGATGGCCCTTGGCCTTGAGGCCGCCGGAGGGGTTCACCGGGAGCTTGCCGTCCTTCAGGGTCCAGCCCTCGCGGATCGCGTCGGCGCCGCGGCCCTCGGGGGTGAGGCCCATCGCCTCGTACTCGATGAGTTCCGCCACCGTGAAGCAATCGTGGGTCTCGACGAGCGAGAGGTCGTCGAGGGTAACGCCCGCCCGGGAGAGCGCGCGCGCCCAGGCGGTCGCGCAGCCCTCGAAGCGCAGCACGTCGCGCTTCGACATCGGCAGGAAATCCTGGGCGTGGGCGGTTGCCCGGAAGGCCACGGCCCGGCGCAGGCGCAAAGCCGTCTCCGTGTCGGCGAGGACCAGGGCGGCGGCCCCGTCCGAGACCAGCGAGCAATCGGTGCGCTTGAGCGGGCCGGCGACGATCGGGTTCCTGTCGGAGGGCGTGCGGCAGAACTCGAAGCCGAGATCCTTGCGCAGCTGCGCGTAGGGATTGGCGACGCCGTTGCGGTGGTTCTTGGCGGCGATCATGGCAAGCGCGTCGGATTGGTCGCCGTGGCGCTGGAAGTAGCGGGCCGCGATGCCGCCGAACACGCCCGCGAAACCCGCCGGCGTGTCGCCGTCCTCCGGCAGGTAGGAGGCCTTGAGCAGGTTGGTGCCGATCTCGGCGGCGGGGGTGCGGGTCATCTGCTCGACGCCGACCACCAGCACGATGCGGGCGTGGCGCGCCTCGATGCTCTTGATGCCCTGGTGCACCGCCGCCGAACCGGTGGCGCAGGCATTCTCGACCCGCGTCGCCGGCTTGAAGCGCAGGGCGTCGTCCGCCTGCAGCACCAGGGAGGCGGTGAAGTCCTGCGGCGAGAAGCCGGCGTTGAAATGGCCGAGGACGATCTCGTCCACCTCCTGCGCGGCGAGCCCCGCATGGGCGAGCGCCTCCTCGGCGGCGCGCACGACGAGGCTCTCGACGGTCTCGGTGTCGTGCTTGCCGAAGGGCGTGTGGCTCCAGCCGACGATGCAGGCGGTCATGGCGTGTCTCCTCCCGGGGCCGGTCCGCGGCCCGGGGGCCGGTTCGGCGCTGTTCCGCCCCTTTTGCGTGAGGTCACGGCCCCGCACAAGCGCGCGCCGGGAAGCCCTGGCGCGCGCCTCAGGCCGCCCTGAACCGCGCGTAGCCCGCCTCCCGCAGGCGGCAGGCCGGGCAGGTGCCGCAGCCGCGGCCCCAGGCGTGGCGCGCGCCGCGCTCGCCGAGGTAGCAGGTGTGGCTGTCCTCGACGATCAGGTCGACCAGCGCCTCGCCGCCGAGGTCCCGCGCGAGGCGCCAGGTCTCGGCCTTGTCGATCCACATCAGCGGCGTGTGCAGCACGAAGCGCCGCTCCATGCCGAGGTTGAGCGCCACCTGGAGCGCCTTGATGGTGTCGTCGCGGCAATCGGGATAGCCCGAGTAATCGGTCTCGCACATGCCGCCGATGAGGTGGCGCAGGCCCCGGCGATAGGCCAGCGCGGCCGCGAAGGTGAGGAAGACGAGGTTGCGGCCCGGCACGAAGGTGTTGGGCAGCCCGCTCTCCGCCAGCGCGATGGCGCCGTCGCGGGTGAGCGCCGTCTCGGAGATGTCCCCGAGGACGCCGAGGGGCAGGGTGTGGTCCTCGCCGAGGCGCCGCGCCCATTCGGGCTTCAGCGCCGCGAGGCCCGCCCGCAGGCGGTCCCGGCAATCGAGTTCGACCCGGTGGCGCTGGCCGTAATCGAATCCGAGGGTCTCGACCCGCGCGAAGCGGTCGAGGGCCCAGGCGAGGCAGGTGGTGGAATCCTGCCCGCCGGAGAACAGCACCAGCGCGCCTTCGTCGACCGTCATCGTCTCGTCTCCCGGGACCAGGTTTCAGTGGACCGGGACGCGCGGCGCCGCAAGCGGGCGTGCCATCACGGCGCGCGATGCGCCCGATCACGAAGTGTCGTCGGTCGCGTCATTGATGCCGGGCTGCAACCGTGCGACGAGACGGGTCGTCTCCAGGATCGCCGCCGATGTACCAGCCGCCCCATTTCCGCGAGGACCGCCTCGGCGTCCAGCACGACCTCATCCGCGCCCATCCGCTCGGGCTCCTCGTGACGGCCGGGCCCGGCGGGCTGATGGCGAACCCGATCCCGTTCCTGATCGACGGGCAGGCCTCGGAGCGCGGGACCTTGCGCGCGCATCTGGCCCGCGCCAACCCGCAATGGCGGGATCTCGGCGCGGTCGCGGAATGCCTCGTGGTCTTCCAGGGCCCGCAGGATTACGTGACGCCCTCCTGGTACGAGACCAAGCGCGAGACCGGCAAGGTCGTCCCGACCTGGAACTACGCCACGGTCCATGCCTGGGGCGCCCCGCGGGTGATCGAGGAGGCGGGCTGGCTGCGCCGGCAGATCGAGGATCTGACGCGCCTGCGCGAGGCCGGGCGCCCGGCGCCCTGGGCCGTGGGCGACGCGCCCGAGCCCTTCATCGCGGCCCAGATCCGCGGCATCGTCGGGATCGAGATCCCGATCACCCGGATCGAGGGCAAGTGGAAGATGAGCCAGAACCGGCCCGAGGCCGACCGGGCGGGCGTGCTCGCCGGCTACCGGGCGATGGGCGGGGAGGGGGCCGCGATGGCGGCGGCGGTGGCCGAGCGCAACGGGCTGTAGCGGCCGGGCGCGAGGCGGCCGCGGCCGGAACGCCTACGCCCCGTCATACTCCGCCCAGGACATCGGCGTCTCGAACACCTTGACCGAGGCGAGCGCCGGCAGGGCCGGGCGGGCGCGCCGCCAGATCCAGATCGCGATGTGCTCGGCGGTCGGGTTCTCCAGGCCCGGCACCTCGTTCAGGCAATGGTGGTCGAGCTCGGCGAGGAGGGGCGCGAAGGCCGATTCCACGTCGAAGAAGTCCACCACCCAGCCGGTGCGCGGGTCGACCGGCCCGTCGAGGGTCAGTTCCACCCGGTAGGAATGGCCGTGCATGCGGCGGCAGCGATGGGTCTCGGGGACGTTCGGCAGCCAGTGCGCGGCCTCGAAGGTGAAGGCCTGGGTGATCTTCATGGGTGTTCGTCGGGACGATGGGGCGCTCGGCGCAAGCGCGGATGGGCCCCCATAGCACCGGCCGGCCGGGGACCCAAACCCGTGGAACCGGGGCCGGTCAGGGAATGCCGATCAGCTTGTGGGTCTGGAGGCTGAGCCGCCAGCGGGCGTCGCGCCGGCAATGCGCGACCGCGGCGGCCAGGTGGGCGGCCCGGTCCGGCCCGTCCATCGGCTGCAGGAAGAAGTGGCGGAAGTCGAGCCCGGCCACGTCCTCGGGCGCCAGGCCGGCCTGCGGGTAGACGAGCTTGAGCTCGTCGCCGCGGGTCAGGCGCAGGGGGGCGCCCGCCTTGGGGCTCACGCAGATCCAGTCGAGGCCCTCGGGCGCCTCCTGCGTGCCGTTGGTCTCCACCGCGGCCGCGAAGCCGCGGGCGCGCACGGCCGCGAGCAGGGCGGCATCGAGCTGCAGCAGGGGCTCGCCGCCGGTGAAGACCACGAAGTGGTTGCGCGGCCCGCCCTCCCAGGCCGCCGCGATGGCGGCGGCGAGCGCCTCCGCGTCCGGAAAGCGCCCGCCGCCCGCGCCGTCCGTGCCGACGAAATCCGTGTCGCAGAAGTGGCAGACGGCCTCGGCCCGGTCGGCCTCGCGCCCGCTCCACAGGTTGCAGCCGGCGAAGCGGCAGAACACGGCGGCGCGGCCGGCCTGGGCGCCCTCGCCCTGCAGGGTGTGGAAGATCTCCTTGACGGCGTAGCTCATCGGATCCCCGCGCCCGGCTCCGCCCGGGCTCTCCAGCCCCTGCCAGATGGGAGGGGGCCGCGCAACCGCATCCCCGGCGCGCCGCGGCACGGCCGACGGGCGGGCTGCTGTGGAGTATCGGGATGACGGGGACGCCGCCATGCTGCCGCCACGGATGGCGCGTTGATGCGAGCGGAGCGGCGCTGTCAAAGGAGCCGCCCTTGCCTTACATTCTGGGTCCACCGGCCACGGGATGTCTGAACGGGGGCGCGGCCGGTCCCGGGCCGCGCGGGCTTCGCGTGGCGGGATCGGTCCGACGGGGATGCGACTGATGATGAAACCTGCCCCGCTCGCGCGGCTGCTCGGGCGTCTCGTGGGGATCGCCGGCCTCCTGGCCGCGGGCGCGGCCGGCGCCGTGACGCAGCCGATGCTGGTGGTCGACGTCGATTCCGGCAAGGTGCTCTACAGCCAGGCGGCGACCGACCCCTGGTATCCGGCCTCGATCACCAAGCTGATGACCACCTACGTGGCCCTCGACCTCGTGCGCCAGGGCCGGGCCTCGATGGACCAGCTCCTCACCATCTCGGCCGAGGCCGCCGCCGAGCCGCCCTCCAAGATGGGCTTCAGGCCCGGCACCCAGCTCACCCTCGACAACGCCCTCAAGATCATCATGGTGAAGTCGGCCAACGACGTCGCCTGGGCGATCGGCGAGAATCTCGGCGGCTCGATCGACAATTTCGCCGCCCTGATGAACGAGACCGCCCAGCGGCTCGGCATGCGCGACAGCCACTGGTACAATCCGAACGGCCTGCCCGACCCGCGGCAATGGACCTCGGCGCGCGACATGGCGATCCTCGGCCGGGCGCTCCTGCGCGACTTCCCCGAGAACCGCGACCTGTTCTCGATCTCGGCGATCCAGTTCGGCCGCGCCGTGATGGCGAACCACAACGGCCTGCTGGGGCGCTACGCGGGCGTCGACGGGATGAAGACCGGGTTCATCTGCGCGGGCGGCTTCAACGTGGTGGCGAGCGCGACCCGCAACGGCCGGCGGATCATCACCGTGGTGATGGGCCAGCCCACCGCCCGGGAGCGCGACCTCAAGGCCGCCGACCTGTTCGATTACGGCTTCGGCCAGAGCAGCTGGGGCGGAAGCGGCCTCGCCGACCTGCCCGCCTCCGCGATGCCGGCCCCGCCGGACCTGCGCCCCTACGTCTGCGACCGGCGCAAGCCGATGCCGACGGATTCCGACTCGACGGCGGTGTCGGCGAGTTCGACCAACGACACGACGGCGGCGCAGCTCCTGGGCGCCACCGCGCCGCCCTCCGCGGCCCTGGCCTTCGCCACGATGAGCAGCGCGGCCCTGAAGGGGCGGACCCTGCCGCCCCGCGCGCCCCTGCAACCGGTCCTGGTCTGGACCGGCCGCGACCCGGCCGAGAGCGCCGTCGCGGCGGTGGACGAGAGCGAGGCGAAGCCGCCGCGGCCCGCCGCGCGGATCCGTGCGGCGCGGGCGAAGCCCGGCCCGGCGCCGAGCCGCGCCATCGCGGCGACGGGCGCGACGGTGCCCCAACCGAAGCTCCTGGCCCGCGCGCGCGCCGCCGCCCCGGCCGCCGCCTCGGCCTACGCGCCGGCGCCCCGCACCACGCCGGTGATCGCCGAGGGCAAGGGCGGCAGGCCGGCCGCGGCGAAGCCGGTGGCCAAGCCTGCCGGCAAGCCAGCCGCCAAGGCGGCGGCCAAGGCGGCGGCCAAGGCGGCCGCCAAGCCGGGGAAGGCCGAGACGCCCAAGGCGGTGGCCGTCGCCGCCAAGGCCGGCCCCGCCAAGGCGGGGGCCGGCAAGCCGAAGAGCACCAACTGACCGCCGGCCCGCCCCGCGGCGGCGCCCTCAGCGCACCCGCACCCCGTTCAGGAACAGGCGGACGGCGGCCTGCCGCCGGCGCTCCTGCGTCTCCGGGTCCGTCCGGATGCCGTAGAGCGCGAGGCGCGACTGGCGGCCCAGGACGAGGTTGAGGAAGAGGTCCGCGGCGATCTCCGGGTCCTCCAGCACGATCTGGCCGCGATCCGCGAAGCCGGCGAGCAGCGCCGCCACCGCGCGCACGCCGCGCAGCCAGCCCTCCTCATGGGCGAGCCGCGCGATCTCGGGGAAGTCCATCGCCTGCGCGACGATGCAGCGCTTGAGCGCCTCGGCGCCCGGCAGCGTCGCCTCGGCGAGCAGCGCCCGGCTCAGGTCGTGCAGCACCCCCTCCACGTCGGCGGGCCCGGCCCGCCGCGCCTGCGCCTCCGCCGCGGCGGAGAGGGGCGCGAGCCAGGCCGCGACGCGCTCGCGCAGCACCGCCGTGAACAGGGCCCGCTTGTCCCGGTAGCGGCCGTAGAGCGTCGGCTTGCTCACGCCCGCCGCCTCCGCCACCGCGTCCATGGAGGTGCCCTCGAAGCCGCGCTCCATGAACAGCCGCGTCGCCGCCTCGACGAGCCGCGCGTCGCGCCGCGCCGCCTCCTCGCGGGTCGGGCGTCCGCCGCGGCCGCGCCGCACGCCGTCGGGCCGCTCCGTCACCGCGCTCGTCATCCCACGGCCTCCTTGCCACCGCGCCTCGGCCCGATTAATAAAACGATACAGTATGGTTTTGATTCTGGCCAGGGTCATGGACGCACGGCGCACCGACAGTTTCGAGACCGCCACGCCGGTTGAGCCGCCGACGCCGCGCCGCCGGGGCCATCGGCAGCTGGCGGTGCCGCTCCTCGCCCTGCTGATCCTGGCGGGCGGCGGCACCTATGGCTGGCACTGGTGGACGGTCGGGCGCTTCCGCGAGACCACCGACGACGCCTACCTGCAGGCCGACAAGGTGACGGTGGCGCCGCGCGTCGCCGGCTACGTGGAAGGGGTGAGCGTGGGCGACAACCAGGCCGTGCGGGCCGGGGACGTCCTGGCCCGGCTCGACGATCGCGAATTCCGCGTCGCGCTGAAGCAGGCGGAGGCCGAGGTCGAGAAGGGCCGGGCGCAGCTCGTGGGCGTCTCGGCCGCGATCCTGCAGCAGCAGGCGCAGGTCGCCTCCGCGCGGGCCGACCTCGTCAACGCCGAGGCGGCGCTGACCTTCTCGCAGCAGGAATATGCCCGCACCCAGGACCTCGTGAAGAGCGGCTCCGGCACGGTGCAGCGCCAGCAGCAGGCCGACGCGGACCTGCGCCAGCGCCGGGCCGCGCGCGACAAGGCGGCGGCCGCCCTCGACGCGGCGCAGCGGCAGGTCGAGAGCTTCCGGGCCCTGGAGACGAGCGCCCGGGCGAGCCTGGAGGGGGGCGAGGCCAAGGTCGAGCAGGCGCGGCTGACCCTGTCCTACGCCACGATCACGGCCCCGATCGACGGCGTGGTCGGCGACCGGGCCCTGCGGGTCGGGCAGTTCGTCCCGGCCGGGACCGGGCTCCTCACGATCGTGCCGATGGGGCGCGACATCTACCTGGTGGCGAATTTCAAGGAGACGCAGGTCGGCGCCATGGCGGAGGGCCAGCGGGTGAGCTTCACGGTCGACGCCTACGGGGGACACGCCTTCGAGGGCCGGATCGCGAGCTTCGCGCCGGGCACCGGCTCGCAATTCGCGCTGCTGCCGCCCGAGAACGCCACCGGCAACTTCACCAAGGTCGTGCAGCGGGTGCCGGTGCGGGTCGCCCTCGACGGCGACGACCCGCTCCTCGCGCGCCTGCGGCCGGGCCTCTCGGTGGAGGCCACGGTGCACACGGAGGCGGCGGCCCCGGCCCGCCCCGCGCGGCAGGCGCTCGCCCGGTGAGCGGGGCGGCGGCGACCGCGGCCGGGCGGGCGAGCGCCCGCGACTGGCTGGCGGTGTTCGGGGCGATCCTCGGCGCCTTCACGGCGATCCTCGACATCCAGATCACCAACGCGTCGCTCGCGGACATCCAGGGCGCGCTCGGCGCCTCGGCCGAGGAGGGGAGCTGGATCTCCACCGCCTACCTGATGGCGGAGATCATCGTGATCCCGCTCACCGGCTGGCTTTCCTCGGTGATCGGGCTGCGGCGCTACCTCGCCGCCAACACGCTGCTCTTCATCGGCTTCTCGGTCGCCTGCGCGCTCTCGACGAGCCTGCCGCAGATGATCGTCTTCCGTGCCGGGCAGGGCTTCACCGGCGGCGTGCTGATCCCGACCGCCATCGTGATCGTGCGCACCCGGCTGCCGCGGGCGCAGCAGGCGGTGGGCATCGCGCTGTTCGGGCTCACCGCCACCTTCGCGCCGGCGATCGGCCCGACCGTGGGCGGCTGGCTCACCGACCACCTGTCCTGGCACTACATCTTCTACCTCAACCTGCTGTTCGGGCCGGCGGCGGTGGTAATCCAGCTCGCCGCCTTCGACCCGGTCCCCGCCCGCTGGGGCGAGCTGCTCAGGGGCGACTGGATCGGCATCGGCTTCATGGCGACGGGCCTGCCGGCCCTGACCTTCGTGCTGGAGGAGGGGCAGCGCAAGGACTGGTTCGGCTCGCCGGTGATCGTCGAGGCCGCGCTGCTGGCGGCGGGCGGCATCGCCGGCTTCATCATCCGCGAACTCACGGCGGAGCGACCCTTCATCAACCTGCGCGTGCTGGCCCACCGCTCGGTCGGCGGCGCCTGCCTGCTGATGACCGTGCTCGGCGCCGTCTCGTTCGGCTCGATCTACATCATCCCGCTCTACTGCGCGCAGATCCAGGGCTACAACGCGCAGCAGATCGGCACCGTCGTGATGTGGTCGGGCCTGCCGCAGCTGCTCCTGTTCCCCGCGATGCCGCTGATCATGCGGGCCGTCGACGCCCGGCTTCTCGTCATCGCCGGCACGCTGTTCTTTGTCGCGAGCTGCTGGATCAATGTCGGGCTGAGCCACGACGTCGGGATGGACCAGCTGATCCTGCCGCAGCTGCTGCGGGCGATCGGCCAGCCGCTGTTCACGATCCCGCTCTCGCAGCTCTCGACGGCCGGCCTCGCCCCGCGCGACACGGCGGACGCCTCCGCCCTGTCGAACATGATGCGCAACCTCGGCGGCTCGATCGGCATCGCGATGCTCTCGACGGTGATCGACCGGCGCGAGCACCTGCACTTCTCGGTGCTGGCCGAGGCGATCACCCGCAACGGGACGCGCACGCAGGAGCGCCTCGCGGCTTTGGCGGCGGGGCTGCACGCTCACATGCCCGACCCGACGGCCGCCAAGGGGGCGGCGCTGGCGATGCTGGCCCGGCAGGTGCGCCGCGAGGCCACCGTGATGGCCTACGCGGACGGGTTCTGGCTGGTGGGCGCGAGCTTGGTGCTGAGCCTCGCGGTGGTGGCCGTGCTGCGCAAGCCGGCGCGGGCCGGCGGACCGGTGGAGGCGCATTGACGCGCCCGCGGCGCCCCGGGCGGGCGGCGCCCCGGGAAGGGGACCGTCCGGGCCGACCCGCCGAGCGCCGTCAGGCCGCCCGCACCGTCGACAGGAAGTGCGCGACCTCCTGCCCGAGATGCTCCGCCTGCTGCGACAGGGCGGAGGCCGCAGTCAGGACCTCCTTCGCCGCAGTGCCGGTCTCCCCGGCCGCCCCCGCCACCCCGGCGATGTTCACCGTCACCTCCGAGGTGCCCGCCGCGGCCTGCGCCACGTTGCGCACGATCTCCCGCGTCGCCGCCCCCTGCTCCTCCACCGCCGCCGCGATCCCGGCGCCGACCTCGTTGATCTCCCGGATCCGATCGGTGATCGTGCCGATCGCCGACACCGCCTGGCCCGTCGCCGCCTGAATCTGGCCGATCTGGGCCGAGATCTCCTCGGTGGCCTTCGCGGTCTGACTGGCGAGCTCCTTCACCTCGGCGGCCACCACCGCGAAGCCGCGCCCCGCCGCACCGGCGCGCGCCGCCTCGATGGTCGCGTTCAGGGCAAGAAGGTTGGTCTGGCTGGCGATCGAGGTGATCAGCCCGACCATGTCGCCGATCCGGCTCGCCGCCTGGCTCAGGGCCTGCACCAGCTGCGTGGTCAGGTCGGCCTCCTGCACCGCCGCCCGCGCCAGATGCGTCGCGCCCTGGACCTGCCGGCCGATCTCCTCGACCGAGGTGCCCAGTTCCTCGGCGGCGGCCGCCACCGTGTTCACGTTCGAGGCCGCCTGCTCGGCCGCCACCGCCACGTTGCTCGACTGGCTGGCGGTCACGCCCGCCGTCGCTGTCATCGCGTCGGCGGTGGTCTGCAGCGTCGCGGCGGAGCCGGAGAGCTGCGCGACGATGCCGCCCACCGCCGCCTCGAACCCGTCCGCCATCTGGCGCATGCCGGCGCGGCGCTGCTCCTCGGCCGAGGCGCGGGCGAGGGCAGTCTCCTCCTCGAGCGCGCGGCTGCGGATCAGGTTGTCGCGGAACACCTGCAGGGCCCCCGCCATGGCGCCGATCTCGTCGCGGCGGTGCCGGTAGGGAACCTCGGTCGCGGCGTCGCCGGCGGCGAGGCGGCCCATGGCGGCCGTCATGCGCTCGATCGGGCGCGACACGCCCAGGAACGAGAACGCCATCGCGCCGCAGGCCAGGAGGACGCTGACCGCCGAGACGGCCATCATGGTGCGCGCCGCGCTGGTCTGCGCCTCCCGCACGGCCTGGCCTGCCGCCACCCCGACGTGGTTGTTCAACTCCACGAGCTTGCGCACGACAGCCGCGGCGTCCTGGAAGTTCTCGAAGCCTTGGCCGCGAAAATAGGCCAACGCCGCGCTCTGTTCATCGAGCTTGTAGGAGCGCAGCCGCTCCCAGTCCTGGCGCACGATCGCGATCTTCTCGGCCATGAGGTCGTACTCCGCCCGCTCGCGCTGGCCGGCGATCAGCGGCTTGTACTCCTCGATCGCCTTATCCCGCTCCGCGGAGAGCTGCCTGTGCAGCGCGAGGTCGACCTCCCGCGCGGTCTCATTGTCGGCGACGACGAAACGAAGTTCGGTCGTTCTTACACGAAGGAGTAGAGTATTAATATCATTGGCTTTGCTCATCGACGGCATCGAGTCTATGAGCAAAGTGTCCATCTTGGCGCCGATCGTGTCGAGAGTGAGCTGGGTCGTCACGCCAGCCACGACCGCGCAGAGCAGAGAGATCCCGAACAAACCAGCCAGGACGACCTTGAGCGTGAGCCGCATCGTCTTCCCCTTGAGTCAATCGAGTGCGTGCCAATAAAGGCATCAATTATCTTAAGAGATCGTATACGATTACCGAGACAGGAATTTTCGGCAACGATAAGATGACACATCGAATACTTTAAATCTTGCACCGCACAGCAACAAGACAACTTATCGCACAGTCAATCGACAGTGCCTGAATTCAAGCTCAGGCGCGGCCGGCCGCGCCGTCCCGGCGTCGATCGGCGGACCAAACAAAGAAGGGGCCGGATCGCTCCGGCCCCTCGATCAACCCGATCCCTGGCGGATCAGAGCGAGTAGTAGTGCACGAACTCGATCGGATGCGGCGTCATCTCGAAGCGCAGCACCTCGGTCATCTTCAGCTCGATGAAGGAGTCGATGAAGTCGTCGTTGAAGACACCGCCGGCCTTGAGGAACTCGCGGTCGGCATCGAGCGAGGTCAGCGCCTCGCGCAGCGAGCCGCAGACGGTCGGGATCTCCTTGAGCTCCGCCGGGGGCAGGTCGTAGAGGTCCTTGTCCATGGCCGGACCGGGATCGATCTTGTTGATGATCCCGTCGAGCCCCGCCATCAGCATGGCCGCGAAGGCGAGGTAGGGATTCGCCATCGGGTCGGGGAAGCGCACCTCGACGCGCTTGGCCTTCGGCGAGGTCGTCCACGGGATGCGGCAGGAGGCGGAGCGGTTGCGGGCCGAGTAGGCCAGCAGCACCGGCGCCTCGTAGCCCGGCACCAGCCGCTTGTACGAGTTCGTCGACGGGTTGGTGAAGGCGTTGAGCGCCTTGGCGTGCTTGATGATGCCGCCGATGTAGTACAGGCACTCCTGCGACAGGTCGGCATACTTGTTGCCGGCGAAGACCGGCTTGCCTTCCCGCCAGATCGACTGGTGGACGTGCATGCCCGAACCGTTGTCGCCGTAGACCGGCTTGGGCATGAAGGTAGCGGTCTTGCCGTAGCTCTGGGCGACGTTGTGGATGCAGTACTTGTAGATCTGCATCTGGTCGGCCATCAGCGTCAGCGTGTCGAATTTCATCCCGAGTTCGTGCTGCGCGCTCGCCACCTCGTGGTGATGCTTCTCGACCTTGACGCCCATCGACTGCATGGCGGCCAGCATCTCGCCGCGCATGTCCTGGGCCGAATCCTGCGGCGGAACCGGGAAGTAGCCGCCCTTGGTCTGGACCCGGTGACCGAGGTTGCCGCCCTCGTACTCGGTCTGGCCGTTGATCGGCAGCTCGATCGAGTCGAGCTTGAAGCCGGTATTGTAGGGATCTGCCGAGAAGCGGACGTCGTCGAAGACGAAGAACTCGGCCTCGGGCCCGACGAAGATGGTGTCGCCGATCCCGCTCGCCTTCACGAAGGCCTCGGCCTTCTTGGCGATGCTGCGGGGATCGCGGCCGTAGGGCTCGCCGGTGGACGGCTCCAGCACGTCGCAGACGATCGACATCGTCGCGGCCGAGAAGAACGGGTCCATGCAGGCGGTCGCCGGGTCGGGCATCAGCAGCATGTCGGATTCGTTGATCGCCTTCCAGCCGGCGATCGACGAGCCGTCGAACATCGTGCCTTCCGCAAAGATGTCCTCGTCCACGAGCGACACGTCGAAGGTGACGTGCTGCCACTTGCCGCGCGGATCGGTGAAGCGGAAGTCGACGTACTTGACGTCGTTGTCCTTGATTTCCTTAAGGACTTCCGTGGCGGTCTTGGCCATTCCGTTTGGACCCCTTCCTAGTGCCGGCACGCGGCCGTCGCAACGCCGCGGACCGCACGCGCGGCCGCGCCATCTCATTCCGGGAGGAGGTCAGACGGTCAAGGGAAATCAGATCGCGTCGGCGCCCGTTTCACCCGTGCGGATCCGGATGGCCTCCTCGATCGACGACACGAAGATCTTCCCGTCGCCGATGCGGCCGGTCTGCGCGGATTTGCGGATGGCGTCAACCGCCCCGTCCACGAGGTGGTCGGGCAGCACGATCTCGAGCTTCACCTTGGGGAGGAAATCGACCACGTACTCCGCGCCGCGGTAGAGTTCGGTGTGGCCCTTCTGGCGGCCGAATCCCTTCGCCTCGATCACCGTAATCCCCTGGAGGCCGACCTCCTGGAGGGCTTCCTTCACCTCGTCGAGCTTGAAGGGCTTGATGATCGCTTCGATCTTCTTCATGCCGGGCGGGCCTGATTCTGCAACGGTTCCGGCCGCATTCCTACCATCGCGCCGCGACGACCGCCACGAGGATTTCCAGGGCGTGCCGTGAGAAGTGCTCAACGAAAAGGCGCATCCTGCGCGATTGTTGTGCAGCTGCTGCGTCCTGAGACCTGCCTGGATGTCGGGGGAAGGCCGGTATGGCGATGACCGAGCTGCTGACCAATGCGGAGATGCGTCGGGCCGACGCGGCGACGATCGCGGCGGGGACCGAGGGCTTCGCGCTGATGCGCCGGGCCGGGGAGGCGGTGGCCGCGCGGGCGCTGGCGCGGACGCCGCCCGGCACCCGGATCCTGGTCCTGTGCGGGCCGGGCAACAACGGCGGCGACGGTTTCGTGGCGGCCGCGCGGCTGGCGGCGGCGGGGCGCGGCGTCGCGGTGGCGCTGCTCGGCAGCCGCGACGCGCTCTCGGGCGACGCGGCCCGGGCGGCGGCGGAGTGGGGCGGGGCGGTCGGGGAGGCCGCGGCGGCGGATCCGGCCGGGTTCGACCTCGTGATCGACGCCCTGTTCGGCGCCGGCCTGTCGCGACCGGTCGACGGGGAGGCGAGGGCCCTGATCGAGCGGGTGAACGGCGCGGGCGTGCCGGTGCTGGCGGTCGACGTGCCCTCCGGCCTCGACGGCGACAGCGGCGCGCCGCGCGGCGTCGCCGTCCAGGCGAGCGAGACCGTGACCTTCGCGCGGCTCAAGCCGGGGCACCTGCTGCTGCCGGGCCGCGCCCTGTGCGGGCCGGTGACGCTCGCCGAGATCGGCATCCCGGACGCGGTCGTGGCGGGGCTCGGGGCCCGGACCTTCGCGAACGGGCCGGACCTCTGGCGCGCCCAGCTGCCGCGGCTGACCGAGGCCAGCCACAAATACACGCGGGGCCACGCCGTCGTGGTCTCGGGACCGGCGACCCGCACGGGCGCGGCGCGGCTGGCGGCGCGCGGCGCGCTGCGGATCGGGGCCGGGCTCGTCACGCTGGTCTCGCCCCAGGCGGCGCTGGCCGAGAACGCGGCCCAGCTCACCGCGGTGATGCTGCGGGTCTGCAACGGGGCGGATGACCTCGAGGACCTGCTCGTGGACGAGCGCCTCAACGCCATCGCGGCGGGGCCGGGCCTCGGCACCGGGGGCGCCACGCGCAACATCGTGCGGGTGGCCGCGGAGGCGGGCCGCGCCCTGGTGCTCGACGCGGACGCGCTCACGAGCTTCAAGGGCCGCGCCGGGGACCTCGCCCGGCACCTGCGCGACGGCGGCGCCCGGGCGGTGCTGACCCCGCACGCGGGGGAGTTCGGGCGCCTGTTCGACGACGTCGCGGCGGTGCCGCCGGGCTCCAAGCTGGAGCGCGCGCGGGCGGCCTCTTCCTTCCTCGGCGCGGTCCTGGTCTTCAAGGGCGCCGACACGGTGATCGCCGCGCCGGACGGACGGGCGGCGATCAACCGCAACGGCACGCCCTACCTGGGCACGGCCGGCTCGGGCGACGTGCTCACCGGGCTGGTGACGGGGCTCCTCGCCCAGGGGATGCCGGCCTTCGAGGCGGCCTGCGCGGCGGTCTGGATGCATGCCGAGGCGGGGCGGCGGCACGGGCCGGGGCTGATCGCCGAGGACCTGCCGGAGCTGATGCCCCGGGTGCTGGCCGGGCTGCTGGGCTGGGAGCCTCCGGGGGCGTGATCCGGGATCCGCTTGATCAAAGCGGATCCCGGATCACAAGCCTGCGCGGCGCGCCCGCACCCGTTCAAGCGGAAGGGCCCCGGACGTCACCGTCCGGGGCCCTTCTCATCCGCTCAGATCGGCGCCGCGGCCGTCAGTGGGCGACCAGCCCCGAGGCGTCGTCCTCGCCCCGGGCCGGCGTGGCGGGGAGCGTCTCGTCCCACTCGATCGCCTCCGGCAGCCGCACCAGGGCCTTCTGCAGCACCTGGTCCATGCGCGAGACCGGCACGATCTCCAGCCCGTTCTTCACGCTCGCCGGGATGTCGGCGAGGTCCTTGGCGTTCTCCTCGGGGATCAGCACCGTCTTGATGCCGCCCCGCAGCGCCGCCAGGAGCTTCTCCTTCAGCCCGCCGATCGGGAGCACGCGGCCCCGCAGCGTGACCTCGCCGGTCATGGCGATGTCGCGGCGCACCGGGATGCCGGTGATGACCGAGACGATCGCCGTCGCCATGGCGATGCCGGCCGAGGGCCCGTCCTTCGGGGTCGCCCCCTCCGGCACGTGGACGTGGATGTCCCGGCGCTCGAACAGCGGCGGCTCGACGCCGAAATCGACGGCCCGCGAGCGGACGTAGGACGCCGCCGCCGAGATCGATTCCTTCATCACGTCGCGCAGGTTGCCGGTGACCGTCATCTTGCCCTTGCCGGGCATCATGACGCCCTCGATCGTGAGCAGCTCGCCCCCGACCTCGGTCCAGGCCAGGCCCGTGACCACGCCGACCTGATCGTCCGTCTCCACCTCGCCGTAGCGGAAGCGCGCCGGGCCCAGGAACGTGTCGAGGTTCTCGTCCGTCACCGCCACCCGGACGACCTTGGAGATCAGGATCTCCTTGACCGCCTTGCGGATCAGGTTCGAGAGCTCGCGCTCCAGGTTGCGCACGCCCGCCTCGCGGGTGTAGCGGCGGATCAGCAGCAGCAGCCCGTCATCGTCGATCGACCATTCCTTCTCAGCCAGACCGTGCTTCTTGAGCGCGTTCGGGATCAGGTGGCGGCGGGCGATCTCGAGCTTCTCCTCCTCGGTGTAGCCGGCGATGCGGATCACCTCCATGCGGTCGAGCAGGGCCGGCGGGATGTTGAGCGTGTTCGCCGTCGTCACGAACATCACGTTCGAGAGGTCGTAATCGACCTCCAGGTAATGGTCGTTGAAGCTGGCGTTCTGCTCCGGATCCAGCACCTCGAGCAGCGCCGCGGACGGGTCGCCGCGGAAGTCCATGCCCATCTTGTCGATCTCGTCGAGCAGGATGAGCGGGTTCGAGGTCTTGGCCTTGCGCATCGACTGGACGATCTTGCCGGGCATCGAGCCGATATAGGTCCGGCGGTGACCGCGGATCTCGGCCTCGTCACGCACGCCGCCGAGCGACATGCGCACGAACTCGCGCCCCGTGGCCTTGGCGATCGACTTGCCGAGCGAGGTCTTGCCGACGCCGGGCGGTCCGACGAGGCACAGGATCGGGCCGGTCAGCTTGTTGGCGCGCTGCTGGACCGCGAGGTACTCGACGATGCGCTCCTTGACCTTGTCGAGCCCGAAGTGATCGGAATCGAGCAGATTCTGCGCGCCGACGAGGTCCTTCTTGATCTTCGAGCGCTTGCCCCACGGGATGCCCAGCATCCAGTCGAGGTAGTTGCGCACCACCGTCGCCTCGGCCGACATCGGCGACATCTGGCGCAGCTTCTTCAGCTCCGCCATCGCCTTGTCGCGGGCCTCCTTCGACAGCTTGGTCTTCTCGATCTTGTCCTCGAGCTCGGCCAGCTCGTCGCGGCCGTCCTCGTCGCCGAGTTCCTTCTGAATGGCCTTCATCTGCTCATTCAGGTAGTACTCGCGCTGGGTCTTCTCCATCTGCCGCTTGACGCGGGTGCGGATGCGCTTCTCGACCTGGAGCACCGAGATCTCGCTCTCCATGAGCGAGAGCACGCGCTCCAGCCGCTCGGCGACGGTCGGGATCTCGAGGATCGCCTGCTTGTCGGAGATCTTGACCGCGAGGTGCGAGGCGACCGTGTCGGCGAGCTTGGAGGGCTCGTCGATCTGGATCACCGCCGAGACCACCTCGGGGGAGATCTTCTTGTTCAGCTTGACGTAGTTCTCGAATTCCGAGATCACCGAGCGGGCCAGGGCCTCGGCCTCGATGCGGTCGCCGAGGTCGTTCGGCAGGGCCTCGGCCTCCGCGGCGTAGTACTCGTCGGAGCGCACGAAGCTGCGGATCTTGGCCCGGCCCGCGCCCTCCACCAGCACCTTCACGGTGCCGTCCGGGAGCTTGAGCAGCTGGAGCACCGAGGCGAGGGTGCCGATCGTGTAGATCGCGTCCGTCGCCGGGTCGTCGTCGGTGGCGTTGACCTGGGTGGCGAGCAGGATGTGCCGGTCGGCGCGCACGGCCTCTTCGAGCGCCCGGATCGACTTCTCGCGTCCCACGAAGAGCGGGACGATCATGTGCGGGAAGACCACGATGTCGCGCAGCGGCAGGACCGCGTAGGTCCCGGTCGACCCGGGAACGACGGGCTGGCGCGATTTCGGCTGGGTCATTGACTGACTTCCTTGATGGTGACTCCCGACGCTCCGCGCCTTCGAGGATCAGGGGAAAGCACGCGGAACGGGGGGCCGACCGGGCCGCAGGGGTCGGAGGGAGTGGCGGCCGGGCCGCGGCACCGCACCTCCGAGTGAGCATGCGGCCGCCGCGTTCTGCTCTCAGGTGGTTTCCGGCGCTGCGACTTTCAAGCGCCGTGCCACCCCGGCCGCATGGGAACTCGACATGGGAACTCGAGACGCGCAAGGCCGCCGCGGAGCGGCGGCCTTCGGAGGGCTCAGGCGCTGACGCTCGCCGGGGCGTCCTTGGCGCGGTCCCCGTGGATGTAGAGGGGCCTCGCCTTGCCCTCGACCACCTCGGGGCCGATGACCACCTGCTCGACCGAGTCGAGGCCCGGCAGGTCGTACATCGTCTCCAGCAGGATGCTCTCCAGGATCGAGCGCAGCCCGCGGGCGCCGGTCTTGCGCTCGATTGCCTTGCGGGCGACGAGCGTCAGCGCCTCCTCCTGGAAGGTGAGGTCGACGTTCTCCATCTCGAACAGCCGCTGGTACTGCTTGACCAGGGCGTTCTTGGGCTCCTGCAGGATCCGCTTGAGGGCGGTCTCGTCGAGGTCCTCCAGGGTGGCGAGCACCGGCAGGCGGCCGACGAATTCGGGAATGAGCCCGAACTTCAGCAGGTCCTCGGGCTCGACGGCCCGGAAGATCTCGCCGGTGCGGCGGTCGTCCGGGGCCTGGACGGTGGCGCCGAAGCCGATCGAGGTGCCCTTGCCCCGGGCCGAGATGATCCGCTCCAGCCCCGCGAAGGCGCCGCCGCAGATGAACAGGATGTTGGTGGTGTCGACCTGCAGGAATTCCTGCTGCGGGTGCTTGCGTCCGCCCTGGGGCGGCACGCTCGCCACCGTGCCCTCCATGATCTTCAGCAGGGCCTGCTGCACGCCCTCGCCCGACACGTCGCGGGTGATCGACGGATTGTCGGACTTGCGCGAGATCTTGTCGATCTCGTCGATGTAGACGATGCCGCGCTGGGCCCTCTCCACGTTGTAGTCGGAGGCCTGGAGCAACTTAAGGATGATATTCTCGACGTCCTCGCCAACGTAGCCGGCCTCGGTCAGCGTCGTCGCATCCGCCATCGTGAAGGGCACGTCGAGGATCCGGGCGAGCGTCTGCGCCAGCAGCGTCTTGCCGGAACCGGTCGGCCCGATCAGCAGGATGTTGGACTTCGCGAGCTCGACGTCGTTGTGCTTCGCCGCGTGCGCCAGCCGCTTGTAGTGATTATGCACCGCGACCGACAGCACCTTCTTGGCGAAATCCTGCCCGATCACGTAATCGTCGAGGACGCGACGGATTTCCTTCGGGGTCGGTACGCCGTCCCGCGACTTCACCAGCGAGGACTTCGATTCCTCGCGGATGATGTCCATGCACAGCTCGACGCACTCATCGCAGATGAAGACGGTCGGTCCCGCGATCAGCTTGCGGACTTCGTGCTGGCTCTTGCCGCAGAACGAGCAGTACAGCGTGCTCTTCGAGTCGTTGCCGCCAGCCTTGCTCATATGGGTCTCCAAGTCCCCGACGGGCCCACGCCGCGAGGGCGAGGCCGCGTCCCTCTAGATAGTGACACCCGACTAAAGAAACAGTCACCGCCTTCGCCGCACGTGCGTCGGGTGTCCGACGCAGAACGCTGATGCAAACACGCAGCCACCTCCGGATCAATCCCGCGAAAGCGACGCGGCCTCGCCAAAAGGCCGCATCGCCCGCGGGGTGGTTAATCCGCCAGGGCCCCGGCCCGTTCCGGGCGGGCCCCCGGATGGGCGGTCGGCGTCCCGGCTCAGGCGGCGGGCGTCTCCGCCCGCTTCTGCAGCACCTCGTCGATGAGGCCCCACTCCTTGGCGGCGTCGGCTGTCATGAAATTGTCGCGCTCCAGCCCCTGCTCGATCGCGTCGTAGTCGCGGCCGGTGTGCTTCACGTAGATCTCGTTGAGGCGGCGCTTCAGCGCCTCGATCTCGCGGGCGTGGATCAGGATGTCGGTGGCCTGGCCCTGGAAGCCGCCGGAGGGCTGGTGGACCATGATGCGCGCGTTCGGCAGCGCGAAGCGGTGGCCCGGCTCGCCCGCGGCGAGGAGCAGCGAGCCCATCGAGGCCGCCTGCCCGACGCAGAGCGTCGCCACCGGGCAGCGGATGAACTGCATCGTGTCGTAGATCGACAGGCCCGACGTGACCACGCCGCCCGGCGAGTTGATGTAGAAGGAGATCTCCTTCTTCGGGTTCTCGGCTTCGAGGAACAGCAGCTGCGCCACGATGAGCGAGGCGGAGTAGTCCTCGACCGGCCCGGTCAGGAAGATGATGCGCTCGCGCAACAGGCGCGAGTAAATGTCGAAGGCGCGCTCGCCGCGGCTCGACTGCTCGACCACCATGGGGACGAGCGCGCTGTTGTAGAATTCGACGGGGTCTCTCATCGGGTGGCCCTGGTTCTGGTAGGCCCGGCCGCGCCGCTGCGGCCGGGGTCACGGCGAATCGGTGAGCCCGCGGGTCGTCCGGTCCGCCGCCCCTGTCAGGGCCGCGGGCCGGATCAGGCCGCGCCGGTCTCGTGGCTGGGCGCGGAGCCCTCGGAGATCACCCCCTCGGAGATCACCCCCTTGGAGGCCCCGGCCTCGGACGCGGGCGCGGCGGCCTCGGCCGCCTCGTCCTCGTCGTCGGCGAAGAGCGCCTCCTTGGAGACGGGCTCCTCGACGAGTTTGACCTGACCGAGGACGTGGTCAACCACCTTCTCCTCGAACAGGGGAGCGCGCAGTTCGGCCATCGCCTGCGGGTTCTTGCGGTAGAAGTCGTAGACCTCGCGCTCCTGCCCGGGGAACTGGCGCAGCCGGGCGATCAGCGCCTGATTCACCTCTTCGTCCGGCACCTTGATATCGGCCGTCTCACCCACCTGCGCAAGGACCAGGCCGAGGCGCACCCGGCGCTCGGCGATGCGGCGGTACTCGCCCTGCGCCTTCTCCTCGGTGGTGCCCTCGTCCTCGAAGGTCTTGCCGCGGGACTTCAGGTCGGCCTCGACCTGCGCCCAGACCGCGGCGAATTCCTGGTGCACCAGGGTCGGGGGCAGGTCGAAGGCGTAGCGGGCGTCGAGCGCGTCGAGGAGCGCCTTCTTGACCCGGCGGCGCGACTGCGCGTCGAGCTCGTTGGCGAGCGACTTGCGCACGGCGTCCTTGAGCGCGTCGAGGTTCTCCAGCCCGAAGGTCTTGGCGAGCTCGTCGTCGATCTGGGCCTCGCCGGGCGCCTTCACGGCCTTCACGGTAACGTCGAACACCGCCTCCTTGCCGGCGAGGTGCTCGGCCGGGTAGCCCTCCGGGAAGGTCACCGTGACGGTGCGGGCCTCGCCCGCCTTGGCGCCGAGGAGCTGGTCCTCGAAGCCCGGGATGAAGGTGTTCGAGCCGAGGTCGAGGTCGGCATCCTCGGCGCTGCCGCCCTCGAAGGTCTCGCCGCCGATGCGGCCGACGAAGTCGATGACGACGCGGTCGCCGGTCTCGGCGGCGCTGCCCTCGGGGCGGTCGGCGTAGGAGCGGCTCTGCTCGGCCATGCGCTTGAGCGCGGTCTCGACCTCCTCGTCGGAGACCGTGGCGACCGGCTTCGTCACCGTGATGTCGGAATGGTCCTGCAGCTCGAAGGTCGGCATCACCTCGAGGGCGACCTGGAAGGCGAGGTCGGCCTTGGCGTCGAGGGCCTTCTCGATCTCGGCCTTGTCCTCCGGCATCTTGATCTGCGGCTCGAGGGCGAGCTTGAGCTTGTTCTCCTCGAGGATCTTCTGGTTGGCCTCGTTGACGGCGTTCTGGACGACGTCGGCCATGATCGAGCGGCCGTAGACCCGGCGCAGATGGGCGACCGGCACCTTGCCGGGGCGGAAGCCCTTCAGCTGGACCTTGTCCTTCATGCCGGCGAGTTCGGTCGTCAGCCGATCCTCGAGTTCGGCCGCGGCGAGCACCACCTGGAACTCGCGCTTCAGCCCCTCGGACTTGGTCTCGGTCACCTGCATCGTCGTCGTTCCGCCTCTTTCGAATCCGGTCCGCCCGCGGGTTCCGGACGGCGTCGAGAGGCACCGTGCGACGGAAACCGTCAGTCTGGCGGGCCGGCCCTGATGTGAAAAGCCAAACCGTCGTGTCGCCTTGCGGCGGATGTCCCCCGCGGCGCCGAAAGCCCGGCGGAATGGTGCGGGCGGAGGGGCTCGAACCCCCACGACTCTCGTCACTGGAACCTAAATCCAGCGCGTCTACCAGTTCCGCCACGCCCGCAACGCGCGCGCCCGGGATCGCCGCGGCGCTCGGGCGGCGCTCTATAGCATGGTCTCGCGGGCGCGCAGCAAGAATTTTGGGCCGCCGCCGGAACCGCCCGGGGGCCGCGCCGGGGGCGATTTTCGGGGGCGCTCGCCTGCCCGGGCGGCGCCCGCTACAAGGCCAGCGCCGCGCCGGCCCGCAACCGCAACCTGCCGAGGTGTCATGACGCCGTCCTCCCCGCCCACGCGCCGGGCGCTCCTCGCGGGCGCCGCCCTCGCCCTGGTGCCCGCCCGTCCCCGCGCGCAGGCGCCCCAGCCGGCCGGGCCGGGGGCCGCGCCGGGAGGCCCGGCTCCGGCGCCGGAACCCCGGATCCTGACGGCGGCGCCGGCCACCGCCCGGCTGCGGCCCGACGCGCCCGCGGAGACGCCGGTCTGGGCCTTCGACGGCCGATCGGTGCCGCCGGTGCTGCGGGTGAAGCGCGGCGAGGCCGTGCGGCTGCGCCTCGACAACCGCACCGACAAGCCGCTCTCGCTGCACTGGCACGGGGTGCGCAACGCCAACGCCATGGACGGGGTCGGCGGCGTCACGCAGGCGCCGGTCGCCCCGGGGGCGAGCTTCCTCTACGCCTTCACGCCGCCGGACGCGGGCACTGCGCTGATCCGGCCGCTGGTCGTGGGCGGCGCGAGCGAGCCGGCCGGGCGCGGCCTCGCCGGGCTGCTGGTGGTGGAGGAGGCCAAGCCCCCCGTCGTCGACCGGGACGTGCCGCTCGTCCTGCAGGACTGGCGGCTCGAGCCGGACGGGACGCTCGCGGGTTTCGGGCCGCTGCCCTTCGCGGCGAGTTCCGGGCGGCTCGGCAACACGCTCACGGTGAACGGGCGGCCGGGGCCGGAGGCGATCGCGGCGCCGCCGGGGGCGCGGCTGCGGCTGCGGCTCGCCAATGCCTGCAACGCGCGGGCGACGCGCCTGCGCTTCGACAAGCTCAAGGTCTGGGTGGCCGCGGTGGACGGCCAGCCCACCGACACGTTCGAGCCCCTGCGCGCGACGCTGCCCTTCCCGCCGGGCACGCGCTACGACGTGCTCCTCGACGTGCCCTCCGGGAAGGAGGGCGGGGGCACGGTGACGGCGCTGATCGGGCCGGGAATCCCGCTCGCCGTGGTGACGCCGGAGGGGGAGGCGCTGCCGGCCCGCCCGCCCGTCGCGGCGATCGGCGAGAACCCGCTGCTGCCGCCGGAGATCAAGCTCCAGAACGCGGTGCGGCGCGACCTGACCCTCGCGGGGGGCGCCACCCTCGACAAGGCGAGGCCCGAGGCGCCGCCGGCCTACGCGGGCGACCCGGCCCGGATCTGGACGGTGAACGGGGCGGCCGGGACGGCCGGCGCGGCGCCGCTCTTCTCGGTGAAGCGGGGCTCGGTGGTGGTGCTGGCGCTGACCAACCAGACCGCCTTCCCGCAGTCGCTCCACCTGCACGGCCACGTCTTCCGGCTGCTGCACCCGCTCGACGACGGCTGGGAGCCCTACTGGCTCGACACGTTCCAGCTCCTGGAGGGACGCACGGCCCGGATCGCCTTCCTGGCGGACAATCCCGGCCGCTGGCTCGTGAGCGCGACGGCGCTGGAGCGGTTCGACACCGGGCTGTGGACCTCGTTCGAGGTGACCTGAGGGGGGCGGCGCCCGGGGCGCGCCCCGGGAAGGCCGCTCCCTCCTCGCCGCCGGGGAGGGAGCGCCCCGGCTCAGGCCCGGCGACGGCCGAGCCCGCTCGACTTGGCGAGTTCCGACCGCTGCGCGGCGTAGTTCGCCGCCACCATCGGGTAGTCCGGCGGCAGGCCCCACTTCTGCCGGTACTGCTCGGGCGTCAGCCCCCGGGTCGAGAGGTGACGCTTCAGCGACTTGTACTGGCGCCCGTCCTCCAGGCTGATCAGGAAGTCCGGCGTGATCGTCTTCTTGATCGGCATCAGCGGGACCGGCTTCTCCGGCTCGGCCGGGGCGGGGTTGCGGAGCCGCACGAGCGAGGTGTGGACGGCGCTGATCAGGCTCGGCAGGTCCGCCACGGGCACGGAGTTGTTCGACACGTAGGCCGCGACGATGTCCGTGGCCTGCTCGATCAGACCGATTTCTTGATCTTGGTCCTGCATTCATATGCTCCGGTTCGCAGAGTGCCAGCCCCATGCGTTCCCGAGATGCAGACGTCAATATTCATTTTAGCGAATGCGACAGTCTTACACCACGGAAACGCTTCAGCCACACTCCGATACGGAGACATAGGGCGGCGCGGCGGAGCCGGAACGGTGTTGTTCGGCCATGCGCTGAGGTAATACAGCCATTGCAGCGGAAGCCCGGGGCGCCGGGATCC
The DNA here is from genome assembly GCF_000019365.1 of Methylobacterium sp. 4-46. Classification (GTDB taxonomy): domain Bacteria; phylum Pseudomonadota; class Alphaproteobacteria; order Rhizobiales; family Beijerinckiaceae; genus Methylobacterium. Next base: position 7,236,728 of record NC_010511.1, on the reverse strand, counting down.
GGGCGGGCCGGATTCGACCGGCCCGCGCGGGCGCCCGATTGTGCTTTCGCGGGCAGCCCCTCTATAACGCGGTCCCGTTTCACCGAGGGCCCGGCGTCGAGCGCTTCCGCTGCGGAGGTTCCGCCAGGCCCGTCGCCCCGGGGAGTGCCATGGCCGGACATTCGCAGTTCAAGAACATCATGCACCGCAAGGGCCGCGTCGACGCGGTCCGCTCCAAGGTCTTCGGCAAGCTCGCGCGCGAGATCACGGTGGCCGCCAAGCTCGGCGTGCCGGACCCGGCCATGAACCCGCGCCTGCGCGCCGCGATGCTGGCGGCCCGGGCCGAGAACATGCCCAAGGACAACATCGAGCGCGCGATCAAGAAGGCGACCGGCGGGGAAGGGGAGAATTACGAGGAGATCCGCTACGAGGGCTACGGCCCGGGCGGGGCGGCGCTGATCGTCGAGGCGCAGACCGACAACCGCAACCGCACGGCCTCGGACGTGCGCTCGGCCTTCACCAAGGCCGGCGGCAGCCTCGCCGAGACGGGCGCGGTCTCGTTCATGTTCGACCGGGTCGGGCTCGTCGCCTTCGACGCGAAGGTGGCGGACGCCGACGCGATGCTGGAGGCCGCCATCGAGGCGGGCGCCGACGACGTCAAGTCGGACGAGAGCGGCCACGAGGTCACCTGCGAGCACGGCGCCCTCGGGGAGGTCGCCAAGGCCCTCGAGGCCCGCTTCGGCGAGCCCCGCCGCACCGCCCTGGTCTGGCGCCCGCAGAACACCGTCGAGGTCGACGACGAGACCGGCGAGAAGCTGATCCGCCTCGTCGAGATGATCGAGGACCAGGACGACGTCCAGAACGTCTTCGTGAACTTCGCGGTCTCGGACGCGCTGATGGCCCGGATGCAGGACTGAGCGGCGCGCCGGGACGGAGGGTCGCGGGCCGAGATCCCCGCCCAAGATCGCGGGCCGAGATCCCGGGCCGAGATCCCCGGCCAAGGTAACGGGCCGAGATCCCGGGCAGGACCGTCGCCCGCCCGCGACCACGCATCCGTGATCGCGTCCGCCGCGCGGCCGCCCGAATCGGGTGGTCTCGTGCCGGGCATGACGGACTGGACGGCACCGGTACAACTCCTGTTCTGGCCCGGGGAGGCCGACGGACCCGACGAGCGCCCGTGCGTGACCCTGCGGGAGGCGGTGCTGGCCGCCCGCGCGACGACGGGCGAGCGCCGCGCCTGGATCATCACGGCGAGCGGCCACATCCTGCGGCCCGGGGAGGTCGCCTCCCTGGTCGCGGCCCTCGCGGTCGCGGAGCCGGCGGGCTGAGAGGGGCGCCCTTGTCCCGGCCCGCCCGATGCGGCAAAGCGTCGGGCCTCACGCAGGGACGGCGGGCCGCCCGCCGTCGGAGACGGTTCTGCCGATGCACGACATCCGGGTCATCCGCGACAATCCCGCCGCCTTCGACGCCGGGCTGCGCCGGCGCGGGCTGGAACCGCTCGCCGCCGAGCTCGTCGCCCTCGACGATGCCCGCAAGGCGGCGATCTCGGCCGCGCAGGTCGCCCAGGAGCGGCGCAACGCCCTCTCGAAGGAGATCGGCGCGGCCAAGAAGGCGCGGGACGAGGAGCGGGCCCGGGCGCTGATGGCGGAGGTCGCGCGGCTCAAGGAGCAGGCGCCGGGCCTCGACGCCGCGGCCGACGCCGCCGCGAGGGCCCTCGACGCCCGCCTCGCGGCGATCCCGAACACCCCCGGGCCCGAGGTGCCGGAGGGGAGGGACGAGCACGACAACGTCGAGCTTCGCCGCTTCGAGGGGCGCGGCCGGGCCGAGAGCGGGCGCCAGCACTTCGAACTCGGCGAGGCCGCGGGCCTGATGGATTTCGAGGCCGCCGCCCGGCTGTCGGGCTCGCGCTTCGTCGTGCTGAAGGGCCGCCTCGCCCGGCTGGAGCGGGCGCTGGGCCAGTTCATGCTCGACCTGCACACCGCCGAGCACGGCTACACCGAGGTCGCGCCGCCGCTCCTGGTGCGCGACGAGGCGATGTTCGGCACCGCCCAATTGCCGAAATTCCGCGACGACCAGTTCGCCGCGCAGCCCGGCGCGGTCGAGCCCGGGGCGCCGGGGCGCTGGCTCATCCCCACCGCCGAGGTGCCGCTCACCAACCTCGTGCGCGAGAGCATCCTGTCCGAGGACGAGCTGCCCCTGCGCTTCACCGCGCTGACGCCCTGCTTCCGGGCCGAGGCCGGGGCGGCGGGGCGCGACACCCGCGGCATGCTGCGCCAGCACCAGTTCACCAAGGTCGAACTCGTCTCGATCACGGCGCCCGAGCAATCCGCCGAGGAGCACGAGCGCATGCTCGCCTGCGCGGAGGCCGTGCTGCGCCGGCTCGACCTGCCCTACAGGGTGATGACGCTGTGCACCGGCGACATGGGCTTCGCCTCGCAGAAGACCTACGACATCGAGGTCTGGCTGCCGGGGCAGGGGACCTACCGGGAGATCTCGTCCTGCTCGGTCTGCGGCGATTTCCAGGCCCGGCGCATGGAGGCCCGCTTCCGCCGCCGGGAGGATCGCGGCCTCGGCTACGTGCACAGCCTCAACGGGTCGGGGGTGGCGGTCGGCCGCGCCCTCATCGCCGTGATGGAGAATTACCAGAACCCGGACGGCAGCGTCACGGTGCCGTCCGCGCTCGCGCCCTACATGGGGGGCGTCACGCGAATCGAGGGACCACACGCCTGATGCGCATTCTCGTCACCAACGACGACGGCATCCACGCGCCGGGCCTGAAGGTCCTGGAGGAGATCGCCCGGGGGCTGTCCGACGACGTCTGGGTCGTCGCGCCCGAGACCGACCAGAGCGGGGTGTCGCACTCGCTCTCGCTCAACGATCCCCTGCGCCTGCGCAAGGTCGCCGAGACGCGCTTCGCCGTGAAGGGCACCCCGTCGGATTGCGTGATCATGGGGGTGCGCCACATCCTCAAGGAGCGCGGGCCGGACCTCGTGCTCTCGGGCGTCAACCGCGGCCAGAACGTCGCCGAGGACGTGACCTATTCGGGCACGGTCGCGGGCGCCATGGAGGGGACGATCCTGGGCGTGCGCTCGATCGCGCTGAGCCAGGCCTACGGGGCGGGCGGGCGGGCCCACGTGAAGTGGCAGACCGCCTCCCATCACGGGGCGCGCACGATCCGGCGCATCCTCGAGGCGGGGATCGAGCCCGGCATCCTCGTCAACGTGAACTTCCCCGATTGCGAGCCGGAGGCGGTCGAGGGGATCGCGGTCGTGGCCCAGGGCATGCGCAACCAGCAGCTCCTCGCCATCGACGAGCGCGTGGACGGGCGCGGCAACCCCTATTTCTGGCTCGCCTTCGCGAAGGCGCGGTTCGAGCCCGGCCACGGCACCGACCTCAAGGCCATCGCGGAGAACCGCATCGCGGTGACGCCGCTGCGCCTCGACCTCACGGATGAGCCGACGCTGACGCGCTTCGCCCAGGCCCTCGGCTGAGCCGGTGGACGAGGATCCCGAGGGGCGCGGGGCCGTCGAGGCGGCGAGCTTCGCGCTCGCCCTGCGGGCGCGGGGCGTGCGCGACGCGGCGGTGCTCGGCGCCATGGAGCGGGTCCCGCGCGACCGGTTCGCGCCGGAGGCCCTGCGCGACCTCGCGCGGCGCGACGTCGCCCTGCCGCTGGCCTGCGGCCAGACCATGACGGCGCCGAGCGTGGTCGCCGCCATGCTGACGGCCCTGGAACCGCGGCCCGGCAGCCGCGCCCTCGAGATCGGGACCGGCTCGGGCTACGCCACGGCCCTGCTGCTGCGCCTCGGCTGCGCGATGGTCGAGAGCCTGGAGCGCTACGCCACCCTGGCCTCCGACGCGCAGGCCCGCCTCGACGCGGCCGGACTCGGCGGCGCGGTGCGCCTGCGGATCGCGGATGGCTGCGCCCGGGAGAAGGACGTCACCCCCTTCGACCGCATCCTGGTCAACGGGGTCCTGCCCGCCATCCCGGATCACCTCGGCCAGCGCCTCGCGCCGGGGGGCCGCCTCGTCGGGGCGGTCGTCACCGAGGCGGGCCCGCGCCTCGCGGTGATCGAGCGCGGCCCGGAAGGGCTCGCCCGCCGCCTGCTCGACGGGGCGACGCGGATCGCGCCGCTGACGGCGGGCCGGGCGGCGGTGCTGTAGCCGGACACGGCGCAGCGCCCCGGCAGGCGGGCGGTTCCCGGGACCGCTCGACTCCCGCGCGGGCATCCCGGCCGCGCTCCCCGCAACGGAAGCTTAACCTGAATGGGATTTGAATCTCGCCTATCGGGTTGCGTGGATGTGTGGGTGCGTCGATGCGGGATCGCGGGGCTGGCTACGGGATGCGGACGCTGTCGCGCGTCGCTCTCATCGGGCTGATCGGAGGTGCATCCGCCGCCTGCAGTTCCGATACGATGCGGTTCGGGGATCCGTTCTCGAACCCCTTCTCGTCGAGCGGCACGGAGCCGGGCGCGACCGGCAGCCTGCCGGAGGAGCCGACTGCGCCGGTGCGGACCGCGCCGATCCGCTCGCAGGCCCTCGCGGCGCCGCAGGGCGCGGCCTCCCAGCCGGGGCCGCTGCCCCTGTCGAGCCGGGCCGCGCCGGCCGCCGCGCAGAGCACGCGGGCCGTCGCGGCGGCCCCGGCCACCGGCGGGGCGGCGGGCTGGACCGCCCAGGGCGGCACCACCGTCACGGTCGGCCAGGGTGACACGCTGAACCAGATGTCGACGCGCTTCGGGGTGCCGGCCGCCGCGATCCTGTCGGCGAACGGCCTGTCGAGCGCCAAGGAGGTCACGCCGGGCCGCCAGATCGTGATCCCGGTCTATCACGCGGGCGGCTCCGCCGCGGTGACGCCGCGGGTGACGCCTGCGGCCGCGCCGCGCGAGGTGGCGCAGGCGGCCCGGCCGGCGGAGCCGCCGCGCAAGGTCGCGGAGCTGCGCGAGGAGCCCGCGCCCGCCCCCAAGCCGCATCCGCGGCCGGGCCAGGCCGCCGCGGCGCCGGCGAAGCCCGCGGCTGTCGAGCGGGCGGCCAAGCTGAACGCCCGCCCGGCCGAGCCGGTCAGGACCGCCAAGGTCGAGCCGAAGCCCGAGCCGAAGCAGGCGGCCAAGCCGGAGCCGCGGAAGGCGGAGGCGAAGCACGAGGGGAAGGCGGAGTCCCGGCAGGAGGCCAAGCGCGACGCCAAGGAGACGAAGGCGGCGGCGAAGCCGGCGCCGAAGCCCGAGCCCAAAGTCGCGGCCAAGCCGGAGCCGAAGCCCGAGCCCAAGGTCGCCGCGAAGCCCGAGCCCAAGGTCGCGGCCAAGCCGGAGCCGAAGCCCGAGCCCAAGGTCGCGGCCAAGCCGGAGCCGAAGCCCGAGCCCAAGGTCGCGGCCAAGCCGGAGCCGAAGAAGCCCGCGGAGGCGCCCAAGCAGGTGGCCAAGGCCGAGATCCCCAAGCCGGAGCCGAAGCCCGAGCCCGTCAAGCCCAAGGCGGCCGAGCCCAAGGCGGCCGAGCCCAAGGCGGCCGAGAAGCCGGCCGAGCCGGCCCCGGCTCCTGCCCCGGCCCCGGCCGAGGATGCCTCGGCCTTCCGCTGGCCGGCCCGCGGCCGGGTCATCGCGGGCTACGGATCGAGCGGCAACGAGGGCATCAACATCGCGCTGCCCGAGGGCACGCCGGTCAAGGCCGCCGAGGAGGGCACGGTGGCCTACGCGGGCAGCGACGTGAAGGGCTACGGCAAGCTCGTGCTGGTGCGCCACGCCAACGGCTACGTCTCGGCCTACGCGCATAACGGCGAGATCGACGTGCGCCCGGGCGACAAGGTCAAGCGCGGGCAGGTGATCGCGAAGTCCGGCGCCTCGGGCAACGTGACCTCGCCGCAGCTGCACTTCGAGATCCGCAAGGGCGCGACCCCGGTCGACCCGATCCCGAAGCTCGCCAGCAACTGAACGGTCGCGCCGCGGCATCGCGAGGGCGGTTCCGGCGGGACCGCCCTCGCGAGCGTTACGGGTCCTTGTTCCGCCATCACCCGCCGCGGCGCGCCTCCCGCCTCGCGGCGGCCGACCGTGAGGCGACGGCGTCGGCCCTGGTCCAGCGGCCAGAACCACCCCGGACGGTTCGGCCGCGGGCGGGAGCCGCCGCGCTCCCCGGGCCGAGCCATGGTGCGGCGGCCGGGCGGGTCGCGCCGAGGCGGCGTCGCGCGACGGAAGCCGCCCGCCCGGCCGCGGGCGCCGCGCTCACCCCTCGGCGGCCTCCAATTCCCCGCTGAGGGCCAGCCAATCCTCCTCGGCGGCGGCGAGGGCGGCGGCGGCCTCGGCCCGCATCCGGGCGAGGTCCCCGGCCTTGGCCGGATCGGTCCGGAAGGCGCTGCCGTCCTCCAGCGCCGCATCGATCTTGGCGATGGCCTCGGAGAGCTTGGTCATCCGCGCCTCGACCGCCTCCAGCCGCTTGCGCAAGGGCGCCAGGGCCGCCCGACGCTCGGCGTTGCTGCGCCGCTCGACCGCCTTGGCCCCGCCGGCCGATTCGCTGGTCCGCGGCGCCTCGGGCTCCGGTCCCGCCAGCACGAGGCGGCGGTAATCGTCCATGTCGCCGTCGAAGGGCTTCACGCTGCCGTTCCGCACCAGCCAGAGCCGGTCGGCGCAGGCCTCGACCAGGAAGCGGTCGTGGCTCACCAGGATCACGGCGCCCTCGTAGTCGTTGATCGCCTCCACCAGCGCCTGACGGCTCTCGATGTCGAGGTGGTTGGTCGGCTCGTCGAGGATCAGCAGGTGGGGACCCGCGAAGGCCGCCAGCCCCATCAGCAGCCGGGCCTTCTCGCCGCCCGAGAGCTGCGCCACCGGCGTGTCCGCCTTCTGGCCCGGGAAGCCGAGCCGGGCGGCGGCGGCCCGCACCTTCGATTCGGGCACCTCCGGCATCAGGTCGCGGACATGCGCGTAGGCGCTCTCGGCCGGGCGCAGCTCGTCGAGCTGGTGCTGGGCGAAATACGCCACCTCGATCTTGGTCGAGCGCCGGACCTCGCCCGAGAGCGGATCGAGCCGCCCGCCGATCAGCTTGCAGAAGGTCGACTTGCCGTTGCCGTTGGCGCCGAGCAGCGCGACGCGGTCGTCGGGCGCGAGCGTCAGGGTGAGGCCCGAGAGCACGGTGCGCTCGCCGTAGCCCGCCGCCACCCGCTCCATGGCGACGAGGGGCGGGGAGAGCGGCCGGGGCGGGCTCGGCAGGTGGATCACCGGGACGTCGTCCTCGATCAGCGCGGCGATCGGCTCCATCTTGGCGAGCCGCTTCATGCGCGACTGGGCCTGGCGCGCCTTGGTGGCCTTGGCCCTGAAGCGGTCGACGAAGCTCTGGAGATGGGCGCGCTCGGCCTCCTGCTTCGCCCGCGCCTTGGCCTGCAGGCTGCGCTTCTCGGCGAGCTGGCGGGCGAAGGAGGTGTAGCCGCCCCGGTAGAGGGTGAGCTGGCCGCGGTCGAGGTGGAGGATGTGGTCGACGCTCGTGTCGAGCAGGTCGCGGTCGTGGCTGATGATGATCGCGGTGCGGGGATAGCGCTCCAGGTAATCGTAGAGCCAGAGCGTCCCCTCGATGTCGAGGTAGTTGGTGGGCTCGTCGAGGAGGAGCAGGTCGGGCTCGGAGAAGAGCACGGCGGCGAGCGCCACGCGCATGCGCCAGCCGCCGGAGAAATCCGCGCAGGGGCGGGCCTGCGCCGCCGCGTCGAAGCCGAGGCCGTGCAGGATCGCGGCCGCCCGGGCCGGGGCCGAGTGGGCGTCGATGTCGACGAGGCGCGTCTCGATCTCGGCCCGGCGCAGGCCGTCGGCGGTCTCGGCCTCCCGCAGCAGGCGCGTGCGCTCGACGTCGGCGGCGAGCACGACCTCGTGCAGGGTCTCGGGACCGGCGGGAGCCTCCTGGGCCACGCCGCCGATCCGGGTGCCCTTCGGCAGCGAGACGGTGCCGCCCTCGGTGGCGATCTCGCCCTGGATCAGGCGGAACAGGGTGGTCTTGCCCGCCCCGTTGCGGCCGACGAGGCCGACCCGCGCGCGGTCGGGGATCGCGAAGCCGGCGCGGTCGAGGATCAGCCGTTCGCCGATCCGGTAGGTGAGGTCGTTGACGCGGAGCATGGCCGGTCTTGTGGGGGGCGGGTCGGGCGGAGGCAAGAGGAGGCGAGGATCCCGCCGCGCCCGCATCCCGTGCCGATCGCGCCGGCGCGAAATCCGGGGCTGCCGGCACCGGAAATGCGATCACAGGTAGAATTCGCAAAACCTCCATGCTACATAAAGTCGTGCCGGCTCGTCCTCAAAGGATGTCACCGTCATGCAGCTTCCCCTCTTCGAAGAGAGCAAGAGTCTCGACGACCTCACGCGGGCGATGGCCGCAAATCGCCTGCTCGCCCTAGTTGGAGCAGGCGCCAGCGTCGCTTCCGGCTATCCTTCATGGCCGGACTTGATGACGATGATGAATGAAATCCTGTCGAGAGACGATAAGATACCTCCGAAATACGCTGCCATTCTGCGCAGCATCGATGACCCCGCCTGGCAAGCGGAGGAGATGTACGTCAGAATGTCGCCTGAGGAATTTGCGACATTCATCTCGGGGAAGTTCCAGGAGCCGCGGACGCCGCATGCCCTGAGCGAGCCCCACCTGCGGATCGCCGGCCTCGGCTTCCGGCACATCATCACGACGAATTACGATCCCTGCATCGAACTGGCGATGCGGCGGGCCGGGAGGTCGTTCACCCCCATCCACTGGAGCGACGCGGCCGACGTCCGCACCTTCTTCCGCGCCCTGTCCGACCGCTCCGCGCCGCCCTGCATCGTCTATCTGCACGGGCGCTTCGACCGGCCGGCCGACATCGTGCTGACCGAGACGTCCTACGCGCGCCTCTACCTCAACGACGTCTTCCAGCGGCGGATCGTCGCCGTGTTCATGACACAGCCCGTCGTGTTCCTCGGCTTCTCGATGCGCGATCCCGATCTGGGGCAGATCATGCGCAGCGTGCGGGCGAATCTGGGTGTGGAGGACAGCCAGCATTTCGGGATCTTCGGCTACCGGACCGAGGACGAGAGGGCGCTGATCGAGAGGCGCATGCGGGACAAGTTCGGCCTGCGGGCCGTGTTCTACCGGATCCAGAGCGCGCCGGGAGACGCGGAGGACCATTCCGGCCTGCTGGCCCTCCTCGACCGGATCGGGGCGGGCGGACTCGCGTCCGCGGCGGGCGCGCCGACCGCGCCCGCCCTGGCGCCCGAGCTCCACGTCGCGAAGGAGCCGGCGGACGAGGTCGATCCGAACAAGGGCCTGTTCGGCGGCACCGCCGAGACGGCACGCCGGCGGCTCCTCGTCCGCGACGTCAGGCTGGATCAGGACGAAGGATTCGCCGCCTTCACGCTCGTCGTGGAGAGCAGGCCGGGTGCCGGACCTCCGCTCGCCGGTCCGGTGCGGTTCCACCTGCACCCGACCTTCCCTCGGGAGCAGGTCGTGGTGCCGGCGCGGAACGGCACGGCCGAACTCCCGATCGATTTCGCCTACGGCGCCTTCACGGTCGGCGCGGTCGTCGAGAACGACCCCCCGGACGAGAACAGGCTGGAACTCGACCTGAGCGCCGCGACGGAATTTCCCGCCTGGTTCCGGGAGCGGTGAGCGCGGGCCCGGCACCGCCCCGCGAGGGCGCCGCCGGTTGACAGGCCGACACCGGGCCGGGCTATGCGGGCGCGGCAGAGGTGAGGCGGGACGGGATATGATGCCGCGCGTTGAGGAACTGGAGCGTCGCCTGAGCGGCGGCGACGCCCTCGTCGGCATCGTCGGGCTCGGCTATGTCGGGCTGCCCCTCGCCCTCGCGGCCCTGCGGGCGGGCTTCTCCGTCCTGGGCTTCGACACCAACCCGGAGCGGGTCGCCGCGCTCAACCGCGGGGAGGGGGCGTTCCACCACATCCCCGGGGATGCGCTGGCCGAGGCGGCGCGCGCCGGCACCTTCGCGGCGACCGGCGACATGGCCCGGCTCGCCGAGCCCGACGCGATCCTGATCTGCGTGCCGACGCCGCTCACGCGGCACCGGGAGCCCGATCTCGGCTTCGTCGTGGCGAGCGCCCGGGCCGTAGCGGCCTCCCTGCGGCCGGGTCAGCTCGTGGTGCTCGAATCGACCACCTATCCGGGCACCACGGACGAGGTGGTGCGGCCGCTCTTGGAGGCCGGCGGGTTGCGGGTCGGGGCCGAGATCTTCCTCGCCTACTCGCCCGAGCGGGAGGATCCCGGCAACGCCGCCTTCTCGACCGCGCAGATCCCCAAGGTAGTGGGTGCGGACGACCCCGCCTCGCGGCGCCTCGCCGCCGCCCTCTACGGGGCCCTCACGGTCGCCACCGTGCCGGTGTCGAGCGCGGCCTGCGCGGAGGCCGTGAAGCTCACCGAGAACATCTTCCGCGCGGTCAACATCGCCCTCGTGAACGAGCTGAAGCTCGTCTACGACGCGATGGGCATCGACGTCTGGGAGGTGATCGAGGCCGCCGCCACCAAGCCGTTCGGGTTCATGCCGTTCTATCCGGGGCCCGGGCTCGGCGGGCACTGCATCCCGATCGATCCGTTCTACCTCGCCTGGAAGGCGCGGGAATTCGAGGTGCCGGCCCGCTTCATCGAACTCGCCGGCGAGGTCAACACCCGCATGCCCGCCCACGTGGTCGAGCGCCTCGCGGCGGCGGTCGACCGGACGGGGCGCCCCTTCTCGGGATCGCGCATCCTGCTGCTCGGCCTCGCCTACAAGCGCAACATCGACGATACCCGCGAGAGCCCCGCCCTGCGGCTGATGCGGCTGATCGAGGCGCGCGGCGCGACCTGCCTCTACCACGATCCGCTGGTGCCGGTGCTGCCGCCGACGCGCGAGTACGCCTCCCTCGCGGGACGCCGCTCGACCCCCCTCGATGCCGGGACGCTGCGCGCGGTCGACGCGGTGCTGATCGCCACCGATCACGACGGGGTCGATTACGCGCTGGTCGCGGCGGAGGCCCGCCTCGTCGTCGACACGCGCAACGCCATGGCCCGGCGCGGCCTGTCCGGGCCGACGATCCTGAAGGCGTGAGGCGCGCCGGTCGCGGCGCAAGATCCGGGACGCGCCGGGCAATCCCCCGGTGCCATCACGGGGGCCGCCGAAGGCCAGCCAGGGGACCCGCCATGCCGCCCGCCGTGAACCGTCCGATGAGCCTGTCCGACTGGGGCCTGATCCTGCTCCTGTCGGTGCTCTGGGGCGGCTCGTTCTTCTTCGTGCGGGTCGCCCTCGACGCGCTGCCCCCGCTCACCGTCGTCGCCCTGCGCCTCGCGCTGGCGGCCCTGATCCTCAACGCCCTCGCGCCGCTCCTCGGCGCGCGCATGCCCCGCGACCGCGCGACCTGGGCCGCCTTCCTGGGCATGGGGATCCTCAACAACGCGATCCCGTTCTGCCTGATCGCCTGGGGGCAGACGCAGATCGCCTCCGGCCTCGCCGCGCTGCTCAACGCGACGACGCCGCTCACCACGGTGGTCGTCGCCCACTTCCTCACCCGCGACGAGCGGATGACCGGCCGGCGCCTCGCCGGGGTCGGGCTCGGCCTCGCGGGCGTCGCCGTGATGGTCGGCCCGGCGGTGCTGGGCGGGCTCGGGGCGGCGGCGCTCGCGCAGGGGGCGGTGCTCGCCGCGGCCTGGTCCTACGCCCTCGCGGGCGTCTACGGCCGGCGCTTCGGCCGGATGGGCCTGCCGCCGCTCGTCACCGCCGCCGGCCAGGTGACCTGCTCGGCGCTCCTCCTCGGGCCGCTCGCCCTCGCGCTCAACCGGCCCTGGACGCTGCCGCCGCCGGGCCCGGGGGCCTGGGGCGCGGTGCTCGGCCTCGCCTGCCTCTCGACCGCGCTCGCCTATCTGATCTTCTTCCGCATCCTGGCGCGGGCCGGGGCGACCAACATCGCCCTCGTCACCTTCCTGATCCCGGTCTCGGCGATCGGCCTGGGCGTGCTCGTCCTCGGGGAGCGGCTCGACGCGCGGCAGATCGCCGGGATGGGGCTGATCGGGGCGGGCCTCGCCGCCATCGACGGACGGCTCCTCGACCGGCTGCGCCCGCGCGGCGCCCCGCGGCGCGGGCCCGGGGAGGCGTGAGACGCCCGAGCCGGGACGGCACCGCCCGCCGGAGCAGCGCGATGCTCCTCTAATCCACCGTGCGGGCCGTCCAGGTGGCGTGGCGCACGCCGGGCGCGCGTTCGAGGCTCACCACCACCGCGTCGAGCTCCGCCGGATCGACCGCGGTGCTGACCAGGGTCGCGACGAGTTCGACCTCGCCCTCGGCCGGCTCCTCGACCGTGACCTCGCTCACCGGGTAGTTCGCCCCCTCCAGCCGCTCGGTGAGGAGGTCGCGGGTGCGGCCCAGGGCGTCGCCCTCGGTCGTCAGGCGCACCTCGTAGGTCGCCTCGGTGGAGCGCTCGTCGATCGGGATGCGGTTGATCGCGTTGACCAGGGGGCGCAGCAGGGTGTTGCCGGCGAGCACCGCGCCGGCGACCAGCACGGCCTCGCCGAGAAGATCCGCCCCCGAATAGGCCCCGACCGCGGCCGAGCCCCACAGGGTCGCCGCCGTGTTGAGGCCGCGGACGTTCATGCCCTCCTTCATGATCACCATGCCGAGATCGACGAAGGCCGCCGCGCCGACCGCGACCAGCACGTTGGTGCGCAGGCCCGCGGTCCGCTGCCGGTACTGCCGCTCCGCCCCGATCAGGGTTCCGAGCAGGAAGGCGACGAGGAGGCTGAGGGCGGAATCGACGAAGGCCCCGGGCTGGAACGCCTGAAAAGCCGCCATGCCTGCATCATCCGCGTCGTCGAGGGAGCCGGGCGCTCATAGCCCGACCGCGCGGCCGGCGGAAGCCGGGCGCCGGCCCGGGAGCCGCTCCGCGACGGCGCCCGCCGCAAAGTTATCCCCAACCCTGGCAAGCCCGGCCGCATCGTGGCAAGAACAACAAGGTGCGGGGGTTGCGGGGCGTCGTCATGGGTCGTCTGGGGGTATTTCCGTTCTTCAAGGACGCGGGGGTCGACCTCGCCCCCTACGAGACCCGCTGCATCTGGAGACGCTTCGAGCCGAACGAGGTCCTGGTGGACTTCGACGACGCCTCGACGGACGTGTATTTCCTGGCCGCGGGCGAGGTGCGCATCCTCAACCGCACGCAATCGGGCAAGGAGGTGATCCTCGGGGAGATGCGCGGCGGCGAGTTCTTCGGGGAACTCGCGGCGATCGACGGGGTGAGCCGCTCGGCCAACGTCACGGCGCTGACGCGCGGCGAACTCTGCGTCGTGCCGGCGCCGGTCTTCCGCCAGATCGTCTTCGCGCCGCCGCCGATCGGGGACCGCCTGCTGCGCCTCCTCGCCAAGCGGGTGCGCTCGCTCAACGGCCGCCTGATGGAGCACGCGGTCCTCGACCTGCGCCACCGGCTCTACGCGGAGCTGCTGCGGCTCTCCTCGCCGCGGGCGGGCTCGGACGGCGAGCGGGTCGTGACCCCGCCGCCCTACCACCACGTGCTCGCCGCCCGGATCGGCTGCCGCCGCGAGCAGGTGACGCGGGAATTCACCGTGATGGCCCAGGAGGGCCTCGTGGACCGCACCCGCGGCGCCCTGATCCTGCGCCGGCCCGACCTGCTGGAAGCCCGGGTCGCCGAGGCGCTGCGGGAGGACGGCTGAGCGCCGCCGGCGGCCGGCGCCGGTCGCCGAAAGGACCACCGGTTCGGCGGCGAAACCGACGTGAGGGCCGAAGCAGACTGGCCTCGCGCGCTCCTGCTTCGACGGAGCGGCGCAGGGCGGTTCCGCCCAGCGACGTCGTCCTGGGCAGGCTTCGCCAGCGGACTCCGGCGCGGGTTGCCTAGGCCAACCAGTCGGGGGTGCGCGTGCACGCCGTGCATGCTACCGTTAGGTCATGTTCGGTTGCGTCTGCGGCCGGCGGCCGCGCCCGGTGGATCGGCGACGACATCTCGGCCCTGCCTCCTCGTCGGCGACACCCCGACCGGGCCGCTGAGCGCGCGCCGGTTTCCGAACCGGGCGGGCGCGACGTGCAGCTCCTGCGCCGCGGCGCATTCCCGGCGCGCGGCTAGGGGGGAGTGGCGGTGGGCAGACTCGGACAGATCCTGTCGGCGCAACACGAGCAGGTGCTCGAGGCGTGGCTCCGCCGCCTCGACGCGCCCGGGGAGACCAAGCCCGGCCGGACGACCTCGCCCGGGCTGCTGCGGGTCGAACTCGCGGCCTTGCTGCGAGCCCTGACCGACGCCTTCCTCGCCGGCGAGGGCGGGGTGAGCGGCGAGCCCTTCGCGGCGATCGAGGCGCAGGCGACCGCCATGAGCGCGGCGCGGGCCCGGGACGGCTTCACCCCGATGGAGACGGCGAGCCTGCTGATGTCCCTCAAGGACGCGGCCGCCGAGGTGGTGCGGCGCGAGGCGGCTGCGGGGCCCGAGCATCCGGCCGAGATCCTCGCTCCCTTCGGCGCCGCCGTGGACCGGCTGGCCCTCGTGACCTTCGCGGCCTTCGTGGAGACGCGGGAGCGGCTGATCGAGCGGCAGAGCCGGGCGCTCCTCGACCTCGCCACCCCGGCGCTGCCGATCTGGCAGCGCATCGTGCTGATGCCGCTCGTGGGGATCATCGACACGCAGCGCGCGCGGCAGATCATGGAGAGGCTCCTCGACGCCCTCGGGCGGGAGGAGGCCTCGATCGCGATCCTCGACGTCACCGGGGTGCCGGTCATCGACAGCCGCGTCGCCCTGCACCTGACCAGGACCGTCGAGGCGGCGCGCCTGCTCGGCGCCCGGGTCGTGGTCACGGGCATCAGCCCGGACGCGGCCCAGACCCTCGTGAAGCTCGACGTGACCCTCACCAGCATGATCACCCGGGGGACGCTGCGGGCCGGCCTCGCCGAGGCGTTCCGGCTCCTGCGCGAGGAGGTGCGGCCGAATCCGACCGAGGCGGGACTCTGATGCGCGTGCCGATCCTGCGCTACGGCCGCGTCCTGCTGACGTCGCTGCCCGCCGACCTCACCGACCAGCAGGTGATGGACCTGCAGATCGACGCCCTGGCGCGGCTGCGGGACGGCCAGGCGGACGGGCTCGTCATCGACATCACGGCGGTGGACGTGGTCGATTCCTACATGGCGCGCATCCTGTCGGAGACCGCCCGGATGGTGGGCATCATGGGCGGCGTCGCGGTGCTGGCCGGGATGCGCCCCGCCGTGGCGCTGACGCTGGTGGAGATGGGGCAGAACCTGATCCGGATGGAGACGGCCTTCGACCTGGAAGGCGGCGTCGCCAAGGTCAGGCGCGCGATGGCCGCCCGCGGAGGTCGGAATGACGACCCGCCCGCACCCTGACGCCTTCGCCCAGCCTCTGCGCGGCGGCGCGGCCGGCCGCGAGGGGGAACTGGCCGTCCGCGTCGCCGTCCGGATCCAGGAGGATATCCTGGCGGCGCGCCACGCCGCCCGCGACGCGGCCCGGCTGGTCGGGCTCGGCACCGTCGACGAGACGAGGCTCGCCACCGCGGTCTCCGAACTGGCCCGCAACGCGCTCCGCTACGCCGGGGCGGGCGAGTGCCGCATCCTCGCCCGAACCAACGCCCTCGCCGTCACGGTCGCCGTCGAGGTCGAGGATCACGGCCCGGGGATCGACGACGTGGCCGCCGCCCTCACGCCGGGCTTCTCGACCGGGGGCGGGCTGGGGCTCGGGCTTCCCGCCGTGCAGCGGCTGATGGACGAGATCTCCTTCGACACGCGGCCGGGCGGCACCCTGGTCCGCGCCAGCATGGTGCGCCGGCCGTGAGCGAGGTGATCGAGTCCCTCGGCTTCCGGATCCGGGCCGAGATCGACGCCGTGGAGGCGTGGCAGGAGGCCCGGCGCCTGGCCGAGCGCCACGGCTTCGGGACGGCCCGGGCGCACGACCTCGCCACGGCCGTGTCGGAACTGGCGACCAACCTGGTGCTGCACGCCCGCCGCGGCGGGACCCTCCGGCTCGCGGTGCGCCGCGAGGCGGACCAGCCGGTGATCGAGATCACGGCCGAGGATGACGGTCCGGGCATCGCCGACCTCGGCAGGGCCCTGGAGGACGGATACTCGACCGGCGGCGGCCTCGGCTGCGGCCTGCCCGGGACGCGCCGGCTCGTCGACCGCTTCGCGATCAGCTCGGCCCCGGGAATCGGGACCCGCGTCGCCTGCGCGGTGCGTCGGGCATGAGGATCGGCGCCGCGTCCCGGACCTATCCGGGCGAGAGCCTGTGCGGCGACGGGGCGGCCTGGTGGGGCGAGGGGAGCGCGACGCTGGTCTGCCTCGCGGACGGGCTCGGGCACGGCGCCGAGGCCCACCTCGCGGCGCGCGCCATCCTGGCCGTGGCGCGGGACTGCGCCGGGCTCGATCCGGCGCCGCGGCTCGCCGCCATCGACCGGGCGGTGCGACGCACCCGCGGCGGGGCCGCGCTCCTCGCGCGGATCGACCCCGCCGCCATGCGGCTCTCCCTCGCGGGGGTCGGCAACGTGCGGGCGGGCCTGTTCGGGCAAGAGACCCGGCGCTTCGACGGCACGCCCGGCATCGTCGGGGCGGGCCCGCGCGAGCTCCGCCCCCTCGATCTCGCCTTCGCGGCGGGGGACGCGCTGGTGCTGTGGACGGACGGCCTCGCCCCCGTCGAACTCGACGCGGACGAGCGGCGCCTGCGCGGCGACCCGCAGCGCCTCGCCGGCCGGCTGCTGGCCCGGTTCGGGCGGGCGGAGGACGACGCCACGGTGATCTGCGTGGGGCTCCCGGGCGATCAGGACCGCGCCGGCCCGTAGGCCGCGAAGAACACCCGCACCGCCTCGCCGATCAGGTAGGCCGCTTCCGCCGGGGTCGGCGGATCGCCCACCGCGAAGAGCAGGCGCCGCATCGTCGCCGCCGCGCAGAGGTCGAGGAAGTGGCGCGCGGCCAGCGCCGTGTCGGTCGGGCGCAGGCGCCCCGCCGCCACCTGCCGGTCGAGATAGGCCCGCAGCCGCTGCGCGCCCTGGACCGGACCCGCCTCGTAGAAGGCGCGGCCGAGCCGCGGGAACTTCTCCGAGGCGCCGATCACCGTGCGGATCGAGGCCACGTGGTCGGGCCGGCACATCTCGTCGAGGAAGCTCAGGCCGAGCCGCCGCAGCACCGCCGGCACGTCGGGGTCGTCGACGTCGAGGCGGAAGAGGTTCTCGGCGAGGGTGCGCTTCTCCTCGACGGTCAGCGCCTCGAACAGCGCCTCCTTGCTGTCGAAGTAGACGTAGAGCGTGCCCTTCGAGACCCCCGCCGCCTTGGCGATGCTGCCCATGCTCGCCCCGTCGAAGCCGCAGGCGAGGAAGACCTCGCGCGCGCCGTCGAGGATCTGACGGCGCTTGTCGCTCTCCGCCGCGTCGAGGGTGGTGGGACCATCGGCCATCCGAGAACCATTTCGTCCTTCGCGAAGCAGGTCAAGCCGGCCCGTCGATCTAGGGTTGCGCCCGGGATGGGAAACTGCCCCGTCGGGACCCGCGGCGCCAGCTCGGCCCGCGCCCCTTGGGAGCCCCCCGACCAGGCCGCCGTTGACCGAACCGTTCGGTCAATCTATATCGGGGCGCGCCGGCGGCGGTCAACCGCGTCGGGACGGTCGGGGATCGGGCAATGGCCTATCGGGACGAGTACGCGCAGGGTCAGGGCGTGCAGGGTGAAGCGGCGCGCGACCGGGCTGCGCCGGACGCCGCGCCGGGAACGCCGCGGCGTCGCCTGCGCCGAGTCCTGCTGCCGCTCGCCCTGCTCGCCGCCCTCGGAGCGGGCGGCCGCGAGGGCTATTTCTGGTACACGACCGGCCGCTTCCTCGTGTCGACCGACGACGCCTACGTGCAGGCCGACATCGCGACGCTCGCCGCCAAGGTCTCGGGCTACCTCGCTTCCGTCCCGGTGGTGAACGGGCAGACGGTGCGGGCGGGCGACGTCATCGCGCGCATCGACGACGGCGATTACCGGCTCGCCCTGCGGGCGGCCGAGGACAAGCTGGCGACGCAGCGCAGCACCATCGCGCGCATCGCCCGCCAGGTCGAGGCGGCCCGCGCCCAGGTGGCGCAGGGCGAGGCGCAGGTCGAGGCGGCCCGCGCCGACCAGGTGCGCGCGGCGGCCGATTACCAGCGCCAGACGCAGCTCGCCCAGTCCGAATTCGCCGCCCGCGCCCGCCTGGAGCAGGCCAAGGCCGATCGCGACCGCTCGGACGCCAACGTCAAGGCCGCCGAGGCGGCCCTGCTCGCCGCCAAGGCCAACGTGGCGGTGCTGGAGGCGCAGGGCCGCGAGGCCGAGAGCCTCGCGGCCGAGCTCAGGACCGGGGTGGACCGCGCCGCCCGCGACCTCTCCTTCACGGAGCTGCGGGCGCCCTTCGACGGGGTGATCGGCAACAAGGCCGTGGAGGCGGGCGCCTACGTGCAGCCCGGCTCGCGCGTCGCCGCCCTGGTGCCCCTCGACAGCGTGCGCGTCGACGCGAACTTCAAGGAGACGCAGCTCGCCCGCATGCGGGTCGGGCAGCCCGTTCATATCCGGGTCGATGCCTGGCCCGACCGCGACATCCTCGGCACGGTCGAGAGCTTCTCGCCGGCCTCCGGCTCCGTCTTCAGCCTGCTGCCGCCCGACAACGCCACCGGCAACTTCACGAAGATCGTCCAGCGCCTGCCGGTGCGGGTGAAGGTGCCGGCCGAGATCGCCCGGGAGGGCCTGCTGCGCCCCGGCCTCTCGGTGGTGGCGAAGGTCGACACGCGCGGCCTCGGCGCGGAGGCCCCGGAGCCGCGCGCGGTCTCGCACGCCGCCGCGCAGCGGCATGCCGCCCGGGAGTGAGGCCGTGGCCGCCGCGCCGATCGCCGCCGGGCCCTCGGCCGCCGCGCCGCCGGCCGCCGAGCCGCCCCTCGACCGCCGCCGCATGGTGGCGTTCGTCTGCATGGTGTTCGGGATGTTCATGGCGATCCTGGACATCCAGATCGTCTCGGCCTCCCTCGCCGAGATCCAGGCCGGCCTCTCGGCCTCGGCCGACGAGATCCCCTGGGTGCAGACGAGCTACCTCATCGCCGAGGTGATCTCGATCCCGCTCTCGGGCATGCTCTCGCGGGTGCTCTCGACCCGCTGGATGTTCGTGATCTCGGCGGGCGGCTTCACGCTGATGAGCCTGATGTGCGCGACCTCGTCCTCGATCGGCGAGATGATCCTGTGGCGCGCCCTCCAGGGCTTCATCGGCGGCGGCATGATCCCGACCGTCTTCGCCTCGGCCTTCACGATCTTCCCGCCCTCGAAGCGGGGCATCGTCTCGCCGATGATCGGCCTCGTGGCGACGCTCGCCCCCACCATCGGCCCGACGGTCGGCGGCTACCTCACCGACCTGTTCGACTGGCACTGGCTCTTCCTGGTCAACATCCTGCCGGGCCTGTGCGTCACCGTCTCGACCTGGGCGCTCGTCGATTTCGACGAGCCGAACCTCGCGCTCCTGCGCCGCTTCGACTGGGCCGGGCTCGCCTTCATGGCGGGCTTCCTGGGCTGCCTGGAATACGTGCTGGAGGAGGGCCCGCTGCACGACTGGTTCCAGGAGGAGCCGGTGTTCGTGGCCGCGCTCGTCTGCGCGGTCTCGGGGGTGCTGTTCTTCTGGCGGGCGCTGCGCGCGGAGCAGCCGATCGTGGACCTGCGCGCCTTCTCGGACCGCAACTTCGCGGCCGGCTGCGCGGCGAGCTTCGTGCTCGGGATCGGGCTCTACGGGCTCACCTACCTCTACCCGGTCTATCTCGGGCGGGTGCGGGGCTACTCCGCCCTGCAGATCGGCGAGACGATGTTCGTCTCGGGGCTGTGCATGTTCGTCACCGCCCCGATCGCCGGACGGCTCTCCGGCCGGGTCGATCCGCGGATCATGATGGCGCTCGGCTTCACCGGCTTCGCGGTGGGCACCTTCCTGGTCACGGGCCTGACCAAGGATTGGGATTTCGGGGAGCTGCTGCTGCCGCAGGTGCTGCGCGGCTGCTCGCTCATGCTCTGCATGATCCCGATCAACAACATCGCCCTCGGCACGCTGCCGCCAGCCCGGATGAAGAACGCCTCCGGCCTCTACAACCTCACCCGCAACCTCGGCGGCGCGGTCGGGCTGGCGCTGATCAACACGGCGCTGAACGACCGCTGGGACCTCCACCTCGCGCGCCTGCACGAGCGCTTCACCTGGACGAACCCGCTGGTGCTGGAGCGGCTCGACGCGATGGCGCGCGGCTTCTCGGGGCTCGCCGGGGATCCGGACGCCATGGCGCTCAAGGCCATGATGGGCACCGTGCGCATCCAGGGCCTTCTGATGAGCTTCTCGGACGTGTTCCTGATGCTGACCGGGCTCTTCCTGGCCATGGCCTGCGCGACGCCGCTGATCCGGCGCCCCCGGGCGGGGGCGGGCGGCGGCGGCCATTGACGACGGGGGCGGGAGGGCGCCGCGGCGCCCTCCCGCTTCGCCGGCGCCAAGTTCGCCGGTGCCAGGAGGTCGCTGCGGCGCCAGGATCGGCGGCGCCCTCAGCCCTTCATCGCGTCCGCCTTCTCGATCAGCGCCTCGGCCATGCGGATCGACGCGATGTCGATGAGGCGGCCGTCGAGGGAGACGGCGCCGCGGCCGGCCCGGGCGGCCTCCTCCATCGCCTGCAGGATGCGGCGGGCCTTGGTCACCTCGGCCTCGGTGGGGGTGAAGACCTCGTTGGCGAGCTCGATCTGCGAGGGGTGGATCGCCCACTTGCCCTCGAAGCCGAGCACCGCGCAGCGCTTGGCCGCCGCCTTGAACCCGTCCGGATCGCTGAAATCGCCGAACGGCCCGTCGATCGGGCGCAGCCCGTAGGCCCGGCAGGCGACCAGCATGCGGTTCTGGGCGAACAGCCACGGGTCCTGCCAGTGGGTCTGGCGGCCGCCCTCGGCGTCCTTGTCGGTCAGCACCGCGTAATCCGGGTTGACGCCGCCGATCACCGTCGAGCGGGCCCGCGTCGAGGCCGCGTAATCGGCCACCCCGAACGACATCGCCTCCAGGCGCTTCGAGGATTGCGCGATCGCCTCGACGTTGGCCATGCCGAGCGCCGTCTCGATCAGCACCTCGAAGCCGATCCGCTTGTCGCGCTTCTTGGCCTGCTCGATCTGGGTGACCAGCACGTCGATCGCGTAGACGTCCGCCGGCACGCCGACCTTCGGGATCAGGATCATGTCGAGGCGCGGGCAGGCCTCCACGATGTCGACCACGTCCCGGTACATGTAGTGGGTGTCGAGACCGTTGATGCGGATCATCATGGTCTTGCTGCCCCAATCCAGGTCGTTGAGGGCCTGGATGATGTTGCGGCGGGCCTGCTCCTTGTCGTCGGGCGCGACCGCGTCCTCGAGATCGAGGAAGATGACGTCCGCCGCCGACTTCGCCGACTTCTCCATGAAGGTCGGATTCGAGCCCGGCACCGCGAGTTCGGAGCGGTGCAGGCGGGCCTTGGCCTGCGGGATCAGGGTGAAGCTCATACGGTGGTACTCCTTCGGGGAAACGGGCGGGGGAACGGAGCGATCAGCCGGTCGCGCCGAACCCGACCGCGATGCAGTTGATGGAGAGCAGGAGCGCCGACTTGAAGGTCTCCCGCCTCACCTCGTCGGTCTCGCCGCGGAAGCGGCGCAGCAGCTCCACCTGCTCGCGGCTGACCTGGTTGATCACCGGCAGGCGCTCGGTCAGCCGGCCGCGATATTGCGGGAAGCGCTCCGCCACCTCGGCGTCGCCGCTCACCCGCACCACCATGCGCCGCGTCAGGTGGTACTCCTCGGCGATCATGGAGAAGATCTCCTCGCGCACCCGCGCGTCCGGCACCAGGCCGGCGAAGTCGCGGGCGATGTCGAGGTCGACCGTGAGCAGCGTCTTCTCGACCTCGTCGAGGACGAGGCGGAAGAGCCGCGACTCCGCGAACATCCGGCGCAGCAGCGCCTCGCCGGCCTCGCCGCGCACGTCGAGGAAGCTCATGAGGCCGCTGCCGACCCCGTACCAGCCGGTGATGACGTGCCGGTTCTGCGACCATGCGAAGACCCAGGGGATCGCCCGCAGGTCGGCGAGGCTGCGCGCGCCGAAGCGCCGGGCCGGGCGCGAGCCGATGTTGAGCAGCGCGATCTCGTCGAGGGGGCTCGCGGCGCCGAAATAGGTGACGAGGTCCGGGTGCGAGACCAGCTTGACGTAGGCCGCCCGCGAGGCGCCCGAGAGCGCCTCCATGGCGTCGTCGAAGTCCGGCCGCGGCGCGAAGGAGGGGTCGCGCTCCGCGTTGAGGGCGTGCGCGAAGACCGAGGAGGCGAGCAGCTCCATCTGGTAGGCGGCGGTGCCGCGGTTGGCGTACTTGAACGAGACCACCTCGCCCTGCTCGGTGGTGCGGAAGCGCCCCCGGATCGAGCCCGGCGGCTGGGCCGCGATGGCCCGGCCGGTCGGGGCGCCGCCGCGGCTCACCGAGCCGCCGCGGCCGTGGAAGAACGCGATCGGCACGCCCGCCTGCTTGCCGACCTCGGTCAGCTTGGCCTGGGCCTTGGCCAGTTCCCAGTTCGACGACACGAAGCCGCCGTCCTTGTTGGAATCGGAGTAGCCGATCATCACCTCCTGCACCCCGCCCTGCCAGCGGGTCGAGCGGCGCACCAGGGGGATCTGGAGGAGTTCCCGCATGATCGCCGGCGCGGCGCGCAGGTCGTCGATCGTCTCGAAGAGCGGCACGATCGGCAGCGGGCAGATCTCGATCCCGGCCGCGTCGAGGAACAGCCCCGCCTCCTTGGCGAGGAGGTAGACGCCGAGGATGTCGGGCACCGAGTGGGTCATCGACAGGACGAAGCTGCCGAAGGCCTCGCGGTCGAGCTCCTTGCGCATCTCGCCGACGAGCCGGAAGGTCTCCAGCGTCTCGCGGGCCTCCTCGGGCAGGGACTGGAACGAGCGCTGGCCCTCCAGGGGCCGGGCGAGTTCCGCCGTGAGCCACGCCGTCCAGGCGGGCTGGTCCACCTCCGGCGGCGCGGCCTCGTCGCCGCGTCCCTGACGCCAGAGGGCCTGCAGCGCCCGCGTCGTGCGGGTGGTGTTCTCGCGGATGTCGAGGCGCACGGTCGAGAAGCGGAAGATCTCCACCATGCGGCGCACCGGCCGCACCAGGTCGACGGCCAGGGACGGGCACTTGGCGTCGGTGAGGCCCGCCTCCAGCACCCGCAGGTCGTTGATGAGGTCGTCCGCGTCCGAGTAGTCGGGCGCGCCGGTGATCGCGTCGCCCTCGTTGCGGGCGATCGTGGCTTCGAGCTTGCGCAGGATGCAGGTCAGGTACTGGCGGTAGAGTTCGCCGGGATTGCGCCGCGCGATGCCGCGGGCATCCCCGCTCGCCGCGAGCTGGCGGGCGAGTTCGGTCTTGAACGAGGCGGGGGCGGGCAGGGAGCGCTCGCTGATCGAGAGCATCCGCCCGAGATGGATCACCCCGTCCCGGTAGCGGCGCATGCTGGCGAGCGCGTTGCGGCGCAGGGTCGAGCGGGTGACCGCGGCCGTGACGAAGGGGTTGCCGTCGCGGTCGCCGCCGATCCAGGAGCCGAACTGGAAGAAGGCCGGTACCTCGAACGTCTCGTCCGGGTAGTATTCCCGCAGGCTCTCCTCCAGCGAGACCATCACCTCGGGCAGCATCTCGAACAGGGTCTCGTCGAAGAAGTGCAGGCCCCAGGCCACCTCCTGCTCGACGGTCGGCTTCTCGAGGTGGAGTTCGCCCGTCATCCAGACGAGCTCGATCTGGTCGCGCAGGTCGGCCATCAGGCCGGTGCGCTCGCGCTCGGTCCAGCGGGGGAGTTCGAGTTCGCGCAGGAGCAGGTAGATGCGCCGGAACTTCTCCAGCACGGTAACGCGCTTGCCCTCGGTCGGGTGCGCGGTCAGCGTCGGGCGGATGCGCAAATCCTTCAGGAGCGCGTGGATCTCGCGCGCCGGGACGCGGTTGTGCACCGCCTCGGCCAGGACCGCGCTGAAGGAGCCGCGCAGGGCGTGGCGCCCGCGCGTGCGCTCCACGTGGCGGCGGCGGCGCATCGCGGTGTTCTGCTCGGCGATCGAGATGAGCTGGAACCAGATGCCCTGGACCTGGAGCGCGCGGGCCATCAGGTCCGGCGAGAAATCCGAGATGTTGGCGTTGCCGTGCAGCACGGATTCGAGTTCCGGCTCGTGGCGGCGGCAGACGTCCAGCAGGGAGTGGAACAGGATGTCGGTCGCCTCGCGGGACGAGGTGCCGGTGATCACGGGGGGCGCGAACGAAGGATCGGGAGCGCCCGCGGGGACGGAAAGCGCGAGGGTCATCGTCGGCCTCTCGGGACAGGGGGGCCGGGGCCGCCCCGCCTGCGGCGAGGGGGCGGCCCCGAAAGGTCGCTCGGCGACCCCGAAAGGTCGCTCGGCGACCCCGAAAGGTCGCGCGGCGACCCGGGACGGTCGCTGGCGACCCGGGAAGGTCGCTGGCGACCCGGGAAGGTCGCTGGCGACCCGGGAGGGTTGCGGGCCGGGCCGCGCGGACTTCCTCAGGCCGCCTTGCGGCGGGTCTCCATGACCTTGGCCATGGTGGAGCCGAACTCGCCCGGGCTCGGGGCGACGGTGAGCCCGTAGGAGCGCATGATCTCGGCCTTCTCGGCGGCGCTGTCGCCGACCGCCGAGATGATCGCGCCGGCATGGCCCATGCGGCGGCCCTTCGGGGCGGTGAGGCCCGCCACGAAGCCGACCACCGGCTTCGACATGTTATCCTTGATCCAGGCCGCGGCCTCGGCCTCCTGCGGGCCGCCGATCTCGCCGATCATCAGCACCGCGTCGGTCTCCGGATCCTCCTCGAACAGGGCGAGGTGGTCGAGGAAGGAGGAGCCGTTGATCGGGTCGCCGCCGATCCCGACCGAGGTCGAGATGCCGAGGCCCACCGCCTTCATCTGCGAGGCCGCCTCGTAGCCGAGGGTGCCGGAGCGGGAGATCACCCCGACATTGCCCTTCAGGTAGATGTGGCCGGGCATGATGCCGAGCATCGACTTGCCGGGCGAGATGATGCCGGCGCAGTTCGGCCCCACCACCATCGAGCGGCGCTCCTTGGGGTAGCGCTTCAGGTAGCGCTTCACCCGCATCATGTCCTGGGCCGGGATGCCGTCGGTGATCGAGCAGATCAGCCGGATGCCCGCATCGGCCGCCTCCATGATGGCGTCCGCCGCGAAGGGCGGGGCCACGAAGGTGATGCTGGTGGTGGCGCCCGTCTGCCTCACCGCCTCCTTGACGGTGTCGAAGACAGGAATGCCGAGGTGGCTGCGCCCGCCCTTGCCGGGGGTGACGCCGCCGACGACGTTCGAGCCGTACTCGATCATCTCCTTGGCGTGGAAGCTGCCCTTGTCCCCGGTGATGCCCTGGATGAGGATCGGGGTCTTCTCGTCGATCAGGATGCTCATGACACGTCTCCGGGATCTCGGGGTCAGGCCGCCGCGCGGGTGCCCTTGACGGCCTGCACGGCCTTCTGGGCGGCTTCCGTCAGGGTGTCGGCGGTGATGAGGTCGAGCCCGCTCTTCTCCAGGATGGCCTTGCCGGCCTCGACGTTGGTGCCGGCGAGCCGGACCACCAGCGGGACGCCGATCTGGACCTCCTGGGCGGCCTGGATGACGCCCTGGGCGATCCAGTCGCAGCGGTTGATGCCCGCGAAGATGTTGACCAGGATCGCCTTCACGTTCGGGTCCGAGAGGACGAGGCGGAAGGCGGTGGCGACGCGCTGGGGGCTCGCGCCGCCGCCGACGTCGAGGAAGTTCGCCGGCTCGCCGCCCGCGTGCTTGATCATGTCCATCGTCGCCATGGCGAGGCCCGCCCCGTTGACGATGCAGCCGATCTCCCCCTCGAGGCCAATGTAGTTGAGGTTGTGCTCCGCGGCCTGCGCCTCGCGCGGGTCGCTCTGCGAGGGGTCGTACATGTCCGCGATGGTGCGGCGCCGGAACAGCGCGTTGTCGTCGAACGACATCTTGGCGTCGAGGGCCAGCACCCGGTCGTCCTTGGTGACGACGAGCGGGTTGATCTCCAGCATGGTGGCGTCGCAGTCGCGGAAGGCGCGGTAGGCGCTCATGATGGTCTTCACCGCCCCGCCGACCTGCTTGATGTTGAGGCCGAGCTGGAAGGCGAGTTCGCGGGCCTCGAATTGCTGCAGGCCGACCGCCGGCTCGACCACGACCTGGAGCAGGGCCTCGGGATCGGTGGCGGCGATCTCCTCGATGTCCATGCCGCCGCGCTGCGAGGCGATGACGCGCACGCGCTCGGCCTTCCGGTCGAGGACGAAGCCGAGATAGAGCTCGCGCTCGAACGGATCGGCGGTCTCGATGTAGACGCGCTGGACCGGCTTGCCCTCGGGGCCGGTCTGGTGGGTGACGAGGCGCTTGCCGAGCAGGTCCTTGGCCGCGTCCCGGACCTCGTTGTAGGTCTTGCACAGGCGGATGCCGCCGGCCTTGCCGCGGGCGCCCGCGTGGATCTGGGCCTTCACGGCCCAGTGCCAGCCGCCGAGTTCGGTGGCGGCGTAGACCGCCTGGTCGGGGCTGAAGGCGACCGCGCCCTTCGGGATCGGCACGCCGAAGCTCGCCAGCAATTCCTTGGCCTGGTATTCGTGGACGTCCATGGTTGCCTCCTCGGGTCCGTGTGCGGGCGCGAGCGCCCGTTCCGGGAGCGGACCGCGCCCCGGTTGAAGCAGATTTCGGTTTTCCCTAAGGGAGCGGCTCCCGGCCCGCGGCCGGGAGCGGCCCTTCAGCTCAGCTTCGCCTTGACGACGCCGTAGGTCTTCTCGGTCAGGGCGTCGGCCCCGGAGAGAAGATCGTCCAGTTCGCGCAGGCGCCCCTCCGCGAAGTCGCGGTCGGTGATGGCCTTGGCGTTGACGAAGACGTTGAGGGCGGCGCTGCGCAGGCCCGCCTGGGCCGACAGGACCGCGACGCCCGCGTCGCTGATCACGTTGAGGTTGCCCTTCTCGGCGGTCACCGCCGCGAGGTCGATGACCTGCCGGCAGGCGCGGCAGCAGGCGAGGGGCACGTCGGTGGCCTGGCGCAGGGCGACCTGGATCGCCTCGGCCCGGGCCGCCTTCTCCTCGTCCGTGGCCTTGGGCAGGCCGTAGGCGCCCATCACCGCGTCGAAGGCGGCGACGTCGTCCGCGATCATGCCGGTGAGGCTGGCGCGCAGGGCCTCCGCCTTCTCGCGGACGCCCTTCAGCTCCTCCTCCACCTCGGCGTACTTCTTCTTGCCGATGGTGAGGTTGCAGACCATGGAGACGAGGGCCGCCCCCATGGCGCCGGAGATCGCCGCCGCCCCGCCGCCGCCGGGCGTCGGCTGCTCGCTCGCCAGCCCGTCGAGGAAATGGGCGATCGTCTCGTGCTCGGCCATCACGCCATCTCTTTCGCCAGGGCGTAGATCTGCTCGGCGTCGAGCAGCGACTCGGTGCTCTCGAACAGCTTGGCCACGCAGGAGCGGTGCAGCTTGAGCTTCAGCCCGCCGATCCCGAGCGCGCCGAAGGCCCTCTTGCCGTGGCGCTCCTTGCCCTTGTCCATGGCGTCGATGCCGCCGAAGCCGAGCGGCGGCTGGGCGTTGTAATCGGCGAGGAAGCGGATGCTCGCCTCGTTCGCCCAGGCCTCCTCGGGCAGGAGTTCGAGGCCGATCGCCCCGGCCGAGAACACCACCTGGGCGCCCTTCACGACGGCGGCGCGCGAGGCCGCGTCCGGGGTCTCCAGCGCCTCGACGGCGACGCCGAAGCGCTTCTCGATCGCGCGGGCGGCCTCCTCGGCCTTGGCCCGGGAGCGGCCGGTCAGCACCACGGAGGCGCCCTCGCGGGCGAGCAGCGCCGCCGAGCGCATGCCGACCGGGCCGGTCCCGGCGAGCACCACCGCGCGGCTGTCCCTGAGCGAGCCCGCCGCCTTGGCGACGAGGGCGACGCCCGCCGCCGCCGTGGTGTTGGAGCCGTTCGAGTCCAGCATCGCCGAGACCCGGAACGGGCCGAAGAAGCGCTTCTTGACCGCCTCGAACACCGCCTCGCCGGCCGCCATGCTGCCGCCGCCGACGAAGATCGCCGTCGACTTCTTCTCCGACCCGCCGCGGGTGTAGATCGTGCCGTCGACGAGGGCGCCGACGCTCTCCGGCGTCACGCCGCCGTAGCCCGTGATGTTGTCGGCGCCGCCGTCATAGCCGACCACCGTGTCGAACACGCTCGGCATCGGGTCGGTGTCGAACTGGAACAGGAGCTTCTTCATCATCCAACCTCTGGCCGCTGGCGCGGCTTGACGATTCTGGCCGCTCGCGCGGCTACTCTGGCGGCCGGACGCGCCACGCGCCCGGCGCCCCGGCCGCCCCGTTGTAGCGCGCCACGGGGCGCGCCGCGCGTCACTCGACCACGTTCTGCGGCCTGCCCGCCACGAAGGCCTCGATGTTGTCGACGAGCTGGTCGGAGAGGATCTGCATCGCCTCCTTGCTGGCCCAGGCCACGTGGGGCGTGACGATCAGGTTCGGCAGGTCGAGGTCGAGCAGGATGTTGCCCTCGACCGGCGGCTCGGTGGTGAGCACGTCGAAGCCCGCCCCCGCGATCGTGCCGTTCCTGAGCGCCTCGGCGAGGGCCGCCTCCTCCACCAGCCCGCCGCGGGCCGTGTTGATGAGGATGGCGTCGCGCTTCATCTTGGCGAACTCGTCCCGCCCGATCATGTTGCGGGTCTCGGGCGTCAGCGGCACGTGCAGCGTGATGACGTCGCTCTCGCGCAGGATCGTCTCGAAATCGACCAGGCCCTCCTGCGGGAAGACGTCGGTGGCGATGACCTTCATGCCGAGGGCCTCGGCCCGCCTGGCGATCGACTTGCCGAGCGCGCCGTAGCCGACGATGCCGAGCGTCGAGCCGGCGATGTCGCGGATCGGATAATCGAAGTAGCAGAACTGCCGCGACTTGTTCCAATCACCCCGACGGGTCGAATTCGCGTAAGGCACGATGGCGCGGCGCAGCGCGAAGATCAGCGCGACGACGTGCTCCGGCACCGTGTTGAAGGCGTAGTTGCGGATGTTGACGACGGTGATGCCCTGCTGCTTGGCGACGGCCTTGTCGACGATGTCGGTGCCGGTCGCCGCGACCGCGATCAGCTTGAGCTTGGGCAATTGGCGCAGGGTCTCGGCCCGCATCGGCACCTTGTTGACGATCGCGATCTCGGCATCGGCCAAGCGCGCGACGATCTGGTCCGGCGCAGTGACGTCATATTCCTTGTAGCTGTGCGGGAAGCTGAATTCGCGCACGCGGGCATCGAGCGTCTCGCGGTCGAGGAAGACGATCGTGTGGGACATCGCGGGAATCTCCGGCTGGCCTTGCGCGGGGGAGCGGGGCCGCGGGCCTGGCATACCAGACCCGCGGCTTATTCCTCACACCCGGACGACGCCGTCGGAGTGGTTGCGGTCGAAGATGCCCGCCTCGCTCGGGCGCTTGTCCTTGGCCAGGATGGTCTCGCGGAAGTGCTTCTGGGCCGCGCCGACGCCGCTGCCCGGCTCGATCCGGATGCCGGCGTCGAGCATCGCCATCTCGGCGCCCGCCAGCGCGCCGAGCAGCATCAGGTCGTTGAGGTCGCCGAGATGGCCGATCCGGAAGAGCTTGCCGGCGACCTTGGACAGGCCGGCGCCCAGCGCGAGGTTGTAGCGCCGGAAGGCGACGTCGATCACGTCGGCGCCGTTGACGCCGTCCGGCACCATGATGGCGCTCACCGTGTCGGAGTACCACTTGGGCTCCTTGGCGCAGAGCGTCAGGCCCCAGGCCTTCACGGCGGCGCGGCAGCCGTCGGCGAGCACGCGGTGGCGCTCGAAGACGCGCTCCAGCCCCTCCTCGAACAGGCAGGCCATGGCCTCGCGCAGGCCGTAGAGCAGGGGCAGGGCCGGCGTGTAGGGGAAGTAGCCGGTGGCGTTCGCCTTCGACATGTCGCCGAAGTCGAAGTAGACGCGGCGGCACTCGGCCGTCTTGTAGGCGGCGAGCGCCTTGGGGCTGACGCAGACGATGCCGAGGCCGGCGGGCAGCATCAGGCCCTTCTGCGAGCCGGTGATGGCGCAGTCGACGCCCCACTCGGTGGCGCGGAAGTCGATGCTGCCGATCGAGGACACGCCGTCCACGTAGAGCATCGCCGGGTGGTTGGCGGCGTCGATGGCCCGGCGCACGGCGCCGACGTCGCTGGTCACGCCGGTGGCGGTCTCGTTGTGGACGACGAGGACGGCCTTGATGCGGTGCTCGCGGTCGGCCCGCAGGGCCTCCTCGATCCGCTCCGGATTGGCGCCGGTGCCCCATTCCTCGTCCTGGATGACGACGTCGAGGCCGACGCGCTGGGCGAGGTCGATCCAGAGCGTGCTGAACTGGCCGAAGCGCGAGGCGAGCACGCGGTCGCCGGGCGACAGGGTGTTGGTGAGCGCGGCCTCCCAGGCGCCGGTGCCGCTCGACGGGAAGATGAAGACCTGCCCGTCCTTCGACTTGAACACCTTCTTCAGGTTCTCGAACAGGGGCAGCGTCAGGTCCGGGAACGACGACGAGCGATGGTCCTCCATCGGCACGATCATCGCGCGCTGGACGCGCTCCGGCACGTTGGTCGGACCCGGCACGAAGAGAAAGTTGCGACCCGGCCGTCTCGATCCTGCCATGTTGTCCTCCAGTTTCCTTGACCGTCGTCGGTCGAGACCCGGTCGGGCTCGTTGGGGAGCCCTCGTTGGGCCCGCGGGGGAAAGCCTCAGGCGCGGATGACGCGCCGACCCGGACGGGGGAGGGGCTGGCTCTGGAGTGCCCTGAGGGCGGAGCGTCGGAACCCGAACTCCATGGTGCGCCTTCCCATCCGGTTCTTCGTTGTTCACGGGGCGGGGCGCGTCCGACCGCGGGCCCCGCTTCCGTGTCGGGGCGGACTATGGGTCGGACCGGACTAGAAGGAAAACTGAAAAAACTTTCCATCTCGTTCAAAAATTTGGAATTTGTACTTTTGACCGGGACCTGCGGCGGCCCCGGGCCGGCCTCGCGCGCCCGGCTCGCGCCTCACCCGCAATGTCGCGCGCGGGAGCGCAGTATTGCATCAGCACAGGCCGAGAACCGAATCGCGCCTCGCGCGTTGTTAAGCTGGGGATAGGCATCCGGCGGAGGATTGGCCATGGTGACGAAATCTCTGGTGATCGCGGGTCTCTTGGTGGCCGGGATGGGCGCGGCGCGCGCCGCGGATGACGGCCTGGCGGCGGCCGGCCTCGCGCCGATCGCGGTGGTGGGCTTCTCCGACAGCGTCCCGCGGGGCATGCCGCTGTTCGCGGCGCTGCCGCGGCTGGCGCCCGGCGCCGAGGCGGACCTCCGCGACGTCGGCGCGAGCGGCCTGGTGGCCTTCCGCGACGGGCTGCCGACGGCCCTCGACCCGAACGCCGACATCGCGACGGCCTCGACGGGCCGCTGACGGCGGGGCGCCGACCGGATCGACGGTTGCGCGGCCGCACCCTCATCGGTACGGCCGCGGCCCCGCCCGAGTCCCACGCCGAGCCCAGCAGCGGGAGCGCGTGGCGGAGCGTCGCGGCACCCGCCTCGTCATCCCGCCTTCGCGGCAGAGCCACGCCGGTCGGGAGTCGAGAGACCTGACGAGGGCGCCCGGCCCGCGACGGAGCGGGCGGATCCTACGAGGGGAAGTGGACGCGAAGGGGGTGGTGGAGCCAGGCGGAATCGAACCGCCGACCTCTTGAATGCCATTCAAGCGCTCTCCCAACTGAGCTATGGCCCCGTTCCATCCACGGCGCATGGGGGCACCGCGGGTCTCGCATCATCGACGGTCCCGCGCTGCGCGGCCCCGCTCGACCCGGTCATCCCGGAAGATTTCTGGTGGAGCCAGGCGGAATCGAACCGCCGACCTCTTGAATGCCATTCAAGCGCTCTCCCAACTGAGCTATGGCCCCACGCTCAAGACCGCGGCGGTTGGGTCGCCCGCGGTGCCGCCCGACCGGCCCGTCGGGGCGGTCGCGTTCGGTGGCGGCTGTATATGAGGGCGCCGCGGCGGAGACAAGCCCCCGCGGCGCCGTCTTGCGAAGTTTTCGTGACCGCGCCGGATTCGCGAGGCGCGGCCGCGACTTAGCCGATCACGATTCCTCGTCGGTCTCGATGTCGCCGTCGATCAGGTCGGCGACGTCGTCGCCGCTCTCCTCGTCCTCCTCCAGGAAGGTGTCGTCGTCGCCGCCGGCACCGCCCACGTCGGCGTCGTCGTCCACGACGGCGTCGGCCCCCTCCTCGGCGGCCTCGACCTCGTCGAGGGAGATCATCTCGGGCGTGCCCGCCTCGTCGTCGGGCTCCTCGTCGGCGGCGCGGCTGGCGATCGCCGGGGGCGGCACGCGCGTCGTCGTGAGGGCCGCGATCTGGTAGACCGTGCCGCATTTCGGGCAGGTGGCGGGGTCCCTGTTGAGGTCGTAGAACTTGGCGCCGCAGCTCATGCACTGGCGCTTCAAGCCGAGTTCCGGTCTGGCCACGGTTCGAAAGCCTTCGAGATATCGTCGGGAAAGGGCCCGTTAGTCGGGGGCGTTGGCCGTGTCAAATCGGGCGGCGGCGGGCCGGCGCGGCCCTGCCGACCGACGGAGCGCTCCCGGCGTCGTCCGCCCGGAGCCGGCCGGCGGATGACGCGGGAGCGCCCGCGTGGTAACGACCCGCCGCTCCCGACACTCCCTCGACCAGGCAAGAGTCCGTGTCCCACGATTCCGTTCCCTCGCCGATCACCGCCCGGGCCGGGACGCCCCTGCGGGGGCGGCTGCGCCCGCCCGGCGACAAGTCCATCTCGCACCGGGCGATGATCCTCGGCCTGCTCAGCCTCGGCGAGACCCGGGTCGAGGGCCTGCTGGAGGGCGACGACGTGCTGCGCACCGCCGCCGCCGCCCGGGCGCTCGGCGCCGGGATCGACCGCGACGGGCCGGGCCGCTGGCGGGTGCGCGGCGTCGGCATCGGCGGCCTGTCGGATCCCGAGGGCGTGCTCGATTTCGGCAATGCCGGCACCGGCTCGCGGCTGATGATGGGCGTCGTCGGCGGCCAGCCCGTCACCGCGACCTTCGACGGCGACGCCTCGCTGCGCAAGCGGCCGATGCGGCGGATCCTCGACCCGCTGGTGCAGATGGGCGCGCAGATCCTGTCCGAGCAGGCGGGCGGGCGCGTGCCGCTGACGCTGCGCGGCCCGGAGGAGGCGATCCCGATCACCTACGCGACGCCGGTCGCCTCCGCGCAGGTGAAGTCGGCGGTGCTGCTCGCCGGCCTCAACGCGCCCGGCACCACCACGGTGATCGAGGCCGCCGCGACCCGCGACCACACCGAGCGGATGCTGCGCCTGTTCGGCGCCGAGGTCACGGTCGCGGCGCACGGGCCCGCGGGCCACGGCCGCGCCATCGCGCTCACGGGCCAGCCGACCCTGCGGGCGGCCGAGGTGATCGTGCCGGCCGACCCGTCCTCGGCCGCCTTCCCGATCGTCGCGGCGCTGATCGTGCCGGGCTCGGACGTGGTGATCGAGGGGGTGATGATGAACCCGCTGCGGACCGGGCTCATCACCACGCTGATCGAGATGGGCGCCGACATCGCGCGGCTGAACGAGCGCGACGAGGGCGGCGAGACGGTGGCCGACCTGCGGGTGCGGGCGAGCCGCCTCGCCGGGGTGACGGTGCCGCCCGAGCGCGCGCCCGCGATGATCGACGAGTACCCGGTCCTCGCCGTGGCGGCGGCCTTCGCGGAGGGCACGACGCGGATGCAGGGCCTGCACGAATTGCGGGTGAAGGAATCGGACCGCCTCGCCGCGGTGGCGGACGGCCTCAGGGCCAACGGCGTCGCCCACGCGGTCGAGGGCGACGACCTGATCGTGCACGGGGACGGCCGGCCGGCCCCCGGCGGCGGCACCGTGGCGACGCACCTCGACCACCGCATCGCCATGGCGTTCCTGGTGATGGGGCTGGCCGCCGGGGAGCCGGTGACGGTCGACGACGGCGCCATGATCGCGACGAGCTATCCGGCCTTCCTGGCCGATCTGCGGGGCCTCGGCGCCGCCTTCGCCGAGTGAGTGCGGGTGAGCGCGGGGACGACGGGATGGTGATCGCGATCGACGGGCCGGCGGCGTCGGGCAAGGGCACGCTCGCGCGGCGGCTCGCCCAGCATTACGGCCTGCCGCATCTCGACACCGGCCTCCTCTACCGGGCGGTGGCGCTGGCGCTCCTCGACGCGGAGCGCGACCTGCGGGACGAGGCGGCGGCGGAGGCGGCGGCCCGCACGCTGCGCGCCGAGTCGCTCGGCGACGCCCGCCTGCGCGAGCGCGCCATGGGGGAGGCGGCCTCCCTGGTCTCGGCGCTCCCGGCGGTGCGGGCGGCGCTCCTCGACTGGCAGCGCCGCTTCGCCGCCGCGCCGGGCGGGGCGGTGCTCGACGGGCGCGACATCGGCACGGTGGTCTGCCCGGACGCGCCCGTGAAGCTCTTCATCACGGCCTCGCCCGAGGAGCGGGCGCATCGCCGCCACCGGGAGCTCGGGGGGCGGGGCGAGCCGGTGGCCTTCGAGGCGGTGCTCGCCGACATCGTGCGCCGCGACGCCCGCGACGCCGACCGGGCCGCGGCGCCCCTGCGCGTCGCCGACGACGCGGTGGTGATCGACACGACGGCGCTCGACGCCGAGGCGGCCTTCCGGGCCGCGGCGGCCGTGGTCGAGGCGCGCTGGCCCGGGCGGGGCTGAGCGACGCGCCCGGGCCTCGGGAGCCCTGCAGGCCGCCCCTTCCTCAGGTGCCCCTGGGCTTCGCCCGCCGGGTCGGTGGCGCGCCGAGCGGGTCTTCCGGCCAGGGATGCCGCGGGTACTGGCCGCGCATGTCGGCGCGCACCGCCGCCCAGGAGCCGCGCCAGAAGCCCGGCAGGTCGCGGGTGATCTGGATCGGGCGCTGGGCCGGGGAGAGCAGGTGCAGCACCAGCGGCACCCGCCCGCCGCCGATCGTCGGATGTGCGGCGAGCCCGAACAGCTCCTGCACCCGCACCGCCAGGACCGGCTCCTCGGCCCCGTAATCGATCGGGAGGCGCGAGCCGGTCGGCACCTCGACGTGGGTCGGGGCCTCCGCGTCGAGGCGCGCCCGCAGGGTCCAGGGCAGGAGCGCGTGCAGCGCCTCGGCGAGGCGCTCCGGCCCGATCTCGTCGAGGCGGGTGAGGCCGAGGAGGTGCGGCGCGAGCCAGTCCTCGGCCGCCGCCGCGAGCGCCGCGTCGGAGACGTCGGGCCAGGGCTCGCCCTCGGCCCGGCGCAGGAAGGAGACCCGCTCGCGCCACTGCGCCGCCGCCCTCGACCAGGGCAGGGCCGCGAGCCCGAGGCCGGCGATCCCGCGGGCGAGGAGCCGCGCGCTCGCCTCGTCGGCCGGGACCGGCAGGACGCGCTCGCCGAGCGTGACCGCGCCGAGGCGCCGCTGGGCCCGGGCGCGCAGGGCGCGGGCGGCGGGGTCGAAGGCGACGCTCTCGCGCGCCTCGATCCGGTCGGCGAAGCGCGCCTCGATCGCCTCGAGCCCGATCGGCGCCGCCGCCAGGATGCGCGCGGCGGCGGCCTTGCCGACGATCTCGGCCACCGCCAGGAAGGGCGCGCGGGCGAGCGCCAGGGCGGGGTCGAGGGCGGCGCCGCGGCCGTTCGCCAGCACGAACTCGCCGGGCCTGCCCCGGGCGCGGGCGATCCGGTCCGGATAGGCGAGGGCGAGGAGCGCGCCGAGGGGCGGGGCCTCGCCCTCGGCCGGGCCCGCCCCGGCGGCGCGGGCCCAGCCGGAGGCGAGCCGGCGCATGTCCTCAGCCCGGCCCGAGCGGTCGCGGCGGAAGCGCTCGACCCGCTCGGCGAGGTCGACCGCGTCGCCGCCGAGGCCGCGCTCGACCAGCACGGCGGCGAGGTCGGCCGCCTCCCGCGCCGCCGCCCGTCCCTCGGCCGCCGCCGCCACCACCATGCGGGCGAGCCGCGGCGGCAGCGGCAGGGCGCGCAGGCGGCGCCCCTCGGGCGTCAGCCGGCCCCCGGCGTCGAGGGCGCCGAGCCCGGCGAGCAGCGCCTTCGCCTCCGCGAGCGCCGGGCCGGGGGGCGGGTCGAGGAAGGGCAGGGTGGCGGGATCGGCCACGCCCCAGGCGGCGCAGTCGAGGACGAGGCCCGCGAGGTCGGCCGAGAGGATCTCCGGCCGGGTGAAGGGCTCCAGCGCCCCGGTCGCCGCCTCCGCCCAGAGCCGGTAGCAGATTCCCGGCTCCGTGCGCCCGGCGCGGCCGCGGCGCTGGTCGACCGAGGCCCGCGAGGCCCGGACCGTCGCGAGGCGGGTGAGGCCGAGATCCGGCTCGTAGACCGGCACGCGGGCGAGCCCGGAATCCACCACCACCCGCACGCCCTCGATGGTGAGCGACGTCTCGGCGATGGAGGTGGCGAGCACCACCTTGCGCCGGCCCGGCGGGCTCGGGCGCACGGCCCGGTCCTGCTCGCCGCGGTCGAGGGCCCCGTAGAGCGGGGCGAGGTCGACCTCCGGATGGGCGGCGAGGCGCGGGGCGAGCAGCTCCGCGACCCGGCGGATCTCGCCCTGGCCGGGCAGGAAGGCCAGGACCGAGCCCGGCTCGGCCCGCAGCGCCCGCTCGATCGCCTCGGCCGTCGCCTCCTCGACGCGCCGGTTCGGGTCGCGGTCGAGGTAGCGCGTCTCGACCGGGAAGGCGCGGCCCTCCGAGGCGATCACCGGCGCCCCGCCCATCAGGCGCGCGACCCGGGCCCCGTCGAGCGTCGCCGACATGGCGAGCAGGCGCAGGTCCTCGCGCAGGCCGCCCTGCGCGTCGAGGGCCAGCGCGAGGCCGAGATCGGCGTCGAGGGAGCGCTCGTGGAACTCGTCGAACAGCACCGCGGCGATCCCGGTCAGTTCCGGGTCGTCGAGGATCATGCGGGCGAAGACGCCCTCGGTGACGACCTCGATCCGGGTGCGGGCGGAGACCTTCGAGCCGAGCCGCACCCGCAGGCCGACCGTGTCGCCGACCCGCTCGCCGCGGGTCTCGGCCATGCGCTCGGCCGCCGCCCGGGCCGCGAGGCGGCGGGGCTCCAGCACGATGATCCGCCCGTCGCCCCGCCAGGGCGCGTCGAGGAGCGCGAGGGGCACCCGGGTGGTCTTGCCGGCGCCGGGCGGCGCGACCAGCACGGCGTTCGGGCGTCCGGCGAGGGCGGCCTGGAGGTCGGCGAGGACGGCGTCGATCGGCAGGGCGGGGAGCGCGGGCATGCGGCCCGCATGGCCGCGCGGCGCGCGGGATGCAAGTCCGGGGTCGAGGCGGCCGTCCCGACCTGAAACGGCCGCCTCCGGCGGGGCGTCCTCAGCCCCCGATGTTGAAGGCCGCCAGCGCCGCCATGTTGACGAGGTCGGTGTCGGTGGCGCCGAGCGAGACGATCTGCACCGGCTTGTCGAGGCCGACGATCAGCGGGCCGAGCACCTGCGCGCCGCCGAGCTCCTGCAGCATCTTGGTCGAGATCGAGGCGGAGTGGAAGGCCGGCATCACCAGCACGTTCGCCGGCTGCTTGAGGCGGCTGAACGGGTACTGCGCCAGCACCTCCCTGTTCAGGGCCACGTCGGCGGCCATCTCGCCGTCGTACTCGAAATCGACCCGCATGCCGTCGAGGATCTTGACCGCCTCCTGCACCTTCTCGGCGCGCTCGGCCTTGGGATGGCCGAAGGTCGAGAAGGACAGGAGCGCCACCCGCGGCTCGTAGCCGAGGCGGCGCGCGACGCCGGCCGCCTCGATCGCGATCCCGGCGATCTCCTGGGCCGAGGGCATCTCGTGGATCGCCGTGTCGGCGACGAGCACGATGCGCCCGCGCGCGAGGCAGAGCGAGACGCCGATCACCCGGTGCCCGGGCTTGGGATCGATGACGTGGCGCACGTCGTCGAGCGCGACCGAGTAGTTGCGGGTGGCGCCGGTCACCATCGCGTCGGCGTCGCCGAGCGCCACCATCGAGGCCGCGAAGTGGTTGCGGTCCTGGTTGATCAGCCGCTGGCAGTCGCGGAACAGCATGCCCTTGCGCTGCATGCGCGCGTAGAGGAACTGCGCGTAGACCGTGTTGCGGTCGGATTTCGCGGCGTTGTGGATCTCGATGTGGTCGCGCCCGGCGAGATCGATGCCGGCCGCCTCGGCCTTGGCCAGCACCCGCTCCTCGCGCCCGACCAGGATGGCGGTGCCGAGCCCCTGGTTGACGAAGGAGATGGCCGCCCGGATGACGACCTCCTCCTCGCCCTCCGCGAAGACGACGCGCTTGGGGAACTTGCGCACCCGCTCGAAGATGCGGTTCAGCGTGCCGGCGACCGGGTCCCGCCGGGCCGAGAGCTGGGCCCGGTAGGCGTCCATCGAGGGGATCGGCTTGCGGGCGACGCCGGTGTCCATGGCGGCCTTGGCCACCGCCGGCGGGATCGTGTGGATCAGGCGCGGGTCGAAGGGCACCGGGATGATGTAGTCGCGCCCGAAGCGCGGCCGCGCGCCCTGATAGGCCGCCGCCACCTCGTCGGGCACGTCCTCGCGGGCGAGCGCCGCCAGCGCCTGCGCGGCCGCGATCTTCATCTCCATGTTGATCGTGGTCGCGCGCACGTCGAGGGCACCCCGGAAGATGTAGGGGAAGCCCAGCACGTTGTTGACCTGGTTGGGGTAGTCGGAGCGCCCGGTCGCCATGATGGCATCGTCGCGCACCCGCGCCACCTCCTCGGCCGTGATCTCGGGGTCGGGATTGGCCATCGCGAAGATGATCGGCTGGGCCGCCATCGCGCGGATCATCTCGGGCGTGAAGGCGCCCTTGACCGAGAGGCCGAACACGATGTCGGCGCCCTCGATCGCCTCCGCGAGGCTGCGCCGGCTGGTCTCGACCGCGTGGGCCGACTTCCACTGGTTCATGCCCTCGGTGCGGCCGGCATAGACCACGCCCTTGGTGTCGCAGAGGATCACGTTGCGGTCGGAGAAGCCCATTGCCTTGAGGAGCTCGATGCAGGCGATGCCGGCCGCCCCGGCGCCGTTCACCACGAGCTTGGCCTCGCCGATGTCGCGGCCGGTGAGGTGCAGCGCGTTGATCACGCCCGCCGCCGCGATGATCGCGGTGCCGTGCTGGTCGTCGTGGAAGACCGGGATGTCCATCAACTCCCGCAGGCGCTCCTCGATGATGAAGCACTCGGGGGCCTTGATGTCTTCGAGGTTGATGCCGCCGAAGGTCGGGCCGAGGTAGCGCACGCAGTTGATCACCGCCTCGGGATCCTCGGTCCCGACCTCGAGGTCGAAGGCGTCGATGTCGGCGAAGCGCTTGAACAGGACGGCCTTGCCCTCCATGACCGGCTTCGAGGCGAGCGCCCCGCGGTTGCCGAGCCCGAGGATGGCGGTGCCGTTCGAGACCACCGCCACGAGGTTGCCCTTGGCCGTGTAGTCGAAGGCGAGCGCCGGATCCTCCGCGATGGCGAGGACCGGCACGGCGACGCCGGGCGAGTAGGCCAGCGACAGGTCGCGCTGCGTCGCCATCGGCTTGGTGGCGACGACCTCCAGCTTGCCCGGGCGCCCCTGGGCGTGGAACTGCAGCGCCTCCTGATCGGTGAAGGTCGGACGCGCGCGGCGGGTGACGGGACGGGACTCGCTCATGCCGGGACCTTCTTCGCCTTTAGTCTGAGAGGGTGACTGCGGGAGATGGTCCATAGGGCCGGGCGAGGCGCGGCTCAAGGGCGGGATCGCGACCGGCGGGCGCGGCGGCCCGGCCGGCGCCGCCGCGCCCGGGCGCCGCCGGCCGCTCGGGAACTTTGCGGAAGGTCGCCCGCTTGTCAGGCGTTTGCCGGTCGAATCCGGCCGGCCCGCCCGTTTCGGAGCCCTCGAATGCCTCGTCTCGCCCTCGCCGCCGCGCTCCTCGTCGCGGGCGCACTCTGCGCCGCCGCGCAGGACGCCAAGACCCCGTCCCCCGCCGACCAGCCCCCGCCCGCGCCGGCCTCCGCCGCGCCCGCCCGCGAGCCTACGGCCGTGCCCGCCGCCCCGGCCACCCTCGACAACGCCCTGCGACCGACCTTCGTGGCCCAGCAGCCGGACGAGATGGTGGCCTCCAAGCTCATCGGCCTGTCGATCCGCAACCGCGCCGACGAGACGATCGGCTCCGTCGCCGACCTCGTCCTCGCCCCCGACCTCTCGGTGAAGTCCTACGTGGTCGGCGTCGGCGGCTTCCTGGGCATCGGCACCAAGTACGTCTCGATCGCCCGCAGCGCGGTCGAGATCAGCCGCGTCGACGACACCACCCTCAAGGCCGTGATCGACACCGACCGCGACCAGCTCCGCGCCGCCCCCGAATACGTCTACCTCGCCAAGGCCGATGCCCGAAAGGGCGAGGCCAAGCCCTGAGCCAAGGCCGGTGCCCGGAAGGGCGAGGCCAAGCCCTGAGCCAAGGCCGGTGCCCGGAAGGGCGAGGCCAAGCCCTGAGCCAAGGCCGGTGCCCGGAAGGGCGAGGCCAAGACCTGAACCAAGCCCTGGCGGCCGGGCGGGGGCGGCGCGCCGCCCCCGCGGCTTGCGCCGCCCGTGCTAGCATGCTAGCAAATTGCGATGAGCGGACGGAACGACGGCCGCGGCACGCCGGAAGGCCG
Organism: Methylobacterium sp. 4-46; assembly: GCF_000019365.1. Lineage (GTDB taxonomy): Bacteria > Pseudomonadota > Alphaproteobacteria > Rhizobiales > Beijerinckiaceae > Methylobacterium. Next base: position 7,196,245 of record NC_010511.1, on the reverse strand, counting down.
CACCAAGCAGCAATTCAACGTGTACCTGCCGCCCGACCTCGTCCGGCGGGTCAAGTACCGCGCCCTCGACGCGCAGATGTCCCTCTCGGACCTCGTCGCGGCCGCGCTGGAATCGTACTTGCAGCGAGGAGGACGGGATGGGTGACGGGGCAGCGGACCGGTTCGGTCTGCAGGTCCCGCCGATGGTGCACGTGGCGGAGCTCGCGCCCGCCATCGGCTTCTACGAGCGGCTCGGCGGGTCCCTGGTGTATGGCAGCCGGGACGGGGATTGGGCGCTGGTGCGCTTCGGCGGCTCGCTCCTCAGCCTGCTGGCGCATCCGCCCGGTCCCGGGGCGGGAGCGGTCGAGCTGCACTTCGCCAGCGCCACTTCGCCAGCGCCACTTCGCTAGCGCGGAGCCGCTGGAGCGGCTGGAGGCGCATCTGCGGCTGCGGGCGCCCGACCGCATCGCCCGGGGCGTTGCCGACGAGGCGTTCGGCCGTATGCTGACGCTGCGCGGGCCGGACGGGCTGCGGATCAAGGTGCTCGAACTGGACCGCGGCCTGATCGCCTGAGGGGCGCGGTCCCGGGCGTCGCCGCGCCGCCCGCGCGGATGACGGGCGGCGGCACGGAGGCGGCGATGGACGGTGCGGCGCGGGTGCGGGAGGCCTTCGCGGTCCGGCCGGGGCGCGAGCGCCGGGGCGGGGGATGATGCCCCTCGACCTCTACCTCGCCTTCGTGGCCGCGAGCGTCGTCCTGGTGCTGATCCCGGGGCCGAACGTGGCGCTGATCGTGGCGAACAGCCTCGCGCACGGCGCGCGGGCCGGCCTCGCCACGGTGGCGGGGACGAGCGCCGCGATGGCGGTGCAGCTCGCGCTGACGGCGCTCGGCGCGACGACGCTCCTCGCCGCCCTGGCGGGCTGGTTCGGCTGGCTGCGCCTCCTCGGCGCGGCCTACCTGGTCTGGCTCGGCCTGCGCGCGTGGCGCGCGCCGCCCCTCGACCTCGCGGCGGCCCGCCCCGCCCCCGGCGGCGCCCGCGCGATGATCGGGCGCGGGTTCCTCGTCGCGCTGGTCAATCCGAAGACGCTGCTGTTCTACGCGGCCTTCCTGCCGCAATTCCTGACCCCGGACGGCGACGCCCCGGGCCAGCTCCTGCTCCTCTGCGCCACCTTCCTGGCCATCGCGGCCGGCCTCGACAGTCTCTGGGCCGTCCTCGCGGGGCGGTTGCGCGGGGCGCTGCGCCTGCCCGGGCGCTGGCGCAACCGCCTCTCCGGCCTCGGCCTGATCGGGGCCGGGCTCGGCCTCGCGCTCGCCCGCCGGCCCGCCGGCTGAGCGGGCGGCGATCCGGCCGGACCGATCGGCACCCGGGGAGGGACCGGGCGTCATCGTCGCGTCGAGCAGCACGCTCGGTCAGTCCGACCCTCGGTCAATCTATCGAAGCAGAACCTCAGGACCGCAGACTATTTCGAGCGCGCATCAATCCTGCCTTAACGGTGGAGGGCCGATCGTGCCCTTAGAGCAGGCCGAGGGATGGATTGCCCCTCGCGGGGCTCATGGTGGGGGCGGAACGGCTGGCGATGGTGCGCTCCGGGAGAATTCGTTCCGACCGCGTGGCCGCGCTCCTCGACGCGCTCGGCGCGGAGGAGCAACGCCTCCTGCTTCAGGAGGCCGACGAGGCCCTGCGCCGCCGCATGGGCGCCGTCATCCTCCGCGGCCGCTTGGCGCGGCTGTTCGCCGAGAGTTCGCGGCGGGCCCGCGGCCGCATCGCGCGGGCGTGGCTGGCCGGGGTGGTGACGATCAGCCTGGTCACGATCGGGCTCGACATCCTGTTCAATCCCGGCCTGCTCGGCCCGTCGCTGGCGATGCGCGGCCTCGTCATCCCGACCCTCTACGGGGCGCTGATCGGGGTCTGGCGGCGCCCGCGGCCGGCCTGGATCGAGGGGCTGACCCTGCCTCTCGCGGTGGCCGCCATGATGGTGACGGCCGGCCTGCTCGGCCCGCTGACGCGGCTGGGCAGCCACGACTACCTGCTCTGCGGCCTGTTCGGCATCGCGACCGGGCTGGTGATCGTGCCGGTCCAGCTGCGCTGGACGGTGGCGGCGGCCGTCGTGGCGATCGGGATGTTCCTCGGCTTCGGGCTGGCGGGGCCGGAACCCTGGTCGCGGACCGCCGGGGTGACGCTCTACTGCGCCTGCGTGACCTACGGCATGATCGTGGCCCGGCACGCGATCAACAGCCTGCTCCAGCACGCCTTCCTGCTGCGGCTGAAGAGCGCCATCCAGGGCCGGCAGATCGCCGCCGCCAACGCGCGCCTCGCCGTGCAGGCCGACACCGACCCGCTCACCGGGCTGCTGAACCGCCGGGGCTTCGACGCGGCCTTCGCCGGGCTGTGGCGGGAGCCGGGGCGGGGCCGGCCCGTCGGCATCCTCCTCGCCGACATCGACGCGTTCAAGCGCCTGAACGACAGCGCCGGCCACGCCGCCGGCGACCGCTGCCTGGAGGCGGTCGCGGCGGCGATCCGGGCGAGCCTGCCGGAGGCGGCGCTCGTGGCGCGCTACGGCGGCGAGGAATTCGTCGCCCTGCTGGCCGACCCGGCGCCCGGCGAGCTCCTGCGCGCCGCCGAGGCGACGCGGGCCGCCGTGGCCGGGCTCGACCGGCCGCACCCGCTCGCCCCGGAGGGGATCGTCACGGTGAGCATCGGCGTCGCCGAGAGCGCCGGAGCGGTCGACCGCGACGCCCTCGACCGGCTGATCGCCGAGGCCGACCTGGCCCTCTACCGCGCCAAGGCGGAGGGCCGGAACCGGGTCAGCGCGGCCCGCCCGCCGCGACCGCCCGAGGCCGAGGCGGCGTGAGGGCGCGGCGGGCGGGACCGTGGCCACGGCCCCGGGCCGCCGACACTCTCGACGCATCGACGCAAGCCAGCGGCTTGGCGAAGGGCCGAGCCCGGAACCGGCGCTCATCGGGCATGAGCGTCGGGATCAGGCGGCGCAATCGCGGATGAGGCCGCGCAGGAAGGCCTCGCCCGCCTCGAAGGCCGCGACCGTGATGTACTCGTCGGGCTGGTGGGCTTGGTCGATCGAGCCCGGGCCGCAGACGATGGTCGGCAGGCCCTCGCGCTGGAAGCGGCCCGCCTCGGTGGCGTAGGGCACCGAGATCGTGCGGTTGCGCCCGGCGAGCCGCAGGCCCAGCCGCTCCGCGGCCGAGCCCGGATCCGGCGACAGCCCCGGCACGGAGGCGTCCCGCACCGTCTCGATGCGCCCGTAGGGGCCGAAGCGGTTCAGGCGCTCGCGCGCCACCGTCTCGGCGGCGGCCGCGAAGCGGCGCGGGACCTCGTCGAGGTCGAGGTCGGGCAGGCCGCGGAACTCCCACTCGAAGGTGCAGCGCCCCGGCAGGATGTTGCGCACGGTGCCGCCGCCGATCACCCCCACATGCACCGTCGAGTAGGGCGGATCGAAGCGGCCGCTCGGGTCGCCGCGGGCGATGAGCTCGTCGGCGATCCGGTTGAGCTCGGCCACGAGTTCGGCCGCCGCCATCACCGCGTTCGCCCCGAGGGCGGGCTTCGACGAGTGGGCCTCGTGGCCCAGCACCGTGGTCACGAAGGTGGCGACGCTCTTGTGCGCGTCCGCCACTTCGAGCCCGGTCGGCTCGCCGACGATCACGGCGCCCGGGCGCGGCAGGTCGATGCCGAACCGGGCGATCGCGTCCACGACGCCGAGGCAGGTGGTCTCCTCGTCGTAGGAGAGGAGCAGGTGGATCGGCCGGGCGAGGTCGGCGGCGAGCATCTCCGGCACGAGGCCGAGGCAGAGCGCGCAGAAGCCCTTCATGTCGACGGCGCCGCGGCCGTGGAGACGCCCCTCCGCCAGCCGCAGCCGGAAGGGGTCGCTCGTCCAGTCCTGCCCGGCGGGGGAGACCACGTCGGTGTGGCCGGAGAGCACGACGCCGCCGTCCCGCATCGGGCCGATCGTGGCGAAGAGCGCGGCCTTGTCGCCGGCGCGGTTGGGCACGCGGACGAACGGCACGCCGAGCCCCGCGAGGTACTCCTCCACGAAGGCGATCAGGGGAAGGTTCGACTTCTCGCTGCTCGTGTCGAAGGCAACGAGCCGCTCGAGCAGGGCGAGCGGCGTCAGGGTCGGGCCGGCATGGGTCATCGGGATCCGGAAGACGTGAACGAGGGCGCTGCGCAGCCTACGCGGCTCCGGGCCCCCGTCCAGCGGCGCGGCGATGCGCTCAGTGCATGACCCGGCGCACGTGCGGCACGTCGAGGGAGAAGGCCGGGATCGCTGCCTCGAAGCTCTCGCCGTCCGCCGTCGCCATCGTGTAGGTGCCCTCCATGGTGCCGTTCGGCGTCGGCAGCGGGCAGCCGCTCGTGTAGCTGAACGATTCACCCGGCCCGAGCACCGGCTGCTTGCCGACGACCCCGGCCCCGCGCACCTCCTGGAGGGCGCCCCGCCCGTCGACGATGCGCCAGTGCCGCGAGCGCAACTGCACCTTGTCACGCCCGTTATTGGTGATCTCGACCGTGTAGGCGAAGAAGTAGCGGCTCTCGTCCGGCGAGGATTCCTCCTCCACGAAACGGGGCGTGACGGTCACGCTGATGCCGCGGGTCTCGGCCTTGTACATCCGGGAGCCTCCGGGGTCGCGGCCGCCCCGAAAACCGGAGCCGCCGCCCAGCCGCGCCGTGGTACGGTCCGCCGCCACCCGCGTCAATCGGCAGCGCGGCGCGTGCGCATTCCGCCGGGACCTTCACGCATCCGAAAGGCCCGTCTACGACATTCGCCCGGAGAGGACCGGTCATGGTGGCGTTGCGCGACGGAATACAGGCGGCGGAGAGCATCGTGGGCCTGCGCGCGGCCGGGGTGATCCGCACCGAGGCGCCCTTCGCGGACGACCAGGTCCAGCCCGCGAGCCTCGACCTGCGCCTGGGGCGGAAGGCCTACCGGGTCCGCGCCAGCTTCCTGCCCGGCCGCACCCGGGACGTCGCCGCCTGCCTCGCCAAGCTCAAGCTGCACGAGATCGACCTGCGCCAGGGCGCCGTGCTGGAGACGGGCTGCGTCTACATCGCCGAATTGCAGGAGGGCCTCGCCCTGCCGCCCGACCTCGCGGCGAGCGCCAATCCCAAGAGCTCCACCGGCCGCATCGACGTCTTCACCCGGGTGATCACCGACCAGGCGCGCGAGTTCGACATGGTCGAGCCCGGCTATGCCGGGCCGCTCTTCGCCGAGATCTCGCCGCGCACCTTCCCGGTCCTGGTGCGCACCGGCTCGCGCCTGTCCCAGATCCGCTTCCGGAAGGGGTCCGTGCGCCTCGGCGACGAGGCGCTGGCGCGGCTGCACGCGCAGAGCCCGCTCGTCAGCGCGCCCGATCCCTCCTTCCAGGGCGGGGTGGCGGTGTCGGTGGACCTCGCGGGCTTCGACGGGCTGATCGGCTACAGGGCCAAGCGCCATACCGGCCTCGTCGACGTCGACCGGCCGCGCGCCTACCCGGTCGGGGAGTTCTGGGAGCCCCTGCGGGCGGACGGCTCGGGCACGCTGATCCTCGATCCCGGCCAGTTCTACATCCTGGCCTCGAAGGAATGCGTGCAAGTGCCGCCGGACTTCGCCGCCGAGATGGTGCCCTTCGACCCCCTGGTGGGCGAGTTCCGCGTCCACTACGCGGGCTTCTTCGATCCGGGCTTCGGCCATGCCGAGGCGGGCGGGGCGGGGGCGCGGGCGGTGCTGGAAGTGCGCTCCCGCGACGTGCCCTTCATGCTGGAGGACGGCCAGATCGTCGGGCGGCTGGTCTACGAGCGCATGGCCGAGCGGCCGGCCGCCCTCTACGGCGAGCAGGCCGGCTCGAACTACCAGGCCCAGGGCCTCAAACTCTCGAAGCACTTCGTGTAGGGGCGGGCCCCGTCAGGCCCGGAAGCCCTCGAACACCATCTGGTCGGCGTGGAGCCGCGCCCGCGCGACCTGCGCGGGCGTGCGCACGGTCCAGGTCATGACCGGGCGCCCGCCCAGCAGCCGGGCGAGGTGGGTGGCCGCGTTGGGCAGGTCGTCGACCCGCCAGGACAGGAAGTCCGGCCGGCTCTCGGCGAAGTGCAGGAGGTGGGCGAGGCTCGCCCGCGCCTCCGGGCTCATCCCCGCATAGGCGCCCTCCTCGGCATCGTTCTCCCGGCGGCTCTCGGCGACGATGCCGCGCGGCAGACCGGGCGCGAGGTCGGCAAGGGCCGCCACCACCGCCGGATCGAAGGATTTCAGCGCCACCGGCCCCGCATAGGCCGCCACCACCTCGGCGGTGCGGCGGGCGAGCGCGAGGTCGCCGTCGAAGCGCGACTTCACCTCGACGACGAGGGGCGTGCGCCCGGCGATGCGGGAGAGGAAGGCGGGCAGGGTCGGAACGCGCTCCGGGCCGCCCAGCAGGGAGAGCCCGGCGAGGTCGGCGGCGTCCCGCTCGCGCACCAGGCCGGGCGCGCCGCAGAGGCGCCCGAGCGCCTCGTCGTGGAACACCATCGCCTCGCCGTCCCGGCTCAGCTGGACGTCGCACTCGATCGCGTAGCCGAGGGCGATCGCCGCCTCGGCCGCCGCGAGCGAGTTCTCGGGCAGGCCGGCGGCGCGGTCGTGCAGGCCGCGATGCGCGATCGGCCGCGCGGTCAGCCAGGCGGGGGCGAGGGCCGGGGTCATCGGACTTCGAACATGCCCTCGACCTCGACCACCGCGTCGAGGGGCAGTTCGGCGACGCCGACCGTCGAGCGGGCGTGGCGCCCGCGCTCGCCGAGCACCTGCACCATCAGGTCCGAGGCGCCGTTCATCACCCCGGCGACGGCCGAGAAGCCCGGCGCCGTGTTGATGAAGCCGCCGAGGCGGATGCAGCTCACCACCGCGTCGTCGAGGTTCCCGACCGCCGCCTGGAGCTGGGCGAGCACGTTGAGGGCGCAGAAGCGGGCGGCCTCGGTGGCCGCCTCGGGGCTCACCTCGGCCCCGACCTTGCCCTTGTGGCGGGAATCGAGCTGGCCGTCCGGCCCGAAGCAGAGCTGGCCGGAGACCACCACGAGGTTGCCGGCCCGCTTGAACGGGACGTAGTTCGCCACCGGGGCGGCGGCCGGGGGCAGGACGAGGCCGAGATCCTTCAGGCGGTCGAACGTGGCGCTCATGCGGGTCTCCCAATGTGCGTCGAATCGGTGGCGGCTGTCTCGCCCGAGGAGGGCCCTCATGGCAAGCCTGCCACAGGCAAGCGGCGGGGCGCCGCCGCCGCGCGGGCCCCGGCGTTGACAGGCCGGCCCCGATCCCTAGTATTCGCGCGCGTGCCGCCCTTCGAGGCGGCGCTTTCTTTTTGGCCGCCTTTCTGCGGGGGCGGCCGCGACGGAGACGGAATCGTGACGTCCGCCCTCTTGCCGACCTATGCCAGGGCCAAGGTATCGTTCGAACGCGGGGAGGGCGCGTGGCTCGTCGCCCGAGACGGCTCGCGATACCTCGACTTCGGCGCCGGCATCGCCGTCAACGCGCTCGGCCACGCCCACCCGCACCTCGTCGAGGCGCTGACCGAGCAGGCGCGCAAGGTCTGGCACGTCTCCAACCTGTTCGAAATCCCGGAAGGCGAGCGCCTCGCGCAGCGCCTGATCGACGCGACCTTCGCGGACGTGGTGTTCTTCTCGAATTCCGGCGCGGAGGCGAACGAGGCCGCCATCAAGATGGCGCGCAAGTACCACGCGGCGGGCGGGCACCCGGAGAGGTTCCGGATCGTCACCTTCGAGGGCGCCTTCCACGGCCGCACCCTGGCCACCATCGCGGCGGGCGGGCAGCAGAAGTACATCGAGGGCTTCGGGCCGAAGGTCGAGGGCTTCGACCAGGTGCCCTACGGCGACCTCGACGCGCTCGCGCACGCCATCACGCCCGAGACCGCCGCCCTGATGATCGAGCCGATCCAGGGCGAGGGCGGCCTGCGGGTCGTGTCGCCCGAATTCCTGCGCACCCTGCGCGGCCTCTGCGACCGGCACGGGCTCCTCCTGATCATGGACGAGGTCCAGACCGGGATGGGGCGCACCGGCAAGCTCTTCGCGCACGAATGGTCGGGCGTGACCCCCGACATCCTGTCGGCCGCCAAGGGCATCGGCGGCGGCTTCCCGATGGGCGCCTGCCTCGCGACGCGCGAGGCGGCGCGCGGCATGGTGGTGGGCAGCCACGGCACCACCTTCGGCGGCAACCCGCTCGCCATGGCGGTGGGCAACGCCGTCCTCGACGTGGTGCTGGCGCCGGGCTTCCTGGAGCAGGTGCGCCGGACCGGGCTGCTGCTCAAGCAGCGCCTCGCGGCGCTCAAGGACCGGCATCCCGGCGTGATCGCGGAGGTGCGCGGCGAGGGCCTGATGACGGGCCTGCGCTGCGTGGTCCCCAACACCGAGTTCGCCGCGGCGGCGCGGGCCGAGCACCTGCTGGTGATCCCGGCCGGCGACAACGTGGTGCGGCTCCTGCCGCCGCTGATCATCGGCGAGGCCGAGGTCGCCGAGGCGGTGAACCGCCTCGAGGCCGCGTCCTCCTCCCTCGAAGCCACGATGCGGGGAGCCGCCGAGTGATGAACGGCCCCTTCACGACCGGTCCGCGGCACTTCCTCGACCTGACGGACCTCTCCGCCGGCCAGCTGCGCGGCGTGCTCGACGCCTGCGCCGACCTGAAGAGCCGCCGCCGCAAGGGCCAGCCGCCGGCCGAGCGCCCGCTCGCCGGCAAGATCCTGGCGATGGTGTTCGACCGCCCCTCGACCCGCACCCGCGTCTCCTTCGACGTCGCCATGCGGGAACTCGGCGGCGAGACGCTGATGCTCACCGGCAAGGAGATGCAGCTCGGCCGCGGCGAGACCATCGCCGACACGGCGCGCGTCCTGTCGCGCTACGTCGACGCGATCATGATCCGCATCCTCGACCACGACATGATGCGGGAACTCGCCCGCCACGCCGAGGTCCCGGTGATCAACGGGCTGACCAAGCTCTCGCATCCCTGCCAGATCATGGCGGACGTGCTGACCTTCGAGGAGCATCGCGGGCCGATCCGGGGCCGGACCGTGGCGTGGTCGGGGGATGCCAACAACGTCCTCGCCTCCTGGGCGCATGCGGCGGCGCGCTTCGAGTTCCGCCTGCGGATCGCGACCCCGCCGGAGCTCCCGGTCAAGCCCGAACTCCTCGATTGGGCGCGGGCCGAGGGCGCCCAGGTCACCGTCACGGCCGATCCCTTCGAGGCGGCCGCCGGGGCGGACGCGGTCGTGACCGATTGCTGGGTCTCGATGGGCGACGAGGACGAGGCGCACCGCCACAACCTGCTGATGCCCTACCAGGTCAACGGGGAACTGATGCGGGCCGCCGCCAAGGACGCGGTCTTCATGCATTGCCTGCCGGCCCATCGCGGCGAGGAGGTCACCGCGGAGGTGATCGACGGGCCGCAATCGGTGGTGTTCGACGAGGCCGAGAACCGCCTCCACGCCCAGAAGGGCATCCTCGCCTGGTGCCTCGGCGCCGTGGAGGCGTGAAAAGCGGCGGGCGGCTCCCCATATCGGGTGGACAGGCCGGTCTCTCGACGCGGCGGTTCCACCCCGAGCGCTTCCCGCGACCCCGCCGTCCCCGGCGGGCGCGGAGCCGTGGAGCCGCGCCGCCGGGAGACCATCGATCCGTTCGAGCGCGCCGGCGCGGCGTCCCGCCCCCGGCCCCGGAGAGGACATGAGCTCCGACACCCCCCACGACACCGATCTCCCGGCCGAGGGCCGCGACGACGTGGTGCTGCCCTTCGCGGTCGAGCCCCTGGACGTGCGCGGCCGCATCGTGCGGCTCGGCCCCGCGGTCGACACGATCCTGCGCCGCCACGGCTATCCCGACCCGGTCGCCCGGGCGCTCGGCGAGGCGGCGGCGCTCACCGTGCTGCTGGGCGCCTCGCTCAAGTTCGAGGGCCGCTTCCAGCTCCAAACCAAGACCGACGGCGCGGTCGACATGGTGGTGGTGGATTTCGAGGCGCCCGACCGCCTGCGCGCCACCGCCCGCTTCGACGCGGAGCGCCTCGCGGCGCTGGGCGGCCGCCAGGGCACCGCGGACCTCCTCGGCCAGGGCCACCTCGCGCTCACCATCGACCAGGGCTCGGCCCAGAGCCGCTACCAGGGCGTGGTCGCCCTCGACGGCCAGGGCTTCGAGGAGGCGGCGCACCAGTATTTCCGCCAGTCCGAGCAGATCCCGACCCGGGTGCGCCTCGCGGTGGCCGAGCGGCTGGAGGAGGGGACGCGCAGCTGGCGGGCCGGCGGGCTGCTGGTGCAGTTCCTGCCGCAATCCCCCGAGCGGGCCCGCGCCGCCGACCTGCCGCCCGGCGACGTCCCGGAGGGCCACGCGCGCCTCGACGAGCGCGGGGTGCCGGAGGACGATGCCTGGGTCGAGGCGAAGTCCCTGGTGGCCACCACCGAGGACCACGAACTCGTCGACCCGACCGTGTCGAGCGAGCGCCTGCTCTACCGCCTCTTCCACGAGCGCGGCGTGCGGGTCTTCGGGGCCCAGGGCGTGCACGAGGCCTGCCGCTGCTCGCGCGAGCGGGTGATGACCATGATCCGCCGGTTCTCGGACGAGGACCGGCGCGACATGGTCGGCGAGAACGGCCGCATCGGCATCACCTGCGAGTTCTGCTCGCGCCACTACGACCTCGATCCGGCGGAGGTGGAGGCCGAGATCGCGGGCGGCGCCCGGCACTGAGGCGGACCCGATGATCCCCGGGGAGAACTCGGGCCTCGCCTGGAAGGACCGGGACCGTCTGCTAGAGTCCGGGCCGATGACGATGGACAGCGATTTCGGCCGGCGCCCGACCCGCGACGAGCCCCACGAGCCGGCGCAGGACGCCCCGCCCCCGCGCGGGCGGCGCGGCGCGCCGCCGCCCGCCGAGGCGGTGGCCTCGCCCATGATGGCGCAGTACATCGAGATCAAGTCGGCCAATCCGGGCTTGCTCCTGTTCTACCGGATGGGGGATTTCTACGAGCTGTTCTTCGAGGACGCGGAGATCGCCTCGCGGGCGCTCGGGATCGTGCTGACCCGGCGCGGCAAGCACGCGGGGGCGGACATCCCGATGTGCGGGGTGCCGATTGACCGGGCGGACGATTACCTGCAGCGGCTGATCGCGCTCGGCCACCGGGTCGCGGTCTGCGAGCAGACCGAGGACCCTGCCGAGGCGAAGAAGCGCGGCGCGAAATCGGTGGTGCGGCGCGAGGTCGTGCGCCTCGTCACCCCCGGCACGATCACCGAGGAGCGGCTGCTCGACCCGGCCCGCGCCAACCTGCTGGTGGCGCTGGCCCGGCGGCGCGCCTCCGAGACCGGCTGGACCTACGGCATCGCGGCGGTCGACATCTCGACCGGCCGCTTCACCCTCTCGGAGGTGGACGGCGCCGGGCTCGCCGCCGAACTCGCCCGGCTCGACCCCCGCGAGATCGTGGTGGCGGAGGCGATCCACGCCGATCCCGACCTCGCGCGGCTGTGGCGCGACACCTCCGCCTCGGTGACGCCCCTCGGGCGCGGCGAGGCCGACCCGGCCTCGGCCGAGCGGGCGCTCAGGGAGCAGTTCGGCGTCGCCACCCTGGACGGGTTCGGCGCCTTCGGCCGCGCCGAGGTGGCGGCGGCCGGGACCGTGCTGCACTACATCGCCCGCACGCAGCTCGGCGCCAAGGTGCCGCTCGGCCCGCCCGCGCGCCACGCCGCGGGCGGCACCCTGCTGATCGACGCGGCGACCCGGGCCAATCTCGAACTCACCCGCACGCTCTCGGGCGAGCGCGCCGGCAGCCTGCTGGCGGCCATCGACCGCACGGTCGGGGCGGCCGGCGCCCGGCTCCTCGCCGAGCGCCTCGCCAGCCCCTCGACCGACCTCGCGCTGATCCGGCGCCGCCAGGACGCGGTGGCCTTCCTGGTCGCCGAGGGCGGCCTGCGCGCCGAATTGCGCGCCGACCTCGCCCGGGCGCCCGACATGGCGCGGGCGCTGTCCCGGGTCGGGGTCGGGCGGGCGGGGCCGCGCGACCTCGCCGCCCTGCGCGACGGGCTCGACGCGGCGCGCAGCATCGCGACGCGCCTCGCCGGGGCGGGCGCGCTGCCGGCCGAGATCGGCAAGGCGGCGCGGCTCCTCGCCAGCGTCGGCGACGGGCTCGTCGAGACCCTGCAGGGGGCGCTCGCCGACGACTTGCCCCTGTCCAAGCGCGACGGCAACTTCGTGCGCGAGGGGCACTCGCCCGAACTCGACGAGGCGCGGGCGCTGCAGAGCGATTCCCGCCGCTTCGTCGCCGGGCTGCAGACCCGCTACGCCGAGGAGACCGGCTGCCGCACCCTGCGCATCAAGCACAACAACCTGCTGGGCTTCTTCATCGAGGTGCCGCAGGCGGTCGGCGAGACCCTGCTCAAGGATCCCTGGCGCGGCACCTTCGTGCACCGCCAGACCATGGTCGACGCGATGCGCTTCACCAGCGTGGAGCTCGGGGAGCTGGAATCGCGGATCGCCAACGCGGCGGGCCGGGGGCTGGCCCTGGAACTCGCGGCCTTCGAGGCGCTCGCGGCCGCCGTGATGGGGCGGGCGGAGGCGATCACCGCCGCGGCGACCGCGCTCGCGGCGCTGGACGTGGCGGCCTCGCAGGCGGAGCTCGCGGTCGAACTCGGCTGGGTCCGGCCCGTCCTCGACGAGAGCCTGACCTTCCGGGTCGAGGGCGCCCGCCACCCGGTGGTGGAGGCGGCCCTGCGCCAGGCGGGCGAACCCTTCATCGCCAATTCCTGCGATCTGTCGGGGGAGAGGGCCGGCCCCGGCCGCGAGGCCGGCTCCGGCCGCGAGGCCGGCTCCGGCCGGGAGGCCGGCAGGATCCTGGTCGTCACCGGCCCGAACATGGGCGGCAAATCGACCTTCCTGCGCCAGAACGCGCTGATCGCGGTGCTGGCCCAGATGGGGGCCTTCGTGCCGGCGCGCGCGGCCCATCTCGGGCTGGTGGACCGGCTGTTCTCGCGGGTCGGCGCGGCCGACGACCTCGCGCGGGGCCACTCGACCTTCATGGTCGAGATGGTGGAGACCGCCGCGATCCTGAATCAGGCGACGCGGCGCTCCCTCGTGGTTCTCGACGAGATCGGGCGCGGCACCGCGACCTTCGACGGGCTGTCGATCGCCTGGGCCTGCCTGGAGCACCTGCACGAGGTGACGGGCTGCCGGGCGCTGTTCGCGACCCATTTCCACGAGCTCACGGGCCTCGCCAAGCGCCTGGAGCGGCTGTCGAACGCGACCCTCAAGGTCACCGAGTGGGAGGGCGACGTGGTCTTCCTGCACGAGGTGGTGCCGGGTGCCGCGGACCGCTCCTACGGCCTGCAGGTGGCGCGGCTCGCGGGGCTGCCAGCCTCGGTGATCGCCCGCGCCAAGGTCATCCTGGCCGACCTGGAGAAGGGGGAGGGTGGGCGCGGGCGGCGGCCCCCGGCCGAGCTGCCGCTGTTTTCCGCGCTGCCGCCGGCACCGCCCGCGCCGCCCCCTGCCCCGAAGGCCGATCCCCTGCGCGACCTCCTCGACAGCCTGGATCCGGACGGGCTCACCCCGCGCGAAGCGCTCGACGCCCTCTACCGGCTGAAGGCGGCGCGGAAGGCGTGATCCGGCATCCGCCTGATCCGTTCAGACTTGCGCCGCGCTTGGGCACGATCTCGGCCTCCGGCGTCTTGTTTCGATGTGCGCGGGGTGGGCGTCGGACGGAGAGCTGGCAATCGGTCCGGCATGGCATCCGGCCAGGGCCGGCCACGATTTCGGCTGCGCTGATCGGATCGCCAGAACATAGTCTTTAAATCGGATTGATCCCTTCGGGATGACGGATGTGGGCGTCGCTCAAGCGCCGCGCGGGCGATGCGCTTCGAACCCGCGCGGCGATCCAGGGTCAGCTATCCGCCGTCCGGCAGCACGATCCGGGCCCGCGTGCCCCCCGGCATCGCATCCCAGGTGAGCGTGCCGCGCAGCTGGCGCACCAGCATGGCGACGAGGCTGAGCCCGAAGCCCTCCCGCCCGTCGCCCTCGGGCGAGAAGCCGATCCCGTCATCGGCGACCTCCAGCACCAGCCCGTCCGCCTCGCGGGCGGCGCGGATCCGCACCCGGCCGGGCCGGCCGTCCGGGAAGGCGTGGCGGGCGGCGTTGCTCGCCAGTTCGTGCAGGAGGAGCCCGACCGGCACGGCCTGGACGGCGGGGACCAGCACCGGCGCGACCTCCGCGGCGACCGTCACGCGGTCCCGCTCGACGCCCGCCGCGACCTCGCCCGCCAATTCCTCGGCGAGGGCCCCGAGGTCGAGGCGGCGGTCCTCGTCCCGGCCGGCGAGGTGGCGCTGCACCGCGGCCAGGGCGCCGATCCGCTCCGCCATCCGGTCGAGGACGGCCCGCGAGGCGGCATCCGGCGCCCGGCGGGCGCGCAGCAGCACCAGCGAGGCGACGACCTGCAGGGTGTTCTTGGCCCGGTGGTCGAGTTCGTGCAGCAGGGCGGTGCGCCGCTCCAGGGCCGCCTCGAGATCGGCGAGCCGCTCGGCCGGGACCGGGGCGGCGAGTTCGCTCACCACCGCGAAGGCGTGGCGCGCCCCCGCCGCGTTCCGCACCGGGCTCACCGCCACCGACAGGCGCAGCCGCGCGCCGTCCTTGCGCAGGCCCTCCACCTCCGCCCGCGCACGCACGCCGCGCGTCGCCGCCGAGCGCAGCCGCGCCGCGGCGAGCCGCCCGGTGCCCGGGCCGCGCAGCAGCCCGCAGCCGCGCCCCAGCAGCTCGTCGGGCGCGTAGCCGGTCAGCTGGCAGAAGGCCTCGTTCACGAAGGCGATCGGGTGGCCGGGCGTCGTCGCCTCGACGAGCGCCATCGGCACGCCGCTCGCGCGGATCGCCGCCGCGAACGCGTCGTCGAGCCCGGGCGCCTCGGCCCCGGGCCGCTTCTCCGCACCCCTGGTCGATCGTCGGGCCGCCCCGGCCATCGCCTCGCTCCGCCCGCGCTGCCCGGCGCCGCGGCGCCCCGCCATCCGGAGCGGGCCGCCTCCGGAAACACGACTGTTCCATGAGCGAACCACCCGGACAACCTTCGGTTCCAGGGCCACGCGGCCTCTTCCCAACGGTTTTTCGCCAACGGTTTTTCGCCGACGGCCTCTCGGGCCGGATGGTCCCGCCGCCCCCGGTCCGCGTTAACGGCGCAGCAACCATCATGCAGCCTCACTCCTCTGGCGGAGTGCGGCGCGAAGGCTGAGGACGAGGTTGCGATGACCACCGGCTGGCTCGAGGGCACCCGCCAGACCCTGCGCGACGTCGTGCGCGACCGCCGCATGGCCCTGATGCTGCTCCTCGGCTTCGGGGCGGGGCTGCCGATCCTGCTCGTCTTCGCGACCCTGTCGGCGTGGCTGCGCAGCACCGGGATCGAGCGCTCCAGCATCGGCCTGCTCAGCTACGTCTCGCTCGCCTACACCCTGAAATTCCTGTGGGCGCCGGTCATCGACCGCTTCGACCTGCCGGTCCTGGCGCGGCTGCTCGGGCGGCGGCGGGGCTGGATGCTGGCCGCGCAGCTCGCCGTGGCGGGCGCGCTCCTCGCGATGAGCCAGGGCGATCCCACGCGCTCCCTCGGCTACATGGTGGTCTGCGCCCTGACCATCGCCTTCGCGTCGGCGACGCAGGACATCGTGGTCGACGGCTGGCGGATCGATTCGGCGCCGCCCGAGCGCCAGGGCATGATGCTCGCCGCCTACCAGCTCGGCTACAGCCTCGCGCGGATCTGCGCGGGGGCGGGCGCGCTCTACCTCGCCGACGCGTTCGGCTGGAAGCCGGCCTACGGCACCATGGCGCTCCTGATGCTGATCGCGATCGCCGGCTGCCTCGCCGCGCCGAAGGTCCAGGCGGCCGACCCGCCCGCCGGGCGCGGCTGGCGCGCGGCGCTGCGCGAGGCGGTGGTCGAGCCCTTCGCCGACCTCGCCGCCCGCAAGGGCGCGGGGCTCGCCCTGATCCTGCTCCTGATCACCCTCTACCGCCTGCCCGACATCGTGTCGGGGATCATGGCCAACCCGCTCTACATCGACATGAAGTACTCGCTCAGCGAGATCGCCACGGTGTCGAAGGTCTACGGCGTGTGGATCGGCATCGCCGGGGCCTTCGCGGGCGGGATCGCGGTGAGCCGGCTCGGGCTCCTCAACGCGCTCCTGATCGGGGGGATCGCGGCGGCGAGTTCGAACCTGATGTATGCCTGGGTGGCGGTGGCCGGGCACAACCTGCCGCTCCTCATCGGCAGCATCAGCGTCGAGAACTTCGCGGGCGCCTTCGCGGGCACGGCGCTGATCGCCTACATGTCGAGCCTGACCTCGCCGGCCTTCGCGGCGACGCAGTACGCGCTGCTCTCCTCGCTCTACGCGCTGCCGGGCAAGTGGGTGGGCGGCCTCTCGGGCTTCGCCGTCGACGCCGTCGGCTACCCGACCTTCTTCATCCTCACCTCGGCGACCGGCATCCCGGTCGTGGCCCTGTGCCTCGCGCTCCGCTTCCTGCCCGAGGAGCCGTCCGCCGCACCCGAGGCGGATCTCGGGGGCGGGGGCGTCACCTTGCGCGCCTGAGCGGGGTGAGCGAAGCCGACATCCGCATGGCGACGCCATCCGGCGGATGTCGGATCAGACCGACCACGGGCCGAAGCTGCCGTCATCGGCGGGGGCGGGCGGCTCGGGCGGCACCGGCCGCGACCGGCGGCTCTCGTCGATGGCCACGAAGGTGAAGAGGGCCTGCGTGACCTTGATCGTCTCCTCGCTCTCGCGGGCGCGGCGCCACGCCTCGATCTGGATGCGGATCGAGGAGCGGCCCACCGCGACGATGCGGGCGTAGAGGCTGACCTCGTCGCCCACCAGGACCGGCTGCAGGAAGGTCATGCCCTCGACCGCGATGGTGGCGCAGCGCCCCCGCGCCCGGCGGGCCGCCACGTTGCCGGCGGCGAGGTCCATCTGGGCCATCAGCCAGCCGCCGAAGATGTCTCCGGCCGGGTTGGTGTCCGCCGGCATGGCGATGGTGCGGATGACCGGGGCGCCCCAATCGGGCACGCTGGCGGGCGGGTCGGTGGCCATGGGGACCGCGTCTCTCGGCTGCGTGAGGAGCCCCTTCGTAACCGACCTCGGCCGCGAGGGCGACCGCCCCGGCGTCCGAGGGGGGTGCGGGGCGGCCGTCGGGCCCTTGCGGAACCGGCCCCGGCATCGCCAGCTTTCATCCGTCCTGGTCCCATCCCGAGGTTCGCGCCGTGACCGAGATCGTCGCCGTCGAGACCGCCCCGCTGCCGGCCCCCCCTCCCGCGCCCGAACCGCTCAGCGACGCGGACCGCGCGGCGCTGCGGGCGGCGGTGGCGGTGCTGGAGCGTCCGAGCTTCGCGGCCCGGCTCTCGGCCATGGCGGGCGCCCCCCTCGACATGCTGGGCCGGGCCCTGCCCGAGGCGGTGACCGAGACCATCACGCAGGCCACCGAGGGCGCCATGCGGGGCGCGCTGAGGGTGGCGGTCGCGACCCTGCCGCGGGCGGGGGAGGCGCAGGCCGTGGTGCCGGCCGAGGCGGCCGAGCGGCCCTCCCTGCGCAGCCGCGCCCTCGACCTGCTGGAGCGCTACCCGCCGGGGGATTTCGGCCACAAGGCGCTGGCGGCGGTATCGGGCGCGGTCGGCGGCGCCTTCGGGCTGGCGACGATCCCCGTGGAACTGCCGCTCACCACGACCCTGATGCTGCGCTCCATCGCGGAGATCGCCCAGCGCGAGGGCGAGGACCTGCGCGAGCCCGAGGCGGCGCTGGCCTGCCTGCAGGTCTTCGCGCTCGGCGGCCGCGGCGGACCGGAGCCGAGCCCCACCGACAGCGGCTACTTCGCGGTGCGCGGCATGCTGGCCAAGACGATGTCGGAGGTGGCGCGCTACGCGGCGGGCCGCGGGCTCCTCGACGAGAGCGCCCCGGCGGTGATGCGCTTCGTGGCGCAGGTCGCCGCACGCTTCGGCCTCGTCGTGTCGCAGAAGGCCGCCGCCCAGGCGGTGCCGGTGGTGGGCGCCCTCGGCGGCGCGGCGGTGAACGCGGCCTTCATGGACCATTTCCAGGCCATCGCCCGGGCCCACTTCACCGTGCGGCGGCTGGAGCGGCGCTACGGCAAGGAGCGGGTGCGGGAGGCCTACGAGGCGGAGCGGGCGGCGCTGGCGGGGTGAGGCGGGCCGCGCGCCGCCGCGCCGTCACCCGTCGAGCTCCGGATAGCGGCGGAAGATCCCGTCCTCGTTGAAGGGCACCCGGCGGTCGCTCGCCCGGTAGGCGGCGATCCGCGGGCGCTCGCCCACGGCCCGGTGCAGGGCCGCCAGCTTGGGCGCCCCGGCGAGCCCCCGCGCGGCGGCCTGCGGGAAGGCGTAGAGCAGGCCCTCGACCAGCTGGAACAGCGAGAGGTCGGCGTAGCTGAGCCGCCCGCCCACCAGCTGCGCGGGGCCCCGCGGGTTGCGGGCGAGCACCTGCTCGAAGAAGCCGAGATAGGCCGGCAGGCGCGCCTCGCGGAAGATCCGGGCGGCGCGCGCGGCCTCGGGCTTCTGGTCCTCGTAGAACAGGCTGCTGGCGATCGGGTGATGGGTGTCGTGCACCTCGCTCACCGCGTCCGCCACGGTCAGCTGCAGCTGGTGGGTGCGGATCCGCTCGGCCTCACCCTCGCCGACGAGGCCGAGGCGCGGGCCGAGATAGAGCAGGATCGCGGCGGTCTGGCCGATCATCAGGTCGCCGTCGCGCAGGATCGGGCAGGCGAAGGAGGGGCGCGGCCCGTCCTCCGCCAGGAGGTCGTGCAGCGCGCCGAAGCCCCGCGTCCGGGCGACGTCGCGGTAGGCGGCCCCCGCCTCCTCCAGGGCAAGGCGCACGAACTCGCCCCGGCCCTGAATGCCCGGCCAGTAGAACAGCTCGTAGGCCACCGCCTACCAGCTCCGCATCTCGTCACGGCTCGGCGGGCGGCCCCCGGGGGTGAGCCCGTCGATCACCCCGGGCAGCACGGCGGCGAGCTGGGTCAGGAGGGTGTCGCGCTCGAGGCCGGTCTCGCGGCTCAGCGTCTCGACCGTGTCGGGGCCGAGCGCCTGGGCGAGCTGCTGGGGCGCGATCCCGCGATTCTGCCCGGGGCCGATCCAGGACTCGATCACCTCGCCGAGCCCACCGCGGCGGAAGCGGTCGATCAGCTGGTCGAGCCCGGCCGGGCCGGCATTGTCCGGGATCTCGCGGTCGAGGCCGGAATACTGGTCGGCGCGCTGGTCGAAGGGGTTGGGCACGCTGCCGCCCGCCTGCGGGCCCGGGCCGCCCGGCCCGTCGAGCATGCCGGAGAAGTCGGAGAAGGGGTTGTTCGGATCGGCGGCGGGGCCGGGGCGCGGCGCGAAGCCCTCGTCGCCGCGCGGGCGCGGCGCCGGGCGGGCGCCGCCGCCGAGGATGTCGCCGAAGCCGCCCTGCAGCGCCCGCGAGGCGAGCAGCATCAGCAGCGCCTTGACGAGGGGCGACATGGCCGAGGCGCCGCCCCCCGCCCGGCCCTGGCCCCCGAGCACGTTGCCGAGCACCGAACCGATCACCTGATCGAGCAGACCCATCACGCTCCTCCCGCGCCCCGCGGACTCTTCCGGTGCGTTAACCCGGCCGGAGGGGCGCGGTTGCGTCGCGGCGCGGTCAGGCGGTGCTGCCGGCGTCGATCGTCATCACCGTGCCGGTGATGTTGCGCCCGCTCTCGCCCATCAGGAAGGCGACGGCGTTCGCCACGTCCTGCGCCTCGGCGAGCCGGCGCAGGGCGGCGCGGCCGGTGATCTTGCGGCGCTCCGCCTCGCCGAGGCCCGCGGTCATCTCGGTGTCGATGAAACCCGGCGCCACCGCGTTCACCGTGATGCCGAGCGGGCCGACCTCCCGGGCGAGGGAGCGCGTGAAGCCGATCATCGACGCCTTGGTGGCGGCGTAGACCGAGAGCGCGTTGTAGCCCGTCGAGGCGATGATCGAGCTGACATTGACGACGCGCCCGGCCCCCTCGGCCATCATGGCGCGCACCGCGTGCTTGGTGAGCACGATCGGCGCGAGCGTGTTGAGCCGCACCAGCGCCTCGATGTCGGCGAGCGGCATCATCGCCAGGAGCCCCTCGGTGCCGAGACCGGCATTGTTGACGAGGCCGTAGAGCGGCCCGTGCGCCTCGCGCAGGCGCCGCACCAGGTCGGGCAGGGCCCCGATCTCCGCGAGGTCGGCGGCCGCGAAGTGGAGCTCGCCCGGCCCGGCCGCGCGCATCGCCGCCTCGAGCGCCTCGCTCGGGCGGCGGGCCACCGCCGCGACCCGGAAGCCGGCGCCGGCGAGGGTGACGGCGATCGCGAGGCCGAGGCCCCGGCTCGCCCCGGTGACGAGGACGTTACGCATGACGGCTCTCCGGCGGCGTCTCGGCAAGGGGCGTCTCGGCAAGGGGAGCCTGGGCAAGCGGGGCCTGGGCGCCCGGACCGCGTCCCCGGGCGAGCTTGCCGGCCCCGGTCACCGGCAGCGCCTCGGCGACGCGCAGGACGGCCGGGACCTTGTGGGCGGGCAGGGCCGCCCGGCAGGCGGCCAGGATCTCGGCCTTGACCGCCTCGACGGAGGCCTCCCCGGGATCGAGCACCAGGGTGGCGGTGACGAGCGCGCCCGTGATCGGGTTGCGGCGGCCCTCGACCAGGGACATCCGCACCCGCGGATGCCGGTTGATCACCGCCTCGACCTCCTCCGGGTGCACCTTGAGGCCCCCGACATTGATGATGCCGCCGCGCCGCCCGACGAAGGCGCAGCGCCCGTCGCGGATCTCGATCATGTCGCCGGTATCGACGAAGCCCTCCGCGTCGAGCAGGATCGGCGCGCCCTCGCCGAGGTAGCGGCGGGCCGTGCGGCCGGAGCGGATCCGCAGGGCGCCCTCGACCACGCGCAGCTCCACGCCGCCCGCGCGGGGGCCGAGGAAGCTCTCGGGGAAACCCTCGCGCCCATCCGTCACCTCGAACCCCACCCCCGCCTCGGTGGAGGCGTAGGCGTGGCCGATCGAGGCCTGCGGGAAGGCGGCGCGCAGGGCGTCGAGCACCGCTTGGTCGGCGATCTCGCCGGAGAGCCGGACGTAGGAGGGGCGGAAGGCGCCGAGCCCCGCGCTCATCAGCGCCCGGCGCCAGTGCGAGGGCGTGCCCGAGACGTGGCTCGCCCCGTGGCGCCCGAGGCGCGCGAGGAACTCCGCCACCGGCTCGTCCTTGGCCGAGAGGACCAGCGAGGCGCCGCCGAGGACCGCGCGCAGGAAGATCTGGAGCCCGCCGTAGCGGCGGATGTCGTAGAAGGTCGACCAGACCGGCGCCGGCTCCCCGGGGGGACGCGGGCGGATCGCGCCGGCGAGCCCCTCCAGGTCGTGCACCACCATCTTGGGCACGCCCGTGGTGCCGGAGGTGAGGAGCACCCATTCGGTGGCGAGCCGGGGCGCGGCCGGGGCCGCGGCGGGGCGCGGCGCGCCGATCGCGTGGACCGGGCGGCCGCCGACATCCGGCCGCGCCGCGGGCGCGAGGTCCGTTACCACGGCCTCGATCCCGGCGCGGTCCAGCAGGGTCGGCAGGTGGGCGGGGTCGAGGTCGGGCGGGGCGAGGAGGAGCCGGCGGGCGAGCCCGTCGAGGTCGATCAGCGCCAGGGCGGCCGCGAACTGGTCCGCGGTCGCGACCAGCACGGCGCGCCCGGCGAGCCCGTCGCGGGCCGGTCCCAGCGCGCTCGCGCGGGTGAGCGCCGCGAAGTCGATCGCGGCCTCGCGCCCGAGGAGGCGGCCGCCGGTCTCGCCGGCACCCGCCAGCGCCTCGCGCAGGGAGCCCGGGTCAGGCCGCGGCATCGACGGCGGCGCCCTCGTAGAGCGCGATGAACTCGCCGACCGTCACCGGGAAGGTGATCTCGTCCGACATCGTGAATGGATCGACGTTCAGTTCGCCCTCCAGCCGCGCCACCAGGATCGCGAAGCACAGCGAATCCAGCCCGGTCTCGACCAGAGCCGTGTTGTCCGACAGTGGAGCCAGCTTGCGCTGCTGCTCTTCGGCGATCTTCTTCATTTGATCGAGAATCGTTAACCTTACGGACATGCGGGCGTATCTCCTGTTCTCTTCATCCGCTATACCAGCCGCCGTGAAAGCCCAGCAAGGTTTTCGCCTCCGTAGGGTGAACGGAATGGTTACAGATGTCCGCGGCCCGGTGCGCCGGCGGCAGATCACGGAAGCGGACCTCGACGCCGTGGCCGGGCTGCTGAGCCGCGGCTTCCGGTTCCGGCCGAAGAGCTACTGGCGGCGCGGCCTCGCCCGGCAGGCGGCGCGGCCGGTGCCGGAGAGCTATCCGCGCTTCGGCTACCTGCTGGAGGCCGGGGGGCGGCCGGTCGCGGTGCTGCTGACGATCTTCTCCGAAGCGGTGCGGGACGGGCGCCGGGTCGTGCGCTGCAACCTGTCGAGCTGGTCGTCCGAGCCCGCCTTCGCGGGCCACGCCGCGCTGCTCGTCGGCGCGGTCCTGCGCGACCCCACCGTCACCTACCTCAATCTCTCGCCGGCCCCGCACACCCAGCCGATCATCGAGCGGCAGGGCTTCCAGCCGTTCGGCCGCGGGCTGTTCCTCAGCCTGCCCTGGCTCGCCGACCCGCACGAGCGCGTGCGCATCCACCGGGTGGGCGAGCGGGCGCCGGAATGCCTGGCGGACCTGCCCGAGCGCGACCTGCTGGAGGCCCATGCCGGCTACGGCTGCACCTGCCTGGTGGCGGAGGCGCAGGACGGGCTGCACCCCTTCGTCTTCGCCCCCCGGCGCATCCTCAAGCGGCTGGTGCCGACGCGCCACCTGATCTACTGCCGCGACCTCGCCGAGTTCGCGCGCTTCGCCGGGCCGCTCGGGCGCCACCTCCTCGGGCGCGGCCATCCGACCGTGCTGATCGACGCCGACGGGCCGCTGCCGGGCCTCGTCGGCCTGTCGCTCGCCCGGCAGCAGACCCGGTACTTCCGCGGCCCGAACCCGCCCCGGCCGGGGGAGATCCCCTACACGGAGGGCGCGATCTTCGGCCCCTGACGAGGCCTTCGGCCCTGACCGGGCCGGGATCCGCCCGCCCGCGCCGCCGCACGGGCCCCGCCCGGGCGCGGAGCGCCCACACGACGCAACCGCATGGAGCCGCACGATGGACGAGGCGAGGCCGGGGCGCACAGCCGCCCGGGTGCTGGTGGATCAGCTGGTGGCGAACGGGGTGCGCCACGTCTTCACGGTGCCGGGCGAGAGCTTCCTGCCCGTCCTCGACGCGCTGCGGGATTCCGGCATCGCGGTGACGACCTGCCGCCAGGAGGGGGCGGCCGCCATGATGGCGGAGGCCCACGGCAAGGCGACCGGGATGCCCGGGATCTGCTTCGTCACCCGCGGCCCGGGCGCCACCAACGCCTCGGCGGGCCTGCACGTCGCCCAGCAGGACTCGACCCCGATGATCCTGTTCGTCGGCCAGATCGAGCGGCGCTTCCGCGAGCGCGAGGCGTTCCAGGAGCTCGATTACCGGGCGGTGTTCGGCCCGATGGCGAAGTGGGCGACCGAGATCGACGACCCCGACCGGGTGCCGGAATTCGTGGCCCGCGCCTTCGCGACGGCGACGGCCGGGCGGCCCGGCCCGGTCGTGGTGGCGCTGCCCAAGGACATGCTGAGCGAGGCGACGGCGGCCCCGCTCGCGCCGCCCTTCCGGCCGGTCGAGGCGGCGCCGGGGGAGGAGGACGTGGCGCGGCTCGCCGACCTCGTCGCCTCGGCGGAGCGGCCCCTCCTGCTGCTCGGGGGCAGCCGCTGGAGCGAGGGCGCCTGCGCGGCCATCGCCCGCTTCGCCGAGGCCTTCGACCTGCCGGTCGCCACCAGCTACCGGCGCAGCCCCCTGTTCGACGCGCTGCATCCGAACTACGCGGGCGATCTCGGCCTCGCCCCCAACCCGAAGCTGGTGGCGCGCGCCAGGGCCGCCGACCTGCTCGTGCTGCTCGGCGGGCGCCTCGGCGAGATCCCCTCGCAGGGCTACAGCCTGCTCGACGTGCCCGGGCCGCGGACCCGCCTCGTCCACATCCATGCCGGCCCGGAGGAGCTGGGCCGCGTCTACCAGCCCTTCCTCGCCATCAACGCCTCGCCCGCGCGCACCGCCGCCGCCCTGGCGCGGCTGCCGGCCCCGGCCCGCATCCCGTGGCGGGAGGAGACCCGGGCCGCCCACGCGGAGTTCCTCGCCTGGGGCGAGCGGGCGACGCCGCAGCCGGGCGGGGTCAATCTCGGCGAGGTGATCATCCACCTGCGCGAGGTGCTGCCGCGCGACGCGGTCCTGTGCAACGGCGCGGGCAATTACGCGGCCTGGATCCACCGCTTCTACCGGTTCCGCGGCCTCGCCTCCCACATCGCCCCGACCTCGGCCTCGATGGGCTACGGCGTGCCGGCCGCGGTGGCGATGAAGCGCCTGTGGCCGCAGCGCACCGTGGTGTCGATCAACGGCGACGGCGATTTCCTGATGAACGGCCAGGAATTCGCGACCGCCGTGCAGTACCGGCTGCCGCTCGTGGTGATCGTGGCCGACAATGCCAGCTACGGCACGATCCGGATGCATCAGGAGCGCGAATTCCCCGACCGCGTCGTCGCCACCGACCTCGTCAACCCGGATTTCGCCGCCTATGCGCGGGCCTTCGGCGGGCTCGGCTGGACGGTCGAGCGCACCGAGGACTTCCCGGCGGCGTTCCGGGAGGCGAGCGCCTGCGGCCGGCCCGCGATCATCCACCTCAAGATCGCCACCGACGCGATCACGCCCGGCCAGACCCTGACCCAGATCCGCGACCGGGCGGTGGCGGGGCGCGCGGCCTGACGGGAGGGCGGCGCCGGCTTGACAGGCCGGCGGCCCAGCCGGCAGGTGCGGTCTCCCGTCCCCAGGACGCCCGCCCGCCTCCACCCGCCCGCGAGCATGCCCGCCGCGCCCCGTTTCCTGCCCGTCTCGGTGAGCTATGCCGGCGGCGCCGCGGCCGGCGCCCGCCCGGACGAGCACGTC
This sequence comes from Methylobacterium sp. 4-46, assembly GCF_000019365.1. Classification (GTDB taxonomy): domain Bacteria; phylum Pseudomonadota; class Alphaproteobacteria; order Rhizobiales; family Beijerinckiaceae; genus Methylobacterium. Next base: position 7,171,300 of record NC_010511.1, on the reverse strand, counting down.
GTGGCGGCCAACAACCGCTTCGCCCGGGCGGTGCTCGCCTTCTCCGACCTCCGGCCCGAGACCTGGGTGGAATTCGCCTTCCTGCTCGCCTGGGACGAGGCCGAGACCGCCGGCGCCAGCCTCGACTTCGCGCTGGTCGGGGTGGATTTCCTGGCGGAGGACAGGTCGAGCCTCGACTTCGAGCACGTGCCGGGCCTGTCGCGCACGCTCCTCGATCCGCAGAGCGCCTGGATCGCCGGGCCGGCCTACCTCGATGCCGGGGAGGGCACCCGCGCCGCGATGGTGCGCCTCGGCTTCCTGGTGCCCGATCCCGCCCGCCACGCCACGGTGAGCGTGCGCTCCTGGCGCAACGCCGCCCCCTTCGGCGTGATCCGGCCGGAGCTGCGCCAGGGCGGGCCGGCCCGCATCCCGCGGCGGCGGCGGCGCCTGGGCCTCGAACCGGACTGGCTCGACCTCGCCCTGGTGCCGGGCCGGCCGCTCGTGCTGCGCGGGCAGATCCACGCCGCGCGGACCGGCCGGGAGGGGGCGCTGGCGCGGGTCGCCTACAGGAACGCGGCCGGGGAGGCGATCCCGCCGCCCTATCCGGACACGGTCTCGACGCCCGATTTCGGGGCCGGCATCAACCTGCCGGCCCACCGGCAGGCCCGGCGCTTCACCCTCGACCTGACCCCGCCGCCGAAGGCCGCCGCCGTGCGGGTCGGCTTCGCCACCTGGGAGGCGGGGGCCGAGGTGGAACTGACCGGCCCGGTCGAGATCGGGCTGGAGGACGGGCTGCGCCTGGAGGCCCTGTGCGGCGACGAGGTCATCGACGCCGGCACCTTCCTCGACCGGGTCGACGCGGCGCTGGGCCTGCGCGGCTCGCCCGCCCCCGCCGAGGGGGTGCCGCTCCTCCTCGACCGGCTGCGCCGGCTGCAATCCGGGCCCGCCGGGCCGGGCGAGGCCGGCCCGGACGCGGCGCCGGACCCGGCCGGGACCGCGCTCCGCCTCGGCCGGGCCCCCGCCTGGGACCTGCCGCCCGAGCCGAGCTGGAGCGAGGACCCGTTCCAGTCGCCCGCGTGGCGGCTCGAGTACCAATCCCTCGGCTGGCTCCTGCCCCTCGCCGCGGCGGATGCCGCAAGGGCGACCGAGATCGCCCTGTCGTGGTCGCGGGCCAATCCCTGGGGCAATCCGGCCGACGGGCTCAGCCTGCATCCGGCGGCGCTCGCCGCCCGGGCCGAGGTGTTCGTGGCCCTGCTCGCGCCGTTCAGCATCGGCTCGATGCGGGTCGAACCCCTGCGCACCCTGGCGGGCGAGGCGGTGCGGCACGGCTTCGCCCTCGCGGAGATCATCGGCCAGAATGCCGTGGCGCGCACGCTGCACCACGTCCAGGCCGCGGTGGCGCTGCGGGCGGTCGCCCTCGCCCTGCCGCGCCTGCCGCTCTCGCCGTTCTGGCTCTCGCTCGCCCGGCACGCCCTGGAGGAGGGGTTCGCGGCGCTCAGCGCCCCGGACGGCACCTTCTCGGACCCGTCCCTGCACCAGCGGCTGGAACTGGCGAGCCTCGGGCGGCTGCTGGCCGAGGCGCTCGGCGAGGAGGCGCCCGGGCCGACGATCGGCCGGCGGGTGGGGCCCGCCCTGCGCATGCTCGCGGGGCTCCTCGATCCGGGCGGGCGGCTGCCGCCCTTCGGCGACGCGCCGCACGGCATCGACCACCGGGCCTGGATCGGGCGCCTCCTCGGCCCCGGCGAGCGGGCGACGGCCGCGCGCGGCAGCCTCGTGCCGGCCCGGGGCGGGCCGGGCCTGATCGCCGCGCGGGCGGAGGGGCCGGGGGCGAGCCGGGCGCACCTCGCCTGCGCCTTCGGCGAGCAGCGCCACGCCCACGGCCACGCGGATTGCACCTCCTTCGTCTTCGCGGCGGAGGGGGTGCGCTGGATCGTCGAGGCCGGCGGCTCGGGCCAGGTCGAGAGCGGGCTGGTGCGCCACTACCTGACCTCGGCGCGCGCCCACAACGTGGCTTGGCCGGACGGCCGCGAGCCCGGCGCGGGCACCGGCTGGCTCGCCGAGGTGGAGCGCCTCGACGGGGCCACCGCCTACGCGATCGGCACCAGCGTGCACGGGCCGGATTACCGCCACCGCCGGGTGATCGTGACCCTCGACGACCTGACCGCGCTGGCGGTGTTCGACCGCTTCGAGACCGAGGAGCGGCCGCTCTCGGTCGAGGGGCTCCTGCACTTCCCGCCCGACGTGCTGGTGGCGCTCGCCGGGCCGCGCCTCGTGCTGGCGAGCCGCGAGGCGCAGCGCCTGCGGGTCGTGCCGCGCCTCGTGGACGGCAAGCGCGGCGGCCTCGCCCTGGTCAGCGGCCGCAGCGACCGCCCGGGCGGCCTGCAGGGCTACCTCTCGCTCAAGCCCGGCGTGCTGCACCCGTCGAGCACGCTGCGCTACGTCTTCCACGGGCAGGGCGCGGTCTGCGGCGGGGTCGCCATCGCGCTCGACGAGGGGCGCGAGAGGGCGCTGGCGGGGCGGCTGACCCTCGACGCCGTGAAGCGGCTGCTCGGTGAGGCGTGAACCGGCCCGGGTCGGGTCTCGCGGATCCGGGCTTCGCTCATGCGCCGCGCGGGCGCGTGATCCGCGATCCGCTGCGATCAACCGGATCCCGGATCAGCCCGCCCGCCTCACGAGCGCAGGTCCTTGCGCGGCACGAAGTTGAAGTCCTCCACCAGCACGTCCTTGACCACCTCGGCGCCCAGCCGCTCGTTGACCTTGGCGCGGATCTCGTCGAGGCGCTTGCTGATGTTGTACTTGGCCATCCTGCGGAAATCGAGGCTCGGATCGCCGTAGATCTGGCGGAAGGCCTCGTCGATGACGAAGGAATTGGGCGGCACCGCGACCGTGTGCATCAGCTTGGCATCCGCGGTGAAGACCAGGACCGTGACGATGTAGCCCTGGAGCGCGCCGTCCGCGATGACCGGCACGTTGATGGCGCGCAGCTTCTGGTACTGGAGCCCTTCGAGGTAGGGCTCGGTCCTCTGCGCGAACAGGCCGGCGCCCCAGGTGACGACGCCGTAGCACGAGAGCAGGGTGACGACGCAGATCCAGATGCCCGTGACGACGATGCGCATGCGCGAAGCCTCAGCGGTGGTCGGGGCCGTAGGTGCCGTCGGAGTCCGCCGCGCGCAGGGCGCCGGCGATCACCTCGGACACCTCCTCCACCGCCCGCAGGTTCAGGGCGACGACCTCCTGGTTGCGGGCGAGCTTGTCGCGCAGGCGGGTCAGGCAGGCGGCGAGATCGGGATCCGCCGGCTCGTCCCGGTGGCGGGCGAGGCGGGTGAGTTCGAGCAGGCTCTGGCTCTTGCGCCGGTTGACCTCGTCCTGGTCGATCGGCCGGCGCGTCAGCAGCGCCTCCGTCTCCTCGTCGATCGTGGCTTCGAGCCGGGTCAGGGATGCGATCAGCATGGGGGCGCCTCGGGCGGTCAGAGTTGGGACTTCTTGGTCTCGCCGGTCTGGACCGGGTGGGCGTTGGCGAGCAGCCGGGCGATGCCGAGGCCGCCGGCCTTGGCGATCTGGCCGCCGATCTGCTCGGCGAGCATCGACTTCCAGTAGCCGCCCGCCATGCCCTTGCCGTAGACGGAACTCGCCTTCGACGGCAGCATCGTCTCGACGAAGTGCTGCAGCACGAAGGACTCGAACTGCCGGTAGGGGCCGGCCGCCTTCTTGGCCGAGAGCGCGGTGTCGGACTTGGCCGCGGTGAGCGCGCCCTGCGCGTCGAGGGGCATGTGCGTCGAGAGGCCGGCCGAGGCCATCGCGTCCGCGAAGGCGGAGGGGTCCACCGCCCCGCCGGCGGTGCCGAGCTTGGCGGCGGCCTCCTGCAGGCGGGTCGGGTCGGCGGCCCGCGCGACGTCGAGCACGATGTCGGAGGGAGGCTTGATGCTCATGGCGACTGCCGGGGATCCTGCCGTTGCGGGAGAGGATGCGCGAGCGATAGCCCCGCTGGCTTACGGGAGGCTTGCGTCACCGCGGGCAACCGGTCCTTGGGCGACCGGTCCTTGGGCGACCAGCCCCTCGATGCGCTCGGCGAGGTCGCGCCGCTCCGCCTCGCGCCGGGCCTCGGCGTCGAGCCGGGCGACCTGGCGCTCGCTGCGCTTCTGCGCCAGCGCGCGCTCGCGCAGGGTCTCCTGCTCGGCTCCGGCGCGCGCGGCGAGGGCGGCCTTCTCGCCCGCCAGCGCCTTCACGCGGCGCGCGGCGGCTTCGAGGAAGAGGCCCGCGGCGGCGTCCTGGCCGAGGGCGGCGAGGAGGGCGGCCTCGGAGGCGCCGACCGCCTCGGTCCGGCGCCGGGTCTCGGCGAGGTCCCGCTCGGCGGCGCGCCGCATCTGCTCCTGCAGGGCCATCAGGCGCTTGGCGCGGGCGAGGCGGTCGGGCGCGCGCACGCCTCAGCCCTGCCGCAGCCAGATCGCGTAGGAGCCGAGGAACTGCATCAGCACCTCCCCGGAGATCAGGTAGAGCATCAGGATTCCTCCCACCATCACGAAGGGCGTGGCGATGAAGTAGACCGGGATCGTCGGCGTCAGCTTGTTGGCGAAACCGACGGCGAGGTTCACCACGATCGAGTAGACGATGAAGGGCGAGGTGATGCGCAGGCCGAGCACGAACACGCTGGTGATCTGATCGACGATCTGCACCAGCGCCGCCTGGGAGCCGAGCCCCTCGCCGGGCGGCAGGCGGGCGTAGGAGTCGACGAGGCCGCGGAACAGCTCCCAGTGCAGGCCGGCGGAGAAGAGCAGGGCCGTCGCCGCCACCATCACCAGGGAGACGAGGGCGCCCTGGGGCTCGTTGCCCTCCATCGGCGTGCCCGGGATGGTCCCGAACCCCACCGCCATGGTCACGGCGGTCATCACGGTCTCCAGCACGAACAGGAAGACCCGGCCCAGGAGCCCGATCAGGAAGCCCGTCAGGCTCTCCGAGAGGATCCACAGGAAGGTGACGGCCGGCTCCTGCGCGGCGAGCCGGCCCCTGAACAGGGGCAGGATCAGGGGGCTGAGCGCGAAGGTGACCGAGAGCGCGAGGAACAGGCGCACCTGGACGGGGATGCGGGCGCTGGAGACGCCGGGGACCACCAGGAGGCAGCCGCCGATGCGGCAGAACATCAGGAAGATCCCGAGGAAGAGGTCGGGCCCGGGCAGGAAGGGGCCCGGCCCGCTCACGAGATCGTCCCGAGGGAGCGGATCTCGACCCCGCGGGCGATCTCCAGGTGCGACAGGACGGGCAGGGTCGGGAAGAGCCGCTCGATGATCATGCGCACGTAGGGCCGGGCATCCGGGGCGGTGACCAGGGCGAAGACGTGCGCCTCCTTCTGCCGCGCCCGGATCGCCTCGGAGGCCTCGGTGCCGAACTGCTCGACGAGGCGCGGGTCGACGTCGAACTCGATCACCTCGCCCTTGGCGTCGCGCTTGAGGCTCTGGTGGAAGGACAGGTCCCAGCGGCTGCCCAGGCGCAGCACCGCCAGCACCCCGTCCTCGGCGAGGTCGCCGCAGATCTGCTGGGCGATGCGCATCCGCACGTGCTCGGCGATCTGCTCGGACCGGCGCGCGTGGGGGGAGATTTCGGCGATCGCCTCCAGGATCAGGTGCAGGTTGCGGATCGACACGCGCTCCGCCAGCAGCAGCTTCAGCACCGCCTGCAGCCCCGAATAGGAGATCTGGGAGGGGCAGATCTCCTCCAGGAGCCGCTTGTACTCGGGGTCGAGCCGGTCGAGGAGGTTGCGCATGTCCTTGTAGGAGAGGAGATGCGGCAGGTTGTTGCGGATCACCTCGGACAGGTGGGTCAGCAGCACCGAGGTGCCGTCCACCGGCTCGAAGCCGCCGCGGCGCACCTCGGCCGCGTAGGCGTCGAGCACCCAGATCGCCCTCATGCCGAAGGCGGGCTCGCGCACCTCCTCGCCGGGCACGTCGGGCCGCGGCCCGTCGCCCACCACCACGAGCGACTCGCCGGGGCGGATCTCCTGGCTCGCCGAGAGGGTGCCGTGGATGCGGATCTGGTAGGTCTTGGGCGGCAGCGAGGGGCTGTCGGTCAGCTTGATGTCGGGAACCACGAACCCGTACTGCAGCGCGAACTTGCGGCGCATCTTCGATACCCGGTGGCCGAGCTCGATCCGGGCGGTGTTGGCCTGGGCCGAGAGGTGGCGGCCGAGGCAGAGCTCGATCTCGGGGGTTTTCAAGGATTCCTTGACCGAATCCTTGGCGGCCGCGGCCTTGCGCTCCTCCTCGAGGGCGCGCTGCGCGGCCTCCGCGGCCTTCTTCTCGGCGAGGCGGCGCGGGATCGCGTAGGCGACGAAGCCCATCAGGGCGGCGAGGGCCATGAAGGGGACGAAGGGCAGGCCCGGGACCAGGGCGAACAGGCCCATCAGGGCGGCCGCGACGGTGAGCGCGCGCGGATAGGCGCCGAGCTGGCCGAGCACCGCCTGCTCGGCGGTGCCCCGGGTGCCGCCCTTGGAGACGAGCAGGCCCGCGGCGAGCGAGACGATCAGGGCCGGGATCTGCGAGACGAGGCCGTCGCCGACCGAGAGCTTGGTGAAGACGTCGGCCGCGGTGGCGAGCGGCATGCCGTGGCGGGTCGTGCCGATGATGATGCCGCCGAAGATGTTGACCGCGATGGTGATCAGGCTCGCCACCGCCTCGCCGCGGACGAATTTGGAGGCGCCGTCCATCGAGCCGAAGAAGGCGCTCTCCTCCTCCAGCTCGCGGCGGCGGCGCTGCGCCTCCTTGTCGTCGATGAGCCCGGCATTGAGGTCGGCGTCGATCGCCATCTGCTTGCCGGGGATGGCGTCGAGGGTGAAGCGGGCGCCGACCTCGGCGATGCGGGTCGCGCCCTTGGTGATGACCAGGAAGTTGACCGTGATCAGGATCGCGAAGACCACGATCCCGATCACGAAGTCGCCGCTCATCACGAATTGCGAGAAGCCCTGGATGACGTGGCCGGCGGCGTTCACGCCGGACTGGCCGTTGGCCAGGATCAGCCGGGTCGTAGCGATGCCGAGCGCGAGGCGCAGGAGCGTCGCGATGAGCAGGACGGTCGGGAAGGCGGAGAATTCGAGCGGCTTCTGGATCCAGAGCGCCACCATCAGGATCAGGACCGAGAGCGCGATCGAGAAGGCGAGGCCGACATCGATCAGGACCGCCGGGATCGGCAGGAAAAGGACGGCCAGGATGGCGACGATGCCGGCCGCGAAGCCGAAATCCCGCTGCGTCCTGCGCTCCAGCCCGATTGCCTCGACCAACGCCATCGCGGCTCCCCGCTCTCCGGTGACGCCGGTCCTTGTCGGCGCGGAAGCTTGCGCGAGGGTGGCGGGGCCTTGCCGGCGGTGCGGGCGGGGGTGAGGCCCGCACCCCGGATCGGCCCGGGGGTACGGACCCGGCCGGGGCGGCGGGTCGTCCCGGGACGGGCGGCGCCGCGTCCGGTGCGATCGTCGCCTGCCGGGAGGGCCTGGGAACCGTCCGGCTCGGACGGGCAGGCGGGGCGGCGGCCCCGCGCCGTGACCTTCGCTCCGCGGTCGGATCAGCGCGTCGCGGCATCCAGTTGGGCAAAGGCCTCGTCGACCGAATACGCCCGAGTCTCGGCCTTCGGAGGTTGCAATTCTCCCGATTTCAACTTCTTCCCCAGACCCGAATGCATAAATTCTTCGATTTCGTTGCGCGATTTCTCAAGTGATCTTAGAAACTTAACCCAATCGAATTTCTTGTCTTTAGCAATTTCAGGGCTTTTATCAACATAATCGACAGCCTCATCGAATGTATCGAAAGAGCCAAGATCCGCGATGGTGATCATCTTCGTCGCATAGATGACCTTGCCGTCGCTGAGCGCAGCGGCCATCGCGAGACCCGCTGCCGCGGACGCGGCCTGCCTCGTCGCGTAACTCGGCTTGTTGGATATACCGGTCGCGGTCTTGATGAGATCATCGGCCGGTGATGAGGGAGAACTTGCTGCGGCTCCGGTCCCGCGCAGCAAAGCGAGCACCGGAGTTTTGCTGGTGAGAGAAACGGTCGTCATGGCATGAACACCTGTTTGGCCGCGGGTGAGGTCTTGCGGAGCACGCGCGTTGGGCTCGCCCATGGCTGCGAGGAAAGCCCCTGTTACGCTCGGGCAAGATGATTAAGATTATGTCAATCTGCATACTTCTGCCCAGTACAAATCTCCTCGTTCCACCGAGAGATCCGATCTTTGTGCTGAATTCAAATATATTTCCAGTATACTATCATTTCTGTACGACATTCTTAGCGCCGAAATTCAACGATGCTTGCATTTTTGATACTCAGCAAGCCAGAAAGGTTTGTGTAAAACAAAGAAAAATATCAGCACGAACTTTGTATATATGGAAATCACTTATCTTGTTTCTGCGTACAAATTCGATCTGTAGCACTGAAATTGCTATAGGTGAATATTTTATATATTCCTGAATTATTGCTACAGAGCGAACTGGAAACGAATTACAGGAATTACCAAAGCGGCCTTAAACAACCTTCGGTCGGTAGTTGGATCGATATGTTCCCGCTAGGGTTAGTCGCTGACTCAAAGGAGTTGGCGCTGCGGCGTGGAGAGGACGCCGCATCGAAGGCCGCTAGGCCTGCTTCGCAGGTGAGAATCTGCAGCTTTCCAATGAGGAGATCCGAGATGGCGAATGTCGTTGGAACTGACGGGCGCGACGTTCTTTGGGGGCACCTCTGGACCTGATCTCATCCAGGGAAAAGGTGGCGATGACACCATCTACGGTGGATACGGTGACGATGTCCTGCAAGGCGACGACGGGGACGACGTGTTCCTCCTGAATGGATCGGAGGGTAACGATTTCTACGAGGGCGGCAGCGGATCCGATAGTATTTTTCTCAAAGGCGTCAGCTATGTATGGAATTACGTCGAGATCGGCATCAGCTCGATGACTTCGATCGAGGCGATCATTAATCTCACGAGCGTCCCGACAACAATCAAAACCAAATTTGTCACTTGATCTCACAGGAGTCAAACTGGTCGATATCGATGCGCTGAATGGCAGCGCAGGCAACAATTATCTGACCGGGGAACGCGTGTACCACCAGGCGACCGGCACGTGGACGGGCATCACGATCAACGGATACGGCGGCAACGATGAACTCACCGGCTCCGATCTCAGCGACAGGCTCGACGGCGGCGAGGGCAACGACACCTTGATCGGCGGCAGCGGGATTTATCAATTCCGCTTCGAGGCCGGTCAAGGCATCGACCTGATCATGGATTGGCAGGACGGCACCGACAAGATCGTCGTCGGACCCTCGCTCTCATCCGTCGACGTGCTCAACTATAATGGAAACGCGCTGCTCAGGTTCGATGGGGGCTCGACCTACGCGCTCCTGGCCGGGGTGACGCCGACCGCGATGGACGCGAGCGATTTCATCTTCGCGTAGAACCTGGCGGTGAAGTGGTGGCGATCGCCGCGCGCGGTCGCCCTTCCCCTCGCGGCCCCGGTTCGGCCCGCCCCCGAGGGTCTCGCCGGCGCGAGACCGCGCCGCCAGGGCCGGGCCGGCCCTCGCGCGACGGCCATCCGGGCCCTCTCCGCGTTCCTCAGAAGCCCGAGGTGATCCGCCCGTAGGCGTTCTCGGTGAACATGTAGAGCTGGGTGCCGACGAAGGAGCCGGTCATCAGCATCACGAGCAGGATCACGACGATCTTCGGCACGAAGGTGAGGGTCACCTCCTGGATCTGCGTGAGCGCCTGGAGCAGGGCGACCGCGATGCCGACCGCCATGGCGGCCGCGACCGCGGGCCCGGCCCCGATCAGGATGGTCCAGATCGCGGCGCGCACCAGTTCGAGGGCGTCGACCTCGTTCACGACAGAGACACGCCGTTGCCGAGGAGCAGCTGCCGGCCGTCCTTCAGGGTGGCGAGCGGACCGTCCGTGGTGATCTTCACGGAGGCGACCACGCCGGTGATCTTGCCGTCGTCCGAGGTCGCGGTGCGCCCGATCGCGCTCTCGGCCTGCGACAGGTAGTTCGAGGACAGGAGCGCGTCGAGCTTGTTGTTCATCTTGGTGCTCTGCTCGACCTCCGAGAAGGTGGCGAGCTCGCCCATATAGGCCGTCGAATCCATCGGCTTGGTCGGATCCTGGTTCTTGAGCTGCGTGAGCAGCAGCTGCAGGAAGGCGTCCGTGTTGAGCGAGGTCGCGGTCTTCGAGGTGGTGGGCGCGGCGCTGCCGCCCGTCGCGGTCGCGCCGCTCGACGCCCCCGCCGTGGACGAACTGATGCCGGTGATGCTCATCGCTGGTCTCTCCTCTGGCGCCGCGGCGCCGCTGCCGCGCCGGCGGCGCGGTGTCGCTTGGATCCGGGCCGGTTGGCTCTCGTGCCGGTTGGATCTCGGGCCGCTCGGGCCTCAGGCCGCGCGGCCCGCGCTCCGGACGACCCGGCGCGGCGGGGGCAGCTCGGCCTGGGCCGCGCCGCCGTCGAGGACGGCCGCCTCGGCGGCGTAGAGATTCCGGATGAGCTTCAAGGCCTCGTAGGGCCGCCCGGCCGCGATCTGGGCGGAGGCGGCCATCAGGCCCTCCCGGATCTCCGCGTTGGTGAGCGCCGCCATCAGGCCGGCATGCAACTCGTCATAGAGTTTGCGGGCCGGCTCGGCCCCGGCCGGGTCCATCAGCAGCACCTGGGCGGCGAAGTAGAGCTGCCGCAGGGGAGTCGTCGCCTGTTCGGGCTGGAGCACGTGCTGCTCCAGCAGGAAGGTGGCCTCGTTCAGGAGCTCGAGCGAGACCCGACGGTCGACGCGCAGGACCGCGCCGTTCACGTAGACCCGCTCGCCGGCCCGCAGGGACAGCCGCATGCGCCGGCTCATCGCAGACCGTCGCGGATCGCCGTGTTCACGTCGATCAGCGGCGCGAGGCTGCGCTCGGGCAGGCGCAGGGCCTCGCTCGCCTCGCGCATGCTCCACAGCCCGATCGAGACGAGGTCGGTGCGCAACGGCTCCGGCAGCCCGTTCTCCGGGTTGAGGAGGTCCTCGATGAGGACGTCCCAGAGTCGCTGCAGGAAGCTCACCGCCTCGCCGCGATCCTCGAACTTCGCGTCCGCCGCATCGGCCTTCCGCAGCAGGGCGAGCGCCCTGTCGAAGGCCGCGCGCTCCCGCTCGCGGCAGAGGTCCGGCGCGTCTTCCAGGATCTCGTTGTAGGAAAAACGGTACATCGTCGCTGATGCCTCGTGTGACTCGGGCCCGGTCAGCCGGACCGTCGAACCGGCCGCCCGCCGGTCGGAGGGGCCCCGGGAGCCCCATCCGCGCCGGGTCGGGCGGCCGTCGCGAAGTATCTCAGGAGAGTTTGTGCTTAAGGTTAACACCGACAAACTCCTGAGCGGCCTTTCTTGGGAGCCCATGACGCGCGCGGGACCTGGCCTGCGCCCGTGAAAACCTTCCCATGCAAGGAGAACCAAGCTGAGTGCAGCTGCGGAAGATGATCCGCAACCGGCGATCACTACAGATAATTGACGAGGCTGAGCTGCCGAAGTTGCGACGTGAGCGAGTAGGACATCTGGATCTGAGCGTTGAGCCGGTCGAGCCGGGTCTTGGCCTCGGCGGGATCGACCCCTTCGAGATCGTCGATCCGGCTGGCGATCAGGCTCTTCTGGGCGTCCATGCGGGTGTTCGCGTCCTTGATGCGCGCCTGCACCGTGCCGAGATCGGCCTGGAGGCCGACGAGGCCCTGGCTCCCCTGGCTGAGCAGCGACGTGATCTTGTCGGCGATGACGGTCTGCGTGGCCGCCGACATGGTGTCTGCCTTCAGGGCGGAGGCGAGGACGTAGGCCATGGCGAGGCTGCGGATCGGCTCCGCATTGGCGCTGACGGAGGTCCGGGCGGTCTCGTCCGGGGCGATCCGGCTCGTCAGCGCGTCGCTCGACGCGCTCGACCAGGTCGCGGTCCAGTGCGCCTCGTCGAACAGCTGGGCCAGGGGCCCATTCAGGAACGCGGTCATCTGGGCCGGCGTGATCGTGGCGGGATCCGCGCTGCCGAAGGCCGCCTGGAAGGCTTGGTCGACCGCCGCCTTGGCGGGCGAGGTCGGGCTGCCCGCATAGGCGGTGAGCGGCGCCTTGTCGGTGTTGAGCCCGGCGAACAGGTACTGGCCGTTGGCGGCGCCGTTCAGGGCCGAGGTCAGGGCGGCGAGCTGGGTGGCGGCCAGCGTCGAGATGGTCGAGACCTTCTTGTCGATCGAGGCGCCGAGCAGCTGCTTGAGGGTGTCGTCGGCCGCGGCCTGGAGCTGCTTGAGCGTCGCCTGGGTCTGGTCCAGGCGCAGGGCGGTGAGGCCGTTGTCCTGCTTCAGCGCGGCGAGCTGGTCCTGCTGCCCGCGCAGCGCGAGGGAGACGCTCACGCGCGACCCGAGTTCGAGGCCGACATCCGCGTAGCGGCCGGACGCGACCTCCTGGGTCGCCTTGGCGCTCTCGGCCTGGAGCCGGGCGGTGGCGCTGCGCGGCGCGTTCCAGAGGCTTTGCGTCGAGATGTAGCTCGTCTGCATGGTGTCTAGACCGCGTTCATGAGGGTTTTGAACAGCTCGTCGATCAGCGTGACCAGCTTGGCGGAGGCCTGGTACGACCTCTCCAACTGCAGCGTCAGCGCCGTCTCGTCGTCGGTATTGACGCCGGTGACGTTCGAGAGGGCGTCGGAGGCGCGCCCGAGCAGCGTCGTCTGCTGGTCGACGGTGCTGGAGGCGACCTTGCGCTGGGATTCGAGCCAGCCCGCCGAGGCGCCCGCGTACTCGGCCAGCGCCATCGACCCGGTCGGGCCCGGGGCGCTGCCCAGGCTCTGCTTGGCGGACAGGGCCGCGACCAGGGCGGTGAGCCGGCCCGCATAGGCGGTGCCGCTGCCGGCGGCGGCCGGGTTGGAGCGGTAGGCGGCGCCGTTCATGCCGCCGTCGCGCAGGAGCGCCGGGTCGCCGCCCCTCTGCGGATCGACCGCGGCGTTCAGGGTGATCGCGGCGGCGAGCCCCGCCTTGGAACTCGGCAGGGCGGAGGTGCTGCCGTTTCGGAACAGGCCGGCGAGGTCGGCCCCGCCCGAGGACGAGGTCTCCCGGAAGGTCGCGATCAGCGCGGAGGCGATCTCGTCGAGCTGCGCCGCGTAGGCCGGGGCGGCCACGTCGCGCAGCTGGCTCAGGCCCGCGAGCGTGCCCGAGCGCAGGGGCATCGGCGAGTTCGGCCCGGTGACCGCCACGCCGTCGATGATCACGGCATTGCCGGTCGTGCCGGATTGGTAGGTCGGCGTCGCCGCGAAGCTGACCTTGCGCGGGATGCGGTCGTAGAGGGGCACGCCGCTGTCGGTGTAGAGCGCGACGTCGCCGCCCTCGCGGGGCACCACGGTGACGCCGAGTTCCTCCGAGAGCTTGGCGATGATCTGGTCGCGGGAATCGAGCGCGTCGGTGACGTCGGCGCCGAGGGCGGTGCCGCGCATCACCGCCTTGTTGGCGAGGTCGAACTGCGACAGCAGATCGCTGATCCGCGTCACGGACTCGCCCATGGCCGCGTCCGCGTCGGCCTGGGTCCTCGCGACGGCGCCGGCGGCCTGGTTGAGGCTCGCGGCGAGGTCCCGGGCCTTGTCGAGCGCCGCGCGGGCGAGCGTGGCGTCGTCGGGCCTGTTCGCCGCCGATTGGAGCGCGGCGGCCAGGGCGGAGAGGCGGGCGGCGGCCGAGGTCGTGCTCTGCGGGTCGCCGACCGTCTGCTGGAGGGACTGCAGGCCCCTGAGCAGCTGCTGCGACCCCGCGAGGTCCGAGGTGGCGGAGATCATGCGCGCGTAGAGCGCCGCGTCGCTCGCCCGCGTGATCGAGACCGTGACGCCGCCGGTGCCCGGCACGAGGGTGGCGATCTTGCGGGAATAGCCCGCGCTCGACGCGCCCGCGACGTTGCGGGACGACACCGCGATCTGGGTCGAGGAGGCGAGGAGCGAGGAGCGCGCCGTGGCAAGCGCGAGGGAGAGGCCCATCGGGAGGCTCCGGAGGAGACGCGCGGGACGCGACGCCCGCGCCGGGAGAGGCGATGGCGGCGCTGGCGCAAGGACCGGCCGGTGGGCCGGGGCGTGGTCGAGCCCGCGCCGGGATCGGGAACCGGGCGCCGCCGCCCCCCGCCGGGAGCGGCCGCGCCCCTGTCGGCTCAGCGCTTGAGCTGCATCAGCGTGTCGAGCATCTCGTTGCTGGTCATGAACACCTTCGAATTTGCCGTGTAGACGGTCTGCGAGGCGATCATCGAGGTGAGTTCGGTGCTGACGTCGACGTTGGATTGTTCGAGGGCGCCCGACACGATTCCGCCGCGCCCGCCCTGGTTGGCGAAGCCGACCTGCAGCGCGCCGGATTCGAGGGTCGTCTCGTAGACGTTGCCGGCGCGCGGCTTGAGGTTGTCCGGGCTGTCGACGTCGGCGATCGGGATCTTGAAGGCGGCGACCTTCGAGTTGTCCTCGTAGACCGCGTAGACCGTGCCGTCCGCGGCGAATTCGGCCCCCGTCACGGCGCTGGCCTTGCTGCCGTCCGCGCTGCCCTTGATGTCGGTGGCCGAGGCGAGCTGGGTCATGCCGGTGAGGTCGAGGGAGACGGGCTGCCCGTTCGGGACCGTCACGCTGCCCGTCCCGCCCGAGGTGACCTTGCCGTTCACGAAGCCGAGCGGGATCGTGGTGAGCGGCGAGGCCGGGAAGCTCGCGCTGTTGCTCGCGTCGTAGACCGAGGCCGACCACGCGTTGTCGCCGGTCTTGGTCAGGTAGATGTCGAGGGTGACCGCCTTGCCGAGATTGTCGTAGGTGACGAGCGAGGTCTTCTTGGAGTAGTTCGACCCGGCCGGCACCGCGCCGGAGGTCACCGCGGCGGCGGTCGAATCGAGGTTCCCGGTCAGGGCGCCCTTGGTCGAGGCGCTCGCCTTCATGCCGAGCGCCGAGATGTTGACCGGCACCATGCCGTCGAGGCTGTTGAGCGTCGGGCTGGCCTGGCCGTTCTTGAGGCTGTAGCCCATCAGGGTGAAGCCGGCGGCGTTCTTGAAGGTGCCGGTCGAGCCGTCGGGCACGAAGTTGCCGGCCCGGGTCAGGTAGGAGGCGCCGCTCGCGTCCTTGACCACGAAGAAGCCGTTGCCGGCGATCGCGAGGTCGGATTTCGAGGAGGTGCTGACGCGCGCGCCCTCGTCGCTGACCGCGCGCCGCTGCACCGTCTCGACCGAGCCCGAATTGTAGTCGCCGGTCGCGCTCGAGGACAGCAGCAGCGATGAGAACTCCGTCGAGACCCGCTTGTACCCGGTCGTGCCGGCATTCTGCACGTTCTCGGCAACGGTGCTGATCCGGTTGGACTGGGCATTCATGCCGGACATGCCGGTGCGCAGGGCGCCAAGGAGACTCATCGTGTGACCTCGAAGATTCCGGTTGCGGGGTACTAGACGCGGGCACGCTTGCGCGGGGCTGGGCTGTGGGTCACCCGCGCAAGGATTGGGCGAGTTCCAGGAAGGCGTCCTCGCTCGGAGGCTGGCCGGGTTCCTGCCGGAGGGACTCGTAGATGCGCGGGACCAGACCGACGGCCTGATCGAGCTCCGCGTCGGAGCCCGCGCGGTAGCCGCCCATCAGCCGCAGGTCGCGGGTCTCCTCGAAGCGGGCGATCATGCCCTTGAGCCGGCGCACGACGTCGCGCTGCTCGGGCGTCCAGACCTGGTCGGAAAGCCGCGAGATCGAGCCGAGGAGGTCGATCGCCGGGTAGCGGCCCTGGTCGGCGATGCCCCGATCGAGCACGACGTGCCCGTCGAGGGTGCCGCGGATGCTGTCGGCGACCGGGTCGTTGTGGTCGTCGCCGTCGACCAGGACCGAGAAGATCCCGGTGATGCTGCCGCGCCCGTCCTGCCCGGGCCCGGCCCTCTCGAGCAGGCGGGGCAGGTCCGAGAAGACGCTCGGCGGGAAGCCGCGGGCGACGGCCGGCTCCCCCGCCGCCAGCGCCACGTCCCGGGCCGCGTGGGCGTAGCGCGTCACCGAATCGACGATCAGCAGCACCGCCTCGCCCCGGTCGCGCAGGCTCTCGGCGACCGCCATGGCGAGGCGGGGCGCCTGGCGGCGCATCATCGGGCTCTCGTCGCCGGTCGAGACCACGATCGCGGCGCGCCCGCGGCTCGCCGCGAGCGGGCCTTCAAGGAATTCCCGCACCTCGCGGCCGCGCTCGCCGACCAGCGCCACCACCACGCTGTCGAAGCCCCGCGCCCCGGCCAGCATGGCGAGCAGGGTCGACTTGCCGACGCCCGATCCCGCGAAGATGCCGATGCGCTGGCCCGCGCAGAGGGGCGTGAACAGGTCGATCGCCCGCACCCCCGTGCGCAGGGGCGCGCGCAGCCGCGCCCGGCCGAGGGCCGCCGGCGGGTCGGCGTCGAGGGGAACGAGGTCGGGGCCGGGCGGCAGCGGGCCGAGCCCGTCGAGGGGGCGCCCGAGCGCGTCGAGGACGCGCCCCTTCCAGGACGGGGCGGGCCGCACCCGCGCCGGGCCGATCCGGAAGGCGCGGGTGCCGATCCCGGCCTCGATCCGCGCCTCGAAGGGCTTGAGGGTGGCGCCGGCGGCGTCGACCCGCACCACCTCGGCGATCTGCACGCGCCCGTCCGCCTCGATCCCCATCCGGTCGCCGAGGCGGACGAAGGGGGCGACGCCCGCGACCCGGCAGGCGCTCGCCGTCACCTCGCGGACCGGCCCGCCGACCCGTACCACCGGCAGCGATTCGAGCCCCGCCGCGAGGGCCGCGTCGAGCCGCGCGAGCGCGTCCGTCATCGCTCAGCCCGTCGGCCCGAGCGTGCGGATCGCGCTCTGCAGCGAGGAATCCGCCTCGCTCGCCGTCGCGACCGCGTTGTCGAAGGCGCGCTGGATCGCGATGAGCTTCGTCATCTCCAGGATCGGGTTGACGTTCGCGCCCTCGAGATGGCCCTGCACGACGCCGATCTTGGTGAAGTCCTGGACCGGGCGGGCGGGCAGGTTCGACGTCACGGCGCCGGGCCCGGCCCGCGTGATGCGGGACTTGGCATCGAGGGTGAACACCCCGAGGGAGCCGACGAGGCTGCCGTTCTGCTGGATGCTGCCGTCGCGCCCGATCGTCGGCGGCCCGGCATTCGGGTCGAGGAGGATGGGCGCCCCGCCGGGATCGAGGATCGGCTGGCCGGACACGCTGCGCAGCTGCCCGCTCGCGTCCATCGTCATGCGCCCGTCGCGGGTGTAGACCGGGGCGCCCCCGGGGCCCTGCACCGAGAGCCAGGCATCGCCCTGCACCGCCACGTCGAGGGGCGCGTCGGTCTTGATCGTCGGCCCGGCGAGCCGCGAGATGTAGGTGTCGCCGGTGCTGGCGAAGGCCACCGGCCCCGTCCTGGCCTTGTCGAACACCGCCTCGAACTTCGTCTCCTCGGCCCGGTAGCCGACCGTGGCGAGGTTGGCGATGTTGTTGGCGACCGTGTCGAGGCGCTTCTGCAGCGCGACCTGGGCCGAGAGGGAGACGTAGAGGCCGTTCTGCATGGTGCGTCAGCTGCTCGCGTTCGTTGGGTAGAGGCTGCCGAGCGGGTCGGCGCCGCCGCCGCCGGCCGTCGTGAACAGGGCCAGGATGGGGGAGTCGCCGCTCGAATTCTGCGCGTCCCAGATCGCCGCGAAGCGCCTGACGAAGGCCTGGACCTTGGCCGGGTCCTGGAAGCCCGCGATGTCGATCTTCGCGGCGAGGAACGCCGCGCGGGCGTCCAGGGCCTCGCTCGTCGCCGCCCCGCTCGTCGCCGGCAGGCCCGCGACCGTGTTGGCGACCTTGGACAGGGCCGCGTCGCCGAGGATGTCGTAGGCGCTCGTGAGGGTGGGCGCCATGCGGGCGAAGTAGAGGGCGAGGCGCAGGCCCGTATCCTCCTCGCCCGCGTCGGATTCCAGCGTCTGCTCCAGGTAGGCGTCCGTGACGGTCCTGACCTGCGCGTCGGGGGGCAGCGCGGTGCCGAAGCCGATGCCGACCGCCTTGCGGTCCGCGGCGGAGGGGGCGGCGTTCTCGACCGAGAGGGTGCGGCCGGTTCCCCCGGCCTCCACCGCGGTGCCGAATCCGTCGGGCGCGCTCGCGGTGGTCTCGAAGTAGAGCTCGTTCCGCGCGCCCAGGCCGACCTGCACCCTGTCCTCGAGGCCGTCCTCGCCCGAGGCGGCGATCTGCGCGTTGATCGCCGCGACGATCTCGGCGCCCGTGACCCGGGTGAGATCCGCCGCCGACCCCGCCAGCGTCGCGGCGTTGAGGGTGATCGTGACCGAGCGGGTCGTCGTCGCGTCGAGCCGGCTCGTCAGGGTGAAGCGCGCCTCGTTGGCGCCCGAGAAGTCGGTGGAATCGGGCAGGGCGGCCGGCGCGGTGAGCTGCGCCGGCTGGGGGGGCACGACGCCGCTCTCGGAGATGGAGCCGTCGGCCCCGCTCGCCGAGGCCGCGCCCGCCGCGAAGTCGAAGGCCCGGGCGAAGGCGACGTAGCGCGGGTCGGCGAGGCGGTTGGCGAAGCTCGACGCATCCGCGACGCCGCCTTCCAGCACCTTGCGCATGAACGCCTTGGCGTAGGTCATGTCCTCCAGCCCGTACGCCTTCATCGCGTAGGCGTAGAGGCGCTGGTCGGCCATGAGGTCGTCCACCGACTTCACCTTGCCGATATTGGCCTCGTAATAGGCCGTGTCGCGGGCGACGACGGGATCGGCGGCCTTGCGCTGGAGGGCCTTGGGCAGGTCGCGGGCGACGAGCTGGTAGTTCGTGAAGGTCGAGGTCACGGCGCGGTCTCCTGCGTCGGGCGCAGGGCGGCGCGGTCCGCCTGGATGGCCTCGACGTGTCATGGTGTGAGCCCGCTCGACCCTATGATGTGGCGGTTGAAGGACTGGTAACGGTGCACGCTTGCCCCTGGCTTGCGGCCTCCTGGCTCGCGGCTTCCTGGCGCGCGGCCCCCTGGCGCGCGGCCCCGCCCCGCGTCAGAACTTCGCGCGCGAGCGCTGCAGCCTGCCGAGGTTCTCCGCCTGCGAGTTCGGACTCGTCGGGAACAGCCCCAGCACCGGCGAGGATTCCGCGTCCGCGTTGGTGGCGTCCCAGATCGCCGCGAAGCGCTTGACGAAGGCCTGGACCTTGGCCGGGTCCTGGAAGCTCGCGATGTCGATCTTCTGCTTGATGAGCGCGGCGCGGCGCACGAGCGCGTCGCTCGTCGCGGCGCCGCTCGTCGCCGGGAGCCCGAGCACCACGTTGGCGACCTTGGTCAGGGCCGGGTCACTCAGGATGTCGTAGGGGCTGCTGAGGGTCGGGGCCATGCGCGTGAAGTAGAGCGCGAGGCGCACGCCCGTGTCCTTCTCGCCCTCGTCGCGCTCGATCGCTTGGTTCAGGTAGGCCAGCGTGACCCGCTGCGCCCGGGCGCTCATCGGCAGGGCGGAGCCGAAGCCGACATCCGCCAACTGCCGCCCCTCCGCCGGGGCCAGATTCTGGATCGTGATGGTGCGGACCTGCCCGCCCCCCTCGTAGAGGACGTCCGCGTAGGCCCCCGTGCCGCCGGGCTTGCCGTCGGGCCCGAGCGAGGCGAAGGCGGTCGTCTCGAGGAACAGCTCGCCCTTGGCGCCGAGGCTGGCCGACACCTTGCCGGCGAGGTTCGCCTCGCCCGAGGCGGCGATCTGGCTGTTGATCGCCGCGACCAGCTCGGCGGGCGTGACGCGCGCGAGGTCGGACACCGCGTCCCTGAGCGTGGACTTGTTGAGGACGATGGTGGCGCTCTTGGTGGTCGTGGCATCGACCCGCGAACTGATCGTGAAGCGGGCCTCGACCTTGTCCGAGAAGTCCATCGCCTGGCCGAGCGGGAAAGCTCCGCTCAGCCGGGCCGGAATCGCCGGTCCGAGCCTGTAATCAGCGTAGGTCTTGCCGGTCATCACCGGGTCGGCGCCCTGCGCCGTGACATCCGTAGCGAATTGGAACTGGCGCGCGAACTCGACGTAGCGCTGGTCGGCGAGGCGGTTGGCGAAGCTCGAAGGCGACGCCACGCCTTCGGTCAGCACCCGCCGCATGAACGCCTTGGCGTAGATCATCTCCTCAAGTCCGTGCGCCCTCATGGCGTAGGCGTACAGGCGGTCATCCTTCATGAAGTCATCGACCGACTTCACCTTGCCGATATTGGCGGTGAAATAGTCGGTGTCGCGCCTGACCGTCTTCTCGTTGGCCTTGCGCGTGAGGGTCTTGGTGATGTCGCGCGTGAGGAGCTGATAGCTCGTGAAGGTCGAGGTCACGACGTCGTCTCCGGCTGCGGATGCGGGAGGGCACCGCCGGGTCCTGCCCGGCCTGCCCCGACCTTACGTCATGCATCCTCTGGAACCGGTAAACCGCTTTCCTTGCGTCAGGCTCGACGACCCGGGCTACCGGCGCGCGACCGACCCGCCCGGGGGGATGATCGTCTCGGAGGTGACGACGATCCAGCCGCCGCCGGAGGGCAGGATCGACAGGACGCGCCCGGCGCCGGGCAGCTCGGTGCCGGGCTCCACCCGGCGCAGGCCGCTCGGCCCCTCGATCAGGGCGACGCCCTCCTGCACGCCCCGCACCGTGTAGCCCCGCCCGGCCGGCTCGGTCCTGGCGCCGCCCTGGCCGGGCGCCGTCGGCGTCCGCGGGTCGGGCAGCGAGCCGGTCACCAGCGGGTCGAGATCCTGCGGCGGCGTGGCGGTGATGCCGCGCTTCCAGGCCATCGGCCCGGCGGTCGGCGGCACGATCGGGCGGAGCTCGACCGGCATCGGTCCTCCGACGAAGGTGTAGGCGGCGAACCCGGTCGTCGCGATGCCGAGCCCGATCACCGCCGCGAAGGTCGCCCGCTCCAGGGCGGCCGCGCGCACCCGGCGCCGGATCTCGGCGGTGGTCAGGCCGGACTCGAAGATGAGGGACGCGCGCCCGCTCGTCCCGGTCGGGGCCGGGGGTCTGGAGGGCTGGGGCCCGGATGCCGGCAGCTTGGCGGCGCGCGGCGGCTGGCGGGGAGGGCGGGAAGCGACGGGCATGACCGGCTCGGCGAGGATCAGTTGCCAAGACTTGAAAGGATTTGGTTAAGGTCGCGTTAACCTTCGGTCGCCGGGCCTCGCCCGGGAGGGGCTTTGCCCCGGCGCGGCCTCGCCCTAGGCTCGGGAGGAGCGGCGTTCCGGCGCGCAGCGGGACCGGGGGGACAGGTCGGAATGGACGACGCGAAGGAGCACTCGGCGGGCCGGAACCGGGATCCGGGCGCGGGCCGCCGGCACCGGGTGCTGCAGCAGGGCCGCATCGTCCTGGGCAGCGACCAGCTCGTCCCCTGCACGGTGCGGGACCTGTCGCGCAGCGGCGCCAAGATCCGGATCGACCGCGCGGTCGCGCTGCCCGAGCGCTTCGCGCTCTATATCGCCGGACACAACCTGCGCAGCGTGACGGTGGTCCTGCGCTGGCGGCGCGGCGACTTCGCCGGCCTCGCCTTCCTGTCGGATCCGCGAGGATCCGTGTCGGATCCGCGAGGATCCGTGTCGGATCCGCGAGGATCCGAGGCCGATCCTCGCGGATCCGGGGCGGACCCTGGCGGATCCTCGCGGATCCGAGGCGGGTCCGCGCCGGATCCTTCGGGAGCCCGGCGCGATCCGGCGGATCAGCCGACGAAGCTGTAGCCGACCATCCGCTTGGCCTCGATCGGGTCGCGCCCGATGCGCTGCCGCAGCTTCTTGCGCAGCTTGCTGATGTGCCCCTCGACGACGCTCTCCTCGACGTCGCTGGCGTGATCGCCGTAGACCGCGTCGAAGATCTGGGTCTTGGTGAGCCAGCGACCGCGGTTGCGGGCGAGGTATTCGAGGATGTGGCGCTCGCGGCGCGGCAGCATCAGGCTCTCGCCGTCGATCTCGGGATCCCGGCCGTCGAAGTGCACGACGAGCCGCTCGGCCTGCTGGGGCGCCGCGCTGCGCGGCTCGCCCCTGTTCATCCGGCGGCGGATCGCGTCGGCCCGGGCCAGGATCTCCCGGACGTGGACGGGCCGGCGGACCACGTCGTCGATGCCGGCAGTGAAGAGGTCCAGGGTCTGCGCCAGGGACCGCGTCTCGCTGAGCGCGATGATCGGTGCCCGCGACAGCCTGCGCAGAATGGCGGTGTCGGCGGCGCGGTGCTGGTAGTCGCCGATCAGGAAACCCTCGACGCGGTCGAGGTCATCGCGCGACCGAGCGTCGAGCCAGGTCCGCAGGGTGTCCGCGTCGAGGCTCCGGGAGGGCACTCCATGCTCGTTGAAGCCCGCCACGTACTCGGCCGCGACGCCCTGCCGCTCATCGATCACGATATACACTGCCCTTGCCCCCAAAAGACATTGGCCAGTTTTGCAAGGTCAGGACCGAAGCCTGTTGCTCGGCGCTTCTCGATCCCGGCCGGTTCACACGCATTCGCTGCACGCGTTGCTGATCAGCCTCGGATATCGAGGCTGGAAAGCGATTGCGGCAAGGCGCTTGCGATGGGCCGATGTTTGAGAGGGCGCGGTTAATTAATGGTTAACAGGGTTTAGCAATTTTTAACCTCGAAACGCGGACACGGCCCGCCAATCACCAAGCGCGCGCGCGGCGAGGTGTTGCGGCCGCCGTGACGCGACGGCACCCCTGTCAATGCCCGGTCGATGACCTGCGGGGCACCGGCGGATGTGCTGGCAAAGATCTTGGGATTGTCGCGCCCGGGCCACGGGCGACCGGCATAGATCGCGCGGCTTAATTCAGGGCGTGGGGAATGGCGGCGGCCGCCCCGGTGCCGCAGTGGACCGCAGCGGGCCGCGCCGCAGGGCCGGCAGCGGTCGGCCAGCGCGGCGTCCCGGGCGGGGCGGCCGTCAGTCCGGCTTGCGGGTCGCGCGGCGCGCCCGCAGCGCGATTCCGGCCGGATCCAGGGTCTTCTGCCAGCCGCTGCGCCCCTCGGCGAGGCCGTGCATGCGGTAATGCACCAGGGGGTTGATGCCCGCCTCGGCCACGTCGGGATTCGCCGAGAGATAGCCCGACGTGCTGAACTGCGCGGAGGGATCGCGGCCCTCCTTCCACCCGAAGGTCAGGTAATGCTCCAGGGGATCGCAGCCGTGCTCGGCCACGTCCGGATAGGTGGCGAGGTAGAAGACCGGGTCGAAGCCGCCCATCGACCAGGTGGCGCGGGAGGGAGCACGGGACGCGGCGCGGGACTTGGGGCTGCGGCGACTGGTCATCGATACCACCGGTCCATCTCCGTCCTACAACGCAAGGCTGAGCGATCTGCTCGGCCCCGCGTGACCCTCACCTTGAGGAATGCGTCCGCCGCGCCGGGAGCCCGGCGCGTGCGCCGACCATAGCGCCGCGGCCGGCGGCGGGCCAGGACCCGATCGCCCGCCGTTCGGACGAGGTCATCCTCGCGCCGATCCGCGCCCGGCGCAATCGCCCGGATCGCCGCCGCGGGCGTCAGCGCCGCTGCCCGGCCCGCCGCGGCGGGGCGTCCCCGCCCTCGTCGAACAGCTCCGCCAGCTTCTCGGTCATCACGCCGCCGAGTTCCTCCGCGTCGATGATGGTGACGGCGCGCCGGTAGTAGCGGGTCACGTCGTGCCCGATGCCGATGGCGAGGAGTTCCACCGGCGAGCGGGTCTCGATCTCCTCGATCACGTAGCGCAGGTGGCGCTCCAGGTAGTTGCCCGGGTTCACCGACAGGGTCGAATCGTCGACCGGGGCGCCGTCCGAGATCACCATCAGGATGCGCCGCTGCTCGGGCCGCCCGAGCAGGCGCTTGTGCGCCCAGTCGAGGGCCTCCCCGTCGATGTTCTCCTTGAGCAGCCCCTCGCGCATCATCAGGCCGAGATTCTTGCGCGCCCGGCGCCAGGGCGCGTCGGCGGCCTTGTAGACGATGTGGCGCAGGTCGTTGAGGCGGCCGGGCGAGGGCGGCTTGCCCGCCTTCAGCCACTCCTCGCGGGCCTGGCCGCCCTTCCAGGCCCGCGTGGTGAAGCCGAGGATCTCGACCTTGACGCCGCAGCGCTCCAGGGTGCGCGCCAGGATGTCGGCGCAGGTCGCCGCCACGGTGATCGGGCGCCCGCGCATCGAGCCCGAATTGTCGAGGAGGAGCGTGACCACCGTGTCGCGGAAATTCGTGTCCTTCTCCTGCTTGAAGGACAGGGGCTGGAACGGGTCCATGACCACCCGCGGCAGGCGGGCGGGGTCGAGCTGGCCCTCCTCCAGGTCGAACTCCCAGGCCCGGTTCTGCTGCGCGAGGAGCCGCCGCTGCAGGCGGTTGGCGAGGCGCCCGACCACGCCCTGCAGGTGGGCCAGCTGCTTGTCGAGGTAGGAGCGCAGCCGCCCGAGCTCGTCCGCGTCGCAGAGATCCTCGGCGTGGATCACCTCGTCGTACCTGGCGGTGTAGACCTTGTAGTCGGGACCGCGCACCTCGTTGGGGCGCGGGGTCGGCGGGCGCCAGGATTCGGAGGCCTCCTCCGAGTCGGCGTCCTCGGCATCGTCCGGCAATTCGCCGGAGGGCGCGTCGGCGGCCTCGGTCGCGCCCTCGTCGAGGTCGTCGGAGGCCTCGTCCGAGACGTCGACCTCGGCCCGGTCGCCCTGGGATTGCTGCTCCGCCTCGCCCTCGCCGGCCTGCTGCTCGTTCTCCTGCGCCTCGTTCTCGTCCTCGCTCTCCTCGTCCTCGGGGTCGAGGGGGGCGTCGTCCGCCATGTCGAGGGAGGAGAGGAGGTCGCGCACCGCGCGCGCGAAGGCGCGCTGGTTCTCGAGGCTGCCGAGGAGCCCGTCGAGGTTCCGGCCCGCGCGCGCCTCGACGAAGTCGCGCCAGAGCTCGACGATGCGGCCGGCGGCCTCCGGCGGCTTCTGGCCGGTCAGGCGCTCGCGCACCATCAGGGCGACGGCATCCTCCAGCGGCGCGTCGGCCCGGTCGGTGATCTCCTCGTACTTGCCGCCGCGATGGTAGCGGTCCTCCAGCATGGCGGTCAGGTTCCCGGCCACGCCGGCCATGCGCCGCGAGCCGATCGCCTCGACCCGGGCCTGCTCGACGGCGTCGAAGACCGCGCGGGCCGGCGCCCCCTCGGGGGCGAGCCGCCGGTGGATCGCCGCGTCGTGGCAGGCGAGGCGCAGGGCCATCGAATCCGCGTGGCCGCGCAGGATCGCCACGTCGGCGGCGGAGAGCTTGCGGGGCGGCTCGGGCAGGCGGGCCTTGTCGGCGGTCAGCGCCGGCCGGTCGGAGGCGAAGGTGACCTCGACCTCGGGCCTGCGGGCGATGGCCCGCAGCGTTCCGGCGAGCGAGCGCTTCAGCGGCTCGGCGGCCGGCTCGCGCTTCTCGCCTGGCTTGCGGTTGGAAATGGACATCCGGCTACTTCTTCACCGCGTCGAGATCGAAGGAGCGCTCCGGGAGATCGTCCCAAGCGTCGGGGCAGGTGTCGGGGCAGCAGTCGGCGCAGGCGTCCGGGAAGGCCTCGGGCTGCCGGTGGGTCTCGTCGGCTGCCCGGAGCCCGGCCTCCTCGCAGGCCTCGGCGCGCGCGGCGTCGCGCTGGTCCCCGCGGCTCGGGCCGTCCGCATCGCCCGGGCGTCGAGGTCGCGCGCGGCCCGGTCCCCGGCGGGACCGGCCGCGCCGCGCCGTTCCGTGAGAGCCGGGTCCGCCATGCGCGCCTCCGTCAGCTCAGCGCGACGTTCACCGCGCTCTCGGGCAGCTCCTTGCCGAAGGAGCGCTGGTAGAACTCGGCGACGAGCGCCCGCTCCAGCTCGTCGCACTTGTTGAGGAAGGTGACCCGGAAGGCGAAGCCGATGTCGTTGAAGATCTCGGCGTTCTCCGCCCAGGTGATCACGGTGCGCGGGCTCATCACGGTCGAGAGGTCGCCGTTGATGAAGGCGTTGCGGGTGAGGTCGGCGACCCGGACCATCTTGTTGACGATGTCGCGCCCGCCCTCGCCGCGGTAGTGCGTCGCCTTCGACAGCACGATGTCGACCTCGCGGTCGTGCGGCAGGTAGTTGAGGGTGGTGACGATGGACCAGCGGTCCATCTGACCCTGGTTGATCTGCTGCGTGCCGTGATAGAGGCCGGACGTGTCGCCGAGGCCGACGGTGTTCGCGGTGGCGAAGAGCCGGAAGGCGGGGTGCGGGCGGATCACCCGCTTCTGGTCGAGGAGCGTCAGGCGGCCCGACACTTCGAGCACGCGCTGGATCACGAACATCACGTCCGGGCGGCCGGCATCGTACTCGTCGAAGACGAGCGCGACGTTGTTCTGCAGCGCCCAGGGCAGGATCCCGTCCTGGAAGGCGGTGACCTGCTTGCCCTCCTTGAGGACGATCGCGTCCTTGCCGACGAGGTCGATGCGCGAGACGTGGCTGTCGAGGTTGATGCGCACGCAGGGCCAGTTCAGCCGCGCGGCGACCTGCTCGACGTGGGTCGACTTGCCGGTGCCGTGATAGCCGGTGATCATCACCCGGCGGTTCCGGGCGAAGCCGGCCAGGATCGCCAGCGTGGTCTCGCGGTCGAAGATGTAGTCGGCGTCGAGGTCGGGGACGTGCTCGTCCGTCTTGGAGAAGGCCGGCACCTCGAGGTTCGAGTCGATCCCGAACACCTGGCGCACGGACACCTTCATGTCCGGGAGAGCGGGTGGTGTGTCTTCAGCAAGCATAAGGGCCTCGTCGGGGCAGGGGTGCCTCGGGAAGGGCGGCCCTGCGGATGTCGCGACGGCGCGGGGGTGCCGGCTGGCGCCGCCTTTCCTTATCGTTCTGGGGGAGCCGGCGCAAACGTGCCAACACCCCTGATATAGGCGAGGTCGCGCGGGATGCGAGCCCTGCCGGGCCCCCGGATGCGAGATCCGTGCCCGGCCCCGGCGAGGGCCGGACCTCAGCAGAGGCCGGCGGCCCGCAGGGTGTCGTGGGCCCGGATGATGTCGCGCAGGCGGTCCTCGAAGGCGCGGTCGCCGCCATTGGCGTCGGGGTGGAAGCGCTTCACCAGGGCCTTGTACTGGGCCTTGATGGCGGCGGCGTCGGCGCCCTCCTCCAGGCCCATCACGTCGTAGGCCTTGCGCACGGGGGCGGAGTAGCGCGGCCGCGGCGGCTCGGCCCGGGCGCGCCCGTCCTCGGGCGCGACGCCCGCCGCCCGCAGGACGCCGAGCGGATCGACGTAGTCCCAGTCGCGCGGCGCGGAGGCCGGCCGGCTCGCCCCGCGGGCGGTGCCGTTGACGCCCATCGCCCAGGTCGGCCGGTGGCCGATCACCGCGTCCTTCTGGAAGGCCTGCACGGCGGCGTCGTTCATGCCGGCGAAGTAATTGTAGGAGGCGTTGTATTCGCGGACATGCGCCATGCAGAAGCGCCAGTACTGGCCCTCCTGCTTGCGGCCCTTGGGGGCGCGGTGGAGCCCCGGCTGGGTGCAGCCCGGGCGCTCGCAGACCGGACCCTCCGTCGTGGTGTCCTCGCACGTCGGCTTGATGCGGATGCGGTCGAACAGGGGCGAGTTGAGATCCATGGCGGGGCGATTATGAGGGGCCCCGGGCGGGGCACAAGGGCTGGGGGCCTGATGCCGCAGGCTCCCGGAACGGATTGACACGGGCGGGTGGATCCGCCCCCGGGAATCACCCCGGCGCGCGAGGAGAATCCCGATGAGCTTGGCGGAGTGGATCAGGGAAACGCTGGAGGAGCGGTTAAGGCCGGAATCCCTGGCGGTGATCGATGAATCGCACCAGCACGAGGGCCATGCCGGCGCCGCCCCGGGCGGGGAAACCCATTTCCGCCTCGATGTGGTGTCGCAGGCCTTCGAGGGGAAGAGCCGCGTCGAGCGTCACCGCATGGTGAACGCGCTGCTCGACGAGGCCTTCAGGCGCGGCCTCCACGCGCTCGCCCTGCGGGCGCGCACGCCCGCGGAGGCGGCGGAGGCGGCAGCGTCGCGCTGAGCGCGGGGGCCCGCGGCGCGAAGGCGTAGACGGCCGTGGCGGCGAGCAGGGCCGCCCCGAAGCCGGCGAACAGGCGCGCGTAGAGCCCGGCCGGGTCGAGCCCCTCGGCCCGCAGCACGAAGGCGGCCGAGAGACCCTGCGCGGCGCCCGCCCCGCCCATGAACAGGATGTTCATGAAGGAGACGCCCCGGCCGAGCAGGTGGGCCGGGAAGAAGCGCCGGGCATGGGCCATCAGGATGGCGTAGCTGAGGCCGGCGGCGCCGATGACGGCGAGGAGCGCCACGGCCAGGGCGGCGGAGCCTGCGCCCGCGAGGCCGAGGAGCACGAGGGCGAGGCCGGTGACGAGGCAGCCGCCGAGGGCGGTGCGCTTGGGATCGCGGACCAGCCGCTCCAGCGGCCCGTAGCCGATGGCGCCGAGGGCCATGGCGGCGCTCATGGCGAGCGCCCCGTTGCCCCGCGCCAGGGCGTCGAAGCCGTGCACGCTGCCCAGATAGGCGCCGATCCAGAGCGAGCGGATGGCGATCACCACCGCGTAGCTGACGAGGACGACCGGGAAGATCGGCCACAGGGCGCGCATGCCCGCGATCGCCGCGAAGCCCCGCAGCAGCCCGGTCCGGGTGGGATCCCGGATGCGGGCCGGATCGCGGATCAGGGCGAGGACGAGGAGCGCGCACGCGGCCGTGACGGCGGCGAGGCCGAGCAGGATCGGCCGCCAGCCGAGCGCCCGGGAGGCGAGGGCGAGCGGGGTCGCGCCCAGGAGATCCCCGGCCGTGCCGAAGCCGATCATCAGCGATGACAGCATGGCGAAGCGCTCGGGCGGGTAGAGCCGGCCGAAGACGTAGAGGCTCCCCATCAGCGCCGGGGCGCAGCCGAAGCCGATCAGCGCCATGCCGGCGAGCGCCCCGGCGAAGCCCCCCGCCGCCGCGAGGGCCCCGGTCCCGAGGGATGCCAGGGCCAGGAAGGCCGCCACGGTGCGGCGGGGCCCGAACCGGTCGAGGCAGAACCCGGTCGGGATCTGGGCGAGCGCGAAGGCGGCGAACCACGCCGAGGAGAGCAGGGCGAGGTCGGAGCCGGAGAGGCCGAGGTCGCGCCCGAGATCCGGGGCCACCATGGCGAGGAAGCCGCGGTCGAACTGGCTGATCGTGTAGGCGAGGAGGAGGACGAGGAAGGCCGTCACGGCGGCTCCGGGGCGAGGTTGGGCGAGGGGAGGCCCGGCCTCGCCGATCCTAGGGGCTCTCATGGACCGCGGACAGGTGTCGTGCTGGCCAGGGCCGGGCGCCGGCACGGGTGGCCCCGCCCCGCAAAGGCGAGCCTCCGACCCCGCTACCCGGCCGCCTTGGCGCGCCCGCCCAGATAGGCCGCCCGGATGTCGTCGTTCGCCCAGAGCGAGTCCGGCGAGCCGCTCAGCACCAGCTGGCCGGTCTCCAGCACGTAGCCGCGATCCGCCACCGACAGGCCCATCCGGGCGTTCTGCTCGACGAGGAGCACCGTCGTGCCGCGGCGGCGCACCTCGGCGATGATGGAGAAGACCGCCTGGACGATCACCGGGGCGAGGCCGAGCGAGGGCTCGTCGAGGAGCAGGATCCGGGGCTTGGCCATCAGCCCGCGGGCGAGCGCGACCATCTGCAGCTGGCCGCCCGACAGGGTCCAGCCGAGCGCGTCGCCGAAGCGGCGGATGTCGGGGAAGAGCTCGAACATGCCCTCCGCCTCGTCGCGGATCCGGCGGGCGGAGAGCCCGGTCCGGTTCGAGGCGCCGAGCATGATGTTCTCGCGCACGGTGAGGCCCGGGAAGACCCGCCGCCCCTCAGGCACGTGCGCGACGCCGCGGCGGACGATCTCCTCGGGCTTCAGGCCGACGAGGGGCTGGCCCTCGAACAGCACCTCGCCGCCGGCCGGCTTGACCAGCCCGGAGATGGTCTTGAGCGTCGTCGACTTGCCGGCGCCGTTCGAGCCCAGCAGGGTCACGACCTCGCCCGGCTCCACCGCGAAGGAGACGCCGCGCACGGCCTCGATCTCGCCGTAGCGCACGGTGAGGTCGCGGATCTCGAGGAGTGCCATTCCGTCCTCCTCAGGTCGGCGCGAGGTCGGTCCGCAGGCCCGGATCGCGCAGATCCGCCGCCTCCTGACCCAGATAGGCCTCGATCACGGCGGGCTCGCGCAGGACCGCGGCGGTGACGCCGTCGGCGATGCGCCGGCCGAAATTCAGCACCGTGATGTGGCTCGCCACGTCGCTCACCAGCGTCATGTCGTGGTCGATGATCAGGATGGTGACGCCCTTGGCGGCGACCCGGCGCAGCAGGCCGGTGAGCGCCCCCTTCTCGGTGCTGTTGAGGCCCGCCGCCGGCTCGTCGAGCAGCAGCAGCACCGGGTTGCCGGCGAGCGCCCGGGCGATCTCGATCAGGCGCTGGTGGCCGTACGAGAAGGCCGAGACCGGCTCGTCCGCCCGCGCCTCCAGCCCCACGAAGGCGAGCGCCGCCCGCGCCCGCGCCTCCAGGGTCGCCCGGTCGCGGCCCTCGATCGGGTTGCCCGGCCGCTCGGCCCCGATGACGACGTTCTCGAGCGCGCTCATCGAGCGGAACAGGCGGATGTTCTGGAAGGTCCGGCCGAGCCCGGCCGCCGCGCGGGCATGCGGCGGCGCGTGGGTGATGTCCTGCCCGTCGAGGCGCACCCGGCCCGCGGTCGGCCGGTAGAGGCCCGAGAGCACGTTGAGGGTCGTGGTCTTGCCCGAGCCGTTCGGGCCGATCAGCGCGTGGATGCCCCCGCGGGTCACCGTGAAGGAGACCTCGTCCACGGCCTTGAGGCCGCCGAAATGCTTGGCGAGCCCCTCGACCTCCAGCACCGGCGCGGGCCCCGCCGCGCCCTGCGTCAGCGCGAGGTCGCCGGCCCGCGGCGCCGCGGCCCGGCCGGGGCGCAGGCGCTTCACCTGGTCGCCGAGGAAGCCCCAGATCCCCTCCGGCATGAACACCACAATCAGGATCACCGCGAGCCCGTAGATGGCGAGGTAGAGGCCCGGAATCTCCTTCAGGAAGCGCAGCCATTCGGGGATGAGGATCAGGAGCCCGGTGCCGATCACCGCGCCCGCCGGCGAGCCGACGCCGCCGAGCAGCGCCATGGTCAGGAACACGATCGACTCGGCGAAGGAGAACTGGTCCGGGCTGACATAGGTGAAGCTGCCCGCGAAGAGCCCGCCGCCGAGTCCGGCGAGCAGCGCCCCGATCGCGAAGGCCATCACCTTGGTGCGGTAGACGTCGATGCCGGTGACGCCCGCCGCGAGCTCGTTGTCGCGCACCGCCCGCATGGCGCGGCCGAGCCGGGTGCGCGGCATGTGCCAGACGAGCCAGGCCACCACCGCCAGCACCGCGAGGCAGAGGCCCAGATAGGCCTGCCCGTCCGAGAACAGGGCCGGGCGCTGGATGCGCGGCACCCCGTCGGGCCCGTGCGTGACCGGGATCCAGTTCACCAGCACCAGGGTGAGGATCTGCTGGAAGCTGATCGTCACCATGGCGAGGTAGTGGCCGCCCAGCCGCAGGGTCGAGGCGCCCAGGAAGGCGCCCGCCACCAGGGCGGCGAGCATGCCGGCCGCGAGGCAGAGCCAGAAGCTCACCCCGAGATCGACGGTGCCGAGGCCGACCGCGTAGGCGCCGAGCCCGAAGAAGGCCGCCTGCGCGAGATTGATCTGCCCGCACAGGCCCAGCACCACGGTGAGGCCGATCACCGCGATCGCGTAGGTGGCGGCCTGCATCAGGATGTTGAGCAGGTAGCCGTTGACCGGGTTCGTCACCGCGAGGGCGACGATCCCGGCCGCCAGGGCGGCGTAGAGCAGCGAGCCGAGGGGCAGCCGACGGGCGGGAGCGGCGGGGGCGACGTCCGCCCGGGGAAGGGGAGAGCCGGTCATGCCTTCTCCGCGATGCGTTCGCCGAACAGCCCCTGGGGCCGCAGGATCAGGAAGGCCACGAGGACGATGAAGGCGAAGGCGTCCTTGTAGGGCACCGAGATGTAGGCCGCCCCGAAGGTCTCGATGATGCCGAGCGCCAGCCCGCCGATGATCGCCCCCGTGACGTCGCCGAAGCCGCCGATGATGGTGGCCGCGAAGGCCTTCAGGGCGATCGTCGCCCCCATCTGGATCGACACGAACAGCACCGGCGCCACCAGGATGCCGGCGATGCCGCCCAGCACCGCGCTGTACACGAAGGTCAGCATGATCATCCCGGCCACCGGGATGCCCAGCAGCGCCGCCATCTCCTTGTCCTGGGAGGTGGCCTGCAGCTTCTTGCCGATCAGCGTGTGCTCGAAGAACCAGTACTGGAAGGCGACCAGCACCGCCGTGACCGCGATGATCAGCAGGTACTGGCTGTCCAGGAAGACCGGCCCGAGCAGGATTCCCTGCGTCTCGAAGACCGGGGGCAGCACCTGCGGCTGCGGCCCGTAGAGGGCGAGCGTGGTGTTGGCGAGGAAGATCGAGGCGCCGATGGTCGAGATGATCACCGGCAGGTAGGAGCGGTGGCGCAGCGGGTAGTAGACGCCGAGGTTGAACAGGGCCCCGAGCAGCGCCATCCCGCCGATCGCCAGCAGGAAGGACAGCCAGTAGGGCCATTCCAGGTCGACCGCGAAGACGACCATCAGGAAGGCGGCCACCATCGAGAACTCGCCCTGGGCGAAGTTCACCACGTTCGTGGCGCGGAAGATCAGCACGAAGCCGAGCGCCACGAGGGCGTAGACGGCGCCGATGCCGATCCCGGTGAAGAGGAGCTGGAGGACGAGGTCCATGCGATCCGCCCGGGCCGGCGAGGGGGGAGGCCCGTCCGGGGACGGGCCGGCGGAGGTGGTCAGCCCTGGTTGAAGTCGATCCGCTTGTCGAAGACGATCGACCCCTTGTCGTTCTTCACGACGTTGTAGCCGTGCAGGCCGTCGCCGTTCTTGTCGAAATTGTAGGTGCCCTCGGCCCCCTCGTGGCCGCGGATGGAGAGGAGCGCCTCGCGGATCGCCTGCGGGTCGGTCTTCCCGGCCTTGTTGATGGCCATGGCCAGCACCGTCACGGCGTCGTAGGTCCAGGAGGATTGGTTGTCGGGCGCGATCTTGGTGACCGCCCGGTAGGCCTTGCCGAAGGCCCGCGCCGCCTCGCTCGATTCCTCGGCGTAGTCCGCCACCCCGTAGGTGCCGAACAGCGAGGGGCCGGCGAGCTTCAGCGCCGTCACGTTGACGATCGAGGGCGAGCCGACCCAGGGCACGGTGACCCCGAGCTGGCGCAACTGCCGGGCGAAGATGCCGAGGTCGTTCTCGAAGGTGAAGTAGGAGCCGATCACCTCGGCCCCCGACTGGCGGATCGCCAGCACGACCGGCGTGAAGTCCTGGCTCTGGTTCGAGTAGCCCTGGTCGAGGGCCACCGTCGCGCCCGCCTTGGCCAACGCCTCGGTGAGCGCCTTGGCGCCGCTGGTGCCGAACGCGTCCGTGGAGTGGATCACCGCCCACTTCTTCTTGGAGAGAGTGTTGACGCCGAAATCGGCGATCACCCGGGCCGAGTAGCTGTCGTTCGGCCGGAAGCGGAACAGCCAGGGATTGCCCATCTGGGTCAGCACCGGGTCGGTGCCGCCGAAGCAGACCGGCTTGCCGGTCTTGAGGATGTCGGGCGCCATGGCGTGGTTCTGGGTCGAGCGGATCGAGCCCAGGAACCCGACGAGGTCGCTCTGCGAGGCGAGCTTGGAGAAGGCCAGGACCGCGCCCGGATTGGTGGTCTGGTCGTCCTCGGTGACGATCTCCAGCGGCTTGCCGAGCACGCCGCCGGCCTTGTTCACCGCCTCCAGCGCGATCTTGGCGCCGTTGAGCGCGAAGCGCCCGGCATCCGCGCCCGGCCCCGTCACCGGCAGCACCATGCCGATGCGCGTCGTCGCGCCGGCACCCTGCGCGCAGGCCGAGCGGATCACGCCGGGGAACGCTGCTCCGACCGCCGCGGATGCGGCGCCGCCCAGGAAAACGCGACGCGTCGTCCTCATGAGGTCTTCCTCCCAATGCTCCGGTCTCGAGGCCCGGTTGTGGGTGCGGAGTGGACACCGGCAGCGCTGCCATGTCCAGCCCCGGAGCCGGGACGCGTGGCGAATGCTGTGCGGTGAGGGGGAAGCGGGCGGCAGGTCGGGGCGCCCGGCATCGCCGGATTCCGCAAAAATCCCGCCGCGGCTTGGATCCCCCCTCGCCATTCGCTATTCGCCATCCGCCAAGAAGAGTTTCCGGGAGGATCCCATGCGCATCGCCGCCGCCGGCCTGACCGCCTTCGTCCGCGACATCTTCATCGGGGAGGGCTGCGCGCCGGAGGAGGCGGAGCGGATCGGGCGCTACCTCGTCGCCGCGAACCTCACGGGCCATGACAGCCACGGGGTGATTCGCGTGCCCCGCTACGTCGCGTGGTTGCGCGAGGGCGAGGTCGTGGCCGGCCGGACCCCGGAGGTGGTGAGCGACACTCCGGCCTTCGCGCTGATCGACGCGCATTACGGCTTCGGCCAGACCGCCGGTCCCTTCGCGACGGACCTCGGCATCGCCCGGGCCCGGGCGAACGGGGTCGCCATCGTGGCCCTGCGCCATGCCGGGCATCTCGGGCGGATCGGCGAGTGGGCCGAGCAGGCGGCGGCGGCGGGCCTCGTCTCGGTGCATTTCGTCAACGTGGCGGGCAGCCTGCTCGTCGCCCCGTTCGGCTCGGTCGACCGGCGCTACTCGACCGCCCCCTTCGCGGCGGGGTTCCCGGTCGCCGGGGGCGAGCCGATCATCCTCGACTTCGCGACCTCGGCGGTGGCCGAGGGCAAGGTGCTGGTGGCCTCGCAGGGGGGCAAGCCCCTGCCCGAGGGCGTGCTGATCGAGCCGGACGGGCGCCCGAGCCAGGACCCGCGCACGCTCTTCGGCCCCTACGACGGCACGGCGGAGCGCGACAACCGGCGCGGGACGGGGGCGATCCGGGCCTTCGGCGAGCACAAGGGCTCCGGCCTCGCGCTGATGTGCGAATTGCTGGCCGGGGCGCTCACCGGCTCGGGCACGGCCGGCCCCGGCCCGAAGCGCTTCTGCAACGGCATGCTGTCGATCTACATGACGCCGGAGGCCTTCGGCTCGGCGGACGCGGTCGCGACCGAGACCCGCACCTATCTCGACTTCTTCAAGAGCGCCCGCCCGGCCGCGCAGGGGGGCGAGGTGCTGCTCCCCGGCGAGCCCGAGCGCCGCACGCGGGCGCAGCGCCTCGCCGAGGGCGTGCCGCTGCCCGACCCGGTCTGGGCGACGCTCCTCGAGGCCGGCCGGCCGCACGGGCTCGACGGAGAGACGTATCGCGGCTGAGCGGCCGCCTCCCGCGGCGCTCCCCCCGCCGCGGCGCTCCCCCCGCCGCGGCGCTCCCCCCGCCGCGGCGCTCCCGCCGCCGCGGCGGGGGCCGCAGGCGGACCGTCGCGGGAATCGGCCAGGATGGGCCCGATGACGGACCCGAACGGGCTGGCGCCCCTCCGGGGCCGGCTCTGCAGGAGATGGCCCTTGCTGCGTCGATGCCTCCGCGCCCGCCCCGGAGCCCTTCCGGGGGCCCTTCTGGGCGCCCTTCTGGTCGCCCTTCTGCCGGCCCTGCCGGTCCTCGCGCAGCAGGAGCCGGCGCGGACCGACCGGCGCGTGCCGCTCGAACCGACCGCCTGGCCCTTCACCGCCATCGGGCGCGTCAACGTCGTCACCGGGCCGGCCCATCACGGCCATTGCACCGGCACCCTGGTGGCGCCCCGGCTCGTCCTCACCGCCGCCCATTGCCTGTTCGACGACCGGATCGGCGGCTACGTGAAGCCGCACCAGGTCCACTTCGTGGCGGGCCAGGCCCGCGACCGCTTCGGCGGGCACGCGGTGGCCCAGGATCTGCGGATCGCCCCCGGCCTCGCCCTGGAGCGGGCGACCCGGCCCGGTCCCCGCCCGATCACCCAGGAGATGATCCGGCACGATTGGGCCGTCATCACCCTCAGGGAGGCGCTCGACGGCGTGAAGCCGGTGCCCTGGCGCCTCCTGCCGGGGGCCGACCTGCCCGGGAGCCGGCAGGGGGCCGTGGTCGCGGTGGCGGGCTACGCCTTCGACCGCCCCTACCTGCCGGTGATCCACCGCGGCTGCTCGGCGCGGATCGACGTGCCGGCCCCCGGGCAACTGACGGACCTGTGCGATTCCGGCTCGGGCGAATCCGGCGCCCCCGTCCTCCTCCTGGAGCCGGACGGGACGGCCGCCCTGGTCGGCATCCACACCGCCGTGGGCGGGGGCGAGCGGGTCGGCAACGCCGTCCGGGCCCATCTCGGCTTCGGCGTCGCCGCGGCCGCCTTCGCGCCGGTGCTCGACGAGATGGCCCGGCGCTGACGCGGTCGCAGCGCGGCGCGGCGGCCCTATCTGGTCGGGACAGCGCCTGCCCCCGGATGCCGATGACCACGCACGCAGCGACACGATCCGCGCCGTCCCGCGACGGCGAGATCATCGAGACCGACGTCTCCTCCCGGCTCGACCGGCTGCCCTGGGGCCGGTTCCACACCCTGGTGGTGCTGGCCCTCGGCATCACCTGGATCCTCGACGGGCTGGAGGTGACGCTCGCGGGCGCGCTCGCCGGGGCCCTGCGCGACAGCCCGACCCTGCGCTTCAGCAATGCGGAGATCGGGCTCGCCACGTCGAGCTACCTCGCCGGCGCCGTGCTGGGGGCGGTGGGGTTCGGCTGGCTCACCGACCGGCTCGGGCGCAAGAAGCTGTTCTTCGTCACGCTCGCGGTCTACCTCGCGGCCACCGCCGCCACCGGCTTCTCCTGGGACCTCTGGAGCTTCTGCCTGTTCCGGTTCCTCACGGGGGCCGGGATCGGCGGCGAGTACACGGCGATCAACTCGACCATCCAGGAACTGATCCCGGCCCGCGCCCGCGGCTGGACCGACCTCGTCATCAACGGCTCGTTCTGGCTCGGCGCCGTGCTGGGGGCGGGGGCCTCCCTGATCGTGCTCGATCCCTCCCTGTTCGGCCCCGATCACGGCTGGCGGGCGGCCTTCCTGCTCGGCGCGGCGCTCGGCCTCGTCATCCTGCTCCTGCGCACCTGGATCCCCGAGAGCCCGCGCTGGCTGATGACCCATGGCCGCGCCGCCGAGGCCGAGGCCGTGGTGGCCGGGATCGAGGCGCGGTTCCGCGCCGAGGGGCACGTTCTGAGCGAGGGGCCGTTCCGGACGGCGCGCCTGCGCCAGCGCCGGCACACGCCGCTCTCCGAGGTCTTCCGGACGCTCGCCCG
This sequence comes from Methylobacterium sp. 4-46, assembly GCF_000019365.1. Classification (GTDB taxonomy): domain Bacteria; phylum Pseudomonadota; class Alphaproteobacteria; order Rhizobiales; family Beijerinckiaceae; genus Methylobacterium. The sequence continues at coordinate 7,134,257 of NC_010511.1, read as the reverse complement.
CTATCGCCGGCGCGCGGGGGTCGGGCTCGCCCTGATGTCCGCCCAGGCCTTCTTCTACAACGCGATCTTCTTCACCTACGGGTTGATCCTGATCGACTTCTACAAGGTGCCGGCCGGGGCGGTCGGCTGGTACATCCTGCCCTTCGCGGCCGGCAACTTCTTCGGGCCGGTGGTGCTCGGGCGGCTGTTCGACACGCTCGGCCGCAAGCCGATGATCGCGGCGACCTACGGGATCTCGGGGGTGCTGCTCGCCCTGAGCGGGGTGCTGTTCCAGCAGGAGGCGCTGACCGCGACCACGCTCACGCTGAGCTGGATGACCGTGTTCTTCTTCGCCTCGGCGGCGGCGAGTTCGGCCTACCTGACCGTCAGCGAGGTGTTTCCCCTGGAGATCCGGGCGCTCGCCATCGCGGTGTTCTACGCCGTCGGCACCGGGATCGGGGCGGCGGGGCCGGCCCTGTTCGGGGTGCTGATCGAGGGGCAGTCCCGGTCGGCGATCCTCGGCGGCTACCTCGCGGCCTCCGCCCTGATGATCGCGGCCGGGATCGTCGCGGGGATCTGGGGCGTCGCGGCGGAGCGGCGCTCGCTGGAGGAGGTCGCGACCCCGCTCGCCGCGGCGGAGTAGGGCCGCTCAGCGCAGGAGCGCCCGCATCCCCTCCCAGATCTCCGCCACGACCCGGCCGGCGGGCTCGGCCCGCGCGAAGCCGGCCGCCTGCCCGGCCCAGGCCTGCATCCGCGCGAGGTCGCCCTCCCGGGTCGCGGCCTCGCGCATGGCCCGGGTGAGGGCGCGCTGCACCGGGTACGGCGCGGGCGCCGGCGCGTCGGGGGCGGTCGCGGCCGCCACGTAGGCGGTGGCGAGGCTGCGCCCGGCCCGGCCGCTGAAGACCCGGGCCACGCGCGTGTCCTCCGGCCGCGCCCGCGCGAGCCCCTCGGCCCAGGCGGGGCTGAGCCTCGCCTCCGGGCAGCGCAGGAAGCCGGTGCCGATCTGGACGGCGCTCGCCCCGAGGAGGAGCGCCGCCGCGGCGCCCCGCGCCTCCGCGATGCCGCCGGTGGCGACGACCGGGATCCGCACCGCGTCGGCCACCGCCGGCACGAGCGCCATCGTGCCGACCATCCCGGCCTCGGCGCTCCCCGCCTCGAAGCAGCCGCGATGCCCGCCGGCCTCGGCGCCCTGGACCACCACCGCGTCGGCGCCGGCCGCCTCGGCCGCGAGGGCCTCGGCCACGGTCGAGACGTTCGCCCACCAGGCGATGCCCCGGTGCTTCAGGCGCGCCACGAAGGCGGGCGGGTAGAGGCCCATCACCGAGGAGACGATGGGCGGCGCGGCCTCCAGGAACGCCTCGCACTGGGCGGCGAAGTCGGGGGGCGCCGCGTCGCCCGCCTCCGGCGGCACGGCGGGGCCGAAACCGCCGAGGAAGCCGCGCAGGCGCGCCTCGTGCTCCGGGTCGCGGCGGGGCGGCGGGTCGGGGATCCAGAGGTTGAGCTGGAACGGCCCGCGGGTGCCCGCCCGCACCTCCGCCGCCCAGGCCAGGATGGCGGCGGGCGGCATCAGCAGGGCGCCGCAGGCGCCGAGCCCGCCCGCCTCCGCCACGGCGATCGACAGGGAGGGCGGGCAGGCGCCGGCCATCGGCGCCAGCAGGATCGGCAGGCGCAGGCCGTAGCGGGCGCAGAAATCCTGCGCGCGGGCGAGGGCGGGGTGGGGCGCGGACATGCCGGCAGTGAAGCGCCGCCGCGGCCGGGCCGCAAGTGGGTGCGGGACGACAAGTGGGTGCGGGACGAGAAGCCCGGTCCGGCGGATTGACTTCGCACCCGCACAACGCCATATCGGGGCTGCAGCGTCAGCGGCCGTTCCGGCCCGCCTGAGAGGGCTGCGTGACGGATTGGCCCGCATTCGCGCGGCAGGCCCGGCCCTCTCGTCGATCGCTTGACCCTCCGGGCGGCTCCATCACGCGGGCTTCCCACCCCAGACCGAAGGATCGCGATCGCGGTGCCGCGCGCACCCGCCTGGGCGATCCCGCTGCTTCCCGAAAGCGTGTTTCACCTTGACTCAATTCGTTGATTTCGGCCTGGCGGCGCCCATCCTGAAGGCGCTCGCCGAGACCGGCTACGTCACGCCGACCCCGATCCAGGCCCAGGCCGTGCCGCAGGCGATGGCGGGCCGCGACCTCTGCGGCATCGCCCAGACCGGCACCGGCAAGACCGCCGCCTTCGCGCTCCCGATCCTGCACCGGCTCGCCAGCGAGACGCCGCAGCGCCGCGCGCCCCGCCGCGGCTGCCGCGTCCTCGTGCTCTCGCCGACCCGGGAGCTCGCCAGCCAGATCGCCGAGAGCTTCGGCGATTACGGCAAGTTCCTGCCCTTCTCGACCACGGTCGTGTTCGGCGGCGTCACCATCGGCCGCCAGGAGCGGGCGCTGGCGAACGGCGTCGACATCCTGGTCGCGACCCCGGGCCGGCTCCTCGACCTGATCGACCGCCGCTCGCTCAGCCTCGACGCCGTCGAGTACCTCGTCCTCGACGAGGCCGACCAGATGCTCGATCTGGGCTTCATCCACGCGCTGAAGCGCATCGTCACCCTGCTGCCGAAGGCGCGCCAGAGCCTGTTCTTCTCGGCCACCATGCCGAGGAACATCGCCACGCTGGCGGCCCAGTACCTGCGCGACCCGGTGCAGGTGGCGGTGACCCCGGTCGCCACCACGGCCGAGCGCGTGGAGCAGCGGGTCGTCCACGTCCCCACCGGCGCCAAGCAGGCGCTGCTGGCCACAATCCTGCGCGACGCGTCGATCGACCGCGTGCTGGTCTTCACCCGCACCAAGCACGGCGCCGACCGCGTCGTGCGCGGCCTGGAGAAGGCCGGCATCGGCTCGGCGGCGATCCACGGCAACAAGTCCCAGCCCCAGCGCGAGCGGGCGCTGGCGGCCTTCCGGGCTGGAATCTGCCGGGTGCTCGTCGCCACCGACATCGCGGCCCGCGGCATCGACGTCGAGGGCGTCAGCCACGTGGTGAATTTCGACCTGCCGAACGTGCCGGAGGCCTATGTCCACCGGATCGGCCGCACGGCCCGCGCCGGGGCGGACGGGCTCGCCATCTCGTTCTGCAACGACGAGGAGCGCGCCTATCTGCGCGACATCGAGCGCCTGACCCGCCAGAAGGTGCCCGAGATGGCGATCCCGGAGGGCTTCGTGCCCCCGAGCCGCCAGGAGGCCGCGGTGGCCGAGGCCGAGGCCGAGCGCGACCGGCGCCAGCCCGGGCCGCGGGGCCAGCGTCCCGGCCGGCCCCAGGGCGGCCGCCCGCCGCAGACGCAGGGCGGACGCCCGGCGGAGGCGCGGCCGCGCCCCGCGCGCCAGGGCCAGGACGGGCGCCAGGCCCGCACCAACCAGGACGGGCGTCCCGCCCGGCAGGGTCAGGATGCGCGCCCCGCGCATCACCGCGCCGAGGGCCCGAACCACCGGCAGGGGCAGCCGCAGCGCCGCGACCACGCCCGCCCGGCCCAGGGCGGCCAGGACGGCCGCTCGATCGGCTGGCTCGACCGCGCGCCGCGCTGAAATCTCCGGAACCGCCGGGCCGTCCCGGCCCGCCGCGCGCGTCGCAGCCCGCGCTCTTGGCGGCCCGCGCTCTTGGCGGCCCGCGCTCTTGGCGGCCTGCGCTCTTGGCGGCCCGCGCTCACCGGCTGAGCGCGGGCCGTTCGCGCATGAGGGGGCCGACGATCCGGCGCTCGCCGCGCCCAGTCAGGGCGTGGTGCGCGGTTCCGGCGCGGCGATGGCGGCGTTCGCCGCCGGGGCCGGCCCGCAGGCGGCGCCCCCGGCACCGAGCAGGGCCGCCACCGCGGCCTCGAGCTGCGGGTCGCGGCCCTCCGCCCAGGCGGTGGGGTCGGAGGGCACCGCGACGTCCGGGAGGATGTCGGTGTTCTCGAGGAGGCGCCCGTCCGCCCGGCGGATCGCCAGCTGCGGCAGGCCGTAGGCCAGCCGCGGCACGATCGGGGAGGGCACCCACCACACGAAGGTGCCGGTCCCCGCGACGGGGTCGCCGATGAGCGGCCCGATCCCGAGGTCGCGGTAGCCCTGCGGGAAGATCGAGGCGTCGGAGTAGCTCGCCGCGTTCATCAGCACGGCGGAGGGCTTGGTCCAGCGGTTGGCCGGCTCGGCCTGAGGCGGCCCGGAGCGCGGGCTGAAGGTCAGGTAGGGGCGCCCGGACAGGAGCGTGAGCAGCTGGTTGTGCAGGTTGCCGCCGCCGTTGAAGCGCACGTCCACGATCAGCCCCTCCGCCTGGGCGAAGCGGCCGAACAGCTCCGCGAAGGTGCGGCGGTAGGAGCGCGCGTCCATGGCGCGGACGTGCACGTAGCCGAGCCGCCCGCAGGAGCGGGCGACCACGGCGTCCCGCCGCGCCCGCTGCCAGCGCTCGAAGGCGAGGTCCCGCTCCCGGTCGAGGCTCACCGGGGCGCGACGCTCCCGCACCTCGCTGCCGTCCGGCTTGCGGAAGGCGATCTCGACGAGCCTGTTCGCGCGGCCGCGCAGCAGGCGGTGCACGCCGCCCGCCTCCGGGATCGGCGCCCCGTCGATCTCGGTCAGCACGTCCCCCGGCGCGAGGCGCGTACCGGCCGCGTCGAACGGTCCCCCGGGCAGGATCGCGGCGACCCGCATGCCCGGCCCCGCATGGGCCTCGTCGTAGTAGAGGCCGAGCGAGGCGGTCCGCTCGTCGGCGGGGATGGCGGGGACGAGAAAGGCCCCCGTATGCGAGGCGTTGAGCTCGCCCGCCATCTCCGAGAGCAGTTCGGCGAGGTCGCGCGGATCCGCGAGGGCGGGCAGGAAGCGGGCGTAGCGCGCCTGCGCGGCCTCCCAATCCACCCCGTGCATGCCGGGATCGAGGAACTTCGCCCGGGTGAGGCGCCCGTATTGCGCGAAGGCCTCGCGCAGGGTCCGGGCCGGGTCCCGGGCCGCCTCCACCTGGACCCGCACGCTGCGCACCGTGCCGCGGGCGAGGTCGATCTCCTCGAAGCCGTTCCGGGACAGGGCGTAGAGGCTGCGCTGGTCGCGGCTCAGCCGGACGGGACTCGCGCGCTTGGAGGCCACGCCGGAGAACAGGATGCGGCGCCGGCCGAGCCGCAGGTCGCGCAGCGTCCCGGTCAGCATCCAGCCGTCGCCCGCCGGAGTCTCGGCCTGCTCGACCGTGAGCACGCCGACGCCGTCCGCCATCAGGCCGGCATGGACCACGTCGCCGGGCGCCTGCGAGAGCCGGTACTGCCGGTCCTCCAGCCCGTCCGGATCGAAGGTGGGGAGCGCCGGGCGCGCGGCCCGCTCGGCCTGAACCCGCTCGGACGGCGCCGGGCCCGTCCCGGAGGGGCGCGCCGGACCGTCCGGCTCCGCCACGACCGGCAGGCGCAGCCGCGCCTCGAACGCCTCCCGGGCCCGGCGGGAGGTGAAGACCGCGTCGACGTCGCTGCGGGCGGCGTCGCCGAGGGCGCGGTGGAGCGCGCTGGCGTCGCTGCGCCAGAGCAGGAAGCTGCCATCCGCGCTCCACTGCGCGTCGCCCTGGGCCTCGCCGGCCGGAGCGACCCGCAGGGGCGGGCGCGACCCGTCGGCGGGCACCACCGCGACGTTGGTCGCGAAGGATTGCTCGCCCTGGATCGGCAGGGCGAGCCAGCGCGAATCCGGCGACCAGGCCAGCCACCAGCGGCCATCGTCGTAGGCGTAGAACCGGCCCGGCGGCACGACCTCCCGGTCGGCGCCGCTCGCGAGATCGAGGATGTGCACGGCGGCGCGGTCGAGGACGTAGGCGAGGCGGCGCCCGTCGGGCGCGTAGCGCGGCACCAGCGCGTCGCCCTCGGCGCTCGGGAGCCGGCGCTCGACGAGGCGGGTCGCCTGCGCGAAGCCGGTCTCCTCCGGCACCGCGAGGCTCGTCTCGTAGAGGCCCCAGCGCCCGTCCCGCTCGGCCGCGTAGGCGAGGCGCCGCCCGTCCGGCGAGAAGGTCGGGTTGCGCGCCTCGCCCGGGCCGCGGGTGATCCGCTTGACCGATTTCCCGTCGCGGGCGGCGACGGAGATGTCGCCCTGCGCCACCAGCGCGACCTCCTGGCCGGTCGGCGAGACCGCGAGGTCGCTGAACTCCGAGCTGCGGGCCGGGACCTCGCCGGCGAAGGCGGATTCGGTCACCGTGACCGGGATCACCTCGGGCTCGGCCGCGCCGCGCGCCAGCCGGTAGAGCGCCCCCTCGCGCGCGAAGACGAGGTCGCCCTCCGCCGAGGCCGAGAGCCAGCGCACGGCGCCCTCGGCGAAGAAGGTGAGTTGGCGCGGCACCCGCTCGGCGAGCGAGAGGCGCCAGACGTTGAGCGAGCCGGAGGCCTCGCTGAGATAGGCGATCTCGTCCCCCGGCAGCCAGACGGCGTTCCGGCTCTCCCGCGTCCCCTCGGTCAACCGCTCGTGCCGGCCCGTCGCCGCGTCGTAGAGCCAGACCTGGCGCACGGCCCGGGAGACCTGGTGCTGCCGGAAGCGCTGCTCGACGTTCGGGCTCGTGTAGAGGAGGCGCTTCCCGCCCGGGTCGGAGCGGGCGTCGAGGGCGGCATTGGGCAGGACGAGCGTCTCGCGGCCCCCGGCCAGCGGCACGGCGTAGACCTGGCTCGCCATCTCGGTCCGATTGGGCGGGGCGAAGGTCCGGGCCGCGTCGCCGAGGCGGCGGGCGGCGAACAGGACGCGGCCGTCCGGCGCGACGCTCATCGGGCGCTCGTCGAGGCCGTACCAGGTCAGGCGCCGGATCTCGCCCCCGGCGGCCGGCACCGCGAAGACGTTCAGCGCCCCGAAGCGGTCCGACGCGAAGGCCAGGGTGCGGCCGTCGGGCGACCAGGCCGGCGCCGCCGCGTGGGTTCCGGCGGGCGTCAGCGCCGTCGCGGCGCCGCCGGAGGCGGGGACGATCCAGATCTGCCCGCGGTGCCGGAAGGCGATGCGCGTCCCGTCGGGGGAGAGTGCCGGCTCCCGCAGCCAGAGCCGGCCGCTCTCGGGCGGCGCGTCCGCGCGGGACGCGGCCGCCGCGAGGCAGGCCCAGAGCAGGAGAAGGACGAGCCTCGCGCGCATCGACAGGGACTCCCCACCGGGGCCGACCGGCCGGACCTGGACCATGAGCCCAGGTCGGCCATAACCCCAGGCCGAACATGACCCCAGGCCGAACATGACCCCAGGCCGAACATGACCCCGGGCCGGCCATGACCCGAGGTCAACATTGTGTCGCGGCGGCGCCATGCAGCCGAGCCATACGTCGGCTCGTCTCGCCGGCCCGTGCGAACGGGCACCTGCCGGATGCGTTGCCTCGCCGCCGCGGCTCCCCATCTCCCCGGGCGGATCCACGCGAGGAGGGACGCGATGCGCTTCGAACTCTACCGGGATGCGGGCGGGCACTGGCGCTGGCGGCTGCGGGCCGCGAACGGCGAGGTCGTGGCCGATTGCGCCGAGGGCTACGTCCGCCGGGAGGATTGCGAGCACGGCATCGCCCTGGTGAAGGGCGCGGGCCAGGCCTCGGTCGTCGACATGACCCTCAAGATGGCGTGAGGTGGACGGCTCAGGCGGCGACGCTCCGGATATCGGCGCCGCCCGACGGCTGCGAGGAGGCCCCCAGACGCTCGACGGCCACGATGCGGCCCTCCGCACCGAGATCGATCACGAGGCCGGGGGACCTCCTCGCGCGCGGCGATGGGCGTCTCGGAGAGACGGAGGAGGAGGGCATCGGCCTCGCGGTGATCGTGCATCGTCACGTCCGCCGCCTGCCTCGGTCGAGGAAGGCTGTGAGGATCGCGCAGCCTGCGGGTTCCGGTCGATATACCCCGCGAAAAACGCGTCCGCCGCGCTCCGGGACAGACCGGACAGCGCGCACCAAACTCGGATCGACCGGATCGGGCTCGGTCGTTAGGGGGCTCACGACCGCGCGCTCCACCGAGGCCGCGTCGAGCTGGCGCTCCGCCATGGCGACGCGGGCGTGAGCCAGGGAAACGAACGCCATCATCGGACCCCCCTCCCACGGGACACCCGTCCGGGCCTTCCCACCAACCGGCCGTGAAGGTTCCCGTCGGCCCGCCCATTCGGGCCGATCCGCGGACGGACGGCGCGGGGCGGTGCCGTCCCCCATCGTCGATCGCTGGCGGAAGGCGAATCCCTGGGCCGCGTCGGCCCGCCGCAGCGCGGCGTCGCTGCACCGCGGCAACGATATGGTCCGCGGGGCGTTGAGGGGCCTCGCGTCACCGAACGCCTCACCGAAGACGCAGGAGCTTCCCAGTGCTGAAGACCGTGATCCTGGCCGCCGGCCTCGTGCTCGGCGGGGCCGCCCTCGCACCGCAGGCGGCAACCGCCGCGCCGGCCCCCGCCGAGACGGCCGCGGCGGCTCCCACGACCTGGGTGCAGTACGGCTATTACCGCCGCCATCACCACCATTGGGGCCGCCCCTACGGCTACCGCCGCTACGGACCGCCCTACGGCCGCGCCTACGGCTACCGCCGCCATCACGGCTTCTACGGCCATCCCCATCGCCGCGGCTTCTACCGCTACTGAGCGGGCGGGGCCGGCGCGGCCGGCCCCCTTCGGCCGATGGTCCGGGCTCAGTGATACGGGTCGGCCGCGTCGCGCAGCCCATCGCCCAGGAAGTTGAAGGCGAGCACCACCACCACCACGGGCAGGATCGGCAGCAGCAGCCAGGGATGCAGCTGCACCGCCGCGAGGTTCTGGGCCTCGTTGAGCAGGACGCCCCAGCTCGTCACCGGCGGCCGCAGCCCGAGCCCCAGGAACGACAGCGCGGTCTCGCCGAGGATCATCGAGGGAATCGACAGGGTCGCCGAGGCGATCAGGTGGCTCATGAAGTTCGGGATCAGGTGCCGGCCGATGATCCGCGCCTTCGAGGCGCCCATCAGCTCGGCGGCGCGCACGTAATCCTCCTCGCGCAGGGCGAGCAGCTTCGAGCGCACCGCGCGGGCGAGGCCCGGCCAGTCGAGCAGGCCGAGGATCAGCGTGATGCCGAAGAAGACCAGAACCGGGCTCCAGTTCGGGGGCAGGGCGGCCGAGAGGGCGAGCCAGAGCGGCAGTTCCGGCAGCGAGCGCAGGATCTCGATCATCCGCTGCACGAGGTTGTCGACCCAGCCGCCGAGGTAGCCCGCGAGCCCGCCGAAGAAGAGCCCGAGCGCGAAGGACACCGCGATGCCCACGAGGCCGACCGTCAGCGAGATCCGGGCCCCCGCGACGATGCGCGAGAACAGGTCGCGCCCGAGCCGGTCGGTGCCCGCGAGGAACAGGGTGCCGCCCTCCGGCGGGCAGACCAGGTGCCAGTCGGTGCGCACCAGCCCCCAGAATTCGTAGGCCTCGTCGCGGCAGAAGAAGCGCAGCTTCTGCACCGTGCCGCGGTCGACCGTGTAGTCGCGCTGGAAGCGCTCCAGGTCGAACGAGAACGCGTAGGGATGCGTGTAGGGCCCGACGAAGCGGCCCTCGTGGAACAGGTGCACGGATTGGGGCGGCGCGTACAGGAAGTCGCCGTGGCGCTTGGCCGGGTCGTAGGGCGCGAGCACCTCCACGAAGGGGATGAGCGCGTAGAACAGGACCAGGATGAGCCCGGCCGCCACGGCCACCTTGTGGCGCTTGAACTTCCACCAGGTGAGGCGCCACGAGGAGGCGCGGTCGAAGACCTCGCTCTCCGCGCCGAGGGGCTCGGTGCGGCCGGGATCGAAGGGGGCCGGGTCGACGAAGTGGCGCGGGCGAACCTCCAGGTTCATCGGCCGGAGCCTCCGAGGCGGATGCGGGGGTCGAGCCACGCGAGGAGCAGATCGGAGATCAGCATCCCGATCACCGTGAGCAGCGCCACGAACATCAGGATGAAGCCGGCCAGGAACTGGTCCTGGCTCTTGAGCGCCGCGAGCAGGATCGGCCCGACGGTCGGCAGGCTCAGCACCAGCGAGACCAGCACCGAGCCCGAGACGAGGTGGGGCAGCAGGTTGCCGATATCGGCGATGAACGGGTTGAGCGACATCCGGAACGGGTACTTGAGCAGCGCCCGGGTCGGCGGCAGGCCCTTGGCCTTGGCGGTGACCACGTATTGTTTGCCGAGTTCGTCGAGGAGATTGGCGCGCATGCGGCGGATCATGGCGGCGGTGCCCCCGAGGCCGATCACCAGGGTCGGCACCGCCAGGTGGGCGAGGAGCGACTGCACCTTGTCCCAGGTCCAGGGCTGGCCCGCATAGGCGCTGTCGTAGAGCCCGCCGATCGAGATGCCGAGCCAGCGATTGGCGTAGAACAGCATGATCAGGGCGAGCAGGAAGGACGGGGTCGCCAGCCCCAGGTAGCCGATCAGGGTCGCGACGTAGTCGCCGACCGAGTATTGCCGCGTCGCCGAGTAGATCGCGATCGGGATCGAGACCACGTGCACGAAGATCACCACCGCGAGGTTGACCACCAGGGTGAGCCAGAGCGCGTCGCCGACCACCTCGCGCACCGGCCGGTCGTACTCGAAGGACCAGCCCCAATTGCCCTGGAGGAGGCCGTTGAAGAGGCCCTCCGGGTTCGGCCAGACGCCGATCCAGCGCAGGTACTGCTCCCAGACCGGGCGGTCGAGGCCGTATTGCTGCATCAGGAACTGGGCCTTGGCGACCGAGGCCGCCTCGCCCTGCGAGCGCAGCTCGGCGATCTGGTTGGTCAGGAAGTCGCCCGGCGGCAGCTTGATGATGAAGAAGACGAGCGCCGAGATGACGAGGAGCGTCATCGCCATGGTGAGGGTGCGGCGCAGGAGGTAGCGGATCACCGGGCGGCCTCTTTGCGCTCGGGGCCCCAGAAGAACTCATCCATGCGGTAGACCCCGATCATGGCGGTGGGCTTCCAGCTGTAGGTCGCCCGGTCAGGAAGGTTGACGAGGCGGGTCTTGGCGACGACCGGCTGCAGCGCTCCCGCGACCGTGCCGATCACCCACTGGTTCTCGGCCCGGTTGCGCAGCATCTCGCCCCAGATCCGCGCCTGCATGGCGGCGTCGCCGGTCGCCATCCACTGCGCGTTGAGGTCGAGGAGGGTCTTGGCTTCCGGGATGTCGACCGGCTCGCCCTCCTTGCCCTTGGTCTCGACGAACTGCCCCCATTTCGGCCACGCGTAGGTGTCCTGGTGGACGGGGGCGAGCTCGTCCGGCGGCATCTCGGCGGTCGGCATGGCGAGGTCGAGCCCCTGCGCCGCCACCATGGTGGTGAGCCCCGCATAGGCCCGGTTGCGCAGCACCGTGCGGTCCTGGGGCTTCACGAAGAGCTTGACCCCGACCTCGCGCCAGAATTCCGCGATCAGGGTGAGCCCGTCGGTGAGCATCATGCTCTCGCCGTCGGTCTCGACCACGATCTCGAGCTCCCGCCCGTCCGGCAGGAGCCGGATCCCGGCGCCGTTGCGCGCGCCGAGCCCGACCGTGTCGAGGAGCCGGGAGGCCTCCTCGGGATCGTACTGGGCGTGGAGCGTGCGGTATTCCGGCTTGTAGAGCGGGCTGCCCTCCACGACCGTGTCGTTCCCCTCGGTGCCGAGCCCGAACAGGAGCGCGTTGTTGAGGGTGCGCCGGTCGATGGCGAGCGACAGGGCGCGCCGGAAGCGCACGTCGCGGTTGAGCCTGCGCCAGACCGGATCGGCCGCGGTCAGGTTCGGGTAGAGGGCGATCTCGGAGCCGCGGGCGCTCGGCCAGAGATGCGTGCGGTAGCCCTTGGCCCGCTCGCCCTCGCGCAGGATCGGGATGTCCTCCATCGTGAGGCCGCGGAAGAGCAGGTCCGCCTCGCCGGCATTGGCCTTGGCGGCGAAGAGCCCGGCCGCCGCGATGTCCATCAGCACCCGGTCGACGTAGGGGAGCTGCTGGCCGTTGCGGTCCACCCGATGGTAGTAGGGGTTGCGCACGAAGACGAACCGCGCGGCGGGGGCCGTGTTGGTCACGCGCCAGGGCTGCAGCGTCGGCAGGTCCGGATTGGTCTGCTCGAACATCGCGTCGAGCCGGTTGTGCAGGGTGGCCCAGCCCTTGACCTTCTGCGCCTTGACGGCGGCGTCGAGGTCGTTCTTCGGCGCGTAGCGGGCGTGGAACTGCTTCAGGTAATGGGCCGGCCGGTAGATGAAGGGGTCGCGCGGCGAGGCGAGTTCCGGCAGGAAGCGCGGGTTCGGCCTGTCCCAGGTGAAGCGGACGCGCAGCGGGTCGAGCACCTCGAAGCGCGGCAATTGCCCGTCCACGATCATGAATTCCGGCGGGCCGGAGGGGCTCAGCTCCTTGTTGAGGGCGACGTCCTCCCACCAGTAGCGGAAGTCTTCCGCCGTGAAGGGCTGCCCGTCCGACCAGCGGTGGCCGGCCCGCAGCGTGAAGGTGAAGACCTTGTCGTCCTGCGACTCGTACTGCGCGAGGAGGTCGGCCTTGAGGGCGAGGCTCTCGTCGTAGCCGACGAGCCGGGCGTAGCTGTAGGCCGAGATGTAGCGGATGTCCCGGGGCTTGGCGACGAGGGTGACGATCTCGCCGCCCGGCCGGCCGAGCTCTCGGCCGGCCGCCGCGAGGTCGACGACCAGGGGCTCGGCGGGCAGGCGGGCCGCGGCGGTCTCGTCGGCGGCGCGGGCGAGGCCCGGCAGGAGGAGCGCCAGGGCGGCGAGCGCCGCGGCCGCCCGCGGGCGCCCCGCGCCGCCATCCCGCCCGCCCCGCCCCCCGAGAGGCCGCTCCCGCCGCCAGACCGTCATCTCGCCTCTCCCGAACCGGGTGCTGCCAGCGCCACGTAGGTGATCCGCGCCGGCGAGTAGCCGGTGGCGGCGTGCAGGTCGTCGAACGGGTGGGCGAGCCGGATCGCCGCCCGCGCCGCCCGCGCCTCCTCGCCGTCCGGCCGGTAGACGAAGTCCCGCCCGTTGCGCCGCCAGCGCACCGGCTCGGGGCCGGCGGCCTCGTCGCACAGCATCGCGATGGTCGGGAAGGCCGGCCCGCCATGGGCGTGGAGCCGGTGGGCCGCCGCGTCGTCGTCGAAGATGAGCCGGGTCAGGCCGCGCGCCCGCGCCTCGCGCACCCGCCGCGCCTGGCTGATGTGGTCGTCGAAGAAGCCGACCCCCTCCGCGAGGTCGAGCCCGCCGAGGTCGCGCTCCGACCAGTCGCCCGCGTGGTAGCGGGCGCGGCGGTCGCGGTAGCGCAGCCCCGACAGGTCGGGATCGAAGCACAGGATCTCGGCCTCCGGGCAGGCCTGCCGGGTGATCCAGGTGGTGAGGCCGCGGAACACGCCCGATTCGATCACGACGGGCGGGCGCAGGGCGCGCATCAGCACGTAGAGGCACAGGGCGCCGTTGAAGCCGTTGCCGCCCCGGCGCTGGGCCACCGGCGCGGCGCCGATCAGGTCCCAGAAGGTCTCGATGGCCGGCCGCGCCCCGCCCGGCAGGGAAAGGCCGCAGGCCGCGAGGTCGGCGTCGAGCCGGGCCGCGGCGGCGGCGAACAGCGCCTCGGTCTCGCGGCGGGAGAGGGGCCGGTGCGCCCAGTCGGGCACCGCCGGCACGAGGTCGTAGCCGAGCCGGTCGAAGAGCGGGCCGAGGACCCGCCGCCGCAGGCGCTCCAGGAGCGGGTGCGGCCGGAGCGCGGCGCCGGGGGGCATCACGCCGCCTTCCGCAGCGCCGGCCCCGCCACGCGCACGCGGTGGCCGGGCGAGACCTCCTGCATGGTCCCGGTCTCCGGGCCGGCGAGGCGGAAGGGCTCCGGCCAGGCGGCGGGGTCCGAGAAGCGGTCGCTCATCAGCAGCTTGAGGTCGAGCGGGTGGTCGAGGTCGGGCTCGGGCACCGCCGCCAGCAGCGCCCTCGTGTAGGGATGCACGGGGTTGCGGAACAGGGCCGCCTTCGGCGCCTCCTCGACGATGAAGCCCCGGCACATCACCGCGATCGTGTCGGCGATGTAGTCCACCACCGCGAGGTTGTGGGAGACGAACAGGTAGGCGATGCCCAGGCTCGCCTGCAGGTCCTTGAGCAGGTTGAGCACCTGCGCCTGGACCGAGACGTCGAGGGCCGAGACCGGCTCGTCGCAGAGCAGCACCCGCGGCTTGAGGGCGAGGGCGCGGGCGATGCCGAGGCGCTGGCGCTGGCCGCCCGAGAAGGCGTGCGGGTAGCGCCGCAGCGAGCGCGCGTCGAGCCCGACCATGTCGAGGAGCTCCCGCGCCCGGGCGTAGCGCTCGTCCGGCGTGCCGACGCCGTGGATGCGCAGGGGCTCGGTCAGGATCTCGTAGACCGTCATGCGCGGGTTGAGCGAGGAGAACGGGTCCTGGAAGACGAACTGCACCGCGCGCCGGAAATCCTTCAGGTCCCGGTCCTTGAGCGCGAAGACGTCGCGCGGCCCGCGCCCCGAGCCGTCGTCGAAGCACACGGTGCCGCTGTCGGGCCGGAGCGCCCGCATGACGATCTTCGACAGGGTGGTCTTGCCGCAGCCCGATTCGCCGACGAGGCCGACCGTGCGCCGGGGCCACAGGTCGAGGCTCACGCCCCGCACGGCGTCGATGCGCCGGACCGTGCCGCTGAACCAGCCCGCCCGCAGGGTGAAGGACTTGCGGATGTCGCTGATCGACAGGAGGGGCCCGGCCGGGTCGGGCCGGGGCGGCTCGCCGGCCTTGCGGGCGAGGACGGCGCTGCGGACCTCGCGGATCGGGGTGAGCCGCTCGCCCTCCTGCATGTGGAAGCGCGGCACCGCCTTCATCAGCGCCTTGAGGTAGGGGTGGCCCGGGCGGCGGAAGATGTCCTCGCGGGCGCCCGCCTCCGTCACCCGGCCGCGATAGAGCACCACCACCTGGTCGGCCATGTTGGCGACGACCCCGAGATCGTGGGTGATCAGCAGCATCGCCATGCCGGTCTCGGCCTGAAGGTCGCGCAGCAGGTCGAGAATCTGGGCCTGGGTGGTGACGTCGAGGGCGGTGGTGGGCTCGTCGGCGATCAGGAGGGCGGGCTTGGTGACGAGCGCCATGGCGATCATGGCGCGCTGGCGCAGCCCCCCCGACAATTCGAACGGGTAGGTGACGAGGGCGCGATTCGGGTCGGGGAAGCCGACGCGGGCGAAGACGTCGGCGGCCCGGGCCCGCGCCTGCGCGGCCGAAACCTCCGCGTGCAGCCGCAGCGCCTCGATCACCTGGTCGCCCACCGTGTGGAGGGGCGAGAGCGAGGTCATCGGCTCCTGGAAGATCATGGCGATGCGCCCGCCGCGGAGCGCCCGCATCTCGGCGGAATCGGCGCCGAGCCGCGCGATCTCGGCGACCCGGCCGGTCGCCGGGTCGGTGAAGCGGATCTCGCCCCCGGTGATGCGCGCCGCCTTGGGCAGGATGCGCAGGATCGCCTGCGCGGTGACGGACTTGCCCGAGCCGGATTCGCCCACCAGCGCGACCGTGCGCCCGGCCGGCACGTCGAGCGACAGCCCGTCCACCGCCCGGAACGCCCCGGTATCGGCCGAGAAATCGACCGTGAGATCGCGGATCGACAGGAGCGGTGCCGTCATCCTGATCCTTTTCGTTGGTTGGGGCCGTCCTCATCCGAGGATGGATCCCTTGCCATGACCTTAATGTCGGTTTGTGACACGCGCGACGGCCCCGGCGCAAACAGGTCCGCGGCCCGCGCGAGGCGGATCGCCGGATGCGCGGCGAGGCGATCGAGCAACGCCGCGCAGAACGTCCAGGTTGCGGCGTCCTGGGCGGCGTGGTGGGTGAGGAGGCCCACCGGCTCCCCCCGCCCCGCCCCGGCCAGCAGCGTCGCGGCCGCCCGGGGGATCAGCCCGGCCGGGTCGGCGAGGGGGCGCCCCGGCGCGTGCCACGCCACCGGGTCGACGTGGGTGTTGACGATCGCGAGGCCCGGAGGCGCCGGCCCGCGCGGGCCGAAGGTCGAGAGCCCCGCGTAGCCGAGCGCCGGGAGGCGCGGCACGAGGTCCGGCGCGATCCGGTTCCAGGGCGGCACCAGGACCGGCAGGGGCGGGCGGCCGAACCGCTCCCGCGCCAGGGCGAGCCCCTCCCGCGCCTCCGCCGCCAGGGCGGCGGGCGGGCGGCCGGGAGCGAATTCCGCCCTCTTGCCGGAGGGGGCCCGGTCGGCGTGGGCGAGGCCGTGGACCAGGAGGTCGATCCCGGGCTCTCCCGCGAGCCGGGCGGCCAGGGAGGGCGCGGCGAGGCCCGGGATCGCGGCCAGCGCCAGCGGCCAGCCGGCGGCGCGGTGCAGGGCGACCAGCCGGTCGAGGGCGGGGGTGTGCGCCGCCGCGTCGTCGTCGCGCCACCACAGCGTCGCGGTCAGGCCCTCCGCCGCGAGCCGGGCCAGGGCGGCGTCGAGGGGCGACCAGTCCGGTCCCGCCGCGAGGGCGGGGGCGGGGGTGGGGGCGGGGGCGGGGACGGCCAGCATGGCCTCCACCAGGGCCACCGTCCGGGCCGCCCCGTCGAGGGCGAAGGCCGCGCGCGGGGGCGCCGGGTCGGGCGAGGGGGCGAGCATCGCCGCGACGGAGGCGGCGAGCGCCTCCGGCCCGAGCTCCGCCTCCGGCAGCACCCGGGCGAGCCCGCGCGCCGCCAGCGTCTCGGCGCGCAGCCGCTGCTCGGTCTCGCCCCCGGCCTCGAAGGGGACGAGCAGGGCCGGGCAGCCGCCGCGCAGGAGGTCGAGCACCGTGTTGTAGCCCGCCTGGCTGACCGAGAGCGCGGCCGAGGCCAGCAGGGCGCGGAAATCGGTGCGCGCGCGCTCGACGATCGCGTTCGGGGGCGCCGCGTCGCGCAGGGCCGCGAAGGCTGCCTCGGGCACGGCGCGCCCGACCAGCACCCGCCACGGGAGGTCGGGCAGGCGCCGCGCCGCGCCGAGCGCCGCCCGCTGCAGGGGCAGGCCGGCCGCGCTCGACCCGCCCGAGACCACGATGCCGGACCGCGCCGTCCCGGCCGGGAGACCCTCGCCCGGCGCCTCGTCGACGTAGCCGGTGTAGCGCAGCAAGGGGCGGAGCGCGTCCTCCACCGGCCAGGAGGCGTCGAGGGGCAGGAGGTTCGGGTCGCCGTGGACCAGCACGGCGTCGTAGGCGGCGAGCCGCGCGCGGGTCGCGGCGGCCCGCTCCGGCCGGCTCGGCGGGGCGAGGATGTCGCGCACGGAGGCGAGGAGGAGCGGCCGCGGCCGCCGCGCCCGCGCGGCCTCGACCAGCGCGTCGAACTCCGCGGCGAGCACCCGGCGGCCGAACGGGTAGAGTTCGGTGATCACCGCGTCGGGCGCGGCCTCGTCGAGGGCGGCCAGCAGGGCGGCGCGGCGGGCCGCGAGGGTTCCGGGCGCGACGGGGGTCCCGTCCGGTTCGAGGAGGCGCGTGAAGGCGGTGCCGGCGATGCGCAGCGGCGGCAGCTGCACGAGGCGGATCCCGTCGAGGCGGGGCAGGGCGGCCGGCATGCCCCCGGAGACGAGGGTGACCCGGTGCCCGGCCGCCGCGAAGGCGCGGGCGAGGGCCGCCGCGCGGGTGAGGTGGCCCGCCCCGAGGAGATGCGTCACCGCGACGAGGAGGCGGCTCATGCCGGGCATCCCGGCAGGGCCGCCAGGGCGGCCCGCAGGCGCGCCGCGGCGGCGGCGAGCCCGCGCTCCCCGCGCGCGAAGGCGAGGGCGGCCGCGCCCATGGCGGCGCGGCGCGCCGGGTCGGCCGCGAGGGCCCGGACGGCATCGGCCAGGGCGGCGGCCTCGCCGGGCGCCGTGACGATGCCGGTGATCCCGTCCCGGACCACGTCCGGCACGCCGCCGTCGCCGCCGGCCACGACCGGGCAGCCATGGGCCTGCGCCTCCAGCAGGACCATCCCGTAGGCCTCCCGCACGGCAGGCCAGACCAGGAGGTCGGCCGCCCCGTAGAGGCGCGCCAGGGCGGCGGGCGCGAGGGCGCCGTGGCGGCGCACCCGCGCCCCGAAGGGCGCGAGGAGCCGGCCCACCTCCGCCGCCGCCGGCCCTTCCCCGGCCACGTCGAGGCTCCAGGCGAGGTCGCCGCAGCGGGCGAGCGCCTCCGCGAGGAGGCGGTAGGAGGCGAGCTTGTCGCCCTCGCGCATCATCGCGACGGTGAGGAGCCGCAGGCCGGCGCCGCCGGCCGGGCGGGCGGGGAGCGGCCAGTCGGACGGGTCGAGGAAGGGGGGCAGGGCGGCGAGGCGCTGGTGCGGCGGGCGCGCCGCCTCCAGGGCCGGCCGGTCGCGCCGGTTCATCACCAGGACGAGGTCGGCGGCGTCGAGGGCGGCCTCGGCGCCGGCATGGCCGACCGCGTGCGGCCCCGCGGCGCGCTTGGGCGCCCGGGAGCCCTCCGCGACCACGTAGGGGATGCCGAGCGCGCGGGCCACCTCCGGGCCGATCCAGTCCGGGGCCTTGTAGTAGACGTGGTAGGTGAACCAGAGCCGGGGCGGGGCGTCCCGCCACGCCGCGACGAGCCGCGCCGCCTCGGCGCGCGCGGCCTCGCGCAGGGCCGCGTGGCGCGAGCCCTCGGGATCGCGGCTGCGCAGGCCGCTCGCCAGGAACGGAGCGAAGCCCGCCTCGGCGAGCGCCCGCAGCAGCAGCCGCGCCATGGTGCGCTCGCCCGAGGGCACCGGGTGGTCGGGGGGCTTCAGCGGAGCGTAGAAGGCGATGCGGGGCGCGTCCGGTCCCCCGCCGCGCGGCGGGCTCACGGTCCCGCCCCCCCGCGCAGCAGCCCGGCGATCCGGTCGAGGCCCTCCTCCGCCCCGAACTCCGCCCGCAGCCGCGCCCGCGCGGCCGGGTCGCGGGCCAGGAGGTTGAGGGCGTTCGAGAGGGCGGCCCAGTCGCCCGGCGGCACCAGCCGGCCCTCGATCCCGTCGCGCAGGAATTCCGGGATCCCGGCGAAGTCGGTCGCCACGATGGCGAGGCCCTGGGAGGCCGCCTCCATGATCACGTTCGGCAGCCCGTCGCGGTCGCCCGAGGGCGCGCGCTTGGCGGGCAGCACGAACAGGTCCGCCTCCCGCAGCAGCGCCACCACCTCGGGCTGGGGCTTCGCCCCCAGGAAGGCCACCTGCCCCTGGAGCCCGAGGGCGGCGGCCTTGGCCTTGAGCGCGGGGAGCGCCTCGCCGCTGCCGACCTGGGCGAGGCGCCAGTGCAGGCCGGGCGGCAGGGCGGCGAGCGCGTCGAGGAGGTCGTCGAAGCCCTTCTTGGCCACCGCCCGCCCGACCGTGACGAGGCGCAGCGGATCGGCCGGGTCGCCGCCGTCGCGGGGCGGGCGCGCCGCGGGGGCTTCGGGGAAGCGCCGCAGGTCGAGGCCGTGATAGACGAGGCCGATCCGGTCGGGCTCGGCCGCGAGGCCGCGCAGGCGCTCCGCGCCCGCCGCCGTGCAGGTGACCGCGAAGGTCAGGCGCGCGTCGTCGAGCTTCTCGGCGAGTTCCCAATCCGGCGTCGTCCAGATGTCCTTGGCGTGGGCCGAGGCGCTCCAGCTGCGCTCGGTGAGCAGCGCGGCGTAGCGGGCGACCGAGGCCGGGGTGTGGAGGTAGTGGACGTGGATGTGGCGGACGCCGTCCGGCAATTCGCGGGCCAGCACCAGCGCCTGGCCGAGGCGGCGGAGGCGGTTGCGGGTCGGGTCGCGCCTGAGGTCGCGCCAGACCAGCCCAAGCAGCGCCCGCAGGCGCGGCCGGAAGAGGGCCGACAGCAGCCCGCGCGCCACCCGCAGGGGCGCCTCGTGCAGGTATTCCGGCAGGTAGGCGACGGGGGCGCGGATCTGCCGGTGCATCGGGTGCACGGCCCCGTCGTGCGGCCGGCGCAGCGACCAGATCGCGAGCGGCAGCCCGCGGGCCTCGAGGCCGAGGAGTTCCTGGGCGATGAAGGTCTCGGACAGGCGCGGATAGCCCTTGACCAGGACGGCGATGGGAGCGGGCATCGGGCGGCGCGCTACTCCGCCGCCACGCGGGGCGCCAGGCCCGGCACCGCGACGAGCCGGCAGATCGCCGGCAGCCCGTCGAGCAGGTGCGGGATCGGCCGGGCCGAGGGGCGCGGGCGCCCGGGCAGGGCGGCCAGCGCCGCCGCCATCCGCTCCGGCCCGGCCGCGTCGGGCGCCAGGGTCTCGACGAGGCCGAGCCGGGCGGCGGCCTCGGCGCGGATGAGCTGCTCGCGGCGCGGGCGCACCCGCGGCAGGATCAGGGCCGGCCGGTCGAAGGACAGGATCTCGCAGAAGGTGTTGTAGCCGCCCATGGCGACCACCCCGGCGGCGCGGCGCATCAGCCGCTCCAGCCGCGCGTCGAAGTCGAGGGAGGAGAGCCGCGGATGCGCGTCGATGCGGGCCTGGAGCGCGTCGCGCGCCGCCTTCGGGAAGAACGGGCCGAACACCACCAGGGCCCGGTGGGGCGGGGCCTCGGCCTCGTAGGCCCGCACCACCGCCTCGACGAGATCGATCCCGTCGCCGCCCCCGCCCGGCGTCACCAGGAGGAAGGGCTCGTCCTCGCCGGCCGGCGAGGCGGCGTCCGGCGCCTCGCGGCGCAGGTAGCCCGTGTAGGTCAGCCGCTCCGCCACGCCCGGCGGCAGGGCGAGGCCGGAGAGCGGCGCGTAGATCTCCTCGAGGCCGTAGACCCAGATCGCGTCGTAGAGCGGCAGCGCCGCGAGCGCGCCCTTGCGCTCCCATTCGGGGGCGAGGAGGCCCGGATCGTCGAGGACGTCGCGCAGGCCGAGCACCAGCCGGCAGCCCCGGTCCCGCAGCGGCGCCAGCACCGGCAGCACCTCGCCGTGGAAGCCGGTCGGCTCCTTGTCGACCAGGAACAGGTCCGGGTCGAAGCGGCGGGCGACGTGCCGGATCAGGGCCGCCCGGGTCTCCACCACGGCGTCGAGGTCGTGGGCCGCGCCGAGGCTGCGATAGGCGCCGCTGTCGAGCTTCACCACGCCGGGCAGGCGCCGGCAGGTCACGCCCGGGGCGAAGCGGAAGGCGTGGCTGACGGGCGAGCCGGACAGGATCAGCACGCGGCGCTCCGGCATCTCGGCCACGAGCGCGTGCGCGATCGCCCGCGCGCGGCGCAGATGTCCGAGGCCGAACGTGTCGTGCGAGTAGATCAGCACCCGGTGCGGGGCGGAGCCGGGCCGCGCCATCAGGGTGTCCGGAGACCAGGAGGGGGCCGCGTCGGACGGGGGCGGCTCGGAGACAGCGGCATCCTGCGACGGACCTCCCGGAACGGAGCGCCCCTGTCGTAGCGCATCCGCCCCCCGCTGGGCTACCCGCCCCGGACGGTTACACGCGTCATCAGGACCGCGCCGCCCTCCTCAGGACGGCGGCACCACCTCGACCTGGATGGCACTGTAATAGGCCGCGAGATCGGCGATGTCGGCATCCGTGAGGGTCTTGGCCGCCACCGACATCACCTCGTTGCGACGGACGCCGCTGCGGAACTCCCCGAGCGCCTTGACGAGGTAGGGCTCGACCTGGCCGGCGAGGTTGGGCGCGTCGGGCAGCTTGGCGACGCCGTCGAGCCCGTGGCAGCCCTGGCAGGCCACCGCCTTGCGGCGCCCCGCGGCGGCGTCGCCCGCCAGGGCGGCCGGGCCGGGCACCAGGGCGAGGCCGGACAGGAGGGCGCAGATCAGCGGCATCGATCTCGGCGAGGCGGCACGCGGCATGGCGGGGGGGCTCCGGGGCGACCCTGCTCATCTCGGCCGGATGCCCCGCGCCGGCAAGGCCGGGACCGCAAGGCCGGGCCCGCGCAGCCGCCCCGTGGGCGCAGCCGCCCCGTGGGCGCAGGGGTGTCCACGCCACCGGGAATTTGCGCTAAGGCTTCTCGGGAGACGGGTGCGACCGCGCCCGCACGATCCTTGCAGCTTCTCGGGAATTCCCTCGTGGCGGGCGAACGCTTCACCATCACCACGGCGATCTCGTATCCGAACGGCGCCCCGCATATCGGGCACGCCTACGAGGTGATCGCCGCCGACGCCATCGCGCGCTTCAAGCGCATCGACGGCTACGACGTGTTCTTCACCACCGGCACCGACGAGCACGGGCTGAAGATCCAGCAGACCGCCGCCAAGGCGGGAATCTCCCCGCGCGCCTTCGTGGACGCGATGGCGCCGCGCTTCCGCACCATGGCGGAGACGCTGAACTGCGGCTTCGACCGCTTCATCCGCACCACCGATCCCGACCACATCGCGTCCTCGCAGGCGCTGTGGCGGCGGATGGAGGCGGCCGGCGACATCTACCTCGCGAAGTATGCCGGCTGGTACTCGGTGCGCGACGAGGCCTATTACGACGAGGCGGAGCTGGTGCTCGGCCAGGACGGGGTGCGCCGCGCCGAGCGGACCGGCACGCCGGTCGAGTGGGTCGAGGAGGAGAGCTACTTCTTCCGCCTCTCCGCCTACGCGGACCGGCTGCTCGCCCACTACGCCGAGCACCCGGACTTCATCGGGCCGGAGACCCGCCGCAACGAGGTGGTGAGCTTCGTGCGCTCGGGCCTGCAGGACCTGTCGGTGAGCCGCACCACCTTCGACTGGGGCGTCCCGGTGCCCGGCGCGCCCGGCCACGTGATGTACGTCTGGGTCGACGCGCTCACGAACTACATCACGTCCTGCGGCTTCCCGGACGAGGCGGATCCGCGCTGGCGCCGCTGGCCGGCCGACCTGCACGTGATCGGCAAGGACATCATCCGCTTCCACGCGGTCTACTGGCCGGCCTTCCTGATGTCGGCCGGGGTGCCGCTGCCCCGGCGCGTCTTCGGCCACGGCTTCCTGCTCAGCCGCGGCGAGAAGATGTCGAAGTCCCTCGGCAACGTGGTCGACCCGATCGCGCTCGCCGGGCTCTACGGGGTCGACCCGCTGCGCTACTTCGTGCTGCGCGAGGTGCCCTTCGGCCAGGACGGCAACTACTCGCACGAGGCGATCGTCAACCGCACCAACGCCGACCTCGCCAACGACCTCGGCAACCTCGCCCAGCGCTCGCTGACCATGATCGCGCGCAATTGCGACGGGGCGGTGCCGCGGCCCGGCGACCTCGCCGAGGCGGACCGGGCGATCCTCGCCGCCGCCGACGCGCTGCCGGCGGTCGCCCGCGCCGCCATGGAGGATTACGCCCTGCACCACGCGCTCGCCGAGATCTGGGCCGTGGTGGCGGAGGCCAACCGCTACTTCGCGGCCCAGGAGCCCTGGACCCTGCGCAAGACCGACCCGGCCCGGATGGCGACCGTGCTCTACTGCACGGCCGAGACCCTGCGCGCGGTCGGCATCCTGGTGCAGCCCTTCGTGCCGGCGGCCGCCTGCCGGCTCCTCGACCTCCTGGCGGTGCCCGGGGAGGCGAGGGGATTGGCGCAGGTCGGGGAGGGGGGCCGGCTCGTCCCGGGCACGGCCCTGCCTGCCCCGAGCCCGATCTTCCCGCGCTTCGTCGAGCCGGAGGCCTGAGGCGGCATGCTGGTCGACAGCCACTGCCACCTCGACTTCGAGGGCCTCGCCGAGACGCTGCCAGAGGTGCTCGCCCGCGCCCGGCGGGCGGGCGTCTCCCGCATGGTGACGATCTCGACCCGCCTGCGCCGGGCCTCCGTCTACCGGGCGCTGGCGGAGGCGCATCCGGAGATCTTCTTCACGGTCGGCACCCACCCGCATCAGGCCGCCGAGGAGCCCGACATCCCCCTGGAGGAGATCGTCGCGCTCTCGCGGCACCCGCGCTGCGTCGGGATCGGCGAGGCCGGGCTCGACTACCACTACGACACCGCGCCGCGGGACGTGCAGGCCCGGGTCTTCCGCACCCACATCGCGGCCGCCCGCGAGACCGGCCTGCCCCTCGTGATCCATGCCCGCGACGCGGATGCCGACATGGAGGCGATCCTGCGCGAGGAGATGGGGCGCGGGGCCTTCCGGGCGGTGCTGCACTGCTTCTCCTCGGGCCGGCGCCTCGCGGAGGCCGGGGTGGAGCTCGGGCTCTTCGTCTCCTTCTCGGGCATCGTGACCTTCCGGCGCTCGCAGGAGCTGCGGGCAATCGCGGCCGCGGTGCCGCGCGAGCGCCTGCTCGTCGAGACGGACGCGCCCTTCCTGGCGCCCGAGCCGCATCGGGGGCGGCCCAACGAGCCGGCCTACGTGGCCGAGACGGCGCGGAGCCTCGCCGGCAGCCTCGGGATGGCGCCGGAGGATCTGGCGCGGCTCACCACCGCCAACTTCTACCGGCTGTTCGAGAAGGCCGCCCGGGCGGACGCGGCCGGGCCCGCCGGCGGCACGGACCGATGAGGAACCGCCGATGGCCACGCTGACGCTGCGCATCCTCGGCTGCGGCTCCTCCGGGGGCGTCCCGCGCGTCGGCTCCGGCTGGGGCGCCTGCGACCCGGCCGAGCCGAAGAACCGCCGCCGCCGCTGCTCGCTCCTGGTGGAGGGGCGCCGGGCGGGGCCCGGGCCCGCCACCACGATCCTCGTCGACACCTCGCCGGACCTGCGCGAGCAGTTGCTCGACGCCGCCGCCGAGCGGCTCGACGCGGTGCTGTTCACCCACGCCCATGCCGACCACACCCACGGCATCGACGACGTGCGCGCGATGGTGATCCACATGCGCCGCCGCATCCCGGTCTACGCGGACGCGACCACGCGGGCGCTGCTGGAGACGCGCTTCGCCTACTGCTTCGCGACCCCGCCGGGCAGCCAGTACCCGCCGATCCTCGACCTCCACGACCTCCCGGACGGCGCGCCCCTCGGGCTCGACGGGCCGGGCGGCCCGGTGACGGCGACCTCGTTCCGAATGGAGCACGGCAACGAGGAGGCGCTCGGCTTCCGCTTCGCGGACGCCGCCTACGCCCCCGACGTCAGCCTGATGCCGGAGGCGGCCAAGGCCCATCTGCGGGACCTCGACCTTTTGATCCTCGACGCGCTGCGCGACACGCCGCACCCGACGCATTTCTCGGTCTCGGACGCGCTGGCCCTGATCGAGGAGGTGCGGCCCCGCCGGGCCATCCTGACCAACCTGCACACGGATCTCGACTACGAGAGCCTGCGGCGGCGCCTGCCGAAGGGGGTGGTGCCGGCCTATGACGGGCTCACGGTCACGGTCGAGGGCTGACAGAACACGCAGAGCCACAGGGTCGGGGTGTCGGGGCTCGTCCACTCGACCCGGTGGCGGCGGCGGGCCTCGATCAGCAGGTGGTCGCCGGGCGCCAGCACCCGCGCCTCGGGCTCGTCCGCGAGCCTGAGCCGGGCGGCGCCCGCGAGGAGCAGCACCCACTCGTCCTCGGCCTGATCGTACCAGAAGCCCGGCGGGCTCGCCTGGCCGGTCGAGACGATGCGCTCGACGCGCAGGCCGGGCCGCGCCAGCAGCGCGGTCACGGTTTCGTCGGGCGTGCCGGGCGGCGGCAGGGCGTCGAACAGGTTTGCGGTCGGGGCCGGCATGGCGGGGGGTCCGGGTCGGGGGCTCGGGGGCTCCGACCGAAGCAGAATTGCATGGCGCACTTCTGCTTGGTCTCTTGGTTTCGCATCATTCTTCGCCGCCGAACCGGCGGCCGCTTCGGCGAATGATGCTGAGCGCGGGACGCCGCGTCCGGGGAGCCTCGGGGCCGAACGGCCGTCCGCCCCGTCCCGCCCGCCTCGTTCCAGTTCCATAATCTTCCTTATGCGAATCGGGTGTGTCGGCGCAAAGTGAGAATGTCCCACCTGTGCAATGGTGGAATGGCACACTCCCCTGTCCGGACGGGCCCGCGGAACCAGCCGGCGAGCCGCCTCATTCTGGTGACGAGAGCGGCAGCCCGGTCCGCAGCCGGCCCCGGCGGCCCGCACCCACCCCGATGGAGGACGCGATGGGCCTGTTCACGAAGGACATCAAGACGCTCGACGACCTGTTCGTTCACACGCTCCAGGACATCTACTACGCCGAGAACCAGATCACGAAGGCGCTCCCGAAGATGATCGCCAAGGCGACGGACCCGCAGCTCAAGCAGGGCTTCGAGACGCACCTGCGCGAGACCGAGGGCCAGATCCGGCGCCTGGAGCAGGTCTTCCAGATGCACGGGCACCAGCCCAAGGCCGTGGATTGCCCGGCGATCGACGGGATCATCAAGGAGGCGAACGAGACGGCGGGCGAGATCGCCGACGCGGAGGTGCTGGACGCCGCCCTGCTCGCCGCCGCCCAGGCCGTCGAGCATTACGAGATCACCCGCTACGGCACCCTGATCGCCTGGGCCAAGCGCCTCGGCCGCAGCGATTGCGCCAGCGTGCTGCAACAGACCCTCGAGGAGGAGAAGGCCACCGACCAGAAATTGACCGCCATGGCGGAGAGCAAGGTCAACCAGAAGGCGGCGTGACGCGCCGGACCTCCTCGCGCCCCGCGCGAGGAGGTCCGCGGCGCGGGCGCCGCGACGAGGGCGGCCGCGCCGCATCGGTCGGCGCGGGACGAAAAACCTCCACGCTCACCTCGCAAGTCACCGATCGCGGCCTCTCACGTGGGGAATAAATTCCCATACGCGGCCGCCGCGAGGAAAGTCCCTGATCTCCTGATTGTCGCCGGCCTGCCCGCGATGGGCGCAGAGGCCGCCGATCTTCCGGCCCGGGACGCCGTCCTGCGCCCTCTGCGCCGATCTCGACCGCACCGTCTCGACGCGGGTCGGCGGCGAGCAGGTCCGGTTCAAGGCCGGGTACGAGGTGCACCAGCGGCGGATCGGCCTCGATCACCGGCTGAACCGGCTCTGACCGGCCGGGGCCGCCCTGCCCCGGGGCACCTTGCCGGACCTCGCGACGAGGAAGGTCCGGCCGCGCGCAATCCCGGCCGGGTCCGCCGCGCCGTCGCACGCCACGAACTGGATCTCGACCTCCGCCATGCCCCCGCTCCGAGCCGGATCCGACCCGTCACTCCGCCTGGGGCAGGGACCAGGACGCACCGCCCCGGTCGCTCTCGTTCCGGCGCAGATGAGTCGCCAAACCCGCGATCACCGCGAGGACGAGCGGGAACAAAAGCACGACCAGCATCCCAACCACCATGACACTCATGACCCTGCCACGTTAATCGCTCTGCGTTGCTTCAGGCTTGTGTGGCCTTCCGGGGAAATTGATGATTCGCTCCCCGCGCCGAATTTCGTATGATGGACCGCGGATTGTTGCAAGATTTTCGGAAAATGTGACGGCATATACCGAACGGCATAAGCATATGCTGACTCTCCCGCGTGGGAGAGACGTTTCTCAACAGTTCCTCACCTGATCCGATCGGCGGAACGGCGCGGCCGGCTCCCGCGCCCGGCGCGGCGGGCCCCGCGCCCGCCCGGGCCGGCCCGGGCGGGCGTGGACGGCGACTTCCTCGCCGTCGCGGTGACCGGCGGCATCGCGGTCGCGCGGATCCCCGACATCTGGGAGACGCTGCAGCTGGCCGGCTTCGCGCAGACGCCGATCACGGCCTTCGTGATCCTCACGGCGAGCCGGCACAGGCCGGAGATGAAGACGCCCGGCCGGCTCCTCGGCTGCGCCGCCGGAGGGCTCTACGGGCTCCGCGCCATGGCCCTCGCGGCGGACGGCGTCCTGCCCTGGCTCGCCTGCCTCGCGGGCGGCCCTTCGTCGCGGGCGTCGTGCAGCACGGACGCGGCGACGGCGCCTATGCGGGCCAGCAGGCGGCCACTGCGTCGCCACGGTGCGGGGACCCGCGCCGACGACGGACCTGCTGCCGGCTGTCGACCGCCCGATCGGAGTTGCCGGCGGGATCGCCGGGGTGCTGGCGCTCGATCCGCTCCTGGCGCCCCTGCGCCCGCCGGCCGCCGCCCTGGTGCGGTCCGCCTCCGGTGCCTCGCCCGCCGGGCGGGCGGCCCGCGCGATTGCGGTGGACGCGACGCAACCGCGCGCGACTTGCCCATCCCGCAGCCGGGAGGTCCCGTCTATCCTGCCGGAATCGCGAGCTCTGCCGGGACAAAGGGGATGAGCAGGATGGTGAAGGCGGTGATCGCTCTCGTGCTGGTGCTGTGCGCCGGCCCGGCTATGGCGCAGAGTAAGCTTTCGGACTTGAAGAAGGCGAGCGAATTCAACGCGTCCTGCCAGCCCGGCGCGACGGAGCTGCAGAAAACCTACCTTGCCGGCTTCGTCCTGGGCGCGGCGGACGCCTCCGTCGGCAAGCATCTCTGCCCGAAGGATCCGGTCTCCACGCAGCAGCTCGTGGACGTGTTCTGCCGCTACATGAAGGAGCACCCGAAGAACCTGAACCGGCCCGGGGGCCTGCTGCTCGGGCTCTCGCTCTCCGAGGCCTGGCCGTGCAAGCCGTGAGGCGGTCCGCCGCCAGGCGGCGGTCCGGCGCCGGTCAGGCGCGCAGGGACGCGGCGGGCGATTGCCGGTAGGCGAGCCAGGCCGGGAGCAGGGCCAGCACGGAGGCGACCGCGAGGAGCGCCCCCGCGAAGGCGGCGTCCTCGGCGGCCAGTTCCACCGGCAGGGTGAAGCCGCCCTGCCCCTGCGCGAGGCGCGCGAGGAGCCGGGCGGCCCCGTAGCCGAGGGCGACGCCGCCGGCGATCCCCGCCGACACGAGCAGCATCGCCTCGCCCCAGACGATCAGGAAGACCGCGCGGCGCGGCGCGCCGAAGGCCCGCAGCGCACCGATCTGGCGCCGCCGCTGCGCCACGTGGATCACCGTGATCAGGAGGAGCGCGGCCGCCACCAGGGCCTCGGCGCCGGCGGAGATGGCCATCAGCACCTGCCGGGCATCGCCGAGGGTCGCGTAGAGGCGGGTCAGCACCTCGGCCGGGAACACCGCCAGCGTGCCGCCGCCGCGGTACTCCTGCCGCAGCTTGTAGGCCGCCGCGAAGGAGGTGGGCTTGACCAGGATGGCCGGCAGGCCCGGCAGATCGTGGTCGAAGGTCTCGTCCAGCGGCGCCTGCGCGTTGATGCGGCCGTGGGCCGCCTCCCCGTCCGGCCCGGCGCGCCCGCGCTCCTGACCAAGACCGTGTTCCTGGCCGTGTTCCTGGCCGTAGGCTTGGCCGTGTTCCTGGCCGTGGTCTTGGCCGTGATTTTGGCCGTGGTCTTGGCCGTGGTCTTGGCCGAGCCCGTGGACGTGCCAGACCGCCTGGATCGGGACCAGGATGGCGCGATCCCACGCCGTGCCGGTCGGGGACAGCCGGCCGACGAGGCGGTAGGTGGCGCCCGCATGGGTGGGGCCCGGCTCGCCGCCGCTGCCGTGCATCGGATGCAGGGCGGTGCCGAGCGGCAGGTCGACCGCGGATCCGGCCACCGCCTCGCCCTCGGCCCGGAACGGGCGCCCGTCCCGGATCCCGCCCGCGACGCCCTCGACGAGGCGCGTCGTCGTGCCGACGATCGGGTGGCCGCGATAGCTGTCGCCGAAGCCGACCGGCGCCGCCCAGGCGACGCGGGGATCGCCCGAGAGCCGGGCGAGCACGTCGCCGGGGACGAGCGGCAGCGGCGCGGGCTGGAGGAAGACGGCCGACAGGACGAGCTGCACCTCGCTCCCGGGCGCCCCGACCACGAGGTCGAACCGGTCGGCGGCGCGCGCGCTGCCGAGCCGCAGCGCGCGCTCCTGCAGCGTGACCGCCACGCCGAGCGCGGTGGACAGGGCCACCAGGAGCACGATGACCAGGGAGGCGGCCCAGAGCCGTCGCAGATCGGCGAGCACGAAGCGGATCACGGCATCGCTCCCGCGGCGGCCGTGCCGGGCCCGCCCGCGGCGGCCGTGCCGGGCCCGCCCGCTTCGGCCGCACCGGGTTCGGCTGCTCCCGCGGCGCCCGGCTCGGCCCCCGTGTCGGCGGCGATCCGGCCGGCCGCGAGGCGGATGCGGCGGTCGAGCCGCTCCGTCAGCCGCTCGTCGTGGCTCACCACGATCAGGGTCGCCCCCTCGCTCCGCGCGAGGTCGAGGAGCAGGGCGCCCACCGCCGCACCCGCCTCCGGGTCGAGGCTCGCGGTCGGCTCGTCGGCGACGAGGAGGCCCGGCCGGCGCAGCAGGGCCCGCGCCACTGCCACGCGCTGCATCTCCCCGCGCGACAGGGTGGCGACGTCCTGCCCGGGGCGGGCGAGGCCGACCCGGTCGAGGAGATCGGCGGCGCGCGCCCTCGTCGCCGCATTCCCCGCACCGGAGAGCCGGGCCGGCAGGAGCACGTTGTCGAGGGCCGAGAGCCCCGGGAACAGGTGGAAATCCTGCATGACGAGCCCGACCGTCTCGGCCCGCCAGCGGTCGCGGCGCGCCTCCGGCAGGGCGGCGATGTCGGTCTCGCCCCACTGGATCTGGCCGCGATCCGGCCGGGCGAGGCCCGTGATCAGGTTGACGAAGGTGCTCTTGCCCGAGCCCGAAGCCCCCGTGACGGCGACGCGCGCGCCGGCCGCGAGGCCGAGGCGCTCGATCGCCAGGGCCGGCGCGGCGAGACCCGGGAAGGAGACCGACAGGTCGCTGATCCGCAGGGCGAGCATGGCCAAAGGCTGTGATGGACCGCGGACAGGTGGTGTGCCGGCCATCACAGCCTCCCGACGACCGCGAAGCGGCCGTGGGTCAGCCGGATCAGGCTGACGAAGCCGCTCTCGGGGTCGGTCCAGGAGCCGACCTCCAGCCGCCCGGTCACCTCGATCAGCGTGGCGGGCGGCGCGAAAGTCTGCTTGCGGTCGAGGTAGACGACGACGATGTCGTTCGGCCAGTCGGCGTCCGAGGAGCAGAACGGGCACAGCGCCATCGGGATCGCGGTCAGCACGAAGAAGGCCGCCTCGGCCTTGAGCGGCGGCGCCATGAAGCCCCGCATGGCGACCTCCTGCCCGGCCAGGGCCTTGACCTTGTCGGAGAAGGCGAGGCCGAGCACGCCGATCGTCCCGTAGAGCTCCTCGAAGGTGAGGCTGGCCGCGGCGGCGCGGGCCGGACGCGCCGCGAGCAGCGCGGCGGCCGGAACCGCCCCGGTCAGAAGCCGGCGGCGGTCGATGACGAGGGAGGTCGCGGCCATGGCTGCCCGATGCGGCGATCGTGGCGGCTACTTGCTTGGCGTCTTGCCTGCCGACGCCTTGCCTGCCGAAGCCTCGCCTGCCGAAGCCTGGCCTGCCGGCGAATTGGCCACCGTCCTCGTGGCGCCGAGGGCGAAGGCGTCCGCCAGCACCCGGTAGACGTCGCTCTCCTCCATGTAGCCCTTGAAGCCTTCGGCGCCGGGGCCGGCCGCCTGCAGCACCACGTCGTCGACCGCGTGGACGCCCGATTCCTCGTCCTTGGGGATGTTGCCCTTGACCAGGACCGCGCCGGGCACGTCCTTGTACTTGTCGTTGGCGACGTAGGTGCCGCCCTGGGTCTTCAGCGCCGGCTCGAACGGGCCGTCGAGCTTGGGCCGGAAGGTCTCGTAATGGTCGGGGCCGTTGGTGCCGAACAGGGCGAGGCGGCGCGAGACGTCGACGCGGTCGGGATAGCCGTCGCCGTCCCTGTCCTCGTAGTTCGGGAAGCCGGCGGCCGCGTAGGTGCCGACCTTCTCGCGCATCTCGTCGCCCGGCAGGTCGTCGTTGATGGTGCCGATCACCGACATGCCGTGGGTGTGGTCGCCGGTCACGACGACGAGCGTGTCGGGATGGGCGGCCTGGAACTGGCGCGCCACCGCGACGGCCTGGTCGAACTCGATCGTGTCGAAGACCGCCCGCTCCCAGTCGAGCGGGTGGCTCGCCTTGTCGATGCAGGACCCCTCCACCATCAGGAAGAAGCCGTCCGGATTCCTGGACAGGCTGTCCAGCGCGGCCCTGGTCATCTCGACGAGGCCGGGCTGCCTGGGGAACTTGCCGACCGTGCCCTTCTTGAGCTGCATCCGGTCGAGCGCGTAGTCGAGGTTGCCCGGGTGGAACAGGCCGAGCAGCCGGTCGCGGCCGGCGATCGCCTGGAGCTCGTCCCGGTCGGTGGCGAGCGCGTAGCCGGCCTCCCGGAACAGCGCGATGAAGTCCTTGTCGTCCCGGCGCTTCGAGCCCGGCACGGCCCTCGGCAGGAAATAGGCCGAGCCGCCGCCGAGGATCACCTCCGGCTTCACGGAAAAGAGCATCTCGACGATCTCGGCCTTGTCGGCGCGGCGGCGGGTATGCGCCACGACGGCGGCCGGGGTCGCGTCCTCGATCTCCGAGGTGACCACGAGGCCGACGGATTTCCGCGTCTGGCGCCGGACCGCCTCCGCGAAGGTCTCCACCCGGGGGTCGTCGAGGGAGGCGGGCGTGCGGTCGGCGTAGACGCCGAGGGCGTTCACCGCCGTCTTGTGGCCGGTCATGTAGGCCGACATCGTGTTGGCGCTGTCGGTGGCGACCGCGTCGGTGGCCGAGGTGCCGATGAAGGCCATGCGGTCGAGATCGTCCATGGCGAGGCGGCCGTTGGCCTTGCCCCCGGTCATGCCCTTGGCCATCAGGCGCGCGGCGGTGCGATGGGCGACCGACAGCCCGTCGCCGAGCAGGAAGATGATGTTCCTGGCCTTGGGCGCGTCGGCGGTGCCGAAGACTTCCCAGGTCACGCTCCAGCGGTCGTTGCCGGCCGTCGCCTCCACCGTGTAGCGGCCGGGCTTGGCGATCCTGACCCCGCGCAGGAGCACGGCCGAGCCGAGCTCCTTGCCGTCCTTGTCCGTCTCGACCTCGACGAAGCCGGTGCCCGCGCCGAGGGCCGTCCGGTAATCCTCGCCGTTGACGGTGATCCTGACCTCGTCCGCCTTCACCTTGGCCTCGAACTCGACCTTGAAGTCGAAGGGCGAGCCGACCAGGATGGTGGCGCGGTCGAGCGGCATGACGGTGGCGGCGTCGGCGGCACCGGAGAGGGCGACGCTGGCTGCGAGGGCGAGAAGACGTGAACGCATCGAAGCTTCCCCTGGTGCGGCGCGCACCACGCCGTCCGGCGCCGCTCTAGCTCGCCTCGGTGACGTTTCCCTAACACGTGCCGGCCGCGCGGGGTCGACCCGATCGGGCGACGGCGTTCGGGCACGACCCCCTCCCCGGCCGCGCGACCGGGCGGGCGACGGCGGGCGGCTTCGAGGGCGCGCGAGGGACGCGACGCCTTTATGCCCGGCCCGGATCGCGATAGGCAGGGCGGCCCCGCCCCTCCCGCATGCGCGCCCCGGACGGGCGCGCCTCGAAGCCGCAGGACAATGAAGGTCGTCATCAGCGAATTCATGGACGAGGCGGCGATCGCCGCGGAACTGTCCGGCCTCGACACCCTGTACGATCCGGGCCTCGTGGACCGGCCGGAGGCGCTGAGGGCGGCGCTCGCCGACGCGGATGCGGTGATCGTGCGCAACCGGACCGAGCTGCGCGGCGACCTGCTGGCGGCGGCCCCGAAGCTGAGGGCGGTCGGGCGGCTCGGGGTCGGGCTCGACAATATCGACCTCGACGCCTGCCGGGCGCGCGGGATCGCGGTCTATCCGGCGACGGGGGCCAATGACGGGGCGGTGGCCGAGTACGTGATCGCGGCCGCGCTGCTGCTGCTGCGCGGCGCCTACGGGGCGAGCGCGGCCGTCGCCGCCGGGGCATGGCCCCGCGCCGCGCTCATGGGGCGCGAGATCGCGGGCAAGCGGCTCGGCCTCGTCGGATTCGGCGCCATCGCCCGCGAGACCGCCCGCCGCGCCGCCGCCCTCGGCATGGCGCTCGCCGCCTTCGACCCGCACCTCGCGGCGCAGGACCCGGCCTGGAACCCCGCCTCCGGACCCGTCGCGCGCCTCTCCCTGGACGACCTCCTGGCGCAGAGCGACGTGCTGTCGCTGCACGTGCCGCTGACGCCCGAGACGCGCGGCATGATCGGCGCGGCCGAGATCGCCCGCATGCGGCCGGGGTCGGTCCTCATCAACGCGGCCCGCGGCGGCGTCGTGGACGGGGCGGCGCTGGCGGCGGCCCTGCGCGCGGGGCGGCTCGGCGGCGCGGCCCTCGACGTCTTCGCGGCGGAGCCCGTCGATGCCGCGGCCGGCGCCCTGTTCCGCGACGTGCCGAACCTGATCCTGACCCCCCACATCGCGGGCGTGACGGTCGAGTCGAATATCCGGGTCTCCGCCGTCACGGCGCGCGCCGTCCGCCGGCACCTGACGGGCGGGTGAGCCGCCGGCGCGCCTCGGCGCGGGCCGGCCGGTCGCGCCCGAGCGCCCGATCGGGGGGCGCATCTTCCAAGAAACCTCCGAATCGCAGAACCGTGCTCTCCTGAACGCCGCGACGGCAGTGTATTTCTCCCACGCTCCGCAGAGGGCGAGGCACCGACAACGGAGGAGACGCCATGGTTGACCGCGACCGACGGGCCTTTCTGCAGCGCGGCGTCCTCGCCGGCGCGGCGCTCGCGAGCGCCCCCTGGCGCGCCGCGGCCGAGGAGATCGCGACGCTGCCCTTCGGCAACGGCGAGCGCCCCCTCGTCGCCTATCCGGGCAAGCGCCCGCTCCTGCAGATGACGAGCCGCCCGCCGCAGCTGGAGACCCCGTTCCGGGTCTTCGACGAGGGCGTGATCACCCCGAACGACGCGTTCTTCGTGCGCTACCACCTCGCCGACATACCGGTCGCCATCGACCCCGAGCGCTACCGCCTGGAGGTGAAGGGCCATGTCGAGACGCCGCTCGCCCTGTCGCTCGCCGAGATCCGGGCGCTGCCGGCCAGCGAGATCGTCGCGGTCAACCAGTGCTCGGGGAATTCGCGGGGCTTCTTCGCGCCGCGGGTCGCGGGCGGGCAGCTCGCCAACGGCGCCATGGGCAATGCCCGCTGGACCGGCGTTCCGCTGCGGACCGTCCTCGACAAGGCGGGCCTGCGGCGCGGGGCCGTGCAGGTCGCCTTCGACGGGCTCGACGGGCCGGTGATCCCGGAGACGCCCGACTTCGTGAAGGCGCTCACCCTCGACCACGCCCGGGACGGCGAGGTGATGCTGGCCTACGCCATGAACGGCGAGGACCTGCCCTGGCTCAACGGCTACCCGCTGCGCCTCGTCGTGCCGGGCTATTACGGCACCTACTGGGTCAAGCACCTGAGCGCGATCACGGTCCTGGACAAGCCCTTCGAGGGGTTCTGGATGACCTCCGCCTACCGGATCCCGGCCAATTCCTGCGCCTGCACGGAGCCGGGCGAGGCCCCGAAGGCGACGGTGCCGATCGGCCGCTTCACCGTCCGCTCGTTCGTCACCAACCTCGCCGACGGGGCGACCCTGCCGGCGGGCGAGACGCCGCTGCGCGGCATCGCCTTCGACGGCGGCGAGGGCATCGCCGAGGTGGCGGTCTCCACCGATGACGGGCGGACCTGGACCCGCGCCGAACTCGGCGAGGATCTCGGCCGCTACTCCTTCCGCCCCTGGACCTTGCGGGTCGACCTCACCCCGGGGGCGCACGCCGTGCGGGTGCGCGCCACCAACCGGGCCGGGCAGTCGCAACCCCTCGACCCGCTGTGGAATCCGGCCGGCTACCTGCGCAACGTCGTCGAGACGGTCCGCGTGCGCGCCGCCTGAGGGAGAGGCCCAACGATGCCCACGATACCGCGCTCCGCGCTCCTCGCCCTCGCCGCCCTCACGATCGCCCTCGGGGCGGCCCGGGCGGCGCCCCGAACCTACGCGCTGCCCGAGGGCGCCGCCGCGCTGCGCCCCGGGCCCGAGCCCGGCTTCTCGGCCGCGCAGGCGAACTGCCTCACCTGCCACTCGCCCGATTACCTCGCCATGCAGCCGCCCGGGAAGGGTCGCGCCTTCTGGGACGCGGAGGTGACCAAGATGATCAAGGTCTACCGCGCCCCGATCGACGAGGCCGACGCCAAGGCGATCGCCGCCTACCTCGCCGCGGTGTACTGATCGTCGTGATGCGATGCGACCGCTCAGCCGGCCGGGCCCGCGGCCCGGTCCGCTCAGGGAGCCGAGACCAGATCCGCGAGATGCGCCCGCGCCGACGCGGCGGTCCGCGCCTCGGGCGCCGGAGCGACGCAGATGCGGGCCGCCACCAGCGCCAGGGCGAGCGTCCAGAACAGGGCGGCCGCGGCCGTGCGGGCCCGCCGGTCCCCCGCCGGGGGAGCGGGCTCCCGCCCGCTCTCCAGCGGCTCGCCGTAGGCATCGAAGGTGACGGCGCGCGCGGCCGGGTTCCTGCTCGTCATGGGCGGCACTGTCGCGCCCGGGCGCCCTCCGGGCAATGGACGCGTCTTCCAAAGTCGCGGCGCCGCGGAGGAGGATCGTCCCCTTCTCCCCGGTTTTGCAGAATATCGATCCTCCAGGCCCTGCGCAGCCGCCGATGACGACGAAACTCTCCTCCATGGTGCGCGCGGCGCGGAGCGATCGGCCCGCCTCCGCGCTTCCCGGGATCGCGCTCTGCCTCGCGGTCGCGGCGGCGGCGGTGGCGGCGCAGGGATGGGAGGAGGCCAGCCTCGGCCACCCCTACATCGAGGCCCTCGTCGTCGCGATCCTGATCGGGATCGCGCTGCGCACCGCCTGGACGCCGGGCCCGCGCTTCCGCCCCGGCATCGCCTTCAGCGCCAAGCAGCTCCTGGAGGTCGCCGTCACCCTGCTCGGCGCCTCGATCAGCCTGCAGGCGGTCGTCGCCTCGGGACCGGCCCTGCTCGCCGGCATCGTCGGGACCGTGGTGCTGGCCCTGTCGGCGGGCTACGGGATCTGCCGGCTGCTCGGCCTCCCCGCCCGCATGGCGATCCTGGTCGCCTGCGGCAACGCGATCTGCGGCAACTCGGCCATCGCCGCGGTGGCGCCGGTGATCGGCGCCAAGGCCGAGGACGTGGCCGCCTCGATCGCCTTCACGGCGGTGCTGGGCGTGCTGGTGGTGCTGGGGCTGCCGCTCCTCATCCCGCTCGCGGGCCTGTCCGAGCACCAGTACGGCGTGCTCGCGGGGCTGACCGTCTACGCGGTGCCGCAGGTGCTCGCCGCGACCGTGCCGGTGGGGCTGCTCAGCACCCAGGTCGGCACGCTGGTGAAGCTGGTGCGGGTGCTGATGCTCGGGCCGGTCGTGGTCCTGTTCTCGCTCGTCGCCGCCCGCCTGCCCGCCGAGGGCGCGACGGCGCCGCGGCGCGCCGGCGGCCCCGGCCTCACCAAGCTCGTGCCCTGGTTCATCCTGGGCTTCCTGGCGCTGGCGGGCCTGCGCTCGCTCGGCCTGATCCCCGAAGCGGCCTCGCGCCCGGTGACCCGCCTCGC
Organism: Methylobacterium sp. 4-46; assembly: GCF_000019365.1. Lineage (GTDB taxonomy): Bacteria > Pseudomonadota > Alphaproteobacteria > Rhizobiales > Beijerinckiaceae > Methylobacterium. The sequence continues at coordinate 7,097,384 of NC_010511.1, read as the reverse complement.
GGGCTATCTCACGGTGGTGGCGATGGCCGCGCTCGGGCTCGGCGTCGACCTGCGGGTGCTGGCCCGCGTGGGCGGCCGCGTGACGCTCGCGGTCACCGCCTCGCTCGCGATCCTGCTGGCGATCAGCCTCATCCTGATCCGGACGCTGCGGGTCGCGTGATCCGGGATCCGCTTGATCGAAGCGGATCCCGGATCACAAGCCTGCGCGGCGCCTGAGCGAAGCCCAAATCCGCCATCGCGAAGGGATCAAGCGGATTTGGTATGAGTTGCACACCGGCTTCGCCGTCCCTCACGGATGAAACCTGTGGCATGCTGGAGCGGTCGTCGGCGGAGAGATCGGTTCGTCTTTGGTGTGCCCGACCCCGTGTATGAGTGGCACCGGGGCCGCGCGACCCGCCCGGCGCCCGCGCCACGCCGCCTCCCGAGAACCCGTAACGACTCCGGTCACGAGAAGGCGCCAGATGAGGGGGGCGTGGGCCGCGGCGGGGCGCCCGGAAGGGAGGATCTCCGCGGCCGCGGCGAACACAGGCCGGCTCGCCGCCGGCGGGGTATTTTCCCGATATTGCATGCAGGACGCCCGAACGACTTCGCGGAGGCCCGGCCGGCACGCCCTCCCGCGCCACGCTTCACAGCTGATGCTGCCTGACCGGATGCCGGGCGCCCCGCGGGCGCCGCTGCCCTTTAAGTAAACTATCAGCACTGTCCAGCATATTTCCGCGGCGTCGGCAGATGCACCGCAAACCAGCGATGGCGAATGACTGCTTAGAGGATGCAGAAACACATTCTCAACGTTGCGCCCTTCGCCTCCGCGCGTCACGATACAGTGCGCCTTGCGGGACCCTGCGAGGGGCGCGGCCGGATCCGCAACCCGGAGACCTGGATCGGCCGGCGAGCAAGAGGCATCATGGCACCTGACGAGACGATCCCGGCAGCCGCGGATCCCGGATTGGCCGGGGACGTTCCGGCCGACACGCGCCCGCGGCTGCCCCGGTTCGTGCACGCGGCGCTGGGCACGCAGCTGCGGGCCGCCTACGCGGCGGTCATGGGCGGGCCGCAGCCTCAGGCTCTGCTCGACCTGATCGCGCGCCTGGACGCCGCCCAGGCCGCGCGACCCGCATCGACGTTCCGCGAGGATCTGCTCGGGGCCGTTCCGGCGCTGCGCGCCTACGCCCTGTCGCTGACCATCCTGCGCGCCGAGGCCGATGACCTCGTGCAGGAGACGCTGCTGCGGGCCTGGCAGAACCAGGACCGCTTCGCGCCCGGCACCAACCTGAAGGCGTGGCTGTTCACGATCCTGCGCAACCAGTTCTACACTGCGGCGCGCAAGCGCCGGCGCGACGTGGAGGACGCGGACGGCGAGCAGGCCGCCCGCATGGTCGCGCTGCCCGACCAGGAGGACGGCATCGCGCTGCAGGACGTGTGGATGCGGCTGAGCCAGCTGCCGGCGCCGCAGCGGGAGGCCCTGCTGCTGGTGGCCGCGCAGGGCCTGACCTACGAGGCGGTGGCGGAGCTGATGGGCTGCCGGGTCGGCACGGCGAAGAGCCGCGTCAACCGCGCCCGGGCGGCGCTGGCGCAGGCCCTCGGCTACGAGGGCGGCCGGTCGGGCCGGATGCTCACGTCGTGATCGGCACCCCCGCCCCGGCGGGATGCGCGCCGGAGCGGAATGCCCCCGGCATGGGGAACGCTCGCGCGTCGCCGTCGTTACGGGGCACGCTCATCCGGCCGAGCAGCGTGCCGACGCTTCCGGGAGGCCGGACCCGCTCGGGACCCTGCCCCACCCCGCGCGCGGCTGCATCGGCCAACCCCGGTCCGGGAATCCCGCATGACGGCCGAGCAGATCCGCCTGATGACCTTCCTCGACCTCGTCGGCGGCTGGGTGACGCTGTTCGAACTGTCCGGAACCCGGGCGCTGGCGCGGGACGACGACCTGTTCGTTCCGAGCCTCGTGGCGCAGGGCTGGGCCGATCACGACCGCGACGGGGCCGCCGTGCGCATCTCCGCGACCGGCCGCGCGGTTCTGGAGAACCGGCTCGATCTGGGCGGCTCGTGAGGTCGCGCCGGCGGCCGATCCCGCGCCGGCCGGCGGCCCTGGCGCGCGGGCGTCCGGTCCCTCAACCCCGCCCTCCGGCGCGCGGGTCGGTTCCGTCCGTCGTCCCGGCCGGCGCGGAGGTCCAGGGGAAGGAGGCCCAGGTGGACAGGCCGAAGACCGGGACGGGCCAGTTCCGGAACCGCGAGTTCCCCTCGTGCGCGCGGTCCGGTTCCGGCGCGGCGCGATGCCGGACCGGCTCCGCGGCCGCGGCCTCGGCCTCCACGATCGCCTCCGCGATCCGGGCCACGAGGTCGTGGCAGGCATCCGCGATGGCCTCCGCCTCGTCGCGGCGGATCGCCTGCGCGAGCCGCGCGCCGCATTCGTTAACGATCCGGCGCGCGGCGCGCACCGCGTCGGCGTGAGTCTCGTGCGGTCGCGTCATCGGCAGACCTCCTGGATGGGCCGCGAAGCGGCACGGCGCCGGGCCCCGCCCGCCCGCGGGGCCGGGGTGGATCTCGGGCCGACCACGTAGGCGCTCCGGACCGCCTTCCAGAACGCGTCCCTCTCGGAACCGGTCAGTCGTTCCAACCGGCGGTCCAGATCCGCCCGCCCCCGGACCGCGTATTCTGTTTGCTGCGTCGCCGAGAGCGCATCTGCCGCACCAGTCATCCCGCACTCCCGTACTGGGGAAGGTGCGCCTCGCACCTGGGTGATCGCCCATCTCCGGACAGGGTCGTCGGGTCCGGCTGGGGCTTAGGAATCTCCGAGAGGGCGAAACCGTTCCATGTGCGGCTCCATGCGCGGCTCCATGCGCGGCCCGGGGCGCGGCTCCCGCCGCCTCGCCGGGGCCGGGCGGTCCGCGCAGCGCGGGGCGCCGGCCCCGACGCGCGGGATGCCGCGGGCCCTCTCAAGGCCGCCGAGGCGCGTCGTCCGGGGCCAGACATTCACGGCCTCACCACGCTCTGCGTCACACATAAACGCATGATGAACGGCGTGGCGGCCCACCTCGTCAGCCTATTTTCTGGATGGAACTGTTCTCCAGGGCACCCGTTCTGAGGGCTAGGCCCTGTCGGGCGGCGACCAAGCCACCCGGCAGACGTGCAGTCATCGATGTGCGACTTGTCCGGCCGCGAAATCGGCCTGCCCTCTTGGTGCGTGGACTGTCGCATCGAAAATGGAGGCATGATCATGAAGACGCTTGCTCTGACCCTCACCGCGGCGGCCGCGCTCACCGGCGCCGTCTCGTCCGCCCAGGCCTACGAGTGGGGCGACGGCTACGGCCCGGGCTACGGCCATCGCCGCGTGGTGATCCGCGAAGGCTACCGCCCCACCCGCTTCTACCACCGTCGCTTCGACGACCGCCCCGACGTGCGGGTCATCGAGCGCCGGTCCCACGGCTTCCGGTCGCACCACCACTGGGACTACGACGACTGAGCGGATCCGCGACACCGTCGCGAGGGCGCCGCCGGGCGGGCGCCTCCGGGCGCCCCGCCCGGCGCGGTCACGGCCCTGCCTGATCCCGCCCGCCCCGGACCGGCTCCGGGGCGACGCCGACCGCCCCCCCCGGACGGGGATTCGGCGCGGGTCGCGCGGAGAGCCGGAGGCGCGCACTGGCGGCAGCGCCCCGCTTCCGGCACAAGGGGCCGATGGCCAGACGCGCGGCGCCCCCCGTTCCCACGAGACTTGAACCGGCCGGGTCGCCGGCGCTCCCGCCGCGGGGCGGATGGCGCGCCGGCCTGCCGGGTCGACCGGCCCCGGGCCGACGATGAGCGGCGCCGACGGCGGTGGGGGCGGCCCCCGCGCGGCGGGCGGGAGCGGCGCCTCCGCCGCCCTGCTGCGCGAGGCCGAGGCCCGGCTGCGGCGGGCCCAGGAAGCCGGCGGGGTGGGCGTCTTCTCGGTCGACATCGACGCCGACACCCTCCACGCCACCCCGGAATTCTGCCGCCTCTACGGGATGCCGGTGAGGGAATCCTTCCCGGCCAGGGCCTTCGAGGCCCTGGTGGTGCCCGAGGATTCCGCCCTCATCTCGACGGCCGAGACCCGGCGCCGGGGCGAGCCTCCCCGCGACGTCGAGTACCGGATCCGCCGGCCCGACACCGGCGAGCTCCGCTGGATCGCCCGCAAGGGCGAGCTCGAGCGCGACGGGACCGGCCGCCCGGTCCGCTTCCACGGGGCGGCGCGGGACGTCACCGAGCAGCGCATGGCCCGCGACGCGCTCGCGCGCAGCGAGGAGCGCTACCGCGCGCTGTTCCAGGCGATCGACGACGGCTTCTGCATCATCGAGTTCCGCGACGGGCCGCACGGCCCCCTGAGCGACTACGTCCACGTGGAGGCCAATGCCGGCTACGCGCGCCACACGGGCATCACGGACGTGGTCGGCAAGACCCTGCGCGACATCGCGCCGGACGAGGCGGAGGGGTGGCTCGCCATCTACGGACGCGTGCTGCGCACCGGCGAGCCGGTGCGCTTCGAGCGCCGCTTCGTGGCGGCGGACCGCCACATCGAGGTCTCCGCCAGCCGCGTCGAGCCGGCGAGCCGGCGCCAGGTCTCGGTGCTGTTCCGGGACGTCACGGCGCGCAAGCGGGTCGAGGACGCCCTGCGCGCCAGCGAGGCCCTGGCGCGGGAGAACATCGCGCGCGTGCAGCTCGCGCTCGCGGCCGGCGCGATCATCGGCACGTGGTTCTGGGACCTGCCGAGCGACCGCTTCAGCGTGGACGAGGGCTTCGCCCGCGCCTTCGGGCTCGACCCCGCCCTCGGCCGCGAGGGACTGCGCCTCGCGCAGGTGGTGGAGACCGTGCACCCGGACGACCGGCCCGGCCTCGCCGAGGCCATCCGGGAGGCGATCGCGCGGGGCGGAGCCCACGCGCACCAGTACCGCACGCGCCGCGCCGACGGGACCTATTCCTGGCTGGAGGCGAACGGGCGCGTCGAGCTCGGGCCCGACGGCACGCCGCTGAGCTTCCCCGGGGTGCTGATCGACGTCGAGGGGCGGCGCGCCGTCGAGGCGGAGCGCGACCGCGTCACCGCGATGCTGCGCAGCCTCAACGAGACGCTGGAGCAGCGCGTCGCCGAGCGGACCGCCGAGCTGATGCGGGCCGAGGAGGCGCTGCGGCAATCGCAGAAGATGGAGGCCGTCGGGCAGCTCACCGGAGGGCTGGCCCACGACTTCAACAACATGCTGGCGGGCGTGGTCGGCTCCCTGGACCTGATGCAGACCCGCCTGCTCCAGGGCCGGGTCGGGGACCTGGAGCGCTACATCGGCGCGGCGCAGGGGGCGGCCAAGCGCGCCGCGGCGCTCACCCACCGGCTCCTGGCCTTCTCGCGCCGCCAGACCCTCGACCCGAAGCCGACCGACGTGAACCGGCTCGTCGAGGGCATGGTCGAGCTCGTGCGCCGCACGGTCGGACCCGCGGTCTCGGTCGATGTCGTCGGGGCCGCCGGCCTGTGGCCGACGCTGGTCGACCCGGGCCAGCTCGAGAACGCGCTGCTCAACCTGTGCATCAACGCCCGCGACGCGATGCCGGAGGGCGGGCGCATCGTGGTCGAGACCGCCAATCGCTGGCTCGATCACCGGGCCGCGCGCGAGCGCGACATGGAGCCGGGGCAGTACGTGTCGCTCTGCGTCTCCGACAACGGCACCGGCATGACGCCGGAGGTGGCCGCCCGCGCCTTCGACCCCTTCTTCACCACCAAGCCGACCGGCGAGGGAACCGGCCTCGGCCTGTCGATGGTCTACGGCTTCGCCAAGCAATCGGACGGGCAGGTGCGGATCGACTCCGAACTCGGCCAGGGCACCACGGTCTGCCTCTACCTGCCGCGCCACCTCGGCGAGGCCGAGGCCCCGGAGCGCGTTCCCGACCTCACCGAGGCCGCGCGCGCGAAGTCCGGCGAGACCGTGCTGGTGGTCGACGACGAGCCCTCGGTGCGCATGCTGGTGACGGAGGTGCTGGAGGATCTCGGCTACGCCGCCATCGAGGCGGCGGACGGCGCCTCGGGGCTGAGGCTCCTGCGGTCGAGCGCGCGGATCGACCTCGTGGTGACGGATGTGGGCCTGCCGGGCGGCATGAACGGCCGGCAGATGGCCGAGGCCGCCCGGGTGACGCGCCCCGACCTCAAGGTGCTGTTCGTCACCGGCTACGCCGAGAACGCCGCCCTCAACCACGGCCACCTCGCTCCCGGCATGGCGGTGCTCACGAAACCCTTCGCGCTCGACGCGCTCGCCATCCGGATCCGCACCATGATCGAGGGCCCTGCCTGAGCCTCCAGCGCCCGAGCGGGCCCCCGACCCGGCCTTCCGGCGCGGGGTCGGGAAGGCGGGCGGCGCCGGTCCGGGGGGCGACGCCGCGGGGATACTGAACGGCGCCCCGGCTGGTGCGTTCAGTCCCGACCGGGCGAGGGCGGACCGGCGGCCGTGACCGGCGCGGCGGGCCAGGGCTCGCCGGCACGCGCGGCATGCGGGAGACGATGCGGGTCCACGACGACGCAGACAGCTGGCCGAGGACGGGACCGGGGTCGGACCGCCGGGTGCCGAATGGCTGAGCGCGAGAGGCCGGCCCTCCCGCCGATCCCGCCGTCCGGGCCGGCGCGGGTGCTCCGGCGGGCGCGCTGGATCGCGCGGACGAGCGGCCTCGTCGCGATCGCCGCCGCACTGACGGCCTGCGCAGGCTGGTGGTTCGACGTCCCGGCCCTGCGGCGCATCCTGCCCGGGCAGCCGCCGATGGTCGTGCTCACCGCCCTCGGGATCCTGCTGCTCGGCGCGTCGCTGCTGCTCGCGACCGATGCCGGCGCCTCAGGGACCGCCCGCCGCGCGGGCCGCGCCCTGGCGGCGGCCGCGGTGGCGGTCGGCGCCGGGGGCCTGCTGCGCTACGTCTCGTCGGGGCAGGTCCGCCTCGACGATTGGGCGCAGCGCCTGCTCTTCGGCCCGCTCGGGCCCGGGAGCGGCATGGCCCTGGCGACGGCCGTGAGCCTGCTGGGGACCGCGACGGGGCTCCTCCTCCAGGAGGCCCGCCACCGGCGGCTGCGGTCCCTGGGGACGCTCGCGACCCTGTGCGGGCTCGTCGTGGCGGCCGTGGGCGGGCTCGGCTACGCCTACGGCCTCGGCGCGTTCCACCAGGACGGCCCGTTCTCGCGGATGGCGCTGGTGACCGCCGCCGCTCTGTCCATCCTCTCCCTCGGCGCGCTCTTCAGCCGGCCCGACAGGCCCTGGGTCGCCACGATCCTGGGCGCGGGCGAGGCGGGCGCCCTGACCCGGCACCTGCTCCCGGCCGTGGTGCTCGCGCCCCTGGTGCTCGGATGGCTGCAGCTCCACGCGCTCCGCGCGGGCCTGATCGAGGCGGAGACCGGAACAGCCCTGCTGGTGATCGTTCTGACCCTCTGGCTGGCGGCGCTCGCCGTCCGGGTGGCGCGCAACGTCGACCGGCGCGCCGCCGCGGAGCGGCAGCTTCGCGCGGCGCTGCAGGGCATGAACGACGCCCTGGAGCGGCGGGTGGAGGAGCGCAGCCGGGACCTCGCCCAGGCCCAGGACGCGCTGGTGCAATCGCAGAAGATGGAGGCGATCGGCCAGCTCACGGGCGGCGTGGCGCACGATTTCAACAACCTGCTCACCATCATCCGGTCCTCGACGGACTTCCTGCGCCGGCCGGACCTGCCGGAGGAGCGGCGGCGGCGCTACCTGGACGCGGTCTCCGACACGGTCGACCGGGCCGCCAGGCTGACGGCGCAGCTCCTCGCCTTCGCCCGGCGCCAAGCCCTCAAGCCCGAGGTGTTCGATGCCGGCGCGCGGATCCGGGGCATCGCGCAGATGCTCGACGCGCTGACGGGCGCGCGCATCAGGATCGTGACGCGGGTTCCCGAGAGCCCCTGCCGGGTGCGCGCCGATGCCAGCCAGTTCGAGACGGCCCTGGTGAACCTCGTCGTCAACGCGCGCGACGCGATGGGGGGCGAGGGCACCCTGACCATCGACCTCGTCTGCGGACGGCCGCTGCCGGCCATCCGCGCCCATGCGGGCTCGCCGACGCCCTTCGTGGCGGTGGCGGTCTCGGATTCCGGCTCGGGGATCGCGAGGGAGCAGCTCGGGCGGATCTTCGAGCCCTTCTTCACCACGAAGGAGGTCGGCCGCGGCACCGGGCTGGGCCTGTCCCAGGTGATCGGATTCGCCAAGCAGTCCGGGGGCGACGTGGACGTGGCCAGCGTCCTGGGACGCGGCAGCACCTTCACCCTGTACCTGCCGATGGCCGAGGCCGGATCGGCCGAGGAGGAGCCCCAACCCAAGCCCGAGGGGCCGGCCTGGGAGCACGGCGACCAGTGCATCCTGGTGGTCGAGGACAATGTCGAGATCGGCCGCTTCTGCACGCAGATCCTGCACGACCTCGGCTACGGCACGGTGCTGACCCAGACGGCCGAGGCCGCCCTGGCGGAGATCGAGGCGGTGCCCTTCCGCTTCGACGCGGTGTTCTCCGACGTGGTGATGCCCGGAATGGGCGGCATCGCCTTCGCCGAGCGCCTGCGGGAGATCCATCCGGAGATGCCGGTGGTGCTGACCTCGGGCTACAGCCACGTGCTCGCGACGGACGCGGCGCACGGCTTCGCGTTCCTGCGCAAACCCTATTCGGCCGAGCAGGTCGGGGAGATCCTGCGCGCGGCCACGGCGCGCAAGCCGAAGGTCCGTCCGGCCCCCGCGGACGCGCCGCCCCTGCCCGCGCCCGGTGCCGGCGGGCGCGCCGCGCCGGCGCCGCCCCCGTGATCCGGTCGGCGCGACCCGTTCGGAGACCGGGTCACCCGCCCGCGGCGCTCCCCGCGCCCGGCCGGCCCGAAGCCCCGGGCGGAGGTGCGGCGGCGGGCCGCCGCCTCGGCGGTTCAGGGTCCCGGTGGGCCGCAGGTCTGGCCGCCGAACCGGCGACCCCTTCGGCGCATGACGCTCAGATCCGGCCCAGCAGCACCAGGATCAGGACGATCACCAGGATCAGGCCGACCACCCCGCCGGGAGCGTAGCCCCAGCCCCGATTGTAGGGCAGTCCGAGCGGAAGAGCACCAACCAGAGCCAAGATCAGGATGATGAGGAGGATGGTGCCAAGACTCATGAGAGTTCTCCCGCCCGATGATGAGGCGGACCAGCAACCTTGCGGGGTCGATTCGGTTCCGGGCTCGCGGTCGGCCCGGCGGTTGCGCGCGCCTGCACCGCTGCGCGCTCCTGCACCGCCCCGCCCGCGCTAGGCCGGGATCGCGGCCTCCGCCTTGGGTGCCACCAGCCCCGCCAGCTTCTCGATCAGCTCCGACGTCCGGTAGGGCTTCTGCAAGGTCACGAAGCACTCCGTGTCCTGACCTTCCTTGAGGTACCCCGAGGCCAGCACGATCCCGATATTGGGCCAGCGCTGCCGCACGATGCGGCCGAGCTCGATCCCCGAGATGGTGCCGGGCATGTTCACGTCGCTGAGCACGAGCGCCACGTCGGAATTCTCCTCCAGCATGGCCACGGCCTCGTCGCCGTTTCCGGCCTCCTCGACGTGGAACCCGAGGGTCTTCAGGGCAGCTTTGGCGACCTGTCGCACCTCGGAATCGTCCTCGACCACGAGCACCGTCCTCCCCTCCCCGCTCACCTCGTCGGGGGGCGCGGCGCCCGGCGCCGCCGGGGTCCCGGGGCCCGCCTCGGCGAGGATCGGCAGGGACATCGTGAAGGTGGTGCCCTGCCCCGGCACGCTCTCGACGTCGATGTGTCCGCCGCTCTGCTGGAGGAAGCCGTGGACCATGCTCAAGCCGAGGCCCGTCCCCTTGCCCTCCGCCTTGGTGGTGAAGAAGGGCTCGAACACGCGCGCGAGCACCGAGGCCGGCATGCCGGTGCCCGTGTCGGCGACGGAGATCAGGACCGCGTCGGCGGCGCGGCCCGCGCGATCCGCCTCCCCGGCGCGTCGCACCGCGATGCTGAGATGGCCGCCCTCCGGCATCGCGTCGCGCGCGTTCACCGCCAGATTGATCAGCGCCGCCTCGAGTTGCGAGCGGTCGACGGATACGGCGGGCGGAGCGTCGCCGAGATCCAGGGTCACGCCGATGCGCTCGCCGAGGGTCCGCCTCAGCAGCTGCACCAGGCCGGGCATGAAGCTGCCGAGGTCGAGCGGCGCCGGCTGGAGGGGTGAGCGCCGCGAGACGGCGAGGAGCCGGCTCGTCAGCTCCGCGCAGCGCTGCGCCCCGTCGATGGCGTTCTGAACGCGCTGATGCGCCTTCTCGTCGGCGACGAGCGACTTCTGCAGCAGGTCGAGGTTGCCGATCACGATGCTCAGCATGTTGTTGAAGTCGTGGGCGACGCCGCCGGTGAGCCGGCCGACCGCCTCGAGCTTGGAGGCGTGCACCAGGCTCAGCTCCATCTCCTTGCGCTCGGTGATGTCGAACCACATCCCGAAGACCTCGCCGGGCGCGGCCTCCTCGCCCCGATTGGCCACGACCTGATCGAGGATGTGCCGCTCGCTCCCGTCCGCGTGGCGCCAGCGGTATTCCAGCGTCGCCGCGCCCGTGCGCCCGACCGCCCGCAGCGCGTCGAGCACCCGGTCGCGGTCCTCGGGGTTGAGCCGCGACAGCCAGAGGCCCGGATCCGCGAACGCCTCCGCGCCGAAGCCGCTGACCCGCTCGACGCTCTCGTTGGTGAAGCGCAGGCGGCGGTGATCCCCCTGGTGCGAGGCCGTGTAGAGGGCGATCGGGAGCCCGCGCAGCACGGCGGCCTGATGCGCGTCGCGCCGCCGCAGGGCCCGCTCGGCCTCCAGCTTCTCGCCCCGAACCCGCAGGTTCTCCAGCAGGAGCTTCTTCTCGGCCGAGGCCTTCAGCTTGATCTCCTCGGTCTTGCGGTGAAGGTCGACGAAGACGCTGACCTTCGACTTGAGGACGAGCGGCTGGATCGGCTTGAAGACGTAGTCCACGGCGCCGGCCGAGTAGCCGCGGAAGACGTGCATCTCCTCCCGGTTGTAAGCCGTCAGGAACAGGATCGGCACGCGCGACGAGCGCGAGCGGCTGCGGATGAGGGACGCCACCTCGTAGCCGTCCATGCGCGGCATCTGGACGTCGAGGAGGATCAGGGCGAAATCGTCCCGCAACGTGTGCCGCAGGGCGTCCTCCCCGGATTCGGCCAGGACGAGGTCGAGGCCTGGCTCGTCGAGGATCTCCGACACGGCGAGCAGGTTCCGCCGGTCGTCGTCCACGATCAGGATCTTCACCCTGATCGGCGGGAGGTCCGCGGCCGGGCCGCCGGCGGGATCCGGGCCCGGGAGGGCCGGCGCGCGGTCCTCGCTCATGGGGTCTCCGCTCATGGGGCGATCCCGGAGGTGTCCGCGCGGCCGTTGCCCCGGTGCGGAGCGCCGCCCGCGGCGTGGCGGCGCTGCTCGAGCTGCACGCGCAGGACCGCGAGCAGCTGATCCAGGTCGACGGGCTTCGAGACGTAGTCGGAGGCGCCGGCCTCCATGCACTTCTCGCGGTCGCCCTTCATGGCCTTGGCGGTCACGGCGATCAGCGGCAGGGCGCGGAAGCGCTCGTCCCGGCGGATCTCCCGCATGGTCTCGTACCCGTCCATCTCCGGCATCATGATGTCGACCAGCATGGCGTCGATGCTCGGATTGGCCTTGAGCAGCGCGATCCCGTCGCGCCCGTTCTCCGCGAAGAGGACGTCGAGGCCGTGCAGCTCCAGCGCGCTCGTGAGGGAGAAGATGTTGCGCACATCGTCGTCGACCAGGAGGATGCGGCAGCCCTGCAGCGACACCGGATCCCGTCGCTCGCTCCCGACCTGGCGCTCGCCGGAACCGCCGTCGATCGCCCGGTGCAGGAACAGGGCGGTCTCGTCGAGCAGCCTCTCGGAGGAGTGGCTGTCCTTCAGGATGATGGTCGAGGCGGTCTGCTTGAGCTGCTGCTCCTCGGCCTCGGTCAACTCACGGCCGGTATAGACGATGATCGGGAGCTCCTCGCCGTCCGGGGTGGCGCGGATCTGCTCGATCAGCTCGGAGCCGCCGAGATCGGGCAGCCCGAGATCGACGATCGCGCAGTCGAAGCGCCCGCCCGCCACCGCCTCCAGCGCGGCGGCGGCCGTGCTGACGCTGAACACCTTGACGTCCTCCTCGCTCAGCAGGGCGGTGATGCTCGCGCGCTGATTGTCGTCGTCCTCGACCAGGAGCAGGCTGCGCACCGGCCGGGTGATGAACTCCTTCGACCGTTCCAGCGCCCTGAGCAGGCCCTCGCGGTCGACGGGCTTCTCCAGGAAGCCGAAGGCCCCGGCCCGCAGCCCGCGCTTCTTCTCGTCGTTGACCGAGATGACGTGGATCGGGATGTGACGGGTGCGGACGTCGTTCTTCAGGTGGTCGAGGAGCGCCCAGCCGTCCATGTCCGGCAGGCCGATGTCCAGGGTGATCGCGTGCGGCTTGTAGCGATGGGCGAGCGCGAGCGCCGCCGCCCCGTCCTGGGCGATCAGCCCCTTGAAGCCCCGCTCGCGGGCCAGTTCGAGCAGGACCGACGCGAACATCGCGTCGTCCTCGACGATGAGCACGATGTGGTCGCCCGCCGCGATCGCGTGGCGGTCGTCCGCGGAGGAGGACAGCGCCATGGCGGCGGAGGCCGGCCGGATCGCCGGCTGCGACGCCCCGTTGCCCTCCTTGGCCTCGGCCGGGCGGCCCGCGGCCGCGGCCAGCGGCGGCTCGAGCGGCAGGAAGAGCGTGAAGGTGCTGCCCTGCCCGAGCCGGCTCGACAGGACGATCTCGCCCCCGAGCAGCCGGGCGATCTCGCGGCTGATGGCGAGGCCGAGGCCGGTGCCGCCGTACTTGCGGCTGGTGGTGCCGTCCGCCTGCTGGAACGCCTCGAAGATGATGCGCTGCTTGTCCTCGGGGATGCCGATGCCGGTATCGGTCACCGTGAAGGCCATCCACTGGCTGCCCGCGCGCAGCGGCGAGCCCTCGGCCGAGCCGAGCTTGAGCGCGACGCTGCCCTTCTCGGTGAACTTGAAGGCGTTGGACAGGAGGTTGCGCAGCACCTGCTGCAGCCGCTTCGAGTCCGTCCGCACGAGCCGCGGCAGGGCGGGGGCGACGTCGATCGTGAAGGCGAGCTGGCGCTCCTCGGCGAGCGGGCGGAAGCTGCGGTCGAGGTGGCCGGCGAGATCCTGGAGGTCGACGTCGCCGAGTTCGAGGGAGACCGTCCCGGACTCGATCTTGGACAGGTCGAGGATGTCGTTGATCAGGGACAGCAGGTCGGAACCGGCCGCGTTGATGGTCCTGGCGAATTCCCGCTGCTTGTCGCTCAGGTTCCCTTCCCTGTTCTCGCTCAGCAGCTTCGAGAGAATGAGCAGGCTGTTCAGCGGCGTGCGCAGCTCATGGCTCATGTTCGCCAGGAACTGGGACTTGTAGCGGGAGGTCAGCGAGAGCTGCTCGGCCTTCTCCTCGAGGGAGATCTTGGCGATCGAGACCTCGCGGTTCTTGCCCTCGACCTCCTTCTTCTGGATCTCCAGGAGACGCGCCTTCTCCTCGAGCTCCTCGTTGGTCTGCTGCAGGCGCTCGCGCTGGCTCTTGAGCAGGTCCTCGGATTGCTGCAGCGAAGCGGCCTGGGTCTCGAGGCGGTCGTTGGTCTTCTTCAGCTCCTCCTGCTGGCTCTGCAGCTCGCTGGTCAGCAATTGCGACTGCGCCAGCAGGCCCTCGGTCCGCATGTTCGCCGCGATCGTGTTCAGCACGATGCCGATCGACTCGGTGAGCTGGTCCAGGAAGGATTGATGCGTCTCGCTGAAGCGGCTGAAGGAGGCGAGCTCGATCACGGCCCGGACCTCCTGCTCGAACAGGACCGGCAGCACGATGATGTTGATCGGGGCCGCCTCGCCGAGGGCGGAGCCGATCGTGATGTAGTCGCCCGGCACGTTGGTGAGCAGGATGCGCTTCTTCTCGTAGGCGCATTGCCCGACCAGCCCCTGGCGCAGGCGGTAGCGGTTCGACAGGTTCTTGCGCTCGGTGAAGGCGTAGCTCGCCACGAGGTCCAGCACGGGCTCCGCGCCGTCGCTCTCCATCATGTAGAACACCCCGCGCTGAGCGTTCACCAGCGGCGCGATCTCGGACAGGATCAGGTTCGAGACCGTGGCGAGGTCGCGCTCGCCCTGCAGCATGCGGGTGAACTTGGCGAGGTTGGTCTTCAGCCAATCCTGCTCCGCATTCTTGAGCGTCGTGTCGCGCAGGTTGCGGATCATCTCGTTGATCGTGTCCTTCAGCGAGGCGACCTCGCCGGAGGCCTCGACCGAGATCGAGCGGGCGAGGTCGCCCTTGGTCACCGCCGTGGCCACGTCGGCGATGGCGCGCACCTGGGTGGTCAGGTTGGCGGCGAGCTGGTTCACGTTGTCGGTGAGGTCGCGCCACAGGCCGGCCGCCCCCGGCACCCGCGCCTGGCCGCCGAGCTTGCCCTCGACGCCCACCTCGCGCGCGACGTTCGTCACCTGATCGGCGAAGGTGGCGAGCGTCTCGATCATCTCGTTGACGGTGTCGGCCAGGGCCGCGATCTCGCCCTTGGCGTCGACCGTGAGCTTGCGCTTGAGATCGCCCTGCGCGACCGCGGTCACCACGCTGGCGATGCCCCGCACCTGCCCGGTCAGGTTGGCGGCCATCATGTTGACGTTGTCGGTGAGATCCTTCCAGGTCCCGCCGACGCCCTTCACCTGGGCCTGGCCGCCGAGCTTGCCCTCCGAGCCGACCTCGCGGGCGACCCGCGTCACCTCCGAGGCGAAGGAGTTCAGCTGGTCCACCATCGTGTTGATGGTCGATTTCAGCTCCAGGATCTCGCCGCGCACGTCGACGGTGATCTTCTTGGAGAGGTCGCCGTTCGCCACCGCCGTGGTCACGTCGGCGATGTTGCGCACCTGACCGGTCAGGTTCGCCGCCATCATGTTGACGTTGTCGGTGAGGTCCTTCCAGGTCCCGCCGACGCCGCGCACCTGAGCCTGGCCGCCGAGCTTGCCCTCGATGCCGACCTCGCGGGCGACCCGGGTCACCTCCGAGGCGAAGGAGTTCAGCTGGTCCACCATCGTGTTGATGGTCGATTTCAGCTCCAGGATCTCGCCCTCGACGGCGACGGTGATCTTCTTCGAGAGGTCGCCGTTGGCGACCGCGGTCGTGACCTCGGCGATGTTGCGCACCTGACCGGTCAGGTTCGCCGCCATCATGTTGACGTTGTCGGTCAGCCCCTTCCAGACGCCGCCGACGCCCTTCACCTGAGCCTGCCCCCCGAGCTTGCCCTCGGTGCCGACCTCGCGGGCGACCCGGGTCACCTCCGAGGCGAAGGAGTTCAGCTGGTCCACCATCGTGTTGATGGTCGATTTCAGCTCCAGGATCTCGCCCTTGACGTCGACGGTGATCTTCTTCGAGAGGTCGCCGTTGGCGACCGCGGTCGTGACCTCGGCGATGTTGCGCACCTGACCGGTCAGGTTGGCCGCCATCAGGTTCACGTTGTCGGTCAGGTCGGCCCAGGTGCCCGCCACGCCGCGCACCTGCGCCTGGCCGCCGAGCTTGCCCTCCGAGCCGACCTCGCGGGCGACCCGGGTCACCTCGCTGGCGAAGGAGTTCAGCTGGTCCACCATCGTGTTGATGGTGTTCTTCAGCTCCAGGATCTCGCCCTTGACGTCGACGGTGATCTTCTTCGAGAGGTCGCCGTTGGCCACCGCCGTGGTCACGTCGGCGATGTTGCGCACCTGACCGGTGAGGTTCGCGGCCATCAGGTTCACGTTGTCGGTCAGGTCGGCCCAGGTGCCGGCGACCCCCTCCACGCGCGCCTGGCCGCCGAGCTTGCCCTCCGAGCCGACCTCGCGGGCGACGCGGGTCACCTCGCTGGCGAAGGAGTTCAGCTGGTCCACCATCGTGTTGATGGTGTTCTTCAGCTCCAGGATCTCGCCCTTGACGTCGACGGTGATCTTCTTCGACAGGTCGCCGTTCGCCACCGCCGTGGTCACGTCGGCGATGTTGCGCACCTGACCGGTCAGGTTGGCGGCCATCATGTTGACGTTGTCGGTGAGGTCCTTCCAGGTCCCGCCGACACCCTCGACCTGCGCCTGGCCGCCGAGCTTGCCCTCGGTGCCGACCTCGCGGGCGACCCGGGTCACTTCCGAGGCGAAGGAGTTCAGCTGGTCCACCATCGTATTGATGGTCGATTTCAGCTCCAGGATCTCGCCCTTGACGTCGACCGTGATCTTCTTCGAGAGGTCGCCGCGGGCCACGGCCGTGGTGACCTCGGCGATGTTGCGCACCTGACCGGTCAGGTTCGCCGCCATCATGTTGACGTTGTCGGTGAGGTCCTTCCAGACGCCGCCGACGCCCCTCACCTGGGCCTGACCGCCGAGCTTGCCCTCCGAGCCCACCTCCTTGGCGACGCGGGTCACCTCCGAGGCGAAGGAGTTCAGCTGGTCCACCATCGTGTTGAACGTCGACTTGAGGTCGAGGATCTCGCCCTTGACGTCGACGGTGATCTTCTTCGAGAGGTCGCCGTTGGCGACCGCGGTCGTGACCTCGGCGATGTTGCGCACCTGACCGGTCAGGTTGGCGGCCATCAGGTTCACGTTCTCGGTGAGGTCCTTCCAGGTCCCGCCGACGCCCTTCACCTGGGCCTGGCCGCCGAGCTTGCCCTCCGAGCCGACCTCGCGGGCGACCCGGGTCACCTCGCTGGCGAAGGAGTTCAGCTGGTCCACCATCGTGTTGACGACCTTGCCGATCCGCAGGAACTCGCCCTGGAGCGGCCTCCCCTCGATCTCGAGCTGCATCGTCTGGCCGAGGTCGCCCTTCGCGACGGCGCCGATGACCCGCGCCACCTCGGTGGTGGGCTGGACGAGGTCGCCGATCATCGCGTTGACCGAGTCGATGCACTCGACCCATCCGCCGGTGGCCGTCGGCAGCTTGCCGCGCTCCGCGATGCGTCCGTCCTTGCCGACCTTGCGCGCCACGCGGTCCAGCTCGCGGGCGAGGCTCTGGTTCAGCTCCACGACGTCGTTGAGCGCCTCGGCGATCTCGCCGTCGATCCCCGTGAGATCGAGGGGCAGCCGCACCGAGAAGTCGCCCTTTCGAAAGGCGCGCAGGGTCTTCAGGAGAAGCTTCGGCTCGAGCTGGGCGGTCGCTGCCGTCATTCGAACGCACCTTTGCACTGCGATGGCGCCGACCGCGCGGGGCGGCTTCGGCCTGGAGGCGGGGAACAGGCGGGCCGGCGGCCTGCATCGCGAGCTGATACAGGACCGGGTGTGAACCGTTGCCTACTTGATCGGGCAGCCCGCAGCCAGAGCGACAAGTGCGGGCCTCGGTGAGGCCACCTCCTAGAATGCCGGTTGCGTCGGAAATGTGGCTGGCCCAGCCAAAACCCGGAGGGTTCAGAAGACCAGCTTGGCCACGCGGCGCGGGTTCTGCGTTGGATTATTGCTCGCGCGGGCGATCCATGCGCCGGACGCATGAGGTTTTCGATCCCTCAACGGAGCCATTCGATCGGCGCAGAGTGATCGGGCCGGACGCCGCGGCGCGCGGTCGCGAACGGCGCGGTGCGCGCTCCGGCCCACCCTTCGCCTCGCCCCCACGTCCAGCGCTCACGAGGCGCGCGCCACGGGCGCGTCGCCCGGCGCGCCCTCGCCTCCCGCCGGCGGAGCGGCGGCCCATCAGTTGAACGGCGCCACGCGGCTGTTGTTCGCGTAGATGGCCGTCGACCCGCCGAGATTGTTCGTCAGAACGTAAGCCGATCCGCTCCAGGTCAGCGAGAGCTTGCCGGCCGCCACCGACGCGGCGCAGTTCGCCGACCCGCCGATCAAGAACGTCCTCGTCGTGGAGTAGAGCCACTTGCAGACGTTTCCGTAGGCGCTGTCCCGCACGACCAACTCGCCCGACCCGGTCGGCAGGGCGAGCGTGCCGCCGTTCGCGACGGTCTGGGCGGACGCGCTGGTGTCGATGTTCGGCGCGGCACTGATCGGACGCAGGGAGATCGTGTTCAGGAACGCGTTCGTACCGAACAGGGGCAGGGTCGTCGCCGCCTGCTTGGCGTCGTAGTTCCAGGCGCCGACGAGGATCTGCGAGCCGGTCCCCGGCGCCCGGAGGCCCTCGAAATGCGTCGGGGCAGCGATGGTCGTGCCCGTGTTCCACTGGCCGGCCAACAGCGTTCCGATCTGGACCCGCGCGTTCTGGCCGCCGACGTAGACGTGACTCTGACCTGAATAGGACAAGCTGGCGTCGCCGATCGACACGACTGCGTTGTTGCTGAGAACGGAGATCGTATTCGACTTCGATCCCGCGTAGTTGAGTCCGCTGGAGAACCCGACCAGGGAAGCGACCGACAAGTTGGCACCGGTCGCAGCGGGCTCAACGACGATCGACGCGAACGAGTTGTCGCAATCCAGTGCACTGATCTGCGCATTATAGAGAGTTCCAGGCGGATAGGATCCGTCAGGGCCGCCGGAGAAATGTTGAACATCCAGGCACTTTGCGCCGCCATAAACGAAAACTTTCTTGATGACGAGATTGTCGGCGCGACCAACCTGCAGCGCGACCATGTTGTTATTCGTATATAGGAGAACATTGGTGTTGTTTGACCAGTAGGGCCAAAGATGCATGTCGTCGATGACCGGCGTGTCGTAGGCGCTCTCAATGTTGACGCCGATCTGAAGCGGCTGGCCTTTCAGGCTCTTGATGCGCGATCGGTCCCCCTTCGAGAAGTAGATGCCCCTGGTCGAGTTGAGGATCGCGACATCGAACTCGACTTCCGCGTTGTAGATCGCGAAGTCGTAGTCGCACGCGCACGGGGCATAGGCGCCCGCGCCCGGCCGCGGCTGGTCGCGAAAGGTACCGACGCCCTCGATGTGGTTGCCGTTCGAGAAATGCTGCGGCGAGATCCCGCCGGCCGGCTGCAGGATGAAGCCCTTCCCGGCGTGCGCGAGGTGGAACCAGAGCCCCTTGCCGGGCGCCTGAGGATCCGCCGCGCCGGTATTGGCGCCGTCGGTCATCTCGACGCCGGGGCCGCGCAGGTTCAGGACGCCGCTGCCCGTGATCGTGCTCGTCAGCCTCAGCACGCAGTCGCCGGGCTGCGTCAGCGTGCGCCGGAGGGCGATGGCCGCCGTGATCGCTCTCTGCACCGCGCCCGTGCTGTCGGCCGCGTTCGTGCAATCCGCCCCGAACAGGGAGAACGTCAAGGGCTGGCCCTTGTCGAGCGTCCAGCAGCCCGGCAGCACGGCCGACTGGACCTGCGAGCCGCCGTCGCCGCCGGAGATGGAGCACGGGGACGAGGAATAGGTGTAGACGCCCCGCCCGCCATCCCCGGCCGCGGCGTAGCCCTGGCGGATGACCGGGGCGGTGCCGGCGAACAGCGTCGCGAGTTCGGCGTTGCTCGCCACGTGGGGCGCGAGCGAGCGCGCGAGCGAGCCGACGGTCGCGTTCGGGTTCGGCGTGACCTTGAGGCCCGACACGTCGCAGGCTTTCCCGGACACGCAGGCAACCGCGTCCTCGACGGTCAGCGCCTTGAAGTGCGAAGTGGGTTGGTCCGCCGCCTGGACGAGGGCAGGCGCGAGCGCAAGGAGCGCGGCGAGGAGATGTCGCATCGGGATCCTCAAACTGACCGATGGGGGGGAGCTTCCGATGTTCCGCGAAGCCCGCCCTGGTCGGGAGAGGCGTGTCGCAGAATCGGGCTCGGGACGCACGGGGCACGTCGCGGCGGCGCCCCTCGCCTCGCCCGACGACCGAGGTGGCCGGGACCCCGCCGCTCCTCGCGGACAGGAGGCGGTCGGCAGGCCCGTCGCGGTGGCCTCGCGGCGGATGACGCTTCACCGCGGGGCGTGACGACGCCCGCGGCGGTTCCGGGGCGTGCCGCGAGGCATCGCCGTCGTTGCGCCGGCCGCGGCCGGGACGCCGATGCTCACCGAGCCCGCCCGCGGCGGCCTCGTCCCGCGACAGCCCCTTCCGGCCGCGGCGGCGTGCCCCGGTCCGGAGCCGGTCCTCTCACGAGCGCCGGAGAACACGGCCTATTGCGGCGCCCACCCCCGCGTCACCCCTCAGAGGGCAATCGAACCGAACGCAATCAGAGTGCGCAAGGCAGTCTTTCGAATAGACTCCGCTCACGATGCGAGAAATGAGAAGCGAATTGCTTGGTTGAGGACTATATGGCTTTCTCGGACGACGTTGCGCAGCAACGGAGGCGGGCATGCTCAAGGCTCAGCGGTATGGGGCCTCCCATGCGGAGCGACGCTTGGCAGCCGTCCTGTCCGCGGACATGGTCGATTACAGCCGGTTCATGGGCGCCAACGAGGAGTGGACGCTCGCCCGCCTGCGGTCCCTCCGCCGCGACCTCATCGATCCGGAGATCAAGCGCCACGGCGGCCGGGTGGTGAAATCCACCGGCGACGGCATTCTGACCGAGTTCACCAGCGTGGTGGAGGCCGTCCGTTGCGCCGTCGAGATCCAGCACGGCATCGGGACCTGGAACGGGGACGTGCCGGAGACGCGCCGGATCGCCCTGCGCATCGGCATCAACGTGGGGGAGCTCGTCGTCGAGCGCGACGGCGACATCTACGGCGACAGCGTGAACATCGCTGCCCGGCTGGAGGCGATCGCACCGGCGGGCGGGATCGCCCTGTCGCGGGCCGCGTACGAGCAGGTGCGCGGGCGGCTGTCCTACCCCGTCGAGGAATGGGGCGACCAGTCGCTGAAGAACATCGACCGGCCCGTCTTCGTGTTCGTGATCCGGCCCGAAGCGATCACGCAGCTCCCGAGCCAGGCCGAGCCGGCCGAACCGCGCGCGGTCCTCCCGCGCGGCAGGGCCCTCTGGCTGGCCGGCGCGCTGCTGGCCGCGGTGGGATGCGTCGCGGTCGCCCGCCTCCTCGCGCCTGCGCGCCCGGTCGCGCCGGTCCCCGAGACCGTTGCGCCGATCGGAGCGGACGCGACCCTCGCGGCGCTCGAGGAGCCCGCCCCCGCGCGGCGCCGCGGCCCGGCCCCTCGGCTCTCGATCGTGGTCCTCCCCTTCACGAACCGCGACGGGGGAGAGGCGTTCGACCTGCTCGCGGAGAGCATCGCGTCGGACCTCACCTCGGACCTGTCCCGCATCGATGGCAGCTTCGTCATCGCGCCCAGCACCGCCCTGGCGTGGCGGGACAGGCACGCCGACCGGCGCGACCTCGGACGGAATCTGCGCGTGCGCTACGTGCTGCACGGCAGCCTCCACCACGTCGGCGCCCGCGTCCGGATCAACGCGCGCCTGACCGACACCGAGACGGGCGCGGAGGTCTGGGCGGACCGGTTCGTGAGCGAGGCGTCCTCGATCGCCGAGACCGAGGAGGAGATCGTCGCTCAGCTCGCGCGGGCCCTGAGCATCGAGCTGACCGAGGCCGAGCTGCGCCAGTTCGAGCGGGAGCGGCCGAGCGCTCCCGACGCCGCCGACCTGGCGGCCCAAGGCTGGTCGGTTCTCAACCGGCCGCTGTCGCGGGAGAGCCTGCTGCGGGCCCGGGAGGCCTTCGAGCAGGCGCTCGCGCGCGACGGCGAGAGCGTGCGGGCGCGCGTCGGACTGGCCCGCACCCTCGCGCTCGCGGCGAATTTCGGCTGGTCCTCCGCGGCGTCCGACGACCTTGCGCGGGCCGAGCGCCTGATCGACGGGGCGCTCGCCGCGCGGCCGAACGAGGCGATGGCCTATTGCGTGAAGGGCGAGATCCTGAGGGGACGCCGGCAGTACGAGGAGGCCATCGCGGCCCATCAGGCGGCGATCGCCCGCAACGCCAACCTGGCCCCGGCCTACGGATCGATGGCGAATGCCGTGCTCCAGCTCGGCCAAGCGGACAAGGCCTACGCGCTCGCGGAACGCGCGGTCCGGCTGAGCCCGCACGACCCTCTGCTGAGCCTCTGGGCGGCGACGCTGTGCGAGGCGGCCGAGCGTCGGACGATGCATGCGGCGGCGATCACCTGGTGTTCGCGGTCGTTGGTGGCGCCCTCGCCCCAGCCGGTCCTCATCTACCTCCATCTCGCCTCCGCCTACGCGGAGACTGGCCGGACCGACGAGGCGCGAAGGTCGATTGCGCAGCTCCTGGCCCTCCGACCGGGCTATACGATCGGTCGCTGGCGCGAGGAGAGCCGGTCGGCGCGTCCGGAGGCCGTGCACCAAGGCGATTACCTCGCGGACGGGCTCCGCAAGGCTGGTCTGCCGGACTAGGGAGTTCCTGCCCCGTGCAACCGCGCGTCGCTCACGAGGGCACAACCAGGGCCTGAGGCGCCGCCTGCTTGATGCGGGTCAGCAGCCACGAGCGCTGCCGATTGTTCTGTCCATCCACCCGCTCCACGAGGCGCCGCATCTCCTCATCCCGCAGCCCCTTCGCCGCCTGATCGAGCACCACCAGGGATGCGTGCGTCTCATTCGCCAACAGCCAGCAATCGTGCAGGTCGCGAACCAGCCCGAGACCGGTTCGCTTGAGCGGCGGCTGGACAGCGTCGCCCAGCCGGTCCGGCTCCGTCTCGCGCGCCTCGCCGTAGCGGGCGATCAGCCCGCGCAGGGCCTCGAGCTCCCGCCGTGACCAGTCCGCCAGCATGTGGCACTCGTTGAAGATGTCGGGTTCTGCCCGATGGGCTTCGGCAACCTGCGCCAGGGCCCGCGCCAGCGCCCGCTCGCTGCCCTCCAGCAGGCCCAGGTATTCCTGCACGTGCTGCCGCTCAGGCGCCACGACGGCGCCCACAGCCTGGACGGCGTGCTTGGCGCGCGCGAGCAGTCCGGGAGCCTTCGAGACCTCCGTGTCCGGCTGCTCGCTGCTGGGCTGTGCCACCCGCGTGAGTGCCACGGCCGCATACTTGTAGTGCGGCTGCTTGGAGACCGTGTCCCACTCGAAGATCGTGAGCTCGTTGGCGGCCCGCGCTCGGCCCGGCTCGTCCCAGTAGCCGTAGTGGAACGGCACGAAGACGCGTCCCGGCTCTATCCCGCCGACCCGGGCGGTCACCTCGATCTGGCCGCGACGCGACGTGATCCGAACCCAGTCGCCCTCGCCGATCCCGAGAGCGGCCGCGTCGCGTGAGCTCACCTGCACGAAGGCGTCCGGGGCCGCGGTCGCGAGTTCCGGTGCGCGACCCGTCTTGGTGCGGGTATGGAAGTGGTGGACGAGACGACCCGTGCTCAGCCAGTACGGATAGGCCTCGTCCGGCTCCTCGTGCGGCGGCTGGTACTCGGCCGGTTTGAGGAGGGCGCGCCCGCCCGGGTTGCGCGCCTTGTACTCCTCCGGCGTGACGACCGCTCCGGTGATGAGGTCGTGCCCGAAGCTCTCGCAGACCTCGGGCGAGGTGGGGAACACCCCGTCCTCGTAGATCCGGTGTTTCCCGTCCGGGAACCGCTCGTTGCACGGCCAGGGTATTCCGGAACCACCGGTCAGCTTGGCGTAGGAGAGGCCCGTGTAGTCGCACGGACGACCTCGGGAGCAGGCCTTCCACGCCTCGAACGCGCCCTCAGGGTCGCTCCACTTGATCAGCGGCGCACCATCCTTGTCGCGCAGCCGCATGCGCCGGGCGTAATCGAGGAAGATGTCGAGGTCGGACCGCGCCTCGCCCGGCGGGTCGATGGCCTTGTGGGCGATGTGCACCGTGCGGTCCACGTTGGTGAAGGTCCCGGTCTTCTCGCCCCAGGCGGCCGCGGGCAGAACCACGTCGGCGAGTTCGGTGGTCTCCGTGGGGAAGATCTCGTTGACGACCACGAACAGGTCCGGGTTGGACAGGATGGACCGGATGCGCGCCAGGTCCGGCAGCGTCACCGCCGGATTCGTGGCCTGGATCCAGAGCATCCGGATCGAGAGCTGCTCGGCGTAGCGGAAGATCTGCAGCGCGTGCGTGGGCGGTGCCCAGTGCGGGATGATTCCGGGATCGACGTTCCAGAGGCGGGCGAGCTCCGCGATATGCTCGGGATTGTCCCAGTTGCGGAAGCCCGGCAGGTCGCCGTCAGCACCGGTCTCGCGCGTGTTCTGAGCGGTGGGCTGACCGTTCATCTGCAGGATGCCGCAGCCGGGTTTGCCGACCAGGCCGCGGATCAGGTTGAGGTTGTTGACCTGACAGGCCGCGGCGGTGGCCTGCATGGATTGGTAGACGCCCTGCAGCACGGTCGAGACCAGCGTCTCGGCTTCGCCGAGGATGCGCGCAGCCGCGACGAGGTCGCCTGCCGGTACGCCCGAGAGCTGTTGGACCCGCTCGGGTGTGTAGGCCTCGACGGTGTGCCGAAGCTGTTCGAAGCCGACCGTGTGCCGTGCGATGTACGCGCCGTCGATGTGGCCGTTGGCGATGATGAGGTGAAGCAGGCCGTTGAGCACGGGCACGTTGCTGCCCGGCTTCGGCTTGAGATGGAGGTCGGCCTCGCGCGTCGTGGGGGTGTCCCGCGGGTCGATCGCGACGAGCCGGGGCGGCTCGGGTCCGCGTCGGCGGTCCAGGATCCGCATCCAGAGCACAGTGTCGGTCTCGGCCATGTTGTGGCCGACGTGCAGGATGCAGGCGGTCTCGTCGATGTCGAAGTAGGAGCCGGGCTGTCCGTCCGAGCCGAAAGTCTCCTTCAGTGAGGCGGCCGCGGTGGCGGTGCACAGGCGGGTGTTGCCGTCCATGTGCGGCGTGCCGAGTCCGGCTTTGCCGATCACCCCCAGCGTGTAGTACTCCTCGAGCATGAGCTGGCCCGAGGTGTAGAATCCGATCGCGCTGCCGGTGTAGCGCGCGATGATCTCCTTGGAGCGCTCGACCACGAGGCCCATCGCCTCGTCCCAGCTCGCCTCGACGAGGCGGCTGCCTCGGCGGATCAGCGGCGTCGTCAGCCGGTCCGCACTTGCATTGGCGCGCCAGGCGTTCAGGCCCTTGGGACCGAGCCGACCGCGGTTGACCTCGTCGGCGGCACGCCCGCGCACACCGACGATGCGTCCATCCTTGACGGCGATGTCGAGGCCGCACCCGTTGGAGCAGAGAACACAGGCAGATTGCACCCACTTGCCGGGTTCAGCGACGAGGTGTTCGTCGACGCGCACGGGCCACGCGTGCTGCCCGTGGAAGGGGGTGCGCTCCCCCCAGATGTCAGCAGCACTGTCGCGGGTGCGCCGTCCGGTCGGGGCCTGATCGTTCAGGTCCTCCAAGTCTCGCCCACGCTCTGCTGGCATCGTCCCCCCCCCACGCGACGGCGGCTGATCACGCGCTCATCACCCCGATTCTGGCCGGGAGCTCCCGACGAGCGCGGCAGAAGTGGCGCGCACAACCGCTTAGCCAGCCCGATGGCACAAAACCTGCTGCTCCTGAGCGGGTTCCGAATTTCCGCACCTGTGCCGGGCGCGGATGGCACGCAGGCGTACATTCGCCGGCGAGCGCGCTCAGCAGCCGATGCCGGTGATCGCCGCCGGCGGTTTGATTGGAACGCATCCGACATACGGACCCGGACGGATCCGGGTCCGAGCGCTCGTGGAATCGTTCATGACGGTTCGACCATCTTGCCGGAGCGAGGACATCTCGCGTGAAGACATGACTCGCTGATTCCGATGCCGCAGCGTCGAATTTTGCTCAGGGTGCCGAGTGGATGGACATCCGCCCGCGCATGGCCGGATGGTAGCGACAATAGTACTCGATCTCTCCAGCTCGGATGAGAACGATGTGGCCAGTTCCCTCGGGCGGAATGGCCACATCCCATGTCTCGTCGCGTGCCGTTGCCGTGTGCGCAACGAAGTCGCGGCTGACCCACTCGACGGTGTCGCCCACGCGGGCAGAAACCTGCGCCGGCACGAAAGCAAGGTCCTCAACGCGGATCCTGATCGTCTCCGCTACGGCCGAGGACAACGGGCAGGTCGCCAAACCCACAAGCCACGCGAGCCGAATCTTAAGCCTCATGGCCCACCAGTTCATTTCAGCGCCTGAACGACATGCTCGGCATGCTGCTCGTGCCCTTGAAAGATCTTCAGCCCTGTACGCAGCAGATCTTTCAAGTCGGGATTGCTCGCGGCAGGTATGAGTGTGCCCTCAAGCGCGCCATTGACAGTTTTGTGGTAAGCCACCTCGTTTTCTGCATACGCCTTGTCAAACTCGGTGCCGGCGAGCTTCTTCAGCGAGGCCTCTTTTTCATCGGCCTGCTTCATCAGGGCCCGGCTGGTGTCATTGTCCTGCGGTGTAACGTTGAGCTTTTTGACCAGCCCGAGCGCCTTCTCGTTCACGGCTTTGTGGTCACGCACCATGTCCTCCGCAAAGGCGCGCACCTCCTTGTTCTTGGACTTCTGCAGGGCGAGTTCGGCAGCCTTGATGTCGATCTGTCCTGCCGTGTAGGCGATGTGGGCGATCTGGGCGTCGTTCGGCGGCGTGCCTTGCGCAGCAACCACGACCGTGCCGAGGGCCAGGGCGGCCAGAGCTGCACTTCCTCTGATGAGCATCGCGTCCCTCCATGGCTGGGCTCAGGAATTGCCCTCCTGAGCGCACTTGGATGCGGAGCGCGTGGAAAGGTTCCCGCACTTCACGTGAGGCCGAGCCGCTCCAGCACCGCGTCGGTCAAACGCGCGCAGCGGACGCCCGCGAACGGAAACGCGTCCGCCAGGACGGGCCCTATCTGCTCCTCCAGATCGCGTTTCAGCAGCAGCCGTGCGCGGTGCAGGCGGGTCCTGACCGTCTCCGGCCTGAGGCCGAGCAACTCCGCGGTATCCTCGGTGCTCAGGCCTTCCACCAAGCGTGCGATCAGCACCGTGCGGAACGCGTCGGGAAGCCGGTCGATGGCGAGCTCAAGCAGGGTGCGGATCTGCCGCTGCGCCATGAGAGCTTCCGGGTCGAGTTGACCGCCGACGTCCGGGAACGGAATGATCTGGGCGCCCGTCGTGGGCGCCGCGACGGCACTCAGATCCAGCGTCGGGCGGCGGTGCCGCAACCGGCCGAGCGCCTCGTTGATGACGATGCGGGCCAACCAAGTGCCGAGGCGCGCGTCGCCGCGGAAGCTGCTCAGGTGGGTGAAGGCGCGCGCATACGCCTCCTGCAGGACGTCCTCGGCCTCGCTGTCGTCGCGGACGATGCTGCGCGCCATCCGGTACAGGCGCCGGTTCTGCTGCTGGATGATCAGCCGGATGGCGGCGGGGTCGTGTCGGCGCGCGCGTTCGAGGAGCGTTGCCTCGTCGGCCGAGAGCTGAAGGGGAGGCTCGATCATGGCGTGACTGCCAGCTTCCGCGGGTGGGCATTCGATGGCGCCCAAGCCGACATTCGATGGCGCCCAAGCCGAAACGTTCCCGTGCCAGCGATTCATACGCCGGGGTCGGGTTCGCCGCTCGCCCCGCACGTCCAGGACACGACCGATTCCTCGCGGCCAGGGCAGCTGCGTCCGCTGACGTGCGAGCACAGCGCGGCGGCGGATGTCGGGGGACCGCGTCGACACCGAACGTCCGGACGGCCCTTGAAACCGGACGTTCCCTCCACCCGCTGCCGGGGGCCGCTTCGGGTCACGGGTTCGCGTGCACGGATCCGACTGCCGGTTCGGAGGCGGCCATGGCATCCAACCTGCCTCGGTGGCGCGGACGGAGCGCAAGGATGCGTGATCCATCGTGCGCACTCGGACGCTCCGACCGAGATCGGATCATGAGCTTCCGCCGGGCCGCCGTTTGTTCAGGCTGCCGCCCTCGTACAGGATGCGAGGATGGGGCTCGGCGAAACTGACGCCGAGGTCGAACCTGGCCGAACCTGCCTTGCGCGTGCCGCGGCTCGGATTGCTGATCTCGAAATCGATCGTCGAGCGCGCTGCGCACTTGCGTGCCGGCGCATTGCAGATCACCCGCATCGTCCCGGGACGATGCACGTACTGGCGAACAGGCCACTGCTGGATCGCGCGCCGCTTCTCTGCCATGAGCTGAGACTGCGTGTAACGCTGCCCGTAAAACATGACGGTCGGACCGTACATGTAGGGCACCCCTGCGACCGGGCCGGCTTGGTTCGACGACCAGATTTGAAGGTACCGCTCAGCGATGAAGGCGGTGCGCTCCCTCATCTCGGAGGGACTCAATGCATGCGCCTCGATCGAGAGCACGCTGATGATGGCCGCGGCGGGCCACACGCGCTTGATCCCCTTCAGCATCGATGTCCTCCGGCTGGGAGCTTCGAGCCCTGATCCGGCGGGTTCCGGGGCGTCTCACCGGCACCGAGCTCGCCGCCGAGGCTTCCTTGACCACGGAGATCAGCTCGCGCGCTGCGCTCACGCGTCAGAAGCGCTCGGCCGGTCCCATGAGCCACCCCATCACGCCACCCGTCTCCGCCGCCGAGTAGTGCCGCTTCGGTTCGGGAGCCTCGTTCTGAGCTCGACGCCGAGGTCGCTGCGACGGGGTTGGATCGTCATCCAGCTGCGCATCGGCATGCTTGGTGACGCGAACCGGGACGATGCGGCGCGCCTCTCTGACTGCGGCAAGGCTGTGCCTGTCCCCCGTCGTGTTCAGAGGCAGCCGAGCCTCTCGGTGGCGCGGTTCCCGGTCCGTCGCAACGAGCCGCCTCGCCCCGGTCTCGGCCTGCTCGGCCGGGATCCGCGGTCTCGGATCCGCAGGCGCAGCTCCGCTCGCTGTCGCGGGCCGTTCCCTCGCCGCCTGAGGTGCGATGACGGGCTTGCCCCGGGATTTCTCGGCATGGGCTTGCTGGACCCGCGGCGCGTTGCTGCTCGCAACCTCGGAGCGCGGCTCAGGCGCTCTCAGCCGCGCGGTGTTGCTGTGAGGGGCCGCCCTACCCTCTGGCCCGCCGGCCTGCGCAACGGCTGGCGGCGTCTCGTCCTGCGCGTCGGCACCGGCCGCCCGCGACGGCCCGGGTCCGCTCTGGTGACCGGAATCCTCGAGCGTGAAAGTCAGGGGCGGACGGGTTTCGCGAGGTGCTGAGGCAGCGGGGCCGTGAGACCGAACGGGATCGGACCAGGCACGGCCTTCCACGCCCCGCGGGCCCGGCCGAGCAGCGGGCTGCACACGCTGCGACGCGCTCGGTTGCCCGCCCCCTGAGAGGTTGACCACGGCGAGGGTTGCGATCACTCCGGCAGCAAACGCAGCCCCAGCCCCATAAAGCGTTCTTGCAGAGCGAGCCATCTGCACTCGACCGAAGGCATGAGGGTGATCAGTGCAAACGGCCTGCCCTGAGAGTGAGTTCCGTCCGGGCTGCGCAAGGCGCCTGGCTCCGCGCCCTGAGCGCCGTCCCACGCGCCACGCGCGTCGCCGTCGCGAAGCTGCTCGCCGGCGACCGCTTCACATCGGAGAGCGGACGCCGGCGGCTCGATCCGGGAAGGCCCGCTCGGGGTCGGGCCCGCCCGGGGTCGGGCTCGGTCATCCTCCCGCATGGCGGGCCGACGACCGAGCCGGGTCAGCCTGTCCGGCCTTGCCGGTTCGAGCTCAGGGTCAGGCTGCCTCGGTCACGAGCGCTTCGGCCACGGCGCGATCCGACGTCCGACCCCGTCCCTCCGGGGACGCGGTCTCCTCGAGCTCGCCTTGCCACTTGGCGACCGCGGCGGTGGCAAGCCCGTTGCCGAGGACGTTCGTGACAGTGCGCCCCATGTCGAGGATCTGGTCGATGCCCATGATCAGCAGGATGCCGGCGGACGGCAGGCCGAACATCGGCACGGTGGCGGCCACCACCACCAGCGAGGCGCGCGGCACCCCGGCGATGCCCTTGCTCGTCACCATCATGACGAGGAGCATCATGACCTGCTCGGTGAAGCCCAGCGGGATGCCGAAGGCCTGGGCGATGAACAGAGCGGCGAGCGCCTGATACATCATCGAGCCGTCGAGGTTGAACGAGTAGCCGAGCGGCAGCACGAAGCCGGTGACGCGGGGACGCACGCCGAACCGGGCCAGGACCTCGATGGTGCGCGGAAAGGCGGCCTCGCTGCTCGCCGTCGAGAACGCGACGATCATCGGCGCGCGCAGCAGGCGCAGCAGGTGCAGCGTGGCGCGGCCGAGCACCAGCCAGCCGGCCCCGATCAGGAGCGCCCAGAGGACCGCGAGCCCGACGTAGAAGCTCACGATGAACTTGCCGTAATCCAGGAGCACGCCGAGACCCTGGACGGTGACCACCGCCGCCATCGCCGCGAACACCGCCAGCGGCGCGAGCCGCATCACCGCGTCGGTGACCTTGAACATCACCCGCGCGAGCCCTTCGAGGAGATGCACCATCGGGTCCGCGTAGCGCCGGTCGATGGCGCTGAGGCCGAAGCCGAAGAAGATCGAGAAGACCAGGATCTGCAGCACCTCGTTGCCCGCCATCGCCGAGACGATGCTCGTCGGGAAAACGTGGGTGAGAAAGTCGCGCAGGTTGAGCGAGGCGGCCTTCAGGCCGGTCTGTGCCCCCGCATCCGGCAGCGGAAGGGCGAGGCCCGCGCCCGGCTGGAACAGGTTGGCGGCGATCAGACCGAGCGTGAGCGAGACCAGCGAGGCGGTCAGGAACCAGCCCATGGCGAGGCCGGCGACGCGGCCGACTGAGCGGGTGTCGCCGAAGCTCGCGATGCCGGCGACGATCGTGGCGAAGACGAGCGGCGCGATGATCATCTTGATCAGGCGCAGGAAGATGTCGGTCACGAGGGTGAAGTGCGCGGCGAGCGCCTTGGCCTCGTCCGGCGACGTCGCGTGCCCGTGCAGCACCGCGCCGACCGCGATGCCGAGCACGAGCCCGATGCCGGTATAGAGCGTGAGGCGGCCGGATCTCGGAGCCGCATCGACCTGAGTCATCGGGGTATCCTCCCTTGGGTATTGCCTTGGATGGTGCGTGGAGGACGCGCGGGCATCGGCCCGCGCATCGGCGTGCGGGATCCCTCCACTGGCGCGGTGGCGCGGGATCCCGGACCTCGGATGGGGCGAACCCTGGATCAGGAAGCGATCGCGGCCTGCGGGCGGGTCAGCCGCCCGGGCTGGAGCACCGCGTCGAGCTGGTCCTTCGCCATCAGGCCCTTCTCCAGGACCAGTTCGTAGACGCCGCGGCCGGTGGCGTGCGCCTCCATGGCCACCGCGGTGGCGTTGCGGTAGCCGATATAGGGGTTGAGCGCGGTGACGATGCCGATCGAGTGCTCGACGCTCAGCCGCAAGCGCTCGCGGTTGGCCGTGATGCCGCGCACGCAGTTCGCGTCGAGGGCCCGGCAGGCCGCTTCGAGATGCGCGAGGCTGCGGAACAGGCTGTAGGCGATCACCGGCTCGAAGGCGTTGAGCTGGAGCTGGCCGGCCTCGGCCGCGAAGGAGATCGTGACGTCGTTGCCGATCACCTCGAAGGCGACTTGGTTGACCACCTCCGGGATCACCGGGTTGACCTTGCCCGGCATGATCGAGGAGCCGGCTTGGCGCGCCGGCAGGTTGATCTCGTTGAAGCCCGCCCGCGGCCCCGAGGAGAGCAGGCGCAGGTCGTTGCAGGTCTTCGAGAGCTTGACGGCGACCCGCTTCAGCACGCCCGAGAGCTGCACGAAGGCGCCGCAATCCTGGGTCGCCTCGACGAGATCCTCGGCCGTGACGAGCGGGATGCCGGTGATCTCCGCGAGGCGGTCGCGCACCAAAGCCGCGTAGGCCGGATGCGCGGTAATGCCGGTGCCGATGGCGGTCGCGCCCATGTTGATCTCGTGGATCAGGAGTTCGGCCTCGCCGAGCCGCGCCTCGTCCTCGCCGAGCATCCGCGCGTAGGTGCCGAATTCCTGGCCGAGCGTCATCGGCACCGCGTCCTGGAGCTGCGTGCGGCCCATCTTGAGGATGTCGGCGAACTCCGTCGCCTTCGCCTCGAAGCTGCCGCGCAGGGACGCCATGGCGGCCACGAGGCGCCGGATCGACCCGGCCGCGGCGATCTTCAGGGCGGTCGGGTACACGTCGTTGGTGCTCTGGCCCATGTTGACGTGCTCGTTCGGGTGCAACTGCCCATAGGCGCCGCGCGCGTGGCCGAGGAGTTCCAGCGCCCGGTTGGCGATCACCTCGTTGGCGTTCATGTTGGTCGAGGTGCCGGCGCCGCCTTGGATCAGGTCGACCACGAACTGGTCGTGGAGCGCCCCGCCGCGGATCTCCTCGCAGGCCGTGACGATCGCCTCGCAGCGCGCGCGGTCGAGAAGGCCGAGCTCCTGGTTGGCGAGCGCCGCTGCCTGCTTGATCGCGGCCAGCGCGCGGATCAGGTCCGGGCAGCTCGCCAGCGTCGTGCCGGTGATCGCGAAGTTCTCGACGGCGCGGAGCGTGTGGATGCCGTAATAGGCCGCCTCCGGCACCTCGCGGTCGCCGAGAAGGTCGTGCTCGGTGCGGGTCGTGGCTCTGGACACAGCTCTCTCCTCGCGCGCGGAAGCGTTTCCAGCGCGCCGTTGCAAGCGGACGGGCAGGACGCCGCGGCGGCCCCTGGGCGGAGCAGCGCGCGGGTCTTCGGGGGATGGCGGTGGAAGCCCGCGTCGCGTGGGCGGAAGATCGCCGCGACGACTGCATTCACCGTGAGCGGCGGGATAATCCCGGACGCGCGCCGGCGCCAATGCTAAGGAGGACCAGGGTTATTCCGGTTCGGAATAGTTTGTCGCGAGCATCCCCGCCGCCTCCCAGACGGCATTGAGGAAGGGCCGGGCGCGCTCGCCGCTGCGGTAGAGCCGGATCTCCATCGGCATCTCGGGGCTGACCAGCCCGAGCGCCCCGGACGCGATCTCCGCGGCGACGAGGCTGCGGGGCAGCCATGCGACGCCGTGGCCCGCGAGCGCCATCGAGCGCAGGGCCTCGGCCATGGAGTTCTCGTTGGTGTGGACCGGATAGGTCGGGGGTGCGCCTTCCCGCGCCTGCGCGATCGTGGCGAGGCGCCCGAGGAAGGAGCCGCGGGAATATTGCAGCAGGGGCAGCCGCCCTTCCCCGTCGGGAATCAGAGCGTCCGGCGCGGCGACGGCCGCGAGGCTGTCGTGTCCCACCGTCCGGTAGGGATAGCGCGTGGGGTCGAGCGGGATCGGGATGCCCGGATGGTGGTAGGTCAGCAGGAGGTCGTAGCCGCCCTCGACCAGCGCCTGGACGCAGATGTTGAAGTTCTCCGGCAGGACCCGGCTGCCCACCGGCCCGACCGCGGCCCGGATCGCGCCGAGCCAGCCCGGCAGGAAGGACAGGCAGAGCGAGTGCAGCGCGGTGATCGTGACCACCGGGAGGCTGGAGCGCTCGCTGCGGGTGCGGAACTCGGCCCGGCTCAGAGTCAGGAGGCGCACCACCTCCTCGGCCGTCTCCAGGAACTGGCGCCCGTCGGCGGTGAGCGTGATCGGGTAGGTCGAGCGGTCGAGGAGCACCGTGCCGAGCCAGACTTCGAGGGAGCGGATGCGTCGGCTGAAGGCCGATTGGGTCACGTGCCGCTCCTCCGCGGAGCGCGAGAAGCTCCGCGTTTCGGCGAGGCTCAGGAAATCCTCGATCCACTTCACTTCCATGGCCTGCTTTCGCTCGCGAAGGATCCACGGCCACGGATCGCTGCCGCCGCGGCGTTCGATTCCAACGGCATCCTCTCATGTGTGATCCGGAATGCGGTTGATCAAAGCGGATTCCGGATCACGCGCCCGCGCGGCGCTTGAGCGAAGCCCCCATCCGCCATCCCGAAGGGATCGAGCGGATCATGAGCCCGCGCGGCGCTTGAGCGAAGCCCCCATCCGCCGTCCCGAAGGGATCGGGCGGATCATGAGCCCGCGCGGCGCTTGAGCGAAGCCCCCATCCGCCGTCCCGAAGGGATCGAGCGGATGGGGATGAGACGGCGCATTCAACGGGCCGGTGGGGTGTCCGGCGTCCGCTCGGCGCCGACCTTCGACCAAGGCCGCCGGAACGCCGGCTCGCCGCTCGACAGCGCACTTCCGCAGCCAGCGATTGCCCCCTCTTGCCCGCCGCGGCAGGATCATGTCCTTGGAAAGACGGCAAAGGTCGCGGGTGCGGCGCCTCTCGACGTTCGCAACAGGCGCGCGCGGACGTAAGTCCGGGGCCGGAATCGCCGATCGAGCGGAACCAGGGAAGAATTTCGGCATGCGGCAGGTCGTCGTCGTTCACCCCGCGCTCCCCGCGGAGCGGGACCCGCGCAGAGGCGCAGCGCGTGGAGCAAACGCCCGATGAGCGCGGTCGCGACAGTCAACCTGCCCCGACAGGCCACTCTCTCCGTCCTGATTGCTCTCAGCGTGACCCACCTGCTCAACGATATGATCCAGTCGCTGATTCCAGCGATCTATCCCATCATCAAGGATTCATATCAGCTCGATTACATCCAGATCGGGCTCATCACCCTCACGTTCCAGACCGCAGCCTCGCTTCTCCAGCCGGCCGTTGGCTTCTACACCGACAAGCACCCGATGCCGCACTCGATGATCGTCGGCATGGGGTTCAGCCTGGTGGGCCTGCTCGGCTTGGCCTTCGCGGGCAGCTACGGCCTCCTGCTGCTCGCTTCCGCGTGCGTGGGTCTCGGCTCCTCGATCTTCCATCCCGAGGCGACGCGCATGGCGCGCAACGCGTCGGGCGGACGACAAGGCTTGGCGCAGGGCATCTTCCAGGTCGGCGGTCAGACCGGCGGCGCCCTCGGCCCCCTGCTCGCGGCGTTCATCATCGTGCCGCTCGGCCAGCACAGCCTCGGTTGGTTCGCGATCGCCGCCCTGTTGGCCATGGGACTGATGCTCTGGATCGCCGGACGCTCCGCCCGGATTGCCCCCTCGCGCCCGCGGGCGGCGCAGGCCGCACACGGGACAGCCGATCAGGTCGCGGACCGCCCCCTCGCCGCGGTCGTCGTGCCATTCATGATCCTCATCATTCTCCTGTTCTCGAAGAACGCCTACGCCCAGAGCTTCTCGTCGTTCTACACGTTCTACCTGATGGGCAAGTTCGGCATCTCGATCCAGCAATCGCAGGTGATGCTGTTCCTGTTCCTCGCATCGTCGGCCGTCGGTGCGCTCGCGGGCGGCATCCTGGGTGACCGGATCGGCCGCAATCGCATCCTCTGGTTCTCGATCCTCGGTGCACTGCCGTTCACGCTGGTGCTTCCCTACGCAAGTCTCTTCTGGACGGGCGCCCTGACGATCGTCATCAACCTGATCATGTCGAGCGCGTTCGCGGCCATCTTGATCTATGCCATGGAACTCATGCCGGGCCGGATCGGGCTGGTCGGCGGCTTCTTCTACGGCTTGACCTTCGGGCTGGCCGGGCTCGCCGCCGCCATCCTGGGTGCGCTCGCGGACCGGTACGGCATCGCGACCGTCTACCAGATCTGCTCCTTCCTGCCGGCCATCGGCCTGCTCGCCTGGTTCCTTCCGCGCTTGCGGGAACCCCAGCGGTGATGGACGGGACGATCGTGCGCACGCGATCGATCCCGTGGGGCGGACAGCAAGTCCTCCGCAGCCCGCGGATCGACCACGTGCTCAGCGCGGCTCGACGCGGTCGGTGCCTGCTCCTGCGCCCTGGGCGACCGCTCTCCCATCGTCTACGAACAGGAGCACGGCCCAGAGACCCCAACCGACGCCCTGGTCAGCCAAGTCTCCTGACCGTCACGAAAACGGGGCGCTCCCACTCACAGTCAGGGATGTACGTCGCGCAAGCCTACTGGAGAGGAACCGCTCATGCCAGGGTCATGGCAAACGCGTCAGGTCGAGATGGAGGGATGGTACGCCACTCTCGCCATAGATCAGGATACAGCTGTCGAGGCGCTGAATCGCGATTATCAGCCCTACGCCCACATACTCACCAATATAAAAGGACTAGTTCTTGATATAGGGGGAGGAGCTGGTCTCGCCGGAGCATATATGGATCCGGATACTGAGTACATTGTCATCGACCCAAGTCTGAGTTGGACGACAGAGCGCTGGGCAGCGATCCGCAGGCGGCTCTCCCCTCACAGGACAGAATTCAATTTCGTGCTCGGTACCGGCGAAAACTTACCCTTTCCGTCTCAGAGTTTCGATGCGGCCTTGGCGTTTTGGAGCCTCAATCATGCATCCAACCCAGGGCAATGCATCGCAGAAATACACCGCATCCTGAAGCCCTGCGGCAGGGCTCTCCTGGTGCTGGAGGACATGGAACCCGCTTGGATCGATATCCTGCAGTTAGTACGCCAAGCATTAATGAGAAAGCTCGGTCGCCCCGTCCGCAACCCGCTCAACTGGGGATCAGCCAAGGACGTGATCTGGCGCAAACTCTCGGGTCAGCCATGGCCCCTCCAGTCCGATCATCAGAGAATCGTAGAGCGTGAGCTTGTTCACTGGCTTCATGGTCAGTTCAGAGTTGTTAATCGCAGCTGGATCGGCGGCTTTCTGAGCTACGAATTGGAGGCCTAGCCCTGGCTGTTGGGTAACGTCACGGTGCCGGGGTCGAGTCCGTTGAGCGATCGAGGCCTGTCGCAACCGCGACCGAGAGGCTGCCGGGCCGAGCGGCGGCACCGCGGCGACCGTGAGAAGCGCGGTGGCGGCGACGTCCTTCATGGTCCTCCGGCCCAGCGCCCCAACCCTGGATGCCTTGTTCGCAGGCATCGTGCCCACGCACGTTGCAATTTCGGCGGCGATCCGTAAACGGGGGTCTGGTATACCAGAGCCCTGCGCCGCCAATCGGAGCACCTGCCTGCTGAGCGGGCGCCTTCGGCGGCGGTTCGGGCCAGCGAGGGACGCACGAGGATGTTCGACACCGTCAGTCCGGAACGACAGGGTGGCAAGTCATCCGGATTTCGGTTGTTCAGGCCGATTCTGGCGGGTGCGACCCTGCGGGAGCGCCTGGTCGCCTGCCTGGGGGCGCTCGCGGGCATCACGCTCACCGGCCTGATCTGCGGCTGGTTCTTCGGGGAAGGGCCGCACATCCCGCTCATTGTCGCGCCCATGGGCGCCTCGGCGGTGCTGCTGTTCGCCGTGCCGGCGAGCCCGCTCGCCCAGCCCTGGCCGGTCATCGGGGGCAACACGATCTCGGCCTTCGTCGGCGTGCTGGCCGCCCACCTCATTCCGGATCCCGTGGTGGCGATCGGCGTCGGCGTCTCGCTGGCGATCGCCGCGATGTCGGTGACCCGGTCCCTTCACCCACCCGGGGGTGCGGCCGCCCTGACGGCGCTGATCGGCGGCCCGGCCGTCACCTCGGCGGGCTTCCTGTTCCCGCTGTTCCCGGTCTGCGTGAACTCGGTGATCCTGGTCGCGCTCGGGATCGCGTTCCACAAGATCTCAGGCCGCAACTACCCGCACGTGCCGGTCGTGGCGCCGGCCAACACGCACGGGACGGCGGATCTGCCCGCGCCCCTGCGCGTCGGCTTCAAGCCGGAGGATGTGGACGCGGCCCTGGTCGCGCTCAACGAGACGCTGGACATCGACCGCGCCGACCTCGACCGCCTCCTCCGGCAGGTCGAGCTTCACGCGCTCGTGCGCACGGAGGGCGACCTCACCTGCGCCGAGGTCATGTCGCGCGACGTGGTGACCCTGCACGCGGGCAGCAGCGCCGAGCGAGCACGGGAGCTTCTCCTCACGCACAACATCCGGACGCTGCCGGTGGTCGACGAGGATGGACGGCTGACGGGCACGGTGGGGCTGCGCGAGCTGACGCTCCACCGCGACGCGGGTATCGCGCAGGTGATGTCCGAGGCCAGGACGGCCCGGCCGGACGAGCCGATCGTCGCGCTGGCCTCCTCGCTGTCCGATGGGCGCACCCATGCGGTGGTCGTCGTGGACGAGGGACAGCGCGTCGTGGGGATCATCACCCAGACCGACCTGCTCGCGACCTTGACGCGCCTGCTCTCGGCCAAGGCGTTCAGGCTTCCCGAAGCGGTCCCGGCCTAGGGCGGCACCCGGTCACGTTGCAATCGGGTGCCGCTCTCGATCTTTGATCCTGCCGCATTGTCCGCGACGAACCGGCATCCACTTCGTCGGAAAATGCTCTAGGCGGTCGCCGCGGCCCGATCTCATCGGCCCACCCGGCGGCTCGGACGTGCGGCGCGACCGCTCGGCGGAGGACCGCTCGGCGGAGGACCGCTCGGCGGAGGACGGAGGGTCACG
This sequence comes from Methylobacterium sp. 4-46, assembly GCF_000019365.1. Taxonomy (GTDB): domain Bacteria; phylum Pseudomonadota; class Alphaproteobacteria; order Rhizobiales; family Beijerinckiaceae; genus Methylobacterium. Next base: position 7,059,499 of record NC_010511.1, on the reverse strand, counting down.
CGGCGCGAGCGTGGGCGTTGGCCCGGTTGTTGCCAGGACTCGGACCTTCCCGGCACCGCCACGTCGCAGGATCGCGTCGATGCAAGATGGACCGCTTCTCCTCTCCCTGCTTCACGCCGCCTTGATGGTATCGAGCATGATGCTGACGTGGCAGGTATCTCTCCTTCGCACGCCGAAATCGAAGTAGGCCGGTCTCCGCTGTCGAGCCGCTCTCGTCGAGCCCGTCAGGCCGTCTCGCGAGGTGCTCGTGATGCCGCGATCCCCGTTCTCCGCGGAGTGCCCGTCCTCCGCGGAGCGAAGGTCGCGGAGAGGAGATCCGGGCCGTCGGGATCCTGGACGGCTCGCTGCGTGACCACGGCGTGCTGACGGTCATGAGCTCGGAATTCGCCGGAGTTGCACCGGATACTCCCCTCTGAGTGCCCGCCTTCACGGCCGATGCAGACTTGAGAAGATGCCGTGTCTGCACTTAAAGTCGTGCAGCGGATCGATATGCCTTGGAAAGGATGCGGCGATGGCCCGCTTCCCGATCCCGCCGCGGGGCTCGCTGTTCCGGCAGTATTTCCTCGTCCTGTTCGCGGCCGTGGCCGTGCCGCTGCTCGCCGCCGGCGGCAGCCAGGCGTGGTTCGGCTATAGGGACCAGCGGGCGCGCCTGAACGACCTGCTCGGCGCCGAGGCCCGGACCGCGGCCGCGCGGATCGCGCACTTCATCGATGGGATCGAAAACCAGCTCGCCTGGATGGTGCAATTGCCCTGGACGGAGGCCGCCGACGAGCGGCGGCGCGTCGACGCCATGCGTCTCCTGCGCCACGCCCCCGCCGTGACGAGCTTCAGACTGATCGACGGCGCCGCGAAGGAGCGGCTCTCCGTGTCGCGGATCGGCCTCAACCGCGTCGAGAGCGGCGCCGACGCGTCGGCGGATCCAGCGGTCCTGGGGGCCCGGACCGGGCGGGCTTGGTTCGGCCCCGTCACCTATCACCGCAATTCCGAACCGTACATGACCGTGGCCGTGGCGGGGAATCGCCTCGCGGCGGGCGTCGCGGTCGCGGAGATCAATCTGAAGCTGATCCTGGACGTCGTCGCGGGAATCCGGATCGGCGAGACGGGACAAGCCATCGTGCTCGACCGGCCGGGCCGGCTCATCGCGCATCCCGACATCAGCCTCGTCCTGCGCGGCGCCGAGGATCGGACGGCCGAGAGCCTCCGGGCGCTGCGGGCGGCCATCCTCGCGCAGGACGGGCGCGCGGTCGCCGGGCCGGACCCGGCGGGGCGCGTGGTGGTGGCCGCCATGGCGCCGGTTCAGGGACCGGACTGGAGCGTGATCGTCCAGCAGCCGGTCGCCGAGGCGTTCGGGCCGATCCACGCCGCCTTCTGGCGCCTTCTCGGCCTGCTCCTGGCCGGCACCGGCTTCGCCGCCGCGCTCGCCTACTGGCTCGCCGGCCGCATGACCGGGCCGATCCGCCTCCTGGAGGAAGGCGCCGCCCGGATCGGGGCGGGCCAGTTCGGCCACCGCATCGAGATCGCGAGGGGGGACGAGCTGGGGCGGCTCGCGGCCCGCTTCAACCAGATGGCGCGCGAGGTCGCGCTCTCGCAGGAGCGCTCGGAGCGCATCAGCCGCCTCAAGCGCTTCCTCGCGCCGCAGGTCGCCGAGCTCGTGGACCGGGCCGGCGACGACGGCGTCCTCGACGGACAGCGCGTCGAGGTCGTCGTGGTCTTCGGGGACCTGCGCGGCTTCACCCCGTTCTCCGCGCGATCCGAGCCCGGCGTGATCATGGGCGTACTGGGCGAGTACCACGCGGCGGTTGGTGCGACCGTGAACCGGCACGGCGCGACGCTCGTGAGCCTCGCCGGCGACGGCGTCATGATCCTGGTGAACGCGCCCGTGGCCTGCCCCGAGCCGGCGCTGCGGGCCGCCCGCATGGTGATCGAGATGCAGGCGACGGTGCAGGCCCTGACCGCGGCCTGGCGGGCGGGCGGCCACGCGCTCGGCTTCGGGATCGGCCTGGCGATGGGACCCGCCACGGTCGGGCGGATCGGCTCCGACAGCCGGCTGGACTACACGGCCATCGGCACGGTGACGAACCTCGCCTCGCGCCTGTGCGCCTCGGCGCAGGATGGCCAGATCCTGGTCGACCGCGCGGCGGCCGAGGCGATCGGGAGCGGCGTCCCCCTCGTGTCGCTCGGGACGCGGCGCCTGAAGGGCTTCGACGAGCCGGTCGCCATCTTCGCCGTGGCGGCCGGACGGGACGCCAAGGCCGAGCCAGCGCCGGACGCGGCGTGATGCCCGGCGCTCGGCGAGGAGCGAGCGGATGAGACGACGCGACCTTCTCATCGGGCCGGTCGGCGCCCTGCTCGGCGGCGCGACGGCCCGCGCGGTGCGGGCGCAGGCGCCGGCGCTGCCGGTGCTCGGGTATCTCGGCGCCGAGACGCCCGAGCGCGTTGCCAGCCGGCTCGAGGCCTTTCGCACGGGGCTCGCCGACGCCGGGTTCGTCGAGGGCCGCGACGTCGCGATCGCCTACCGCTGGGCGGACGGGCGCTACGAGCAGCTGCCCGCGCTCGCCAAGGAGCTGGCGGGCAGCGGGATCGCGGTCCTGGTCGCCCCCGGGGGTGCGCCCGTGGTGCTCGCGGCGCGCGCGGCGACGGGGACGATCCCGATCGTCTTCGAGATGGGCGGCGATCCGGTCGTCCTCGGCGTGGTGGACGATCTCGCGCGGCCCCGCGGCAATCTCACGGGCGTGTCGAGCCTGAGTGTCGAGGTCTCGAACAAGCGGCTCGAGCTCATGAAGGAGCTGTTTCCGACGGCCGCCGCCCTCGCCATCGCATTCAACCCGACCAGTCCCACGGCCGGCTCGCAGCTGGCCGGCCTGCGGGCTGCGGCCGGCAGCCTCGGCCTGCAGCTCCATATGCTGGAGGCCAGCCGCGAGGACGGGTTCGAGGACCTGTTTACGGCGCCGCGCCGGCTCGGGGCGGCCGGTCTCGTCTTCACCTCCGACCCCTTCTTCGCCTATCGCAGCGCGCGCCTGGCGATGCTCGCCAACCGCCACGGCCTTCCCGCGATCACCCAGTCCCGCGACTTCCCCATGGCCGGCGGGCTGATGAGCTACGGGGGCGACTTCACGCAAACGCACCGCCAGGCCGGCGCCTATGCGGGGCGCCTGCTCCGAGGCGAGAAGCCCCGTGACCTGCCGGTGCAGCTCGTCACGAAGCTTGAGCTGTTCGCCAACGTGAGGGCGGCCGCGCGCCTCGGCGTGACCTTGCCGCCCTCGATCCTGAGCAGCGCCGACGTGGTGATCGAGTAGGGATCCGACCTCCGCGGGGTCGTCGGCGCCCGTCCGATCAGCGCGCGCCGCGAAAGCGCGGCAGGAGCATGCCCGCCTCGCGCCGGTAGCGAATGTAGCGATCGCCGAAGAAGGCGACGAGGTCGCGCTCCTCCAGCTGGATGCCGACGAGGATGTAGGCGGTCGCGACCGCCGCGAACAGCAGGTGGCCGACCGTCATCGTCGGCGTCGCCCAGAACGCGACGACGAAGCCGAGGTAGATCGGGTGCCGGACGTGCCTGTAGAGGAAGGGCGTCGCGAACGCGGCCTCACCCGGCGCGGTCGGGCGCCAGCCCTGGATGGCCTGCTTGAGCCCGAAGAGGTCGAGGTGGCTGATCATGAAGGTGCTGGCGAGGACGACGAACCAGCCGAGCCAGAAGAGTCCCTTGAGGACGGACGCCGCGACCGGATCGGAGACCGACCATGCGGTCGCCGGGAGCGGACGCCACTGCCAGAACAGCAAGAGCAGGGCGAGGCTCGCCAGGAGGACGAAGGTGCTGCGCTCGACGGGCTTCGGGACGATGCGCGTCCACCACACCTTGAAGCGCGGGCGTGCCATCACGCTGTGCTGGAGCGCGAAGACGGTGAGCAGGGCGACGTCCACGACCACCGCGAGCCACGGCGCGACGACCGGCCCATCGTCGACGGTCTTCGGAACGAAGCCCCCTCCGAGGAACCCGACCGCGTAGAGGAAGGACACGAGGAAGATGGCGTAGCAGACCAGGGCGTAGATCATGCGGGCAGCGTGCGACATGGGAGATCTCCGGCGACGGGAGCGTGATCGGCCGTGCTCCGAGGCCCGGTCCCGGCCCGGTACCTCGCGGCCCGCCCCTTCATCCGGCCGATCGCCCGCCCGCGTCCGTGATCGCCGTCACAGACGCGGGCGGGCACCCGAGGCATGTCGATCCCCTCAGCCGAGGAGGATCACGTGGCTGGAGCGTTCTCAGTCTTCAGGCGATGGCTCGATTGCAGTCGCACGCGGCGCGAACTCGCCCTGTTCAACGACCGCGACCTCGCGGATCTCGGCCTCGTCCGATCCGATCTGATCTGATGCGTGCCGCGGCCTTCAGGGTCGGACGCCAGCCGCCGCGGCTGTCCCCGGGGCAGCCGGCTCCCGCTCCGGCAGCGCGCCGCCCGGTTCGGGCGGATGGCGGGGTCGCGGCGACGCGGGTGTTCTTCGACCGCCGTCCGGCCTCATGGTCCGTTCGCGGTCCGCGGCTCCAAGCGGAGCAACCGCGATCGCCGATCCGGTCCAGTTCGGGCGCCTGCTCTCCGCCAGCCCCGTCTTCGGGCGCCTCGAACCCGACACGCGGCGTGTGAGAGCCTTCGTGCGGTGGTACCTGATGGTGCCCTGGTGCCAGCCGGCAGCATCGCGGACGTTCCGCTCGACGAACCAGAGGCATCCCTCTGTTGCCACCGCCCAGAGGCTGCAGGGTTTCGCGAGTCCCTTGATGCCGGGGCTAAACTTGAGCATGCGAAGGGATGCACTGTCGTAACATTCGCGATGAACACCGCTTCCTGCCTGTCGGAGAGAGACAAAGATGCTGATGGGCCTGGTCGCACAGCGTGCCTCATGATGCCAGCGAGAGAGTACGGCTAATGACCTTGGACTGTGAACAGCCATTGACGAAGCCTCCGGATAGGCGCTTTCTCATTTGACAGCTTGCGAATTGACCGTAACCATTCGTTCAAGTGTCTCGGGGCAGCCCTTCATGCGTCGCATCGCGTTTGCTCTTGTTGCCGGGTTGGCCGCTCAAGCTGCAACCGCCCAGGTACGAACTCCAGAGTTCACCAGGGCAGAATTCGTATTCAACGAAGAGCACAACCTTCGATCCCGTGTTATTGCCCAGGTTCTGTTAATAGCCACCGGCCATCAAACGTCCGTTCCAACGGAAAACCTCGGTCTGCGCACTTTTGAGGCGATCAAGCGGTTTCAAGAACAGAACGGTATCTGGCCGGACGGAGTCCTCAACAAGTCCACTCACGACCGGCTGTTCGCAACCGCGGCACCGATGATGACAATGTGGGACTTCAAGTTGCTTGAGCATCCGTCGCGAGGCCGCCCCATCTGGGTGCCTCAGGGCTTGTCTTTGCGCCCGCTCACAAATAAGAGTGGCCTTGCGTTTGAAGACTCACTTGCCCGCCTAATCGTCAAATACAACTACTTCCCATCGATCAACGTCGCTCTCGTTTATTCAGACACGTTAGAACGCAAACGGCGCAATCGGTACACAATCAATTACAGCGTCATTAAAGACGAATGGTTTGTTATATCAGCCACTTCCTCAAGCGGTAAAGACGAATATCTTCGCTACCACCAAGACGGAGATGGGGTCCTCGGCTTTTCACTGTTCTGGGACAACGCAAAGGGTAATGTCGGCGGTGAACGCATCGCAATCTTGATGTCAGCTTCGCTTGGCTCCGTGATGAACGGGCGTCCTATGGTCGAGCCGCCAGGGGCGTCGCAGGCGGCCGCTCGAGTCGCCGCGACACCTCCCTTGCAGGTTCCGGTTCCCGCACAGCCCGTAGCACGCGAGAATGCGCCCGTTCCCTCGGCGTTGCCTCCCGTCGCCACCGCGCCTCCCGCACCTGCACCTCCTGCGGCACCGAAGGCTGAGGAGAACGGCATCTCAACGGGTTCAGGCTTTTTCGTAGACACCAATGGCAACTTCATCACGAATGCCCATGTGATCAAGGATTGCAAGTTCGTCGTGGTGAAACTGAACGATAGCAAATCTCCGCACAATGCGCGAGTTGCTGCGACAGACAGCAGCAATGATCTTGCTCTCCTCGCAATCGAAGATGCCAAGGGAGGCAGATTTGCGCCGATTAGAACGGGCACTAGGCTAGGAGAGTCTGTCGCTGCTTTTGGGTATCCTCATGCGGACATCCTGGCGAGCTCTGGCAATTTCACACTGGGAAACATAACCGCCCTATCTGGCTTAGGTGATGATAGCCGATACTACCAAATCTCTACTCCTGTTCAGCAGGGTAACTCTGGTGGCCCACTCCTAGACAGTTATGGCAACGCTGTGGGGGTCGTTGCGGCGAAGCTGAACGTGCTCAAGGTGGCGCTTGCCTCTGGCGATTTCCCACAGAATATCAACTTTGCGATCAAGAGCACGATGCTCGCGACGTTCCTAGAGTCGAACCAGATCGCAATCCAACCGGGCACGACGACAGGAGCCAAGCTTGATCCCGCAGACCTTGCGGATTCCGCCAAGGCGATGAGCGGGTTCGTAGCCTGCCAGTAATCGGAGATGTACTCTCTGACGACGCGGTGCGGTCGAGGTAGACCCAGCGCTTGCCGCCGCCCTCGTCCACGACGAGGGAGAGGCCGCCGCCATCGGCGTGGCGGCCTGGCTCGGTCAGCGTCTGGACTCGCCGCGCCGAGAGCCGGTTGATCTCTCGCCCCACCGGACCCTACCATCGTGGTGCTGCGCGGTGCATGTGGGTGCACGGCATGCGCCGCCATGCCGCTGATCCGCAAGGGATTTGGTGTGGTCTATGCCCTACGGGCAGGACTGTGAATGACTATTGGCGGAAGGGGTGGGACATTCCGAGCCAACCTCCTATTGCGTTATAAATCAGTTACTTAGCTCATTTCCAGCCCTTCTCCTGTAGCGCGAAACTGTAGCACTCAGGCTGGCCAACTCTGCCGGTTTGGCGGACGAATTGGAACTCGAACTCAGCCCCTATCTGTCGCGGTTCACATGACCCGCGTCTCATGCCGGTTGGCTTCTGGGATGCTGCCCGACAATTGACCCACCACTGGCGAGAGCAGGCAGAGCGCCTGACCAGGGCCTTGCCTGCCCCGGAGAGTTAGCCCGTGGTACAGCGCCCCTGGTGGTGGCGCCGCCTGGTGGGATGATGACCAGCCCTGAGCCCTTCGACCCTGTGGCCGAGTTCAACGCTCTCCTGTTCGAGGCTGGCAGCGTGTGGGACGCGCTGGACCGCGACGATGGATGGGCCTTGGCTGCCTCCTTCGTGGTGGAGCAGCACGCCCGCGCCCTCACGGAGGAGTGGAACGGGATGGAGGGCCGGGAGCGGTTCAAGACCGCGAAGCGCCAGAGGGTCTGAGGGACAGCCTTGGAGAGCAAGGCGGATGTTGTAACAGTACAAGCCGTGCAGTTGCTCCAGAAACGTGCCACAATCAATCGGATAGCGCACGAGGCGATTGCAGTTGAACTGGCACTATACCGGAAATGCTACTGACAAGCTGGAACGACAGCCCTGGAGAGGCGTTTGCCGCATGCCAGCATCTAGGCCGGTTCATGCTGAAGGCTTGTTATCATCATCATCGACATCTCCAATGGTTCAGACACCCAGCGGCATCAGGGACGGTCCGCTGGGTGTTCTGCTGTCTTTGGGTTGCGGGTCTTGTAGGTGGAAGTAAGGTGTCTTCCTGAGGCGCCCCTGACGCTGATCAAGCCAGCCTTCAGAGCGCCCTTGAAGGACATCTCCTTCCCACCCGGGAAGACGATGATGACCTTGCCATCCACCTGCTTGGCGGTGATGCCTGACCCGAACTGAGCGTTCAGGATGGCCTCAGGGTCGCGGTCCTCGATGGTGGAGACATACTCGCGATAGAGAGGTTCGCACCCCCGGGGGTCACGCTCCATCCCGTGGCGGTGCATCGCGGCCTTCATCTCCCGGGGCTTGTTCTCGTGAGCCCACTGGAAGAAGTCCTCGGGGTCGTCGGAGCCGTAGCCCTGCACGGTCGAGACAGCCTGAGCCCGGAAGCCCTCCACCACGGCATCGACGCGAGCTCGCATCTGGTGAGGCTCAATCCTGGCCTCGGATGCCGCATGGCCGATGGTCTGCTCACTGATGGCGTCTTCGGTGACCACTTGGTGCAGGGCCGAGACCTAAAGGTAGGGAGACACCTCCTGGCAGATGGAGGCGAACTCGGCCTCTCTACGGGGGTCCTCCAGGGCCACGGCATCATCCACCACGGGCTCAGGCTCAGGCTCCTTCTGAGCGGCCTCAACGCCACCCTGGACCTCCCTGTAGGCGCCCAGAAGGTCGCGGGAGAGGATAGCAAGCTGTTCAGTCGTGGCCACCGTCAGCTCCATCCCCTCCACCGTGATGAGGTCCGTGGGGTGGATGGCACTCCCTACGGCCAAGACCTAATCAGCCTGATGATGTGAAGGGCGGCCGAGGGTATCGGTCAGATAGGCGGGATTGCTAACATTGGTGAAACCATCCGGAGTTGCCGCCGTTTTCCGCACATGCCTGGTCCGTGCCCCCCCTCCCTGTCGCGTGTTCTGGTCGTCGAGGACGAGGCCCTGGTGCGTATGATGGCTGTGGACATGCTGGAAGATGCCGGGTTCCTCGTCCTCGAAGCGGCCAGCGCCGACGAGGCGTGGGCTCTTCTGGAGAACCGGAACGACATCGATGTGCTGTTCACCGACATCGAGATGCCGGGCTCGATGAATGGCTTTGGTCTGGCTTCCCGAGTGGCCGAGCGTTGGCCGCGTATTCGCCTCGTGATCACGTCCGGGCGCTATCGCCCTGCCCGCCGCGATGTGCCTGACCACGGTGAGTTCCTGCCCAAGCCGTACCACGCGAATCAGGTGCTCCGGGCATTTGAGAGAGCCGGCACAGCCTAACGAACGTGTCTGTAACCTGATGCGGCGCAGGCTTGGTCCGCTCTAGGTCAGAAACGGACTTGAACGTCAGAAGGCGAGCGCATAGCTGTGCCGCGCGAGGCCACGTCCTCCCTCCCGCTCACGGGAGTTCAAGTCCGGGACGGCCCGGCCCTTCGAGAGAGGGCCGTCATGGCTTGGGTCTACCTCATCACCGCTGGCATCCTTGAGGTCGTGTGGGCCTACGCGATGAAGCAGTCACACGGCTTCACGCGACTGTGGCCAACCGCGATCATGATCGCGACGATGCTCGGCAGCTTTGGCCTGCTGGCACTTGCCATGCGCTCACTGCCTCTCGGTACGGCCTACACAATCTGGACCGGGGTCGGCGCGGTGGGTGCGTTCGTCATCGGCATCCTCGTGCTCGGAGAGCAGGCGAGCGTCACACGGCTGGTCGCGGCGGGGCTGATTGTCTCGGGCCTCGTGACGATGAAGCTCGCGAGCACTTCGTAGAAGCCGAGCCCGTTGGAAAGCCGGTAACGTTGAGCTTAAGCCGCTTTCTCAGTGGCTCTCCACCCCGTCCAGCATCGTGGTAGAGGCTCGAGCTGCGAAGATTGAGAATGTTGCCGTCCTTGAAACGGACAGACATTCCCTGAATATCACCAACGATTAGGCGAGTGATGTAAAGGCAATGCTTCTTAGACGCTGAAATCTGAACACATACGTACTCTCTGCTTTGACCGTTGTGCAGCATCGTCCAGGCACGCATACCGACTTGAGCAATGATACGCTCGTAGTCATCCTTATGTAGCCAAGTGTGTTTCTGAGCGTTGTTGACGTAGACCCCGATGACCTGCGTACCATCAGGGTAGATAATTAATTTGAATTCCTGCTTTTTCGGTTTAGATACCGCTTTTTCGATTGATAATATTTGGTCCTTAGCGGGTTAGCTTGACCCTTCAACGCGGCAGCCATCGCTCCACCCATCCCCTTACTAGCCGGGCTATGAGTTTACTCTGCGAGCGGATGCCGGGCGGGGTCTCTGGTGAGGAGCATGTCTTCCCAACCGCCGAGCAGGCCGCAAAGATGGCTCGGCGGCGGATTATGGCTCGGACTCCCCACCCCGGCTTTCGATATCACGACCTCAGGTACGAGGCGGTGAGCCGGATAAGCGGGCACCGCGATACCCGGGTGCTGATGCGGTACACGCACCTTAGGTTCGAGGCGCTTGCTGAGAAATTGGAAAAAATCCAATAATTGCTTAAGTATTTTTCACACTGGACTACCCGATGCCATCCTATTCATAATGCAATAGGAAAGTCTTTTTGTGGACGCTGTGGCTCTGCCTGTTATACATTCCGTAAGCGCACAGAGGAGGTTTATGATTTCAAGGTGGTCCCTGCCACTGTGGGACTAGGCAAACTTCAGGACAGTTTTCAAGAATGTTCGAGAAGAGCTATAGGCGGTTCTAGTATGAGTATCATAGAAAATAAGCAACTTTTACGCACTTCTCACGACGTCGTAAAACTTCTCAGAGATCAAAATATTGCTTTAAGAAAAGAAAATAAGGCTTTATTAGAGCGAGTTTCAGCTTTAGAAGCAAAATTAGGTTTTCTAGCAGGCAAGAAAAACTTGCTTCTTGGCCTCAAAGGTGAGCGTTTAGTTAGTGAGCTTGTTGAAGGACAGTTAACATCGCATACATCAGGCTTTGATGTCGTCTCTGCTTCCGGCTATGTGTTCGAGTGCAAGTACTCCAGCTTGGGAATAGCCGATAGGTCGAAAAAAAATCCGTCGAAGCGTTGGGCATGGCCGAGGCCCTTTGGCACAGCCGGCAAGAAGTTTTACGACTATATAATACTCATAGGCGATGCTGATGACAGGTGGTCTAATCAGTACAAAGACAAAGAGAGTCCTTATATTATTTTTTGCGTTCCATATGAAGAAGTTGAAAGTCTCACAATAACGACCGATGGCGGGCGTATGAAATCGATCCATCTTACCTCTAACCCTTCAACGGCGTTGCGCTCCAAAGGCTCGCGACTGTTTCGGGAGTTTCAGATAACAGCTGAGGAGTTTGAGCAAAAATTTGCAGATGACTAGCCCGTAAGGTATGGGCGAGGCAAATTTTTCTCTGGACTTGAGAGTCTGACCGGTGACGCCCACCTCGCCGCTTAGTAAGTTCTCCTATGACCTCGCTCCCGCACCCTGGTAGATTAGGCCGCATCAGCGTTTGGGTGAACGCGGGAGTCGCCGTGGCCCTCCGGGGCTCTTGAGGCCGAGAGACCACCCAGCAAGGGTGCCCATTAAGAGTCCCTAGCACAACCTCCATTCGAGCCCGCTAAGTGGAGTGCACCCAGTTTGACCGGACAGGTAGCGGGGTAGGTTTAGGCACTCTGGCTGATGAACTCGCGAGGCGAGAGCATACGCAAACCGGAGTGCGGGTGGACGGTGTTGTAGTCCTCGAACCAACTCGGCAGAAGCCGCATCACGGTCTCGGCGTCGGGCAGCATCGCAAGGCGTGCGTAGTCACGCTTGAGCGTTTTCACGAAGGCTTCGGCAATGCCGTTGCTCTGCGGGGAGCGCACCGGTGTGAACAGCAGCCGCAGCCCGAGCGCGGTGGCCGTCTCGCTCGTCTGGCGGGCGATGTAAGCCGAGCCGTTGTCGGACAGCCACTCGATCGGGTGCGGGGCCTTCGTCGCGCCGAAGCGGTGCTCGACGCAGGCGATCATCAGGTTGCTGACCATCTCGCCGGAGACGCCGGCCGTGGTCGCCGACCAAGCCATGATCTCACGGTCGCAGGCGTCGATGGCAAACAGCACCCGGACCACCGCTCCGTCCCGGCAGCGCAGGTCGAGATGGTCCGAGCACCAGCGCACGTTCGAGCGCAGCGCGACCACGACACCGTCATGGGTCCGGCCGGTGCGGCGAGCGGTATAGGGCGCCAGCGTCAGCCCGTTCACCTGGAGGATGCGCAGCACCCGCTTGGCGTTGACGACCGACGCGCCTTGCGAGCGCAGCACCCTGTTCAGCAGCGCGGTGATACGCCGGTAGCCGTAGCTGGGACGGGCCGCGACGATCTCGCGGATGGTGGGCAGCAACACGGCGTCCTGGGGCCTGCGGGAGGGACCACGCGGCCGGACGGGGCGGGTGAGGCGCTCGGCGAGATGGGAGCGAGCCACGCCCAGCGTGTCGGCGACCGCCTTCATCGGGAACCGCCCACCGGCCCGCCCCAGGAGACGAGCGGCAAGGTCGGTTTTTTTGTGCGTGCGAGGTCGAGCGCCTCCTTGAGGATCTCGACCTCCATGGTCTTGCGCCCGAGCAGGCGTTCCAAGTCCCGCACGCGCCGCTCCAGCTCGCGCACCCGGCTGGTGCCGACGACCTCCTCATCGGCCTGAACAGCCGCATGCCCGCCTTCCAGCAAGCGCCGCTTCCACCGGAACAGCAGGCTGGGCGACAGCCCGTAGCGCCGCGCCACGAAGGACACGGACGAGCCGGGCTGCTGGCTCTCCTCGACGAGGCGGATCTTCTCGGCCGTGGACCACCGCCGGCGGCGCTGCACACCGGTCAGGATCTCGCCGTGCGGAGGCGGGGCGATCGGATCAGATGCCATAGCCTTATCCATAGGCCTGCGCCTATGCCTTCCTGGGCTATGCCGCCTGTCCGGTCAAAACGGGGTGCAGTTCACTAAGTGCTTGAAATCTCTTGCGTTGAGTTGGTTAAGATAGGTGCTCTAAGCTAGCCGTGATGGATTGAGAGTGCCGCCGGACATCACCTCATGCGCTCAATACCAAGACCACCACGCATTCGTGTGTGCCTCACTGGCCAAGCTGGCCTTAATGACGATGCGGAGGGGCAGGTGATATGCTTCTTGCTCAACCTGTCGGACGAGGGCGCCTGCTTATCATTCGCTGACAGTGTGGTTGTTCCAGCGTGCTTCAGCTTGGTTCTAGGGCCAGGAGGCGAGACTCACCGGGTCGAGGTGCGATGGCAAGAAGAGACGACGATAGGCGTCAGGTTCTCAGAGCCCCTTTCTAGAGAGATGAGAGAGTTTCTGACCTCTCACCTCAGATTTGCGCCAGACCACTGCAACACTTTGTGACGGAAATCTCACGGGCCGCACGTCAAGTTTCGCCGGCAGCGTAACCGTGGCGTGAGCTGTGCCTACTTCGCTGGCCGACGCGCCCCTACTATCCCCTCGCGCCACACCTCGTTAGGGTGAGCCGGATGAGCGTTCGCGTGGCCGCGATGGGCAGCGAGCGCGGCGTGTAGGAGGACAGGCATGCGTCTTGTTGGTTTCGGGCTGGCGTTCCTGCCGTTCCTCATCGTCCTGATCGTCAGCGCCATGATCGCCGCTGTAGCATTCCCCTTCCGGGCGCTCGCCGCCGTGGCGCGGAAGAGGGCTCAAGCGTAGCCGGTCCGAAGGCTTTGGGCCTCGTCTGTATAGGCTGACGGCACTCCGACCTTAATCGCCTAAGGGGGCCGGCTGACCGACCACATGGCAGCTCGCGACGCTGTCCCTGGATGTGGCCTCGCGGTCACAGGCACATTCCACCTCAGCATGTCAAACCAGGAAAGCTAGGCTTCAGCTCGTCGGACCCCACCGCATCATGACCATTCACGAGAGACGCGCACGCATTCTGTCGTCTTGGCGTGCGAGCGTGCTCTTAGCCTCACTCGGACTCTCTGCCCAGAACATCCAAGCTGCACCGGAAGCCAAACACGAGCCGAACCAGAGCCGCCCCAAAGAGGGTGCAAGTGGCGATGATCAGCAGTCGAGGAAGGACAAGAAGGACGACGTTGATACCGAGCATCTCTTCGGGTTTACGGAAGGGGCAGATGCGAGTGAGAAGGGTCACCAAGAGGTTATTGTTGATACCATCGGCCGGTTCAGCAAGCGCCGCGATGGACCGGGGTTTTCCACCTATCGCGTGTTCGATACCCGGATCGGATACCAGTTCAACCCTATCGATCAGTTAAGCATCGAGTTTTCTACTTTCGGCACATTCCATCACGCCCGGAACATTATTGATGTAGACAATAAATCTTTTGGCAACTTCGACGGCTTAGCAGTTGATGTTAAGTACCAGTTCCTAAAAGCAGACGACAAGCAGCCCCTCAACGCCGCCTTTGAGGTGCGTCCACGCTTTACGCGAGTTCTACCAATCGAGGGCCGAGGCGCAGACATCGTTGACGTCGAGACCCTGCTCCAGGTGGATATGCAGGTCGTCAAAGACAAGGTCTGGTACGCTACCAATATCAGTTTCGAGCCCACAGCCGGACGAGAGAGAGGGTCTAAAGCTGGTTATCGTTCGTCCACCTTCCTGTGGTCAAATGCTGTCGTTGCGCGCATTGCGGAGAAGACGTTCCTTGGCCCTGAAGTTCGCTATCTCCGGGGCTACGAAGGTACATTCCTGAACCGACTTGAGAGCGAGGCGCTGTTCATCGGTCCCGCTCTCCACCACCGCTTCACGGAGCACGCCTGGGTCACGGTGGCCTACGCAGGGCAGGTTTGGGGGCGGGACACCGACCCTTCTCTGGCCAACCGTGCGTTCGGCCTCAGTCAGTTCGAGCGTCACAATATGCGGGTTAAGCTCGGGCTGGAGTTCTAGATGCCCTTTGACGCCCTCGCCTGCTGGCGAAGAGAGCCATTAAGAGACAGTATTGTTACGTGATTGCCACCGGAGCGCCTCCCGCTAGCGACTTCGTCCACGCACTCGTTCAGTTTATCCGCCGCATGTCCATTCGTCCACGTCCAGCGCACCTCAGCGTGCCTGGAGGCGACCAGGTGTAGTCTACTACCGCGCCCAAAGGGTCCTTATCCTCCTTAATAGGGCGCGGCGTCTCAAGTTGAGCGTGCGGCTCTGGGTGCCCCCTATGCAGCCAGACTGAGGTCCGCCTGCTGGTTCATAGTTACACGGAGGAACTTGCTCGGGTTTCCTCGTCCACGACCGCGAACGAAGGTCCACCCTCCCTGTGCCATGACCGCCTGGACCAGTTTGTGACCTATGATGCGGTCGGTGTGCCTCTGGAGACTAACCCCCGTCTCCTCCTGCACGTCCAGACTGGTGATGCAGTTCTGGTCAGTGGTGGCCAGGAGCGCCGCTACAGCCTTCGCACCGCCCTTTGCCAACTCGGCTTTCCTAACAGCCTCGCTCCTCGTGAAGTTGGCCCCTGGGAAGAGATGGTCCTCCTCCGCCCCACGGTTGCTTGAGACACCCCGTTAGCGGACGGTCTCCGCGACAGGGGTGAGGACGATGACCACATACACGAGGGCGGGTGCCGATGCGGTCGGTCCCGGCCGGGGCGGGAGGATGTCCCGGCAGCGCAAGCGGGATGCCGTACTGCGACTGCTGCGCGGTGAGGACCTGGAGACTATCTCGCGCAGCCTGGGCGTGACCGCCGCGACCCTGTCGGGCTGGCGCGACGCCTTCCTGGCAGCGGGTGAGGCGAGCCTGTCCACCCGGCCCACCGATGCGGAAGCGCTGGAGAGCGGGCGGCTGAAGGCCAGGCTCGGCGAGATGTTGCTGGAGCGCGAGTTGCTGGAGGCCAAGATCACGGCTCTGGAGGCGCGCGGCCCCGGCCCTTTGGCCCGCAGGAGGTCGCGGCCATGAGCCAGGTCCTCTCCCCCGTCAGTGGCAAAGCTTACGGGCTGGCCCGCGTCTGCCGGATCTGGGGCCTGTCGCGCGCCACCGTCCACCGGCATCTCTCACCCGCGCGGCCGGAGCCGGCGCGGCGTCCCGGCCCGGTTGGGCCGATGCCGGATGCGGCGCTGCTCGACGAGATCCGCGCCACCCTCACCGGCAGCCCCTTTCACGGCGAGGGTCACCGCAAGGTCTGGGCGCGCCTGCGCCACAAGGGCGTGCGCACCTCCAAGCGCCGCGTGCTGCGCCTGATGCGCGACCATGATCTGCTCGCCCCCTCGCGCGTCGGCGCGCCGCGCGGCCCACGCACGCACGACGGCACCATCATCCCGGAGGCAGTGGACACGATGTGGGGCACCGACCTGACCACCACCTGGACCGGCGAGGGCCAAGTCGCGGTGTTCGTGGCCGTCGACCACTGCTCGGCCGAGTGCGTGGGCGTTCATGCGGCGCGGCGGGCCACGCGCTTCGAGGCGCTGGAGCCGATCCGCCAGGGTGTGCGGCAGCGCTTCGGCAGCTTCGCGGCCAAGAGTGCTTCCGGCCTGAGTGTCCGGCACGACCATGGCAGCCAGTACATGTCCGACGCCTTCCAGGCGGAACTGGCGTTCCTGGGCATCGCGAGTTCGCCCGCCTTCGTGCGGGCGCCGGAGGGCAACGGCTGCGCCGAGCGTTTCATCCGCACGCTCAAGGAGAACCTGCTGTGGGTGGACAGTTTCGACACGGTCGAAGACCTCCGCCGCGCCCTGCTGGCGTTCCGCGAGATCTACAACGAGACGTGGCTGATCGAGCGGCACGGGTTCCGCCCACCGGCAGCCATTCGTGCCGCACAGCTTTCACCCGCGGCTCTGGCCGCGTAGGCTGGAAATCGGTGTCTCACAAACTGCGGGCGGTACAGTCCTTGTGCAGGAGGAAGCGGGAGAACTCTGAGGTTACGAACAGCTTCTGCAGACCGCAGACCCCTTGGCTCGTGATGTTCCGGGCGTTACCCCGCATTGCGAGTTGCTTCTCCCAGCGGAGCAGGTGGCCCTGTTGAAGGGTTAGGAACACTGCATCCCTGCTGTTGGGGTTCTCCATCCTCGATAACCGAGAGCAACTACCTGCCGGGACGTTCAGGAGACCGAGAGCTGCTCCTACGGTGGCCCGCTTGGGCAGATGGAACTCCCCAAACAGGAACACGCTTGTGGCATCCTTCCAGCGGTTCGACCCTATCCCCGTGCCCCAGTTGATGAAGGCGACCTTTCGGCCATCCAGCTCGTAGGCGTCCTCATTGAAGCTCGTCTTCCCGTTCGGAAGGTAAGCATGGTCCAGCATCGCCTTGTGGGCGACCACCAGCACCTTCTCTCCAGGCTCCGTGTGCTCACGGATGGTTCCCATAATCCATCGGGCATACGGCTCTGCTCGCTGGCACGTCTTCACAATCTGCGAGACCCGCTCGCGAGGACCGATGACGTCAACTGGTGGCACGAGGTGCGAGACGGTCAGGTTCTCGAACGACAGACGCGGGGACGGCATCATCACGCGCTGAGTGGGAACGAGCTGTGCCACTCCGTCGATGTCGCTAGTGGCGTCCAGCAGCACCGTTCCGGGGCGAACAGGCATGTCGGGCTTGTAGCCGACGAAGCGGCCACCCTGGCTGGCCCCATCATAGCGGCTCATGAAGGCGTAGCCGTTCGCGAGTGCCTGAGCGAAGCCGATAACACTCGCCACCCGCAGGTCGGGTGCCTCACGACCCCCGTGCTCCTCGCGAAGGCGGTCGGCTTCAAGTGACGCGAACCATGCGAGGTCCGACAGATGGAGCGGACGGTAGGTCCTCGGCCCAGGCCGATCCTGTGACCACACACCATCGAGGAATTCTTGCAAAGCCGAGCAAGCCTGGACCGCTGCCGGGATGCTGGTCGTCGCCTGTGCCCAATCCCGGACCTTCACGACATCCCCAACGTCGATGTCAAAGATGGCGACCTCGGTCGGCTTCTCGTCGATGATGGTGAGCGTCCTTTCCTCGGCCTGGTACCTCCGGGCCAGGGAGCCACGAGGCCCCTTGTAGAAGGCGTGAGTGACAACGATGACCCGGCGGTCAGAGAGGTCGGTTGTTCGGAACCGAGCCGCAGGGGTGAATTGATGCGTTCGTTCGATGGTGTCCAGGGGCTTGGCCAAATCGTGGGCACTGGTCCAGATGGCCAAATCATCGCTGCTCACCAGCTTTAGCAGCTCGTTGTACGTGTCCTCGCACTGATGGATGGTCTCGCACAGGAACACTGCTGAGGAGCCAGGTACGGCCTCAATGAGAGCCGCAACGAACGCCCAGGCATAGGACGACTTCCCAGAGCCCGTAGGGGCGGAGACTACCCGGTATTGCTCCCGCTGATGGTCTCGGTCATCGCAGGCAGCGAGACCGGCATCGAGGATGGACTGAGCTACGGATTGGCTGAAGGCGGAAATTGACCGCCCACGCTCATGGGCCTGCTTCTCGACGAAGCCCCAGAAGGTGGGCACGAGGTTTGTGACTTCTATCATGATGGTCCTTGGTCATGTCAGATTGCCCACATAAAAAACCCCCCACGACACGGAATTACTATTGCGTTGCGGGGGACTTTCGGGCTGTTTTGATTGGTGTCGGAGTTTGGGGGTGTCAGACGAGAGCGGACATCGCTTCGTGCATGTCGTTCACACGCCGTTGGCGTTCGTCCTCCTCATCTCGTTCAAGCTTCGCGAGGTAGGCTCCCACACCACCAAGAGCCTTCATCACCCACCGTGCGAACACCTCGGCAGCTCTCGGTGACAGCTCGTGGTAAGCCCGCTTGGTCCTGCCGGTACTCGGGTCTACCCACGTCCCGGCATTCGTCTCGGTGAGCCCACGAAGGCGCCTGACAAGCTGGAAGCGGAAGGCTCCGTCGGACCGGAAGCGACGAGGCTGATGGTCCTCTAAGAGGAACATCGCGAAGACGGTCTCGATGACCTCCCTCGACTCCACGTGGGCGAAGAGCTTCACCACCTCGTCAGCCGCGATGCGCTCGTGTCGGTAAGTCGGTTGACCGCCTCGGTAGGTGGTGACGATCCCCTTGGCGTGGCTGACGAGTTCGTTCCAGAGGTCCTCACAGTGCGCCCAGAGTGGGTTGTCGGAGTTCTTCTTGATGCGCTTACGGACGCGCTTGAGGTATGGATTGAGGTCTGCCTTCGTGATCGCTCGTTGTTCAGGGTGTCCGTGTCGTCGGTACCTGGATTTGTGGGTAGTACAGTAGACCCCATAACGGGTCGTTCGCGCGCCACATCCAGGCGCACGGCAATCACGCCTGCTCAATTTGTGGACCTCCTATCCCAATAATGCTGACTTATGGAGCCGCCAATCAGACCACTGGCGGCTCGCATATATGTAGCTGAATGTTTAGAACGTGCCTTGCTCTACTTTATCAGCACCTTGCAGAAGAGACGCAGCCTGTTTCCGCATGCGTCTTGCAATTTCCGCCCTCTCTGCGGCATCGAAGCTACTTGGTAGTAACCTTCGTTTCAACTGCGTGGTGCGGTGCGCGATGTAAATAGGATCGAGGTTATCCGGCCACTTGTACGGAAACCGAGGCATTTCATCAAGTCGCACGTTTACAAATTCTGGATCGCGCTCCAGGCAAGCTCGTATACCCTCGATTTCAAGGAATCTCCTGACCATGTCATCGGTTTCACGCACGCCTATGAGCTCAGCGAGAGGTTGTGCGAATGCACTGTTGAGTGATTGATACCAGTATAAAAATCGCTCGAGCTCCTCTTTCTCAAGTCGGTGGAGGTCGCCTCCTCCGAACTCAAAACCGAAATCGAAGTCGAATTCTATGTTTTCCATCTTCTGATTGCCTTTCTACCGTTTTAAGCGAGATTTTTATCGGCCAACTGACGTCAACGTGCAAATGCAAATGTTGATCATGACGTATGAAATGAGGGCTGTACCTCTGCATCGGAATATGTCATCAAATCGGATTAGGGGCTCAATATCCTTCCACCCCTGGAAGTAACTTACGGTATGTGCGAACAATCGAATGTAAGCAAATCAAGCATTGAAAAAAAACGGATTAATTACTATTGAGTGAGCGCCGATTGTGAGACGTTAATCAGCAAAACCAACGCTTATCCTGATTCTGCACCTGAAGTTAGCCGGAAAGTTGGCCTTGTGTGTCGTGGACAGGCGCGCCGAAGTCGCGTCCATTCCCCGTCTTACAGACGTGAGGATGCCACATTCCGAAAGAGCGGCAGTCACAGACACTCTCGGCTTCGATAATACATTTCACGCAGGTTTCGGGTTCAACGCCCGGTGCACCGACATGCGGCTGATGCCGAGTTCCTTGGCGATGGCAGACGGACCCATTCCGGTGGCGTGAAGCTCTCTGACCTTCTCAGCAGGCACCGATGCAGGGCGCCCCTTGCCGGCATAGACCCCAGCAGCCTTGGCCTTGGCAATGCCCTCAAGCTGCCGTTCACGGCGAAGGTTCGTCTCGAACTCGGCAAAAACCCCGAGCATCTGGAGGAAGCAGCGTCCCGCAGCCGTGGACGTGTCGATGGGCTGCTCAGTGGCCTTCAACGCCACGCCCTTGGCCTCAAGCTGGCGGACGATGGCTGCGAGGTCAGCAATGGACCGTGCCAGCCGGTCGATGCGGGTGACCACGATGGCGTCCCCTTTCCGGGCGAAGTCCATCAGGGTCTGAAGCTCGGCCCTGCCTTCGGTGCTGGCGCCTGACCGCTTCTCAGAGCGGATGACCTCACACCCTGCGGCCCTCAAGGCGCCCTCCTGGAGACTGAGGTCCTGGTCGGTGGTGCTGACACGCGCGTAACCGTAGACGGCCATTGGACTGTACTCTGTCGCATAACGGTCTAGACCATGCGACAGTGTTGTACCAAAACCTGGAAGTCAACCCTTATATGACGCAATCGGGTGTAACAGAGCGTTGTACCTCAGCGGTATACCGTTCTGGTACGACGAAGAAGGTAGAGGCAGAGAGTTGAACCCTCACTCCACTCGTGGCTCGGTCCTTCGCCACCAGTCCTCCAGACTCCATGGCTTCGAGGAAAGGAGGCGGAACAGGCTGGCGTTCATTTCGCCTATGGCCGTGTTGCGCCTAGCCTGCTCGCAGAGCCTGCGGGCGTCTTCGACGGCACGTTCAGCACGTTCGATGAGCGGGTCGTGGGAGGCGATGTAGTCATTAGCCACCTGCTTTCTCCCTGGGTTGGGCAATGACAACGTGGTTCGGGCGACTACCAATCCGGCGAGGCTACCCTCCCCTCTAGCAACATCGACAGCCCCCTAGAGGGGGGAGCCGTTGAAACCTCAGCCTGTCGATGGCCGTTCAGGTACGTGTCACAAACATTCAGACCCTCTCCCGTCCTCCAGATGGGCACCTGAACGGCGCCTTGAGGCTTGTTCTTAGGACAAGAACTAATCCCCTTTGGTAGTCTATTCCTAATAGGACGCCTACTTCAGTCCACTCGCAGGAGCTCTATCGACTTCGCCCCATCGATGTGAAGATGCAGGGTAGTGGCCCAGGACGGCCATTCTTGATTTCAGGTAGGTAGGTAGCCTGGACCCTCTAAACGGCCGTCTAAGGTCAACCCCAGCGGCTTAGAGAGGGCATCTAGTGCCAGGAGTGCCTATCCTTCCCCCATTAGGTGCTCTGTTATGGCTTTCATCAGGTCAGATGACTTTATCTCTTCGATCAATCGTCTGAGTTCAGCCAGTTCGTCGGGAGACGATGAGAGTGACATATTGTCAGCTATGTGGGCTATAACCTCAGCCCGAGCTATCTCTCTGTTGATAGCTGCCTTGACCTCAGCATCTACGGGTCCTTCCTCGTGCAGAATATCCCAGTAGATTGCCATCAAGTCTATCAGGCGTTTTGAGAGAATTTTGAGCTTGTCTGGGCTGAGCTGCATTTTGATAATTGATATGTTGGTTGAAGACTCTGCCTAGGTCAGCAATACGCACCTACCTTGTATATGGCAGGCATCTACTCTGGTTCAACAACAGAATTAACAGTAAGTTACGGTCAAGCTTGTAGAGAGAGACTGTCCAGCCACAGCCCGAACACCCTAGCCTGTCTGTGCCGGGAAGCCTCCAGCATGGCCTTGTGGTGGAGGTACCCCTCGAAGTTGGAGGGGGGACGCGCCTCTCATGGCTGTCCACAAACCGGAGCATGTTGTCTGGCCGGGAGAGCCCGAGTATCGCGCACACATCAGCCGCAGCGAACCAGGGCTGGCCTTCGATGGTCACGCACCGGAGGTCCAAGCCGGCGAACTTGAAGGTGTTGGTGGTGTTGGTGGTGGTCATTGTCAGCCTGGGAGACCGTCCAGCCATCGTTTGAACTGACGCGCTTGCGGTTTCCGGGCGGTGCTTAGCAGACTGCTCAGGGCTTCCCTGGCAATGAGGGCCATCATCTGCGGCCCCTGCTTGGTTTGAACGAGCGTGTAGGCCCAATCGTCAGGGTCCAACGTCGTCCAGCGGTACATCTTCAGGGTGTTGCTCTGCCACCCGATAGCCCGGCTTGCGTCCTTCACCAGGAGCCAGAGCCTCCCTTCGGAGAGCATCATTCGGACGGCAAACCGTCTCCTCTGCCCGCTGTGGCGGGCCTCGAACCTAAGACTGAGGACCCTGAGGGCCGCTGCGTTGCTTCCCTCGGTAGCCATCCTTCTCTCGTAAGGTACTAACCGTGATGCGAATGGGCCGTGCGGCCACTAGTCAGGACATAAGGTTCTTCACAGGAACCTGCGATGTGTGCGGTGTCACGATCCGCTCCGTCGCAACCGGTGGGTTTTGCGTCTTCCAGGTCGAGCGACTTCATTGGCAGAGAGCGTGTCCCAACGCCGCGCTGAAACGGGAGCCCGGGAACTGTGCTGGCGTTCGAGAGGTGCTGTGGTCTGAGATGAAGAAGCACGAGCCTGTCATTTCGTAGGCCACAGCCTCAACTGCGACCTTGCCTTCCGGCAGCCTTCACCATAGTGCCGCTGGCATCGACACTTCAGGCACCGACCCCCTCCGTAACCGCTCCAGTGCAGCCTCAAGGGGGCTGTCTGCTCCCACCGGCAGCTTCTCACTCATATGCATACCGCTTCCGCCCGAGCTTTGCTTATGGGCGACTTGAGGTGCTGGCGTGGGCCTGGAGGGCGCAGGGACGGCCATGGGGGGAACTTGGGGGCGACCGCTCTGTCGATGGACCTCCAGGTACGTGCTGCAAACATTCAGACCCTCTGCCATGGCGCTTCCCATTGTGAGCCCGCTATGGCGCATCAAGCTGCCCATCAGTGGTGTCCGTGCGGTGACATGCGAGCGTGCTCACACCGGGTCGTGCGGG
Source organism: Methylobacterium sp. 4-46 (assembly GCF_000019365.1). Lineage (GTDB taxonomy): Bacteria > Pseudomonadota > Alphaproteobacteria > Rhizobiales > Beijerinckiaceae > Methylobacterium. The sequence continues at coordinate 7,036,634 of NC_010511.1, read as the reverse complement.
GCACGGGTAGAGGCGGAAGCACCTCAGTCCGTCGATGCCCTCTCACGCGTCTGCCACGAACATTTGAGTCCCTTGCTGGCGGGTTGCACTTACGACCTAGCGCACCACCTTCGCAGCGTCACCTGAGAGTGTGTCGTAGAGAGGCCGCAATTGCTTGTACAATCGCTTGCCACAGGTCCCGCTGACATAGGCCAATGCGCCTAATCTTCGTCCGAAGCCTATTGAAGATTATATTCCTAGAGGAGGCCCATTCGATGAGCCCGCTCACCCGAAAGCTTGAGCACTTTGTCCGGCTCTCGGCGAGCGATAGAGCAGCCCTTGAGCTACTCACCGCATCTCCCCGGCGAACCTACGCTCCTCGCGAAAACATCATCTGTGAAGGCGAGTCGCCGAGGGTACTACGGTTGGCGCTGTCGGGTTGGGCCTGCCGCTACAAGACACTAGAGGACGGCCGGCGCGCAATCGTAGGATTGCTCCTCCCCGGCGACCTCTGCGACCTCAATGTATTCATCCTGCGCAAGATGGACCACTCCCTCGCAGCACTCACCCCAGTATCCCTGGCGGAGATTTCCTCGAACACGTTCAACGCATTGACGCTCGCTCACCCGCGCGTGCTCCAGGCGCTCTGGTGGGAGACACTGGTTCGGGAGTCGATCCAGCGCCAATGGACAGCCAACCTAAGCCAGCGGGACGCGTCAGAGCGCGTGGCGTCCCTGCTGTGTGAGGTGTTCACTCGCTTGCACTGCGTTGGCCTCACTGATGGGCCTTCGTGCGACCTGGCACTCACCCAGGCTGAGTTGGGTGAGGCAACCGGCCTCTCAACCGTTCACGTCAACCGCACTGTGCAGGAGCTCCGCGCTAGAGGGCTCATCATCCTGAGAGGTAAGAGTCTGACTATCCCGGATTTCGAGGCACTTAGGGATGCGGCACTGTTCAGCGCCGACTATCTCCATCTCGACCACGAGGGTGCGCACCTCGACGGCGCTGAAGGATGAGCTGAAGTGTCAATGGATGGGCGCGAGGTGCTACTCACGGATGAGAGCTTCCGTCTCGTACTTCAGCGGCTTGCGCCATTCGAGCGCCGCATACAGCGTCCACCTCAGCGAACGGCTCGGTGACTCTCAGGCGCTCATAGGCCACTTGCTTGGCCTCATACTCCTCATCCCGCGCGCGCCGCAGCAGCGGGGTTGCCGAAGTCAGGGATGGGACCGGGTCTGCTGAGCCTCAAGCTCCTGCCAGCGGTCCACGATGCGGGCCCTGAGGGGCACGCTGTAGCCCGGGACCAGGATGAGGCACTCGCGCCTGGGGAGTTGATGGCAGGGGCGGCTCTCACCCTTCGCATCCCGGTAGACGCCCCCAAAGTTGGGGCCGTTGATGCCAAGCTCCACCAGCATCACGCGAATGTCGCGCATCGCATGGTCGTGGCACTTCCCGGTGAGGTCCGCGATTTCCAGGCTGCTCATGGTGGGCTCAGTGCACGGCTAAGTAGGCTGCGCACCGGACGACAGCAGTGAAACTCGGTCATGGCGACATACGGCCGAGCAGACAGCTATGTGGAGCGTGTCTTAGGGCACAAGCCCACGATGTCAGTGACGAGGTCTTCTAGACCATAGGGCTTTTCCCATCGCTTCACGTCTGCGAAACGATCAGGTATTACGCATGCGTCGTATCCTGTAGCGAAGACAAACGGTATGCCCCGCCGTTTCAGTTCGTCTGCAACAGAAAACGACATCTCATCACGCAGATTTATGTCCAAGACTACTACCTCAAACTCGCCCCCCCTAACCTGATTCATGGCTTGGTCTACTTGGGGAATGGGTCCGATGACGGTCGCTCCCGCCGCCGTCAGAGACTTTTTCAGGTCATCCCCGATGAAGTACTCGTCCTCAACAACGAGCACGCGGCATCCCGCAAGGGGTTGGCTGGTCAAGATGGTGCCTCCCTACCTTCTGCGAGCACCCTCGCACCGACGAGCATGGGCGCGCAATTCCTGACATCGTCTGGCAAGGTCGCCCGAGATGGGCAATAATACCAGGAGCAACCATGGGGGCTTCCCGATGAACCCCGACGTGTCATCCGAACCCACCAACCCCTCGGTACCGGTGAAGCCGCTAAGCCCTGAGCAGACGCGGGAGCTCATTGATGCCACGCACAAGTCCGCAGAGGACGGCGAGGAGCACGTTAGGAAATCTCGGGCGGCCATCGCTCAATCGGCTGAGGTGCTGAAGCGTTCTCGGATGTGATGGCATGGCCAAGCTGATGGCACGCACAAGGTTCGGCCCCATCCGCGTCAGCTTCACCTTTTAGGCTCGGTTCCAGTAGGCGTGCATGACGGACCGATAATCGTCCACAGTGAGGGAAGGTCAGTTCACCCTTCATGGGTGCGTTCTAGGCCGAGAGGTGTTCCACCTTGGCCTGAAGAAGGGTGACGGCCTTGAGGCCACACCTCCTGCAATCGAGCCAGATACCGCTTGCCTCGGTCTGGCGGGCTTGTTGGACTGTTATCCGAGTTCGATTATCCATCAGCTCTATGTGTGCACCATTGGGACGCAACGCGCTGGGGCACAGCTGGTTCGGGTGTACAACTGATCTGGATGGTACAGCGGAGCGCCCGGTGAGGGCTGGACACCTTCGCCAGGCATTCATGCGTCTGCGTTGAGCCAAATCAATCCGTGGATGCCCTCGCACGCGTCCGCCACGAACATTGAGTCCCTTGCTGCCCTGCCGTGGCTACCGAGTGAAGGAAAGGGCCAGCCTCCCTACCGCATGTTCAGAAACGGGCTACGCCATGCGATGCTCCTGCCCACCGTGATGTCACCGCACTCATTGCGCCCTGTAAAGTGCAACAGAGGAGACACCCTCTATTCCTAGCTTGCGAGCACTGCCGCGAGACAGGTCAATGACATAGTTGTTTTTACCTTGTGTGCTCCTATTGGTTCTGTCATTGATACGCACGACCACAGACCGGCCATTCCCTCGGTTGACCACGCGAACTCGTGTGCCCAGTGGTAGGCTGTTGTGCGCGGCTGTGAGGCCGTTTGGGTTGTAGATTTCACCGCTCGCGGTTCGGCCCGAATGTTGATACCAGACGGCCCGCCCACTGCTAATCTGAGCCGATTGACGAAAAGAACGCGAGGGAATGCGTTTGCTTTGAGGCGCCGACTCCTTTGTTTCAACTAACTTTGTCCCTCTTTTCTGCCTTTGAGCTATAACTCGGCATGAGCAGAGCATCTTCACACGTTGGCCACTACGCCAAACAGTACGAGCGGAATGCTTTCTCTTCGCAGGGATGGCCGCTGTCGTAATGCGCTCAGGAGATGCGGAGGGCGCCGTGGCGGCTTCGCGCGGAGTGCTTTCTTCGCCTGAAACGGCCGGGTGCGGCATCTGTGATGACACGTCGGGATGAGTGAAGACCGGCTTTGCTCGCTCTGGTTTAGTGAAGCGGTTGTCAAAGCTGTATCCTGAAGTGTCCTGCGCGCGCGCTGCCCAGTGGCCATTGCTGACCAGGCAAATCATAACTGCAAAGGTTGCAGTCCCTACGAGGCTGCTGCGCCTTCTTGTACTTTCCTGTGGCATGCGCTCCACTCCCTTAGTCTGGATCGCTTTTGCGAACTAAGACCCTGTGGAGCATTCGGTTCCGCTTGGCCTCCTGATGCGCTCGCGTCCTATTTGCTCGTGACCAAACTAGGGAAAAACGACGAGGTTCGATTGGAGCTGATGAAAGGTCTGACTGTTGTGAACCGACCCTGCATGGTGTCCTCATGCCAGCCGGCAGCGCCGCAGGCGTCCTGCTCAACGAACCAGAGGCGCCCCTACGCTGGTACTGCGCGGACCCTGTAGGACTTTCTGAGCCCCTGATGCCAGGGGCTGAACTTGGACGTAAGCACCCGAGCGGGCGCGTCCTCGCACCCGTTGCGGGGCATGTTGTCTCCTTGCTGTCTTCACCCGGTATGAAGGTGGGTGAGCGCAAGCCCTGAATAGCGAACCTTCTCAATCTCTTTATAGAGAGTCGCTGCCTTCAATCCCTTACCATAGATGGCCTCCTCACCTTCGCTGTCTCGTCTCCATCCACCAAGAGCCCTCACCCGCTCAAGGCTGATCTCAGCCTCTCGGAGAGCATCACGGTAGTTGTGCCTGAAACTGTGGAATGACACCCCCGTCCCGGACATGTCGAGCTTGCCCAGGAAGCGGCGCTTGTCGTTGAACCACTTCGAGAAGGTGCCGGACAGATACCCCATCGAGTCGGGTTTGATCTCTGGGAACAGGCGCTTCTCCCCCCTGCCCCGCATGGCCTCTACGAACTTGAGAAAGCCGATACGCTGAAGTTCAGGGTGAACCGGGACGAACCGCCTGCCTGCCTCCGTCTTCACACGCTTCTTGTCAGCCTCGTCGCCCCCTGGCTCCTCGTCGTCGTTGATGAGGATGACGGGCACCCCTTCGTACTCAGCCACATCCTCAACTCGTAGCTGACAGCATTCACCCAGCCTCATGCCCGTCCAGAGGGAGAGCAGGGGGACCCAGAAGCGCCCGCGACGCGGCACGTTCGGTCCAGGCTTCGCGTAGCCTTCCTCATCATCCTGACATCCCGTGTAGAGCGGGGCCGTGAATATTGCCTGAAGCTGCGCGATGCTGAAGGGTTGGCGAAGGTCGCGTTCGTCGCGGTCATCAGGAAGCGCGAGCCCCTGAGCTGGGTTCCGGGTCACACGCCATGTGTTCACGCCCCACTTGAACAGGGCCGATAGGTTGTGGAGGTAGTTGTTGACCGCAGACACCCCAAGCCGCTCAAGCTTCTCGGCATCAGCCAGCTTAGCTGCATCCTCAAGGGATAGGTCAGGGAACCGCTGAGAAGCGTTCTTCGGGAGCCTTATGATGACACTGCGGATGCGCTCGCAGTCCACGCGATGGATGCTGTCCACCGGGGTGTCAGGTCCAAGCAACTCCCTCATTGCCCGGAAGACCGTCTGGTAGGTCTTGAGCGTGCCAGGAGTGCGCTTCCTCGTGGGATCGTTTAGGTACGCCGTAATGAGGTCTTCAACGGTGCAGGAACGGGGCGTAGAGGCTGCCTTGGGCGGTACTGGTGTTTCGACCACCTCCCCCTTGTTCCGGGCAAGCAGGGCGTCAGCCCAACGCTTTTGAGCCTTCAGCATCGCGAACCCCAGCCTCCGCCAGGACTCCGAGCCTTCCCGCGATGACAAGCCGTTCTCGCGAAGGACCCCCTCCACCTCCATCCAGATTGTTTCCATACTGCCCCTTGCAAGCTCGGCTGCAGCAGCAGGACCCACGTACTCTGCGGCCTTGAGTGCGCGCTGGTAAGCCACCTCCGTCAGGCCGGCTTCGCGCTTTCTCTCGTCATCACTGAGCAGCTTCGACAGCCAAGCCGCGGCCAGACGCTCCGCTTCAGCTAGAGAGATGTCGTCCTGAGCCCCAGACAGACGGCGGCGTGCCGTGTGTAGCTCCCGGTCGAACTCCACCGACTTCAGTCGGGCACGTCGAACGGCCTCAGCCCTGTCTGCTGTGCCGAGGGCGATCCACTTCTGCCCACTACGACCACCAGGGATGGCCTCTCGCAACTCGGGAGGGACGTACCCGCGGAACGCGTAGGTGCCGTTCTTGCGGCGAACAAGGCGGGTTTCAAGGCCCATCGCGAGGGGTGACCTGTAGCAACAACCTGTAGCACAGGTGCTACCTAACCCCTTGTTTGTCAACGCTTCTAGCTGGTCCAGCCACTTAGCAGAGGGCCGGCGGAAGGGGTGGGATTCGAACCCACGGTGGAGTCACCCCCACGGCGGTTTTCAAGACCGCTGCCTTAAACCACTCGGCCACCCTTCCCGGTCTGGGCCGGAGCCGACCTGCGGCGCCCCGGGGCCGGAGCGCGACGGCGCCCAGCCTGTCTAGGGCCTCCCGGAGCGGGGCGTCAACTCGCGCCGCGGTGCCGCGCCGGCGCGCTCACGGTCCGCCCTGCGACAGGCTCGCCGAGACGACGACCAGGCCGACCGCCACGACACTCAACGCGAACATCGCCATGCCGAACCGAGTCCTCGCACCCGTCCCCCGGAGACGGCCGGCCGTCTAGGCGCGCCGCGCGACAGCCGCGTGACACCTCGCGCAACGCCTCGCGCAACACTTCGCGCACGGGCCCGGTCGCGCGCGCTCACCCCTTTCGGAACGAACCACGAACACCTATATCAAGACCATGTTGGACAACACCTTTTTTGCTCAGCTGGACGCCCCGGCCGGGGCCCCGCCGGACGCGGCGCCGCCGGCGCCGGAGCGCCGGGACGGCGCCTGGCGGGTCCTGCCGATCGAGGGCCGGTTCGAACTCGTCTACGAGGACGGCAACGGCGCCTGGACGGTCCGCCACCTCGCCGCGCACGAACTCAAGGTCGGCCCGGGCAAGGTCCTGGTCGGCGGCACCGACCGCGACCGCGACGCCTATCGGGGCTTCCGGGCCGACCGCATCCACCGCCTCACCGACCGCGACACCGGCGAGCGCGTCGAGCGCAACATCCTCGACTGGCTGATGCGCCGGGCCGAGGCGGCCCGCCGCAGCCGCGCCGCGGCCCTGCGCCGGGAGCAGCGGCGGGGCGCGGCACGCGGACCGGCCTGAGCGGCGCCGCCGCTCAGCCGGCGCCGGACTCCCCGGCGCGCGCCGGCATCGCCCAGTCGAGGAACGCCTCCACGACGGCGCCCGCGTCGAGGGGCTCCTCGGCGCCGTAGAGGCCGTTCCAGACCGTCGCCAGCACGCCCGGCGCGGCGAGCAGCAGCGGGAAGCGCACGAGCGCGTCCGAGGTCAGCTCGCCCCGCGCCAGGGCTTCGGCGGCGAAGCGCCGGACCGCGCCCGTCACCGGGCCGATCACCACGCGCCGGTAGGCCGCCGCCACCGCCGGGAAGCGCCCGCCCTCGGCGATCACCAGCCGCACCACCGCCGCGCGGCGCGTCGCCTCAAGGTCCCGGAAGGCCGGCACCGCGACCCGCCGCAGGAAGTCGCGCAGGCTCTCGCCGGGGCCGGGCCCCTGCCCGCTCAGGCTCGCCACGAGGTCGGCCATCACCTCCCGCAGCACGCCCTCGAACAGGGCCTCCTTGTCCCGGAAGTACAGGTAGAGCGTCCCCTTGGCGACGCCGGCGCGCGCGGCGACGTCGATCATCCGGGTGCCCGAGAAGCCCCGCTCCAGGAACACGCCGAGCGCCGCCCCGACGATCGCCGCCCGCGTGCGGGCGGTCTTCTCCGGGCTCGGGCCGCGCCGGCCCGCTTCCGCTCCCCTCGCCGCCTCAGCCACGCCGCCCCCGCGCCTCCCGCGCCGATTGCAAAAATGACCCGCCGGTCATAGGATGCCCGCAGGAGGATGCGCCATGGCCTCTTCGTCTTCCCCGATCCTGATCGTCGGCGCCGGCCCGACCGGCCTCGTCCTCGCCCTGCGGCTCGCCCATCACGGGGTGCGGCCCCGCATCGTCGACCGGCACGCGGGACCCGGCGAGGCCTCGCGCGCCATGGTGGTGCATGCCCGCACCCTGGAATTCTACCAGCAGCTCGGCTTCGCCGACGAGGTGGTGGCGCAGGGCATCCGCATGGGCGGCGTGCACCTGCGCAGCCGGGGCAAGGACGTCGCCGCTTTCCATTTCGGGGATCTCGGCGAGGGGATCAGCCCGTTCCCGTTCATGCTGTGCTACCCCCAGGACGACCACGAGCGCTTCCTCCTCGACCGCCTCGCGCGGGCGGGCGTGACGGTGGAATACGGAACCGAGCTCGTCGGTTTCACGGACCGGGAGGACGGCGTCGAGGCCGTGCTCGAGCGGGACGGGGTGCGGGAGACCGTGAGCGCGGCCTATCTGTGCGGCTGCGACGGCGCCCACAGCCGCGTGCGCCAGGGCCTCGGGCTGGACTTCCCGGGCGGCACCTACGCGCAGCGCTTCTACGTGGCGGATGTGCGGCTCGCCGCGCATCCGGGCGACGACGTCTTCGTCAATCTCGGCGTGGACGCCCTCGGCCTCGTCATGCCGGTGCGGTCGAGCGGCATGCACCGGCTGATCGGCATCGTGCCGCCGCCCCTCGCCGGGCGCGAGGAGCTCGGCTTTCCCGAGATCCAGCCCCATGCCGAGGCGCTCCTCGGCGTGCGGGTGGCGGCGGTGAACTGGTTCTCGACCTACAACGTCCACCACCGGGTGGCGGCGCGGTTCCGGCAGGGGCGCTGCTTCATCGCCGGCGATGCCGGCCACATCCACAGCCCGGCCGGCGGCCAGGGCATGAATACCGGGATCGGCGACGCGGTGAACCTGTCCTGGAAGCTCGCCGAGGTGGTGCGGGGCACCGCCCCCCCGTCCCTCCTCGACAGCTACGAGCCGGAGCGGATCGCCTTCGCCCGCCAGCTCATCGCCTCCACCGACCGGGCCTTCCAGGCCGCCATCGGCAAGGGCCTCGGCCACCAGGTGCTGCGCACCCTCGTGGTGCCCCACCTGATGCCCCTGCTCTGGGGCGTCGCGGCGACCCGCCGGATGATGTTCGAGATCGTCTCGCAGGTCCGCATCGCCTATCCGGACAGCCCGCTCAGCCTGGGCCGGGCGGGCGAGGTGCGGGGCGGGGACCGCCTGCCCTGGATCCCGGGCCTCGACAATTTCGCGCCGCTGCGCGCCCTCGCCTGGCAGGTCCACGTCTACGGCACCCCGGCGCCGGCCCTCGGCGAGGCGGCGGCGGCCCACGCCCTGCCCTGCCACGTCTTCGCGCACGGCCCGGAGGCCGCGCGGGCGGGCGTGACGCGGGACGCCGCCTTCCTGGTCCGGCCGGACGGCCACGTCGCCCTCGCCCTGCCCGACCAGGACGCGGCCGCCCTCGGCGCCTACCTGCGCGCGCAGGGCCTGCGCCCGGCCGGGAGCGCCGCGATCGCCGCTTGACCGGCGCGCGCGGCTCGGTCATTCCCGGCGGCGGGACACCTCTCCCCACCGAGAGGCGCCCATCTGGAAGGATGGACACCGCATGACGACCCGGCCCGACGCGCGCCCGCGCGCGCCCTTCTTCTCGTCCGGCCCCTGCGCCAAGCGCCCCGGCTGGACCCCCGCCGCCCTCTCGGACGCGGCGCTCGGCCGCTCCCACCGCGCGAAGCTCGGCAAGGCCAAGCTCAAGCAGGCGATCGACCTCACCCGCACCGTGCTGCAGGTGCCGGACGATTACCGCATCGGCATCGTGCCGGCCTCCGACACCGGCGCGGTCGAGATGGCGATGTGGTCGCTGCTCGGGCCCCGCCCGGTCGAGATGCTGGCCTGGGAATCCTTCGGCGAGGGCTGGGTCACCGACGCGGTCAAGCAGCTCAGGCTCGACGCCCGGGTCACCACGGCGCCCTACGGCGCCCTGCCCGACCTCGCGGCCGTGGACACCCGGCACCACGACGTGGTGTTCACCTGGAACGGCACCACCTCGGGCGTGCGCGTGCCCGACGCGGACTGGATCGCCGCGGACCGCGAGGGCGTGGTGATCTGCGACGCCACCTCGGCGGCCTTCGCGCAGGATCTCGACTGGGCCAAGCTCGATGCCGTGACCTTCTCCTGGCAGAAGGTGCTCGGCGGCGAGGCGGCGCACGGCATGCTGATCCTCTCCCCCCGCGCCGCGGCGCGGCTGGAGAGCCACGTGCCGGCCTGGCCGATGCCGAAGATCTTCCGCATGACCAAGGGCGGCAAGCTCATCGAGGGCCTCTTCGAGGGCGAGACCATCAACACGCCCTCCATGCTGGCGGTCGAGGACTACATCGACGCCCTGCTCTGGGCGCAGGGGATCGGGGGCCTGCCGGCCCTGCGCGCCCGGGCGGACGCGAATGCCCGGGTCATCGCCGCGTGGGTGGCGCGGACGCCCTGGGTCGAGAACCTCGCGCGCGCGCCGGCCACCGCCTCGAACACCAGCGTCTGCCTGGTGATCGCCGATCCCGAGGTGACGGGCCGCGGCCCCGAGGCCGTGGCGGCCCTGGCCAAGGGCATCGCCGCGACCCTGGAGCGCGAGGGCGTCGCCCTCGACGTCGGGGCCTACCGGGACGCGCCGGCGGGGCTGCGGATCTGGTGCGGCGCCACCGTGGAGCGGAGCGACCTCGAGGCGCTGACGCCCTGGCTCGACTGGGCCTTCGCGCAGGAGAAGGCCCGCCTCCTCCGGCAGGCCGCCTGACAGACCGCGCGCGGATCCGCCCCGGCGGTCCCGGCGTCGCGCGCCGCGCCCCCGCCGCAAGCGGGGGAAGGCTGCGCCCTGTCCGGACGGCGCGCGCGGCGGATCCGGCCCCGCATCCCGGATGCCTTGCCCGAGCCTTGCCCAGCCGGAGCCTTGCCCAGCCGGAGCCTTGCCCAGCCGGAGCCTTGCCCATGACCACGCAGAAGCGCGTCCTCATCTCCGATTCCCTCTCCCCCGCCGCGGTCGCGATCTTCCGCGAGCGCGGCCTCGTCGCCGACCTCCGGCCCGACCTCGGCAAGGACAAGGAGGCGCTCGCCGCCGCCATCGGGGCGTATGACGGCCTCGCCATCCGCTCGACCACCCGGGTCACGGCCGCCCTGCTCGAGCGGGCCGGGCGCCTGCGGGTGGTGGGCCGGGCCGGCATCGGGGTCGACAACGTCGACGTGCCGGCCGCGACCGCCCGCGGCGTCATCGTGATGAACACGCCGCACGGCAACGCGGTCACCACCGCCGAGCACGCCATCGCCCTGATGCTGGCCCTGGCCCGCGAGATCCCGCAGGCGGACGCCTCCACCCAGGCCGGGCGCTGGGAGAAGAACCGCTTCCTCGGCATCGAGCTCACCGCCAAGACGCTCGGCGTCATCGGCTGCGGCAATATCGGGGCGATCGTCGCGGATCGCGGCATCGGCCTGCGCATGCGCGTCATCGCCTACGATCCCTTCCTGACCCCCGAGCGCGCCGTCGAGATCGGGGTCGAGAAGGTCGAGCTCGACGACCTGCTGCGCCGGGCCGACGTCATCACCCTGCACGTGCCGCTCACCGACAAGACCCGCAACATCCTCTCGGCCGAGGCCCTCGCCCGCACCAAGCCCGGGGTGCGCATCGTCAACTGCGCCCGGGGCGGGCTCGTCGACGAGGCCGCCCTGCGCGCCGCCCTGGACAGCGGCCACGTGGCCGGCGCCGCCCTCGACGTGTTCGCGGTCGAGCCCGCCACCGAGAACGTGCTGTTCGGCCACCCGAGCGTGATCTGCACGCCGCATCTCGGCGCCTCGACCCGCGAGGCGCAGGAGAACGTCGCCCTCCAGGTGGCCGAGCAGATGGCCGACCACCTCCTGCACGGGGCGATCCGCAACGCGGTGAACTTCCCGTCGATCTCGGCCGAGGAGGCGCCGCGCCTGCGGCCCTTCGTGACGCTCGCCGAGCAGCTCGGCTCCTTCCTCGGCCAGCTCACCGAGGCGCCGATCCGCGGCATCCGCATCGCCTTCGAGGGCGAGGTCGCCGCCATGAACCTGCGGGCGCTCACCGCCGCGGCGGTGGCGGGCGCGCTGAGGCCGTTCCTGGAGGGCGTCAACATGGTCTCGGCCACCGAGGTCGCCCGCCAGCGCGGCATCGTGGTGGAGACCACCACCCGCACCGGCACCGCGCGCAACTACGGCTCGGTGCTGCACGTGACCGTCGAGGCCGAGGACATGCCCCGGGACGCGGCCGGCACCGTCTTCCAGGACGGGGTGCCCCGCATCGTCGAGATCCGCTCGATCCCCCTCGAGGCCGCCTTCGCGCCCCACATGCTCTACGTGCGCAACGCCGACCAGCCGGGCTTCATCGGCCGGTTCGGCACGCTGCTCGGCGAGGCGGGGGTCAACGTCGCCACCTTCCATCTCGGCCGCGACCGGCCCGGGGGCGACGCGATCTGCTTCGCGGCGGTCGACCAGCCGGTCTCGCCGGCGCTGCTGCGCCAGATCGAGGCGATTCCCCAGGTCAAGCGCGCGCGGGCGGTCCGCTTCTGAGGCCCGGCCGTCAGTGGCCGCAGAAGGCGGCGCTGCCCGCGGCGGTCGCCGTGCAGAACATCGCCTCCGTCAGGAGGCCGATCCGGGCGGCGGCCTCACGGTTCATCGCCGCGGCGGCCGGGCCGACCTGCATCACCAGCGGGCCGGCCCCGCCGGCGACGGCGACCAGCACCGCGAGGGCGGCGAGCCGACCGCGCAGGCCCCGGGGCGCCGCGCCGGAAGGGAGGCGGTGCGGGATGGCGCGCGCGGTCGGGGGGTGGGACCGGATTCCGCTGTCGAGGGTCGCGACGCCCATGGATGCCTCCGCCGGTTGAGAGGATCACGGGAGACGACATCCGCGACCGGCCCGGCGCGGTGCGCCACCGCACCCGCCGGGTCCGGCGCGGTCCGAACCCTCGCGCGAGGGCCCGATCCGGGCGGCCGAGGCGCGCGGCCGGCGCCGCACCGCGCCGCCGAACCGGTGTGGCGCAAAGGCTGCCCCTCTCGGAGTTTGGTCCGGTGTCCCCGGGCCAGATCGGCCGAAGGGTTGTTTTGAGACAGGCAGGCGGTCATAAACCTCCGCTCGAAGGAGAGCTTTTCAGGATGACCGCAGTCCGGTCCGATGCCGCATCGGCCGTTCCCCCGTCCGGCCCGGCCGTGACGGGCGATCTGCCTTTCGAGAAAGCCCTCGAAGAGCTTGAGGGCATCGTGCAGCGCCTGGAGCAGGGCAACGTCCCGCTCGACGAATCCGTCGCGATCTACGAGCGCGGCGAGGCGCTGAAGCGGCATTGCGAGCAGCTCCTGCAGCGCGCCGAGGCGCGCATCCAGCGCATCACCCTCGGGGCGGATGGCAGCCCCGTCGGCACGGCGCCGCTCGATGTCGCCTGACGCAGCCCTCCCGCGGCGCCGCCCGCCCCCCGCCCGTCGGCGGCCGTCGCGCGCCCTGGCGCCGCGCCCCCCCTTCCGGACATGAGGATCGTTCGGTGTCACCGCTCAGCCTTCCCCTCCTCGATCGCGTCCGTGATCCGTCGGAGCTTCGCGCCCTGCCGGAGAGCGACCTGGCGCAGCTCGCCGCGGAACTGCGCGCCGAGACCATCGACGCGGTCTCGGTCACCGGCGGCCATCTCGGCGCGGGGCTGGGCGTGGTCGAACTCACGGTCGCCCTGCACTACGTCTTCCACACTCCCGACGACCGCCTGATCTGGGACGTCGGCCACCAGGCCTACCCGCACAAGATCCTCACCGGCCGGCGCGACCGCATCCGCACCCTGCGCCAGGGCGGCGGCCTCTCCGGCTTCACCAAGCGCGCCGAGAGCCCCTACGATCCCTTCGGCGCCGCCCACTCCTCCACCTCCATCTCCGCCGGCCTCGGCATGGCCGTCGCCCGCGACCTCGCCGAGGCCGCCGCCCGCGCCCGCGGCGAGACCCCCGAGCGCCGCAACGTCGTGGCGGTCATCGGCGACGGATCCATCTCCGCCGGCATGGCCTACGAGGCCATGAACAACGCCGGCGCCCTGCGCTCCCGCCTCGTCGTCATCCTCAACGACATGTCCATCGCGCCCCCGGTCGGCGCCATGTCGGCCTACCTCGCCCGCCTGGTCTCCGGCGACACCTACCGCTCCCTGCGCGACACCGCCCGCCAGTTCGGCCGCCTGCTGCCCAAGGCCCTCTACGACACCGCCGTGCGCGCCGAGGAATACGCCCGCGGCATCCTGGCGGGCGGCGGCACCATGTTCGAGGAGCTCGGCTTCCACTACGTCGGCCCGATCGACGGCCACAACCTCGACCACCTGCTGCCCATCCTCAAGAACGTCCGCGACGCGCCCGAGGGGCCGGTCCTGGTCCACGTCGTCACCCAGAAGGGCAAGGGCTACGCCCCCGCCGAGGCCGCCGCCGACCGCGGCCACGCCGTGGTCAAGTTCGACGTCGTCTCCGGCCAGCAGGTCAAGGCCAAGGCCAACGCCCCGACCTACACCCGGGTGTTCGGCGAGAGCCTGGTCAAGGCGGCGGACGCCGACGACAAGGTGGTGGCGATCACCGCCGCGATGCCCTCCGGCACCGGGGTCGACCTGTTCGCCAAGGCCCATCCGGGGCGCACCTTCGACGTCGGCATCGCCGAGCAGCACGCCGTGACCTTCGCGGCCGGGCTGGCGGCGGAGGGCTACCGGCCGTTCTGCGCGATCTACTCGACCTTCCTGCAGCGGGCCTACGACCAGGTCGTGCACGACGTGGCGCTGCAGAACCTGCCGGTGCGCTTCGCGCTCGACCGGGCCGGCCTGGTCGGGGCGGACGGGGCGACGCATGCGGGGGCCTTCGACCTGGCCTACCTGTGCTGCCTGCCCAACATGGTGGTGATGGCGGCCGCCGACGAGGCGGAGCTGGTGCACATGGTGGCGACCGCCCACGCGCACGATGCCGGCCCGATCGCCTTCCGCTACCCGCGGGGCGAGGGGGTGGGGGTGGACCTGCCCGAGAAGGGCGAGGTTCTGGCGCTGGGCCGCGGCCGGGTGATCCGGCGCCCGGAGGGGGCGCGGGTGGCGCTGGTGAGCCTGGGGACGCGCCTGGCGGAGGCGCTGAAGGCGGCCGAGCAGCTGGAGGAGCGCGGGATCGGGGTGACGGTGGCGGATGCGCGCTTTGCCAAGCCGCTGGACGAGGGGCTGCTGCTGGATCTTGCGGGCAGCCACGAGGTGCTGGTGACGGTGGAGGAGGGCTCGACCGGGGGCTTCGGCGCGATGGTGCTGCACCTGCTCGCGGGGCGCGGGGCGCTGGATGCCGGGACGGTGCGGGTGCGCACGCTGACCCTGCCGGACAGCTACCAGGACCACGACACGCCCGAGCGCATGTACGCCCAGGCCGGCCTCGACGCCCCCGCCATCGTCCGAGCCGTCGAGCACGCGCTCCCGGACGAGCCGCGGGCCGCCAAGCGGCCCGCGCGCGACTCGAACGTGGTGAGCGTCTCCCGCCGCCCGCGCTGAGCGGAGCCCGCCCTTGAGCGGCGCTCAGCCCGCGGGCTTGCGCTTGCGGGCATCCGCCGAGCGGATCGCCTGCCAGCCGTTCGGCTGCGCCACGAAGGCCCGGAGCGCCGCGGCGTTCTGGGCCGCCTCCGCGCCGCCGAGGTCGCGGCGCATCAGTTCCTCCGCCTCGGCCGAGCGCCCCTCGAGCCCGAGCACCAGGGCGAGGTTCTGACGCACCCGCGCGTCGGCGCGCGGATCGGCGGCGGCCTGCCGCAGCACCCGCTCGGCCTCGGGCAGGCGCTTGGCCAGCGCGTAGGAGAGGCCGAGATTGGACAGCACGCTCGGCTCGCCCGGGACGATCTTGAGGGCGGTCTCGTAGTAGCGCTGGGCCTGGGCGTGGTCGCCCATCTGGTCGGCGACGGCGCCCTGGGCCGAGAGCACGCGCCAGTCCGGATTGGCCGGCGAGTGGGCGTTCTGGAGGACTTCCGCCGCCTCGCCGAACCGCCCGGCCTCCGCCAGGGTCTTGCCGTAGGCCGCGAGCACCGCCGGGTTCTTGGGGTTGCGCAGGGCCGTCTGCTGCAGCACCGCGACGGCCTGCGCGGTCTGCTCGCTGGCGCGCAGCGCCCCCGCATACGCGATGGCGGTGCCGACATCGGCCGGATCGCGGGTGTAGCGCGCGGCGAGCCGGTCGAGGTCGCGCCGAGCATTGCCGGCGCCGGTGCCGACATCGATCGAGCCGGTCGTCGTCGGCGAGCGCGACAGGCACCCGGACACGAGCAGCGCCATCGTGCCGGCCGCGAGAAGGCGCACCAGGGCGGAACGCGACACGTCGACGGGGGACCGCATCCGGCTCTCCTCAGGCGGGCTCGGGCGGCCCAACGCGCCGCCTCGCTGCCCGGAATAGGGTGTTAACCCTAACCGGGGGTTAACGAGGCGGCATTGATATCGTTGAGAAATCATCCGTTGCGGGCGCCGTTCGGGGATTGTCGTCCCGTGTCGGTCGCCGATGAGCGGGGAGCCGCGCCGCCGGGAGCGAGGCCCTGTGCTCGCGGGACCCTGCGTCAACCGCCCGCCCGGGACCAGGGAGCGCGCGGTCGATGCGCAGCCCGACGGGGCGATGGACCTCAGCGGGGTTGCGCGGCCGCACAGCCCGCCCCGAAGGCACCGGAAGCGGGATCGTCGACCGGCCGCAGCGTCGGGCCCGGCGCGGCACGGCGGATGCGGTGGCGCCGCGCGCCGCGCGGCCGGTGTGACAAGGCCCGGTCGGCTGCGCTAGGCAGCGGTGCACCTCCTCTCGAACCCGGGACCCGCCCGTGACCTCATCCCCCGACGCCTCCGCCGCCCGTCCGATCTGGTGCGTCACGGCGGAGGGATGGCCCGCCCTCGCCGAGACCCTCCCGGCCGCGGCCGCCGCCTACGCCCGGGCAACCGGCTTCTCGGCCAAGCCCGGGAGCCACTGCGTGCTCCCCGGGGCGGACGGGAGCCTCGCGGGCGTCGTCCTCGGCATCGACCCGAAGGGGGATCCCTTCGCGCCGGGCAAGCTCGCCGACGCGCTGCCGGAGGGCGATTACCGCTTCGCGGCGGCCCCGCCGGACCCGCTCCTCGCCGCCCTGGCCTGGCGGCTCGCCGCCTATCGCTTCGCCCGCTACCGCGACCGGCCGGCGCCGGCGGCGGTGCTCGCCACGCCCGAGGGCGTCGACGCGGCCGAGGTCGAACGCATCGCCGCTGCGGTCGCGGCGGGGCGCGACCTCGTCAACACGCCCGCCAACGACCTCGGCCCGGCCGAGATCGAGGCCGCGGCGCGCGGCCTCGCCGCGCGCGCCGGGGCGGCCTGCACGGTCGTGTCGGGCGAGGCCCTGGAGCGGGATTTCCCGATGATCGCCGCGGTCGGGCGCGCCTCGGACCGGGCGCCCCGCCTCATCGACCTGACCTGGGGCGATCCGGGGGCCCCGAAGGTCACCCTGGTCGGCAAGGGCGTCGCCTTCGACACGGGCGGTCTCGACATCAAGCCCTCGGCCGCCATGCTGCTGATGAAGAAGGACATGGCGGGGGCCGCCGCCGCGCTGGCCGCCGCCGAGATGGCGATGGGGGCGGGCCTGCGCCTGCGCCTGCGCGTCCTGGTGCCGGCCGTCGAGAACGCGATCTCGGGGAGCGCCTTCCGGCCGGGCGACGTCCTGCGCAGCCGCCGCGGCCTCACCGTGGAGATCGGCAACACCGACGCGGAGGGCCGCCTGATCCTCGCCGACGCGCTCGCGCTCGCGGACGAGGAGAGCCCGGACCTCCTCGTCGATTTCGCGACCCTGACGGGCGCGGCCCGCGTGGCCCTCGGCCCGGACCTGCCGGCCCTGTTCACGGAGGATGACGGGCTGGCCGCCGAGATGGCCGAGATCGGGCGGGCGGTGAACGATCCGGTCTGGCGGCTGCCGCTCTGGGCGCCCTACGCGAGCCTGCTCGACTCGAAGGTCGCGGACGTCAACCACGTCTCGGGCGGCCCCTTCGCGGGCGCGGTCACGGCGGCCCTGTTCCTGCGCCGCTTCGCAACCGCCGCGAAGGCCCACGTTCACCTCGACCTCTACGGCTGGAACCCGAGCACCAAGCCCGGTCGGCCGGAGGGCGGCGAGGTGCAGACCGCGCGCCTCGTCTACGCGTTGCTGCGCCGCCGCTACGCCTGATCCGGGATCCGCTCGATCGAAGCGGATCCCGGATCACGCGCCTGCGCGGCGCCTGAGCGAGGACGACATCCGCATGGCCGAAATGGAAGATGGCGAAGCCATCAACCGGATGGCGCATGACGGGGCCGGGACCGAGCGGCGCCCGGGCGCGGGCGCCGCTCGGGGTGCCGCCTCAGCGGCGCAGGATCTTGGTGACGATGCGGCCGACGAGCGTGCTCGAATCGGCGTTGCGGGTGTCGTAGCGGTCGCCCGGGCGGGCATTCGGATCGTCGTTGCCCAGGATCTTGGTGACGATGCGGCCGATCAAGCTCATGGCCTTCCCCTCCGGCTGGCGGGCGGCGAGCGCCCTGTCTCCGCTGTCAACGAGGCACAGGCTCAGCCGTTCCGCTCAGGCCCACTCGGCCATGGCCTCGAAGACGAGGGCGTGGCGGGCCGCGAGCGCGTCGATCTCCGTCGCGTAGCCGCCGCCGATCACCGCCGCCAGGGGGATGCCGCGGCGCCGGGTCTCGCCGACCACGTGGCGGTCGCGGGCGAGGAGGCCCTCGTCCGTGAGCGCGAGCCGCCCGAGCCGGTCGTCCCGGTGCGGGTCGACGCCCGCGTTGTAGAAGACGAGGTCGGGCCGCAGCGCGTCGAGCAGGCGCGGCACGTGCCGGACCAGCGCGGCCATGTAGCCGGCGTCGTCGAGCCCGTCCGGCAGCCCGACATCGAGGTCGCCCGGCACCTTGTCGGTCGGGTAGTTCCGCTCGCCGTGCATGGAGAAGGTGAACAGGTCCGGCTCGCCCGCGAGGCAGTCGGCGGTCCCGTCGCCCTGGTGCACGTCGAGGTCGATGACGAGGGCCCGCCGGATCGCGCCCTCGCGCAGGAGCGCGAGCGCCGCCACCGCCACGTCGTTGAGGACGCAGAAGCCCCCGCCCCCGGCCCGCCTGGCGTGATGGCTGCCGCCCGCGGTGCTGCCCGCGAGCCCGCCCGCGAGGGCGAGCCGCCCGGCCAGCAGCGTGCCGCCCGCCGAGGCGAGGGAGCGGCGCGCCACGCCCGCATCGACCGGCAGGCCGATCCGCTTCTCGACCGCGCGCGGCACCGTCGCGGTGAGCACCTGATCGACGTAGGCGCGGTCATGCGCCAGCGCGACGGTCGGCGCGCCGGCCGGCTCGGGCCGCACGAACCCGTTCGGCACCAGGCCGCGCGCGCGCAGGATCTCGGCGAGGCGGCCGTATTTCCGCATCGGGAAGCGGTGGCCCTCCGGCAATTCGGCCTCGTAGGCCGGATGGAACACGATCGGCAGCATGGCTCCTCCTCGACCGCGCCCACCGCAATCGGACCGGCCGCGCCCGGCCGGCCGCGGCGGGACGGTCGCGGCGGGACGGTCGCGGCGCCCGCACCCGGGCGATATCGTCGGCGGCGGCCCGGCGCGAAGCGCGACCGCACGCCGCAAGCTCTCCGGCCGGGGTTGAGGGATCGCGCCGCTTGCTCTCAAAGTGGCACGCGCCGCGCTCCGGCGTGGACACGGTTTGAACACGAACCCCGCCGACCCTTGCGGCATGGAGCCGACCTGTGGGCAACCGGGGACAGCGAGCAGCCGGAGCATGCCGGACAGGAGACGGATCGCAGGCGGCGCCCGGGCCGGGCGCCGCGCCGGGGGGCGCCGCACCGGAGCGCTCGCCGTCGTCGCCTGCCTGATGGGCGCGCCGGAGGCGCGGGCCTTCGACCTCTTCGGCCTGTTCGGCAGCGAGGAGGCGCCGCCCGTCCCCCGGCCCGACGCCCTGCCCTACGCCCTGCGCGTCCAGGGCGTCGAGGACGACGACCTGCGCACCGCCCTGGAGGATGCCTCGAGCCTCCACCGCCTGCGGGACGAGCCGCCGCCCGACGCCGAGGGCCTGCTGCGCCGCGCCGAGGCCGATGCCGGCCGCCTGCTCGACGTGCTCTGGGGCTACGGCTATTACTCGGGCACCGTCACGGTGCGGATCGAGGACGTCGTGCTCGGCGGCGAGGCGGCGGCCCGCGCCGCCCTGCGCGCGGCCGAGGCCGCCCGCGACCGCCGCCTCGTGGCGGTGCGGATCGCGATCGCGCAGGGCCCGCTCTACCGGCTGCGGCGGCTCACGGTGCGCGACGCCTCCGGCCTCCCCCTCGACCTGCCGGACCGCCTCACCCGCAGCGCCGACGAGTCCGGCCGCTCGGCCACGGTCCTCGCCCGGCAGGCCCGGATCGTCGATCACCTGCGCGCGCAGGGCCACCCCTTCGCCAGGGTGGTGCGGCTCGATCCGGTGGCGGACCACGCGGCCCGGGCGCTCGACGCGACGCTGACGGTCGATCCCGGGCCGGCGGCGCGGCTCGGCCCGGTGACGGTGCGGGGCGCGGCCGGCCTCGACCCGGCGGTGGTGCGCTCCTTCATCTACGCCGAGCCGGGCGATCCCTACTCCCCCGAGGCGATCGCCGGGATCCGCCGCTCGGTGACCCGCCTGGAGGCGCTCGGCGGCGTGCGGGTGCGCGAGGCCGACGGCCTCGACGCGGAGGGCCGGCTCCCGGTCTTCGTCGAGGTGAGCGAGCGGGCCCCGAACCTCCTCGGGGTCGCGGCGCGCTACTCCACGGTCGACGGGCCGGGCGTGCGGGGCTACTGGGCCCACCGCAACCTGTTCGGCGGCGGCGAGAGCCTGCGGCTGGACGCCGACCTGTCCTATCTGGGGCTCGGGCAGGATTACTACGCGCGGCGCCGCAAGCTCGCGGGCATCGAGACGAACGGCCTCGGCGGCCGGCTCGCCGCCACCTTCGTCAAGCCGGGCCTGCTCGGCACCCGCAACGACCTCGTGGCGGGCGCCTTCGTCGGCCGCGAGGTCCAGCAATCCTACTTCACGGACGCGGCCGGCGGCACGGTGGCGCTGCGCCACCGCTTCGGCGACGCGGCCTCGGTCCAGGCGGGGATCGAGGGACAGGTCGGCTCGTCCCGGGACGCGCTCGGCAAGGTCGATTACCGCCTCGTCGGCCTGCCGGTCTCGGTCGCCTACGACTCGACCGACAACCTCCTCGACCCGACCCGGGGGATCCGCCTCACCGCCGCGGCGACCCCCTATCCGGGCTTCCTCGGCTCGGATCCGGGGATCTTCCTCGCCAAGGCGCAGGGCTCCACTTACCTCGCCCTCGACGACGAGGCGCGCACCATCCTGGCGGCGCGGGTCGGCTTCGGCTCCATCACGGGGGCGAGCCTGGAGCGGATCCCGGCCTCGCTGCGCTTCTTCGCGGGCGGGGGCGGCTCGATCCGCGGCTATGCCTACCGCACGGTCGGCCCGATCGGTCCGTTCCAGCTGCCGATCGGCGGCCGCTCGCTCCTCGAAGGCTCGCTCGAGGCCCGCATCAGGATCACCGACACGATCGGCCTCGTGCCGTTCCTGGACGCCGGCACCGCCTTCGCGTCGAGCCTGCCGGATTTCGACGAGCGGATCCGCTACGCGGCGGGCCTGGGCCTGCGCTACTACACGGGCATCGGCCCGATCCGCGTCGACCTCGCGGCGCCCCTGAACCCCGACAAGGCGCTCAAGCAGCCGCCCGTCGCCCTGTACATCAGCATCGGGCAGGCCTTCTGATGAACGCTGCCTTCGCGGCCCGCGCCGGCCGCCTGCGCCGGGCGCTCCTCGCCGGCCTCCTCGTCCTCGCCCTCGCCCTCCCCCTCGCCCTCCTGGCGGCGCAGGGGCGCGGCCGCGCCGCCGAGGGCGAGACCACGATCCTGGGCGATCTCCTCTCCCGCGCCCTCTCGACGCCCGCCTCGCGGGTCTCGATCGGCGCCGTCGACGGCGCGCTCTCCTCCGACGCCACGATCCGCGACGTGGCCATCGCCGACCGCGAGGGCGTCTGGCTGCGCCTCGACCGGGCGCGGCTGATCTGGCGGCGCACCGCCCTCCTCGCCCGGCGCCTGGAGATCGACCGGCTGGAGATCGGCCGCCTGGAGGTGCTGCGCCGGCCCCTGCCGAACCCGGTCGCCACCGCCTCCGACGGCCCGCTCCTGCCCGACCTGCCCGTGAAGGTCGAGGTGAAGGCCTTCACCCTCGACGAACTCGGCCTCGGCGCGCCGGTGCTCGGCGAGGCCGCCCGCCTCGCCGGGGCGGGCCAGGCGCGGCTCGGCGACCCGGGCGAGGGGCTCGACCTCGCCCTCGGCATCCGCCGCCTCGACCGGCCCGGCACCGCGACGCTCCGACTCGCCTACGTGCCGGAGGGCCAGCGCCTCGACGTGAAGCTCGCCCACGACGAGCCGCAGGGCGGCCTCGTCGCGCGGGCCCTCGCCCTGCCGGGCCTGCCGCCCGTCACCCTCGACCTCGACGGGCGCGGCCCCCTCGACGCCTTCGGGGCGAGCCTCGCCTTCCGGGCCGGCGACGAGATCGGCGCCGAGGGGCGGGCCCGCATCGACCGGGTCGAGGCCGGGCGGCGCATGGTCCTGGACCTCGCCTCGCGCATCGAGGGGCTGGTGCCCGGGCCGGCGGCGGCGGTCTTCGCGGGCACGACCCGGCTCGACGGGGCGCTGCTGTTCTCGCGCGACGGCGCCTCCCGGATCGAGCGCTTCGCCCTCACCTCCCGGACCGCGACGCTCACCGCCGCCGGGGGCCTCGACGCGGCCGGACGGGCCGACCTCGCGCTCGCGGCCCGGGCGCTGCCCACCGAGGGCGGCGTCACCCGGACCGGCGCCGGCGAGGTCGAGGCCCTGACCTTCGACGGATCCCTCACGGGACCGCTCGCGGCCCCGGCCCTGCGCGGCACGCTGCGGGCCGCGGGCCTGCGCGCGGCGGAGAGCCGCCTTGCCAGGATCAGCGCCGACCTCGCGGTCGAGCCGCTGCCGAGGCTGCCGGCGGGCCAGTCCTTCCGCCTCGCGGCCGACGCGGCCTTCGAGGGCCTGCACCTCGCCGACCCGGCCCTGCGCCGCGCGGTCGGGCCCGAGGCGCGCTTTGCCCTGCGCGGCGAGCTGCGCCCGGACGGGGTGGCCGACCTCCGGACCCTCAGCCTCGAGGCGCCCGGGGCGAGCCTGCGCTACGCCGGCCGGCTCGGCCGCACCGAGGTGGCCGGGACCCTGCGGGCGGAGCTCGGCGACCTCGCCGCCTTCTCGCTGCTGGCCGGACGCCCGCTCGCCGGGCGGCTCTCCGCCTCCGCCCTCCTGTCGGGCGATCCCGGCCGCGGCGGCGTCGCGGCGGAGCTGGAGGCGGCGGGCGAGGGGCTCGCCCTCGGCACTCCCGCCCTCGACCGCAGCCTCGGCCCCGCTCCCCGCCTGAGCGGCCGCCTGACCCGCCTGCCGGACGGCTACGCGGTCGAGCGGGCGCGGCTCGAGGGGCGGGCCGTCAGCGCCACGGCGGAGGGCCGCGCCACCCTGGCGCAGGCGAACCTCGCCGCCCGGCTCGACCTCGCCGACCTCGCCGCGCTCCACCCGGACCTCGCGGGCGCCGCCCGCCTCGGCGCGACCCTCACCGGCTCGCTGGAGCGGCCCGACCTCGCGCTCACCGCCGAGGCGCCGCAGGGCTCGGCCCTCGGGCGGCCCCTGCGCGACCTCGTCCTGGCGGCGAATCTGCGCGACGTCACCGGCCGCCCGGACGGGACGCTCACCCTCTCGGGCCGGGTCGGGGGCAAGCCGCTCGCCGGGGAGGCCCACCTCGCCCGGCGGCGCGGCGACTGGGTCCTCGACCGCCTGGGCTTCAGCCTCGGCTCGGTGGAGCTGCGCGGCGCCGCCGCGATCGATGCCGGGAGCGGCCTCGCCGAGGGCGAGCTCGGCCTCAGGGCCGGCAGCCTCGACGACCTCTCGGCCCTCGCCCTCACCCGCCTCGCCGGCCGGCTCGATGCCGGGATCACCCTGGCGCGCCGCGACGGCCGCCAGGACGCGCGCGTCCGGGCGGCGGGCGAGGGGCTCCGGGCCGGGCAGATCGCCCTGGCGCGGCTCGACGCCGACCTCGCCGGCAGCGACCTGCGCGCGGCGCCGCGCCTCGACGGCCGCCTCGCCGCCGAGCGGCTGGTCGCGGCGGGCGAGACCGTCGAGACCCTGCGCTTCGAGGCGCGGTCCGCCGCGGAGGCGAGCGACCTGACGATCCAGGCGCGGGCGCGGGGCTTCCTCCTCGACGGGGCCGCCCGGCTGGAAGCCGGCCGGCCGGAGGCCGGCGAGGCCCCGCGCCTCGACCTCGTCCGGTTCGCGGCCCAGCGCGGCGGCGACCGCCTCGCCCTCGCCGGCCCGGCGACTTTGCGCCTCGACGGGCGCGACCTCGTGGTCGAGCATCTCGGCCTGGCGGCGGGCTCCGGCCGGGCGAGCCTCGACGGGCGGATCGGGCACCGGCTCGACCTGCGGGCGAGCCTCTCGGCCGTGCCGCTCTCCCTGGCCCGGCTCGCTGACCCGCGCCTCGCCGTCTCCGGCACGCTCGACGGGGAGGTCAGCCTCGCCGGGCCGGCCGGCAGCCCCGAGGGACGCTACGCCCTGCGGGTCGCCCGGCTCGCCACGCCGGAGACGCGCTCGGCCGGCCTGCCGCCGGTCGAGGCGCGCCTTCGGGGGGAGATCCGCGACGGGCGGGCGGGCCTCGACGGCACCGTCGCGGCCGGGCGGGGCCTCGCCGTGACCCTCGGGGGCTTCCTGCCGGTCGAGCCCGGCGGGCCGCTCGGCGTGACGGCCCGGGGCAGCCTCGACGCGGCGCTCGCCAACACGCTCCTCTCCGCCTCCGGCCAGCGCCTCGCCGGCCGGGTCGCCCTCGACGCCGAGGTGACCGGGCCCCTCGCGGCGCCCCGGGTCGGGGGCGGCGCCACGCTCACCGGCGGCAGCTTCACCGATCCGCTGCGGGGCATCCGCCTCGACCGGATCGAGGGCCGGGTCAGCGGGCGCGGCGACGCCCTGGCGATCGAGCGCCTCACCGCCGCCACCCGCAACGGCGGCACGCTGAGCGCGACGGGCCGGGTGGCGGTCGATCCCGGCGCCGGCTTCCCGGGCAACCTGACCATCCGGGCCGACCGCGCCGAGCTCGCCGCGAGCCCGCTGATGACGGCGGTCGCCGGGCTCGACCTCGCGCTCACCGGGCCGCTCGCGCGCACCCCGCGGATCGCCGGCCGGGTCGAGGTGATCTCGCTCGCGGTCGGCATCCCGGACCGCCTGCCCGCCACCGTCGAGCCCCTGCCGGGCCTGCGCCACGTCAACGTGCCGGAGGCCGAGCGCGGCCGCTTGGCCGCCCGGGCCCGGGAGCGGGCGCGGGCCGGACGCCGGGCCGCGCCCTTCGACGCGGCCCTCGACCTCGCCGTCTCGGTGCCCGGGCGCATCGTGGTGCGCGGCCGCGGCGTCGATGCGGAACTCGGCGGGTCGCTGCGCCTCACCGGCACCTCGCGGGCGCCGGTGGCGAACGGGAGCTTCGCGCTGCGCCGCGGCCGGATCCAGATCGTCGGCCAGCGGCTCGATTTCACCCGCGGCCGCGTCGGCTTCGCGGGCGACCTCACGGCGCCCGACCTCGACTTCGAGGCCCAGACCCAGGCCGGCGACGTGACCGCCCGCATCGCCGTGAGCGGCCCGGCCGACCGGCCGGTCTTCGCCCTCAATTCCGAGCCGCCCCTGCCGCAGGACGAGGTGCTCTCCCGCCTCCTGTTCAAGAAGGCCTCGGGCGGCCTCTCGCCCTTCCAGGCCCTGCAGCTCGCGCAGGGGGTGGCGCAGCTCTCCGGGAATGCGGGCGGGCCCGACGTGTTCGAGAGCGCCCGCAAGGGGCTCGGCCTCGACAGCCTCGACGTGCAGGCCGGGTCGAGGGGCGGCGCGGCGGTCGGGCTGTCGCGGGCGCTCGGGGACCGGCTCTCGGTCGGGGTGAAGGCCGGCGCCCGGCCGGAGGACAGCGCCGCCACGCTCACCTACGACGTGACCGGGCGCATCAAGGTCCAGGGCGAGGCCGGGGCGAACGGCGCCGCCGCGCTCGGCGTCGGGGCTGAATGGGAATATTGAGCCACGGCCGCAGGTGCGGCCCGTTCTTCCCGAGGAACGGCAGGCGCCGGCGGACCCGCTTAAGCCATCCTTAGACGGTCTGACCTAGGGTCAGTCGCATGGATGTGCTCGGAAAATTCATTCGCGCCCGCGGCGGTGCGGCCGCCGTCGAGTTCGCCCTGGTGGCGTCGATGCTGACGCTGATGCTCAGCTTCGTGCTGATCCTCGGCCTCAGCCTCTACGTCAATCAGGCCGTCGACCTCGCCACCGCCAAGGCCGCCCGCCAGATCATGACCGGAGCCGTGCAGTCGCAGGCGGCGCAGATGACGCCTTCGCAGTTTCGCGATCAGTTCGTCTGCCCGCCCCTGCCCGCGCTCGTCTCTTGCGACAGCGTGATCGTCAAGCTCTACAAAGTCGAAGTCAAAGCACGCATGGATAATTATTTCCGGTTTCTGACGGATGACTGGAGCTCCCTGAGAATTCCGCAGCCGCTGCCGGGAGACGACGTGTTCCAGCTCGGCATCCAGGGCGATTACCAGTACCTGCTGGTGATCTACCCGATGCCCCTGATCCCGCCGGGCCTCGCCAGCCTGCTGTCGAACCTCACCGCCGTCGCGAACGGCCGGCCGGCGCTCCTCGCGGTCGCGACCGCGGCCTTCCGCAACGAGCAGTACTGATGAGGTCCGCCGCCTCGCGCCTGCAGGGCTTCCGCCGGGACGGCCGCGCGATCGCGGCGGTCGAGTTCGCCCTGCTGCTGCCGCTGCTGCTGCTCATCATCCTGGGCGGGTTCCAGATCGCCGCCTACGCGGACAGCCTCAAGCGGATCGAGCGCATCCCGGCCGCGGTCGGCCAGATGCTGACGCAGGCTCCGCCGCCCGAGCGGTCCGGCTCGATCGCCCAGCTGGGCGCGGGGGAGATCGACGTCGTCATCAGCGCCGCGTCCGTGCTGTTCCCCTACGCCCTGCAGCAGGCGGCCCGGCGCGGCGCGCTCTGGTCCGACGTGATCTCGATCAACGCGGCCAGCGTGGTGTTCACGCCGACCGGGGCGATCTGCAGCGACCCGGCCGACCTGACCCGCTGCTTCACGGCGAGCCTCGCCTGGACGACCGGCCGCCGCGGACCCCACCGCGCCTGCGGAGCGCCGCTGCAGCCCGTCGACAACGATGCCCCGCCCGCGCCGGGCCGCCTGCCCCGCTCGCTGTTCGGGCCGGGCTCGGTGATCGTGGTCGACGTGGTGTTCACCTACGTGCCGGTCTTCGGCTCGTCCTTCGTGCCGCCGGTCCGCATCGCCCGCTCGGCCTATCTGCAGCCGCGCTACGCCAGCCAGATCACCGTCAACCCAACCACCAACGATGGGAGCATCCTCGTATGCTCGGGATCCTGAGGCGCCGCCGCGCGCGCGCGGCGGGCTTCGCCGGCGCGGCGTCCGGCAATGTCAGCCTCATCGTCGCCTTCTCGCTGATCCCCCTGATCGGGATGATCGGGCTCGGCGTCGATTACGGCATGGCGGTCGGGGCCAAGACGAAGCTCGACCACGCCGCGGACGCGGCGGCGCTCGCCGCCGTGGTCACCGCCAAGGCCTACGTGGCCGCCAACGCCAGGAACTGGAACGTCTGGGACATCGCCGTGGCGGAGGGCCAGGCCCGGGCGGCCAACGCCTTCGCGGTCAATGCCGGATCGGTGCCCTTCACGCATTTCGCCCTGGATCCGATCCAGCTCACGCGCAGCGGCCAGACCTTCGAGGCGACGGTGACCTACACGGCGACCGTGTCCAACAATTTCGGGCCGCTCTTCGGCATCCGCACCACCGCGGTCTCGGGCAGGGCGGTGGCGACGACCAGCGTGCCGAGCTACCTCGATTTCTATCTCCTGATCGACGTCTCGGGCTCGATGGGATTGCCCTCGACGACGGACGGGCAGGCGCAGCTCGCGGCCCTCAATCGGATCGACTTTTTCAAGGTTTATCAGCAGGGATGCCAATTCGCCTGCCACTTCCCGGGATTCGTCGGCTACGACCTCGCCGTGTTCAACAACATCCAGCTGCGGTCCGGCGCCGTGAACGTGGCGGTCTGCAACCTCATCAAGCGCGCCGCCCAGCCGGAAGTCGCCAATCAGTACCGGGTCGGGCTGTACCCGTTCATCACCCAGATGGGGACGCTCCAGGACCTGACGGCCGATACCAGCGCCCTCAACCTCAAGGCGGGCTGCGCCGCGTCGAACCCGATGGTGTTCACGCAGCTCCTCGACACGGGCGCCACCCAGCTCGACAGCAACGGCGATCCCTCGACTGGCGTGGGCAGTGGCGGCACGCATTTCGAGACGTCGCTCACGTCCATGCTGGCGACCATCAAGGCGAACGGCTACGGTGACGGCTCAACGCAAATCAAGCCGAAGCCTTTCGTCTTTCTGATCACGGATGGAATGCAGAACAACCAATGGTACTCTATACAGATAAATGGCAAACGCTACTATTCCGGATCTCCATCGAAATTCAGTGCATATCCCGACGCTAATTGGTCGCCGGGCGGATCCGATCCGGTTCCGATGGACTGGGGATACTGCGACACGCTCAGGCAAGCCGGCGTGACGGTGTCCGTCCTGCTGATTCCCTACATCAAGATCGATTTCACGTATGTGAAGAGCGACATCGCCGACGAGAACAACAAGGTCAACGGGTTCAGCTCGGGCCTGCCGGACGTCGCAAGGCAATGCGCCTCGCCGGGCTACTTCCAGATGGCGGACACGCCCGAGGCCATCGACAGGGCGCTCGACGCGATGTTCATGAAGGCGACCCAGGTCGCCCACCTGAAGGAATGAGGCCGGCTGCCTCGATCGCGCGGGATCGGGTGTCATGCGAGATCCGACCGATTGCGTCGCCATGCGGATGTCGGCGTCGCTCACGCGCCGCGCGGGCTTCTCATCCGCTGAACGGACGTGATCGTCCGGATAGCGGATCAGCTGCGGCGGGCGGTGAGGAGCGAGGCGACGAGGACGCCGAGCGCCACGGTGGCGATCAGCAGGGTCGAGATCGCGTTGATCTCCGGCGTCACCCCGAGCCGGACCTGGCTGTAGAGCCGCATCGGCAGGGTGGTGGCGCCCGGCCCCGAGACGAAGCTCGCGATCACGAGGTCGTCCATCGAGAGGGTGAAGGCGAGGAGGAAGCCCGCCGCCACGGCGGGCAGGATCAGCGGCAGGGTCACGGTGCGGAACACCGTGGCCGGGGAGGCGCCGAGATCGGCGGCGGCCTCGAGGAGCGTCCGGTCGAGCCCGCGCAGCCGCGCCTGCACCACCACGGCGACGAAGCAGAGCGTGAAGGTGGCGTGCGCCGCCACGATGGTGAGGAGGCCGCGGTCGATCCCGAGCGCCACGAAGAGCAGCAGCAGGGAGAGGCCGATGATGACCTCCGGCATCACCATCGGGGCGACGAGGAGGCCCGAGAACAGCGCCCGGCCCGGGAAACCGCCGCGCCGGTCGAGGGCGAGGGCCGCCAGCGTGCCGAGCACGGTGGCGAGGCTCGCCGAGGCGAGCGCGACCTTCAGGGTGGTCAGGGTGGCGGCGACGAGGGGCCCGTTCTCGGCGAGGCGCGCGTACCAGCGGGTCGAGAAGCCGCCCCAGACCGTGACGAGCTGGGAGGCGTTGAACGAGGCGGCGACGAGCAGCAGGATCGGCCCGTACAGGAAGGCGAAGCCCAGCACGAGCGCGGCCACGGCGAGGGGGTGCGGGCGGCTCACGGTCGCTCCATCTGGCGGGCCTCGGCCTCGCGGAACAGCACCAGCGGCCCGGCCACGATCAGCAGCATCACCACGGCCACCGCCGCGGCGAGGGGCCAGTCGCGGTTCGAGAAGAACTCGCTCCACAGGACCCGCCCGAGCATCAGCGTGTCGGCGCCGCCGAGCAGGTCCGGGACGATGAACTCGCCGATGATCGGGATGAAGCAGAGCAGCGCCCCGGCCGCGAGGCCCGGGGCCGAGAGCGGCAGGGTCACGGTCAGGAAGGCCGCTTCCCGGCTCGCCCCGAGGTCGCGGGCCGCCTCGATCAGGCCGCGGTCGAGGCGCTCCAGCACCGCGTAGAGCGGCAGCACCATGAAGGGCAGGTAGGCGTAGACGATGCCGATCAGGATCGCGGCCGGCGTGTTCAGGATCGTCAGCGGCTGGGCGACGAGGCCCAGCGCCAGCAGGGCCTGGTTGAGGAAGCCGTCCGCCTTCAGGATCGCGATCCAGGCGTAGACCCGGATCAGGAAGCTCGTCCAGAACGGGATCACCATCAGGGCGACGAGGAGCGGCTGCAGGCGCCGGGGCGCCCGCGCCATGCCGTAGGCGATCGGGTAGCCGACGAGGGCGAGGAGGAGCGTCGCGGCGAGCGCGATCCACAGGGAGGTCAGCGCCGCGTCGAGGTAGAGCGGGTCGGCCGCGAGGGTGCGGTAATTCTCGAAGTCGAGGGCGGCGAGGAAGTCGGACCAGCCGGCCACCCCGGCGTCCCAGTCGAGCACCGGGGTGTAGGGCGGCAGCGCGGTGGCGGGGTCCGAGAGGCTGATCTTGAGGACGATCAGGAAGGGCAGCCCGAAGAACGCGAGAAGCCAGGCGAAGGGCAGGGCCGGCACGGCCGCCCGGGCGAGGGCGTCGCGCAGGCGCCGCCCCGGACGGGCATCGCGGCGGGCATCGGGGCGGCGCGGGGGCCGGCTCACGCGGGCACCAGGGCGGCGGCCTCGGGCGCGAAGCCGAGCCGCACCGCGAGGCCCGGGGCCAAGCCCGGTGCCCCCGCCGGCAGCGCGGCCCGCCATTCCCGCCCGTCGCCGAGCCGCACCCGGTAGACGATCTTCTCGCCCAGGTAGGTCGCGTCCGTGAGGGTGGCGGGGATCCCCTCCCCGTCCGGGCGCAGGACGACGCGCTCGGGGCGCAGCGCCAGCGCGGCCGCGGCCCCCTCCGGCCCGGCCCCGTGATGGTCGGTGCCGGCGAGCGGGCCGAGCGGCGTGTCGAGCCGGCGCGGGCCCGGCCCGCCGGGGCCGAGCCGGCCCTCGATCAGGTTCACGTCGCCGAGGAGCCCGGCGACGTAGCGGGTGGCGGGGCGCTCGTAGAGGTCCGCGGCCGGCCCGACCTGGACGAGGCGGCCGCGATCCATCACGCCGATCCGGTCGGCGAGCACCATCGCCTCCGGCGGGTCGTGGGTGACGACCACGAAGGTCGTGCGCAGCCGGCGCTGGATCGCCCGCAACTCGCCCTGGGTCTGCTCGCGCAGGGTGCGGTCGAGGGCCCCGAGGGGCTCGTCGAGGAGGAGCACGCGCGGGCGCTTGGCGAGGGCCCGGGCGAGGGCGACCCGCTGGCGCTGGCCGCCCGAGAGGCGGTCGGGCCGGCGCGCCTCGAACCCGTCGAGCTGGACCAGCCGCAGCATCTCGGCGACCCGCCCGGCGATCTCGCGCCGGCCGAGCCCCTCCCGGCGCAGGCCGTAGGCGACGTTGTCGGCGACGCTGAGATGCGGGAACAGCGCGTAGGACTGGAACATCATGTTGACCGGCCGGCGATGCGGCGGCACGCCGGTGAGGTCCTGCCCGTCGAGCAGGATGCGCCCCCGCGTCGGCGCCTCGAAGCCCGCGAGCATGCGCAGCAGCGTGGACTTGCCGCAGCCCGACGGGCCGAGCAGGCAGAAGAACTCGCCCGCCGCGAGGTCGAGGCTGACCTCCTCGACCGCCGGGATCGGTCCGAAGCGCTTGGTGACGAACTCGAAGCGGAGCTGGCCGGGCGCGGGGGCGGAGGAATCGGGCTGCAAGGTCGTCCGGTCGGGGCAGGAGAGCCCCTGTTACACGCAAGAACCCGGTCCGCCGTCAAGGCGCGGCGTCCGCCGCCGCGCCGGCCCCGGCGCGGCCCCTCACCGCCCGCCCACGCTCCGCCGCAGGGCGCCGTCGGTGATTCCCTGCAATTTGTCGTCGATGTCCCGGCGGAATCGCCGCGCGTCGTCGGCGATGAGCTGCATCTCGGCGCGCGCGCGCCGCTGCGCTTCCCTGACGGCGGCGTTTCCCTCCAGCGCGTTGCGCCGGTGCCCGGCGGCGTCGGGACCTCGCGAATCGTCGGTCATGCGCCCTCTCCGATCTGCTCCAACTGTACCAGAAGGGTCTCGAACGAGTCGATCGCGAGGCCCGTGACCGCGTCCCGGAAGTCGTCCAGGACCGCGTCGGGGGGGCGCTCGTTGGAGTCGATCGAGACGATGAAGGCGGGGCGCGCAGGGTCCGGCCGCCCGCGGCGGAATATGGGGATGCAGAGCGCCCAATCCATGTCCCGCCAGACCTGCTGCCTGCGATAGCGGTTCGGCCGACCCGGCAGCGCCACGGATTGCGGAAAGGGCACCGTGTGGAACTGCGCCCGACCGCTGGTTCAGGCCAGGCCCGCGACGGTGGCGTCGAGCGGCAGCAGGAGACGCTCGTCGAGATCGGCGTCGTAGCCGGCGCCGTAGCGCAGGCGAAGGGATCGCGCGTGGCCGTCATCCGGCATCGCCAGGGACACGCGCACCCGGCGCGGGCCGGCCCCGCGGCGCGAGGTGCCGTCCAGTCCGGCGAGGATGTCCTCGACCGCCCTCACCATCGTCTCGCAGGCGCGTCGGTACAGGCTCGGCCGCGCGAACAGGCGCAACTCCAGTTCGACATCCGCCGCGATCGTGGACTCGGCCACCTGCCTCAGGGCGGCCTGCCGGCCGAGGTCGAACTGAAGGACGTCGAGATCGGTTCTCAGGGTGATCAATTCCGACCGGCCGACCGCCCGCAGGTTGAGGATCCCGGACCCGAACAGGGCGGTCCGGATCGCGGCCGGCAGCCACGCCGCGCCGCCGAGCTCCTCGTTCTCCGGCACCTCCTCGGCGATCTCGAAGGCCAGGGTCACGGCATCCGGATCGAGGGCGCGCTCCTCGTCGAAGGGCCAGGCGGGCAGGTTCGAGACGATGCCGCCGTCGACGAACACGTCCGCGCCGATCCGCTGCGGCGCGAAGACGATCGGAATGCTGATCGAGGCCGCCACCGCGTCCGCGACGGCGATGTCGGGCGTCGTCTCCGCCGAGAAGAGCGTGAGTTGCCGCGTCGAGAGATTCGCTCCGACGATCTTGAGCGGCAGGAGATGCCCGCCGTCGAAGTCCCGCAGCCTCACGATCCGGTCCGGTTCCGCCGGGAACGCGCGCGCCGCGATGACCCGGCCGAGGGCGCCCTTGAAGCGCTCCAGGCGCGAGAGCCCGGCGAGCCCGGCCCGGATGCGCCGGAAGACGATGCCGCAGGTTGCGAGCCACAGCCCCCAGAGGATCAGCGCCGCGGCGACGTTCGCCATCGCGGCGCACAGGAACGAGCCGAGGAGGAGGAGGGTGACCGAGAGGGCCGCCGCGACCGCGACCCGCGCGAGGCCGCAGCGGAGCAACGCGCGCAGGCGCGCCACGCGCGCCCATCCGCCTTCCCCGAACAGCGCCGGCGCCGTGGACAGGGCCGCATCGATGCGGGCCAGTTCGTCGAGGATGGTGCGTCCGGTGATCGGGTCGGCCATGTCGTCGGCCGAGAAGCCGCTGGCCTTCAGCGCCGCCACGATGGCGCCGGCGGAGGTCCCGGCGACTCCGCGGATGTCCACGGCCCTGGTTTCGAGGGCCTTCAGGGCCCCTACGTGGACCAATCCCTTCGCGCCGCCCCCGGCGAACGCGACGAAGGCCGGAATCTCGGGCACGGGCCGATCCGCCATCGGCGCGCCTGCCTCGGCAGCCGTCTTCCCCAGAGGAAGCGCCGGATCTTTCGGGACGCGATTCGACACCGCACGATCGTGCGCCAGCGTGGCCGGACGGACAACCGCTCGTCCGGAGCCGATCTCCGGGAGCGAGGCATCGACGGCCGGGCGGACGCCGCCGCCCGTGGCGCGGGCCCGGCCGCCGGGCCGCTTTCGCGGTCGCTCTCCCCCGTTCGGGGGACGACGGCGCCGCGCCCGCCCGCTATGCCGGGACGTCTTCATCCGACACGCGACTTGAGCCCGCCCCGGCCCCGGCCAGGGCGGGCTCCCCTTCGCCCGGCACATCGACGCTCCGTCGGTGTCCGGGGTGCCGGTCCGATCCGGCGCTGTCGCGACGTGCGGATCGCGAGACCGCACGGATTCAGCCTCCGGACCCCGCCCGTCGGGACCCTTTTGCGGGATCCTCAGGACCCGCCGCGGGAGCGTCAGGACCCGCCGCAATGGGCCCGGATGATCCCGTCGAAGGCGGGGAACGGCTGTCCGGAGGCGCCGAAGGGCGAGAAGACCATGTCCTGCTCGGGCACGGCCGCGAAGGTCCGGAATTCCGTCGGCAGGCCGAGGCCGTCGCGGGTGCGGATCTCGCCGCACAGGATCACGGGCGGTCCCTCACGCCGCCGCAGGCGGCGCAGCTGCACCGCGGCGGGGTCGTGCGATTCGCCGTTGAGGTTGCGCAGGACCATGGCGAGTTCGGCGGGCGGGAGCGCCTCGCCGCTCCCGTCGACCACGGTCTGGGCCGATCCCGCCCCCGCGCAAAGGAGCAGCGTCGCCGCCCAGAGGAGGCGGAGCGTGCGCAATGCCATGGCGGGCCTCCGAGCCGGCCCCGAAGCGCCGTTCGTCCCATTCTCGCTCCCGCGCCGCGCGGAGGGAAGCCTTCCCGCGCCCGCGCCTCGGACCAAGGTGGGGGGCGGCGATATCTTGCCGCTGACGCGATCGGGCGCGTATTCGAGAGTTGACACGCGTCGATCCCGCGCCGCTGTCCTCGATCACGGTGGGATCCGCACTCTCCTCCCGAGACGTGTCGCGACTTGGCGTCTCTCTCCCGGGCGGGAGGGGGACGCCCTCTCGGCCCCTCACCCGTCGAGGATGACCCGGTTCGGCAACTCGTCCGGATCGCCCGGCCCGGCCGGCGCCGCGGCGGCGAGGCGCTCGCCGAGGCGCGCCAGAATCGCGACGAGGCCGGCCTCCGCCTCGCCGCGGCGCAGGGAGGCGGCGAGGTCGGCGAGGAGATCGGTCCAGGCCTGCGGCCCGATCCGCGCCAGCAGGCCCTCATCCGCCACGATCTCGGCGTGCCGCTCGGCCAGCGACAGGAAGAGGAGCAGGCCGGTGCGGCCGCGCGTGCGGGTGAGGCCCCGCGACCGGAAGGCGAAGAGCGCCGCCTCGCGCACCCGCGCCCGCCGCAGCGACCGGGGCACCAGGGCGAGGTGCAGCCGCTCCGACAGGCTGAGCGCCAGGATCAGCGCCACGGCGCCGGCCTGGGTCAGGAGGATCCGGCCCGCGCTCCAGGGCGTGAGCAGCAGGAGCGCCCAGGGCAGGAGGAGCCCGGCGAGGAGGGCCGCGGTGAGCACGAGGGAGCGGTAGCGCCCGGCGCGCGCGCTCACCATCACGACGATCTCGGCCGAGGTGCCGGCCTCCGCCCGCGCCACGGCCGCGGCGATCCGCGCGCAGGCCTCCGGGCCGAGGAGGTCGGCGGGCCTACCAGTCACCGGACGCTCCCCCGCCGCCCGAGGAGCCGCCCCCGCCCGAGAACCCGCCCGAGAAGCCCCCAGACGAGCCGCCCCCGCTCCAGCCGCCGCTCCAGCCGCCGGAGCCGGGGCCGGGCAGGACGACGAGTCCGCCGCGCCCGGCCCGGTTCATCCGCCACAGCACGACGATCACCACGAGGATCAGCAGGAGGAAGAGCAGGACCTGGGCGGGGTCGACCTCGTCGGAGCGCACCTGCGGCCTGCGCTGCCAGTCCTGCGCGTCGCCCGCCAGGATCGACAGGATGCCATCCACGCCGGCCTCGATCCCGCCCGCGAAGTCGCCGCTCTTGAAGCGCGGCGTGACCGCGCTCGCGATCAGCACCTTGGTGAGGGCGTCGGTGAGCGCGCCTTCGAGCCCGTAGCCGACCTCGATGCGCACCTTGCGCTCCCGCGGGGCCACCAGCAGGAGGACGCCGTTGTTGGTCTTGGCCTGACCGAGCTTCCAGCTGCGGAAGAGCTGGTTGGCGTAATCCTCGACGCTGGTGCCCTGCAGGCTCGGCACCGTCGCCACCACGACCTGGTCGGAGGTCTTGTCCTCGTGGGCCTTGAGCTTGGCATCGAGGGCGTCGCGCCGCGCGGGGCCGAGCAGCCCGGCCGCATCGACCACCCGGCCGGTGAGCGCCGGGAAGGACAGCTCGGCCGCGCGGGTGGCCGCCGGACGCAGCGCGGCGAGGAGCAGGATGCACAGGACGAGCCCGCGGAGGAGCCGCCCGCGGGGATCGGGCCGGATCGGCAGGGCAGCGGGCACGGCCCGGTGCCTAGAGCAGCACCCGATCACGTTGCAATCGGGTGCTGCTCTAGGTCTTTGATCTTGCCGCGTTTTCTGCGACGAACCGGCATCCACTTCGTCGGAAAATGCTCTAGAGGCTGCCATGGCCCGCAGACCGGTGTTGTGTCGCGTCAGCGACGTCCGGCCCACCAGGAGGCCGGACGCCGCGGATGGCGTCGCTGACGCGACCCTTCGGGCTGGCCGGGGTCGGGCGCCGGGTGCGTCGCCGCGCCTGGCCGGGAGCCCCGCTCCCGGCTGCACGCGGCTCCTGCCCGGCGCCCGACCCTGGCCAGCACAACACCGGTCTGCGGGCCATGGCAGCCTCTAGAACTTTACGTTCGGCGGGCGCGCGGCGTCGGGCGTCGCCGTGAAGGTCTCCATCGGCTTCGCATCGGGATAGAGGATCCCGGCGATCCAGCGCCCCGGGATCGTGCGCACCTCGGTGTTGTAGGCCCGCACCGCCGCGATGTAGTCGCGCCGCGCCACCGCGATCCGGTTCTCGGTGCCTTCGAGCTGCGATTGCAGGGCGAGGAAGTTCTGGTTCGACTTGAGGTCGGGGTAGCGCTCGACCGTGACCAGGAGCCGCCCCAGCGCCCCCGAGAGCTGGTTCTGCGCGTCCTGGAACTCCTTGAACTTCTGCGGGTCGCTGACCGTGCCGGCATCGACCTTGACGCTCGTGGCCTTGGCGCGGGCCTCGGTGACGCCGATCAGGACGTCCTTCTCCTGCTGCGCGTAGCCCTTCACGGTCTCGACGAGGTTCGGGATCAGGTCGGTGCGGCGCTGATACTGGTTCTGGACCTCGCTCCAGGCGGATTTCGCCTGCTCCTCCAGGACCGGCACCCGGTTGACGGCACCGCAGCCCGAGAGGCCGCCCGCCACCGCGACGAGGGCGAGGGCGCCGACGACCCGGGACGGCCAGATCCTGGACGGCGAAGTCCTGGACGGCGAAGTCCGGGACGGCCGAGATTGAGATGGCCGGGATTGAGATGGCCGGGATTGAGACGGCCGGGATTGAGACGGCAAGGAGCGGGCGTCCCGGACGCCCCCGTTCCGCTTCGCGCTCATGCCCTGCCCTCCTGCCGGATGCGCCCGGCCCCACCCGGAGCCGCCGCCTCCCGCTTGCCCGCGCCCGCGCGCAGCGTCAAGGCGCCGAGCCCGGGTGACAGACCGCCCGGGAAGGCGCAGTCTGGCGTCCGGTCAGGGGCGGCGAACGGCCCCGCCGGGGGGGCGAACGGAGGGCGGGATGCCACGCTACCATTTCGACGTGCAA
Source organism: Methylobacterium sp. 4-46 (assembly GCF_000019365.1). Classification (GTDB taxonomy): domain Bacteria; phylum Pseudomonadota; class Alphaproteobacteria; order Rhizobiales; family Beijerinckiaceae; genus Methylobacterium. Next base: position 6,999,678 of record NC_010511.1, on the reverse strand, counting down.
TCCGGATCGGGCGTCGTCTGTCAGGACTTTTTCGGGATCGACTGCCCCGACGACGCGGCGGCCCTGGCGCTCGCGCGCCACGGGGCCGGCTTCACCTCGCACGACGAATGCGCCCGCAACCCCCAGCTCGCCCGCTACCGCTTCGCGGTGACGGACGAGGCGCACCGCCCGCTCTTCACGGTGCCCTTCACCGAGCTGGAGCCCGATCCCCGGCCCCGGCGCAGCCGCGTGAACCTGGCCTGAGACGGGACGGGGGCGCCCCGGGCGGCGCCCTCACGCCGTCAGGGCGACGAGCCGCGCGGCGGTCAGGAAATCCTGCTTGCGCAGCGCCCGGCGCGCCTCGGCCTCCTCGTCGCGTCCCCAGACGCTCGCCTGGAAGGTCTCGTCGACATGCGCCGCCTCCCAGGCCTCCTCGGCCGTCAGGCGTCCGCGCAGCACCGCGAGGGCGAGCAGGACCGAGCCGGTGAGCGTCGTCATGACGTGCAGCCCGGTGAGCGCGAGCGGGCTCTCGACCGCCTCGACCGCCCGGCGCACCGCCTCTAGCGAGCCGGCCGGCTGGGCCACGTGCATCACGCCCTCGCTCAGCACGATGAGCGCGCCGAGTTCGTCGCGCGCCCAGTCGAGCACCGGATCCCAGGCCGCCGCCTGGCTCGCCACCAGCCGCGCCGGGTCGCCCGCCCGATAGGCGAGGAGGTCGGAGCCCGCATAGGCCGCGATGTCCTGCACCACCGCCTCGCGCCGCTCGGCGACGCCGTCGAGGGCCGTGTTGACGAGGCGGGTGAGCGGCATGCGGGCCGGGTCGATCACCTCCGCCTGCGCCCCCCATTCCTCGGCCAGCGCCCGGGCCACGGCCGGCTGCGGCACCGCGACGACGCGCCGGCCGGGGGTGCGGGCCGGGCGCCCGTCGAGGACGAGCCGGTGCCCGTCCTCGGCCTCGGCGGTCCCGGCCTCGGCGTAGAAGCGCTTGGGCAGGGCGGGCCTGCTCGCCGTCCGGGCGGCGCGGAGGGGATCGGGATTCGGCTCGGGCTGGCCCAGCCAGTCGCGGAGGGTGTCGTCGCTCATCGGATCGAGATAGGCGGGAGCGGGCCGGAATGCGAGGCTCCGGGTTCCGCTACACCCCCGCTCGCCCCTCCAGCACCGTGCCGAGCTCCGCGTAGGAGGTCACCACCTCCTGGGCGCCGGCGGCGGTGAGGGCCTCCGGGGTGTGGTAGCCCCAGGCGACGCCGATCGGGACCACCTTGGCGCCGCGGGCCATCAGCATGTCGTAGGTCGTGTCGCCGATCATCAGCGTGTCGGCGGCGGAGAGGCCCACCTCGCCCATCGCCTGTTCCAGCATCGCCGGGTGGGGCTTTGAGGGCGCGTCGTCGGCGGTCTGCACGGTCGCGAACCAGCCCTCCCAGCCATAGGCCCGGATCAGGTGGTCGACGCCGCGGCGGGACTTGCCGGTGGCGATGCCGAGCTGCACCTCGGGCTGCCGGTGGAGCCGGGCCAGCAGCTCCGCCGCCCCCGGGAAGAGCGGCTCGCGCAGGGCGGCCTCGGCGCGAAGCCGGTGGAAGGCCTCCTTGTAATGGGCGGCGAGCGCCGTCACGGGCCCGTCCGCCCCGACCAGGGCCGTGAAGGCCTGGGGCAGCGAGAGCCCGACCACCGAGAGCGCCCGCGCGCGGCTCGGCGCCGGCAGCCCGACCGCCGCGAAGGCCGCCTCCTGCGCCGCCACGATCAGGTGCTGGCTGTCGACGAGGGTGCCGTCGACGTCGAAGACGATGAGGATCACGCGCAGCCGCCGTCCGTTCCGCCGCCGCCGTCAGGACCGCGGGCGCCCCTCCGCGCCGCGGGGCGGCGTGCCCGGCTGGATCCGCTCATAACCCAGGCGGCAGCGGATCAGGAAGCGGCGGCGTGCCCCACCCCGCAGGTTGCGCCGCAGGGCGGCCCGATTGCAGGCCGCGTAGGAGATCCGCCGCTTGAGGCGCTGGCCCGCGGCGGGCCGCCCCCCCTCCGCCCGCGCGCCCGCCTGCGCCGGGGCGCCCGGGGCCGCCTGCGGCGGCAGGGGATGGGGTGGGGCCGCCTGCGGCGGCGGGGACTGGGGTGGGGCCGCCTGCGGCGGCAGGGGATGGGGTGGGGCCGCCTGCGGCGGCCCGGGCTGCGGCGGGGCCGTCTGCGGGCTGGTCGCCTGCGTGGTCTCGGGCCGGGCCGCCGGGGCCGGCGGCTGCTGTGCCCGGGAGACAGCCGGTGCCAGCGCGGCTGCGGCGAGGAGGCCGAGAAGGCCGAGCGCGGCAGGTCTCATCGGGGCAGGTCTCATCGGGCGAGGTCGCATGGGCGTCGGGCTCTCTCGCGAGGGGGGAAGATCTGGCCGCCCGACGGCGCCAGCGGCAAGAATAAGGCGCCGGGCGGTCCTGCCAAGACCCGTCCGACCACCCGTCCGACGACCCGTCCGATCGGGCGGCAGCCGGGCCGCGCCCGGGGCCGATCAGCCCTCGGGCGCCTCCACGATCGGGTCGTAGCGGCCCGCGTCGAAGCCGAGCAGGTTCCAGCTCTGGGCCATGTGCGGCGGCAGCGGCGCGGTGACGTCGACCGGCTTGTTGGTGCGGGGATGCGGGATGACGATGCGGCGCGCCAGCAGGTGCAGGCGGTTCTGCAGGCCCCCGGGCAATTCCCAATTCTCGATGTCGAAGTATTTCGGGTCGCCGACCAGCGGGTGGCCGATATGGGCGGCGTGGGCCCGCAGCTGGTGGGTGCGCCCGGTCACCGGCTTCAGCGACAGCCAGGAGAGCTTCTGCCCGGCCTGGTCGACCACCGCGTAATAGGTCAGCGCGTGGCTCGCCCCCTCGTCCCCGTGCTGGGCGACGCGCATGCGCGCATCGGCCTCGCCGACCTCCTCCTTGGCGAGGTAGGTCGAGACGCGGCCCTGGCGGACCTTCGGCACGCCCGCGGCGAGCGCCCAGTAGATCTTGCGCGCCGCACGCGACCGGAAGGTTTTGGCGAGCGTCGCGGCGGCGAGCCGGGTCTTGGCGATGACGAGGCAGCCGGCCGTGTCCTTGTCGAGGCGGTGGACGAGGCGCGGCTTCTGCCCGTCCGGCGCGCGCAGGGCCTCCAGCAGGCCGTCCACGTGGCGCTTGGTGCCCGAGCCGCCCTGCACCGCGAGGCCGTAGGGCTTGTTGAGCACCATCATGTCCTGGTCCTCGTAGAGCACCAGGGAGCGCAGATAGGCGAGGTCGCTCTCGGCCCGGGCCGGGCTCGGGCCGGGCTTGGCCGCGTCGAGCTTGAGCGGCGGCACCCGCACGCTCGCCCCCGGCTCGACCCGGTCGGCGGCCTTCGCGCGCTTGCCGTTGACCCGCAATTCGCCCTTGCGCACGAGGCTCTGGATGCGGGTGAAGGGCAGCTGCGGGAAGCGCGCCGACAGGAAGCGGTCGATGCGCATCCCGGCCTCGTCGGGCGTCACCTCCAGGGTCTGCACGCCGGTGGCGAGGGCGGCGGCGGTCGCCTCGCGGGTCTCCCGGCGGGTCGGGGCGGGGGCGGCGGGCCGCGGCGGCCGGGCCGGCGGCGCGGCCGCGCGGGGAGCCCGGGGCGGGCGCGGGGGCTTGGTCGCCGAAGTCTTGGCCGCCGAAGACCTGGCCGCCGAAGTCTTGGCCGCCGGAGACTTGGCCGCCGAAGACTTGGCCGCCGGAGACTTGGCCGCCGGAGACTTGGCCGCCGGGATCGCCTCGCCCTGGTCCCAGGGGGCGGCATCGCCGAGGTCTCGGCCGCCGGCGGCGCGTTCGGCGGCGTCGCGGGCGGTGTTGCGCGGCCCGGTGCGCGCCCGCGCGGGCGGGCGCCCGGGCTTCGGGCGCCCGGCATCGGCGCGCGCGCGTCCGCCGCGGGAAGGGGGTTTTCCGGTCATGCGGGGCTCCTAGCACCCGGTCCGGGCCCCGGCAAACCCGGCCTCTCATCCGCCATCCGGTTGATGGCTTCGCCATCTCCGATTTCGGCCATGCGGATGGCGGCTTCGCTCAGGCGCCGCGCACAGGCGCCGCGCAGGCTGGTGATCCGGGACCCGCTTCGATCAAGCCGATCCCGGATCAGGCGCAGGGCGTGCGCACAAACCCTTCGAGCCGGGGCGGATAGACGGGCATCGGCGGCCGCGCCTCGACCCCGAAGCGGCGCACCACGTCGGCGGCGAGGCCGCGGAAATCGTCCACCGCCCGGGCGCGGTCGCGGTGGCGCCGCAGGGGCCGGCGGCGGGCGAAGGCCTCGCTCACCGCCACGTCCACCCGCACCCCGCGGATCATCTGGCCGGGGCCGAAATCCGTGCGCAGCCGGCCCAGCACCTCCTTCTCGACGTTGGAGCGCAGGTCGATGCGCATCGGCGCGATGGCGAAGCCGAGTTCCGCGGCGCCGAATTGCAGCATCATCCGGTGATAGGAGCGGGCGAATTGCCGGACGCCCTCCAGGCCGAGGGGATCGAGGGTGGTGGGGATGACGACGCCGTCGCTCGCCATCAGGGCGCAGACGGTGAGCGCCGCGGCGGCGGGCGGCACGTCGATCAGCATGAGGTCGTAATCGGCCCGCAGCGGCCACAGGGCGTCGTCCAGGCAGCGGATGCCCTGGGCGGTGATCTGCCCGTCGAAGCCGCGGTCGGCCGGCAGGAGGTCGACCTCGTCCTCCTCGCTGCGCAGGACCGCCTCCCGGAGGTCCACCCGCCGGCCGAGGAGCGGCGCGTGGCTGTTCCCGCGGCCGAGCCGGGCCGCGAGCCCGAAGCCGAACCCGGCATGTCCCTGAGGATCGAGGTCGATCACCAGCACGCGGAACCCCTCGGCCGCGAGATCCGCCGCGAGGTTCACCGCCACGGTCGACTTCCCGGTCCCGCCCTTGCAATTGGCGCTCGAGAGAACGCGAGCGCTCATGTGGGGGCGGTCTCCCGAACGGCGCCGCCGGCCGTCTGTTGTCTGGTTCTGATCATCGTCCGCCCCAATCTGACGTTAGGGAGGGTGCCCGTCAACTTGGTAAGCGAGGATGGTTCACGAAACCTTCACAGAGCGGCGCTATTCGCCCTGTTTCCGCCGACCGCGCTCCGCCTCCCACCATTGCAGCCGCTCGGCGATGCGCCGCTCGAAGCCGCGCTCGGTCGGGGCGTAGAAGTGCTGGCGGCCGAGGCGCTCGGGCCAGTAATCCTGCCCCGAGAAGGCGTCGGGCTCGTCGTGGTCGTAGCGGTAGCCCTCGCCGTAGCCGAGCCGGCGCATCAGCTTGGTGGGGGCGTTGAGGATGGTGCGCGGCGGCGGCAGGGAGCCGTGCTCCTTGGCCACCCGCGTGGCGGCCTTGTAGGCGGTGTAGACCGCGTTCGATTTCGGCGCGGTGGCGAGGTAGACGGTCGCCTGGGCGAGGGCCAGTTCCCCCTCGGGCGAGCCCAGGAAATCGAAGGCCTCCTTGGCGGCGTTCGCCACCGCGAGCGCCTGCGGGTCGGCGAGGCCCACATCCTCCACCGCCGCGCGCACCAGGCGGCGGGCGATGAACAGGCGGTCCTCGCCCGCGTCGAGCATCCGGCAGAGATAGTAGAGCGCCGCGTCCGGGTCCGAGCCGCGGATCGTCTTGTGCAGGGCGCTGATCAGGTTGTAGTGCCCCTCCTGGGCCTTGTCGTAGACGGGGGCACGGCGCTGGATCAGCGCCTGCAGCGCCTCGGGGGTGAGCACCTCGTCGCCGGCCGTCGAACGCCAGATCTCCTCGGCGAGGGTCAGCGCCGCGCGCCCGTCGCCGTCCGCCATCCGCAGCAGCACCGCGCGGGCCTCGGGATCGAGGGGCAGCGGCCGGCCCTCCGCCGCCTCGGCCCGGTCGAGCAGCTTGCCGATCGCCGCCTCGTCGAGGGCGCGGAAGACCAGAACCCGGGCCCGCGACAGGAGCGCGGCGTTGAGTTCGAAGGAGGGGTTCTCCGTCGTGGCGCCGACGAGCGTCACGGTCCCGTCCTCGGTCACCGGCAGGAAGGCGTCGAGCTGGGCGCGGTTGAAGCGGTGGATCTCGTCGACGAAGAGCAGCGTGCCCTGCCCGGCCGCCCGCCGGGCGCGCGCCGCCTCGAACACCTTGCGCAGCTCGGCGACGCCCGAGAAGATCGCCGAGATCTGCTCGAAATGCAGCGCCGTCTCGCGGGCGAGGAGCCGCGCCACCGTGGTCTTGCCGGTGCCGGGCGGTCCCCACAGGATCAGCGAGCCGAGGCTCCCGCCGCGCAGGAGGCGGGTGAGCGCGCCGCCCTCCCCGGTCAGGTGCTCCTGGCCCACCACCTCGGCGAGGCTGGTGGGGCGCAGGCGGTCGGCGAGCGGCCGGGGGGCGCCGGCGGCGAGCCCGGCGGCGGCGAAGAGGTCGGACATGCCCGCATCAAGACCGGCCGGACCCGCCGCCGCAAGGGCCGGGCGCCGCGAAGCGGTTGACGGGCGGCGCCAGGCGATCCGGCGGCACGGCGCGGCTCCCGGTCCGCCGATCCCGGGACGGCAGCGGCCGGAACCGCGGACTCGAAGCATCTCCGCCCGCCTGGAGCCCTCGGCAGCCATGTCTCCTCGGCAAGACCCCCGGTTTTCGGTCGCGACGACCCGCTTAAGCTTTTGTTAACCACCCCCACCCATCGTCGAACCAGATCAATCCTGGAGTTGAGCATGGATCACGTCGAAAACAGGATCCGCGAGCGGGCCTACGCGCTGTGGGAGCGCGACGGCCGCGCGATGGGCCGCGACGCGTATTACTGGGACCTCGCCGAGCGGGAGCTGCGCGAGGCGGCCCCGGCGGCGCCGGCCCGCACGCCGCGGGCCAAGGCGGCCCCCAAGGTGCCCGGCAAGGCGCCGAGCAAGGCCGCGTCCGCCGTGAAGGCCGCCCCGCGCCGCCGCCGCGCCGCCGGGGAGAGCACCGTCGCGCCCTGAGGCGGACCGGTCATCCGCTGTCCGGACGATCAATTCCGGACAGCGTCTGACGAGCCCGCGCGGCGCTTGAGCGAAGCCGCCATCCGCATGGCCGAAATCGGAGATGGCGAAGCCATCAACCGGATGGCGTATGCCAAAAGCCCGCGCGGCGCCTGAGCGACGCCGACATCCGCATGGCCGACATCGGAGATGGCGAAGCCATCAACCGGATGTCGGATCACGCCTCCGCGGCGCAGAGCGCCTCGACGCTGCGAAGGTAGCCCGCGGCGTCGAACTTCCTCAGCGTGTTGGGGCCGAGATAGCGCACGGTGCCGAAGATCGGGCGCCGGCCCCAGGGCCGGTCGTGCAGGCCGTAGATCCAGGCCACGTTGGTGAAGGAATTCGGGTCGCGCCCGTCCAGGAAGTAGCGGTTGTTGAGCCGCAGGGTGCGCCGGAACCCCTCCTCGGGCGAGGGGGACCATTCGAGGATCTTCTTGCCCCAGTACATGCGCAGGTGGTTGTGCATGTAGCCGGTCTCGCGCATCTCCCGCATCGCCGCGTTCCAGTGGCGGTCGTGGGTGCGGCCCTCCTCCAGCGCGGCCTCGTCGTAGAGCGGGTCGCGGCGGTCGCCCGCGTGCTCGGCCAGGGCCCTGCGCGCCCAGTCCGGCACGGCCGACTCGTAGCGGTCGTAGCCCGGCTGGTAGTGGACGTGGTTCATCGCCAGTTCGCGCCGGACGATCAGTTCCTCCAGGTAGGAGGCCTTGTCCTCCGGGCCGCCGGCCGCGGCCGCCCGCACCTTCAGGGCGATCGCCACCGGCGAGATCTGGCCGAAATGCAGGTAGGGGCTCATGTGCGAGGCCGCCCCCGCCTCGGGCCGGTTGCGGACCGTGCCGTACTGCGCGAAGGGCCCGGCGAGGTAGGCGTCGAGCCGGGCCATCGCCTCGTCCTCCCCGCCGCGGAAGCGCCGCACCGGGCGCACGGCGCGGTCGAGGGTCAGGGCGGCGAGCGCCGCCTCCGGGTCCGAGACGTCGAGGTCGCTCGCCAGGGCGAGCCCGTCCGCCGCGTGCGCCACCCTGCGGGCGCGCAGGGGCGCGAGGTAGGAGTCCCAGAGCCGCTGCAGCTTCGGGCGCAGGGTGCGGGCGGCGAATTCGTGCTTGTCCGAGGCGGTCTCGACCGGGACCACCACGTCGCCCTCGACCTGCACCACCGGGCAGGCGAGGCCCCGGGCGATCTCGGCGCTCCACGCCCTCTGCACCGTGAGGTAGCCGCGGTCGAGCACCGCCAGGGCCGCCTCGGCGCCCAGCGCCAGGGCCGCCGCCGCCGGGGTGGAGCGGCGCAGCACGAAGGCGATGCCGCGCCGCTCCACCCCGGCCCTGGCGGCGGCGAGCCCCTGCAGCAGGAAGGCGTAGTGGCGGGCATTCGCCTCCGGGAAGGTCCGGCCGCCGTCGAGGAGGCCGAACCCCACCACCACGGGCAGGCCGAGGCGGTTCGCCTCGTCGATCGCGTGTTCGAGGGCCGGGTTGTCGCGGCTGCGCATCGCCTGCTGCATCAGGTAGAGCACGTAGCGCCCCTGCCGCGGCGGCGCCTGGTTGAGCGCGCGGATCCGCGCCGCCTCGATCGGCCCCTCGCCCGCCATGTCGTCCCCTCCCCGATTCCCGGCGCCAACCTGGAGCGGCCGGCCCGTTCGGGCCAGTGCCCGCCCCTGCGACAAAAATCGGCAACGTTGCCAATAATGCCGGCTTGCCTTCGCGGCGGCGCATCCTATCTTGTTGCAGTGCGGGATCGCGATGGCGTCGCGGTCCCGCTGCCCTCCTTGGGCGTTTCCTCCCTAGACTTGGGCCGCACCTCGTGTGCGGCCTTTTTTCTGCGCCGTGCGACCCGCCGGGGCGCGGCCGCGTTGCCGCCCTGCCCTGGCCCGCCGCATGCATCGCCGGCGCCGGACACGGACGGAGGCGAGATGCAGCACTTCACCCTTCGGATCGAGCAGAGCGGCAGCGGGCTCGTCTGCATCACCAGCCCGGAGATCAAGAGCCTGTTCGTCGCCGACGAGACCCTCGACGGCGCCCTCCAGGCGGTGCCGAGCCTGGTGAAGGCCCTCACCCGCGACGAGAAGGCGGGGCGCCCGGTCGAGGAGCCGGCCGAGTAGCCCTCAGCCCCGCACCCGCGCCCGGATCATGAAGTTGTCGTAGGTGTACTCGGCCACCTGGAACCACAGATAGGCGTCGTTGCGGAAGCTCCTGAGCGAGTCGTAGAGCCGCTTGAAGTCGGGGTTCTTGGCCGACAGGTCGGCGTAGATCTCGTTGGCGGCCTTGAACGCGGCCTCCATCAGGTCCTGCGGGAAGGGCTTGACCTGGGTGCCGGCGCGCAGGAGCTGGCGCAGGGACGCCATGTTGCGGGCATCGTACTTCGCCTGCAGGTCGGCATGGGCCTGGGCGGCCGCCATCTGGGCAATGGCCTTGTAGGATTTGGGCAGTTCGCTCCATTTCTGGGCACCGAACCAGAAGTGCAGCATCGCCCCGCCCTCCCAGAAGCCCGGGTAGTAGTAGAAGGGCGCCACCTTGTTGAGGCCGAGCTTCTCGTCGTCGTAGGGGCCGATCCACTCGGCGGCGTCGATCGCCTTGGATTCGAGGGCGCCGAGGATCTCCGGACCGGGCAGGCTCTGGGGCACGACGCCGAGCTTGGCCAGCACCTGGGCGCCGAGCCCGCCGATGCGCAAGCGCAGCCCCTGCAGGTCGGCGGTGCTCTTGATCTCCTTGCGGAACCAGCCGCCCATCTGGGCGCCGGTATTGCCGCCCGGCAGGGCGTAGAGCTTGTGGCGGGCGAAGATCTCGTTGAACAGGTCGAGGGCGCCGCCCTGGAGCATCCAGGCGCTCTGCTGGCGGGCGTTGAGCCCGAAGGGCATCGCGGTGGCGAGGGCGAAGACGGGGTCGCGGCCCGGATCGGACGAGGCCGCCGCGTAGCCCATCTCGACCGTGCCGGCCCCCACCGCGTCGAGGAGCCCGGCCTCGCCGCCGGGGGCGGGGGCGACCTCGATCTGGAAGCGCCCGTCCGTGGCCTCGCCGACGACGCGGGCGAAGAGTTCGGCGGCGCCGTAGAGCGCATCGAGGCTGCGCGGGAAGGCCGAGTGCAGGCGCCAGCGCAGGTCGGGCGCCCCCTGCGCCAGGGCCGGCGCCGCGAATCCGGCCCCCGCGAGCCCGACTCCCCCCGTCAGCAGATCGCGACGCTTCATGCCCACTCCCCGGCCCGTGTCACACCGCCTCCCTAACGCCCCAGCGCCGCTGCGGTCCCGAGGCGCGGGGCGCATCGTCCGCGCCGCGCCGGCGTCGCCGCGGTCGCGGCGGCCGTTCGCGCGCCCGATGCTTAGCCCGGTTCCCCGCCTGGCGCACCGGGGACGCGGAAGAACGCGCTCGAACCGGGCCCGCGCCTGTGCTAGCGGGATGGCGTGACACCCGAACCGATCTCCCTCCACACCGTCTGCGGCCTGGAAGAGCTGGGGCACCACGCGACCCGGGGCGTGACGCACGTGCTCTCGATCCTGGATCCGGGCTGGCCGGAGCCGGACGCGTTCGGGACCTACGACGCGCATCACCGCACCACCCTGCGCTTCCACGACATCATCGCGCCGACGCGAGGGCAGGTGCTGCCGGAGCCCGACCACGTGGCGGCGATCCTGGCCTTCGGGCAGGACCTCGCCGGGGAGCGCCCGCGCGACCGGCACCTGCTGATCCACTGCCACGCCGGCATCTCGCGCTCGACCGCCGCGATGACGATGCTGCTGGCCCAGGCCCATCCGGACCTCGACGAGGCGGCGGTGGTGGCCCGCGTGCACGAGTTGCGCGAGAAGGCGTGGCCCAACGCCCGCATGATCGCCTTCGCGGACGAGGCCCTCGGCCGCCGCGGCCGGCTCTCGGAGGCGGTGCGCCGGCTCCACGCCCTGCAGCTCAAGGTGCGTCCGCATCTCGACGGGCTGATGCGGGAATTGGGGCGCGGGCAGGAGGTCGACGCGGCGCTGAGGGGGTAGCCGCGATCGCGGCCGGCGGGGACCGGCCGCCGGCCCCGGCGTCACGCCCCCGAGGCGGGGGAACGCAGCACGAACCGCGCGATCGCCCGCGCGAACCCGTCCGCGTCGTTGCCCGCCGTGACCTCCCGCGCCGCCCGCTTCACGGCCTCGGCGGCGTTCCCCATGGCGATCGGCAGGCCGCTCTGCGCGAACATCGCCACGTCGTTCGCCATGTCGCCGAGGGTCGCCACCTCCTCGCGCGCGAGCCCCAGCTCCTCCCGGATCCGCGCCACGAAGCGGCCCTTGTCGGCGCCGGGGGGCGTCACGTCGAGGTAGTAGGCCTGCGAGCGGTGCACCGAGGCCGACCCGCCGAGTTCCGCCGCGAGCGCCGCCTCGCAGGAGGCGAGCGCCGCCGCGTCCCGGCTCACCCCGACGAGCTTGGCGGCCCGCGCCAGGAAGGGCGCGAGGTCCGGCACCACCCGCGGCTGCGCCGCGAGGGTGCGCCGCTCCAGGTCCGTGTAGGGCGCGCGCGGGTCGCGCAGCAGCCACGCGCCCTCCGCGAACACCCAGAGGTCGATGCGGGCGGCCGCGAAGCGGGAGGCGGCCGCCCGCGCCGCCGCCTCCGGCACGAACGCCTCCGACAGGACCGAGAAATCCGGCGCCAGCACGGTCGCGCCGTTGAAGGCGCCCATCGGCAGGGTGAGGCCGAGGGCCGCCGCGAGCGGCCGCAGCCCCACCGGCGGGCGGCTCGACGCCACCGTGAAGGCGATGCCCCGTTCCCGCAGCGCCGCCACCGCCGCCACCGCGGCCGGCGTCAGGCGCTTGTCGGGGGCGACCAGCGTGCCGTCCACGTCCGACACCACGAGGCGGATCGTCATCTCAGATCTCCCGATGGGCCGAATCCGGCTCGGCGGGGATCTCGGCGCGGGCCGGCACGATCTCGGGCGCCAGCACCCGCTCGCGCAGGCGCTGCGGCCCGAGCACGAGGGCGAAGAAGTCGTACTCCCCCGGCAGGTCGTTCGACATCAGGTACTGGAAGTGCATCCGGAACGGCCGCGCGCTGATCTTGGCGTAGACCTCGGGGCTGAGGATGTCCTTGAACCGCGCCGAGCGGATCGCCGGGTTCGCGGTGCGCCGCCGCGGCGGCAGGGCGAGGTCGCGGCCGGGATTGAAGCCCGGAAAGTTCATCCAGTCCTGCGGCGCCTGGAAATCCGCCCAGACCACCCGCTCGCTCTCGACGAGCGCGGCGATCTCGGCCCGCACCCGGCGCGCCCGCGGGTTGACCGCCACCAGCGGCAGCCCCGCCCCCAGGGTGACGAGGGAGAGGTCCCGCCGGCCCGTCCGCGCCAGCAGCCGCGCGGCGAGTTCGACCGCGGTCAGCGCGCCCGAGGAATGCCCGACCAGCATCACCTCGTCGGCCGGCGTCTCGGCGATCCGCGCCGCCACGTGGTCGGCGAGGGCGGACAGCCGCGCCTCGTAGTCGGGCCGCCAGCCGTTGCTGTGCTGCCAGTTGAAGACCCAGTCGTTGATGAGCTGGCGCAGGAAGATCCGGTCGAGGAGAGGCGTCGCCAGGATCACCGCCCCCACTCCGCCGAGGAGCCCGAACCCGACGCTCGCCAGGGCCGGCAGCCCCGTCCCGCCGCGCTCCAGCCCCGCCCCGAGCCCCAGCCCGAGGAACACGCCCAGGACCACGAGCAGCACCGTCATCACGAAGGGGTACAGGATGACGTTCCCGTATTTCCAGTTCAGCGCGTAGAGGCGGAACAACTTCCCGGTCGCGAGGGCGTGCAGGATGCCGACGGTGAGCAGCAGCATCGAGAGCGGCAGCGGCCGGCGGAAATCCTGCCGGACGAGGTCGTCCCAGAGCAGCACCTCGTAGTCGATGCGGGTCTCCCAGGTCGCCCGGCCGGCCTCGACGGTCCAGGCCTGGACGAGCCCGTCCGGGCTCGCGCGCGCCGGCGAGACCCGGCGGCGCGGCAGGTCGAAGCGCCGGCCGTAGCGGGAGAGTTCGCGCACGAAGAGCGCCCGGTAGCGCTTATGAGATTCCGGGTCGTAGCCCGGCAGGTAGAAGACCTGCCGCCGCCGCACCGGGCCGCCCGGCCCCTGGGGGAAATCGGGCGGCGTGTAGCCGATCGTTCCAGTCATGCGCCCCTCGACCGCATGCGCTCCTCGACCGCGCCGCGAGGCCGGGGTCTTAGCCCCTCCGGGCGGGCGGGTCCAACCGGCGGCGCGACCCGGCGGGCCGTCAAGATCGTGTTCCGGCACGCGGGCGGCCCTGTGCGATACGGGGAGTGCGGGGAGCCTCCCCCCTGCCCGACCCAGTGTGACACGGCGGCCACGGACAGCCCCCGCCGCTTGGAGTAGGAGCCAAGCTCACGCGGACAAGGACGAGCCACGAACGGATGCGCCCCCTCCCGATCGCTCTCTGCGCCGCGCTCGCCGTCTCCGGCTGCAGCAGCTTCCTGCCCGCCTCCGGACCGACCGGCAGCGCCGTCGCCGAGGGCGCGGACATCGCCACCGACCAGGGCCTGTTCGCCCGCTACGAGATCATCGACGTCGACGCGTCGACGGTGGAGGCCCTGCGCGGGCGGCCCCTCGACAGCCTGCTCGCCTCGTTCGGCGACCGCCGCCCCTCGGTCGAGCCGGTGATCGGGATCGGCGACGCCGTCACGGTGACGATCTGGGAGGCGAGCACCGGCGGCCTGTTCTCCGGCGCCCTGGTGGCGGACCGGTTCTCGGCGGGCTCGAAATCCGCCACCATCCCGCCGCAGGTCGTCACCCGCGACGGCACCATCACGGTGCCCTACGCGGGCCGGATCCAGGTCGCGGGCAAGCGCGTCCAGGACGTGCAGGGGCAGATCGAGCAGGAACTCGCCGGCAAGGCGATCGAGCCGCAGGTGATCGTCACGGTGACGCAGCCCGCCAGCACCGTGGTGACGGTGACCGGCGAGGTCACGGCGGGCGCCCGCATCCCCCTCTCGACCAAGGGCGACCGGCTCCTCGACGTGATCGCCTCGGCGGGCGGCGTGCGCGCGGCGGTGAGCGAGACCTTCGTGCGCCTCTCGCGGGGCCAGACCACCGCCACCGTGCCGCTGACCGCGGTGGTCTCGAACCCGCGCGAGAACATCTACCTGCGCCCGGGCGACACCCTCACCCTCGTGCGCGACCCCCAGACCTTCCTGGCCACCGGGGCCACGGGCGTGAACTACGAGATCCCGTTCCAGGCCGAGGGCATCACCCTGGCCCAGGCCATCGCCAAGGCCGGGGGCCTGCGCGACTTCCAGGCCGACGCGCAGGGCGTGTTCGTGTTCCGCTTCGAGCCGGCCTCGGTGGTGCGCCGCCTGCGCCCGCGCAGCCCGCTCCTCGCCAGCCCGCAGGTGCCGGTGGTCTACCGGGTCAACATGCGCGATCCCAACAGCCTGTTCGTCACCCAGGCCTTCCGGATGCGCAACCGCGACATGCTCTACGTCTCGAACGCGCCCTTCACCGAGGTGCAGAAGGTGCTGAGCGTCTTCTCCACCGTCACCGCGCCGGTCTCGGCCGGCGCCTCGCTCTACCAGACGACGCGATGAGGCGAGGGGCCCGCGGGGGGCCCTTCCTCGTGGTCCCGGCGGCGGAGGGGGGAGCCGGTGCCGGCTCCCCGCCGCCTCAGCGGGTGAACTTCTTGTACTTGATGCGGTGCGGGATGGTGGAATCGACCCCGAGCCGGCGCTTCTTGTCCTCCTCGTAATCCGCGAAATTGCCCTCGAACCACTCGACGTGGCTGTCGCCCTCGAAGGCGAGGATGTGGGTGGCGATGCGGTCGAGGAACCAGCGGTCGTGGCTGATGATGACCGCGCAGCCGGCGTAATCCTCCAGCGCCTCCTCCAGCGCCCGCAGGGTGTCGACGTCGAGGTCGTTGGTCGGCTCGTCGAGCAGCAGCACGTTCGCGCCGCTCTTCAGGATCTTGGCGAGGTGGACCCGGTTGCGCTCGCCGCCCGACAGGACGCCGACCTTCTTCTGCTGGTCCGAGCCCTTGAAGTTGAAGGCGCCGCAATAGGCCCGGCTGTTGATCTCGCGCTTGCCGAGATAGAGGATGTCGTTCCCGCCCGAGATCTCCTGCCAGACCGTGGCGTCGGGGTTGAGGGTGTCGCGCGACTGGTCGACGTAGCCGAGCTTGACGCTCTCGCCGACCGTGATGGTGCCCTTGTCGGGGGTCTCCTGGCCGGTGATCATGCGGAACAGGGTGGTCTTGCCGGCCCCGTTCGGCCCGATAACGCCGACGATGCCGCCCGGCGGCAGCTTGAAGCTGAGATCGTCGATCAGCAGCCGGTCGCCGAAGGCCTTGCCGAGCCCGTCGAACTCGATGACGTTGTTGCCGAGGCGCTCGGCAATCGGGATGACGATCTGGGCGGTCGAGGGGCCCTTCTCCTGCGACTTCGCCACGAGCTCCTCGTAGCGGGCGATGCGGGCCTTGGACTTGGCCTGCCGGGCCTTCGGCGAGGCCGCGACCCATTGCTGCTCGCGCTCGAGGGTGCGCTGGCGCGCCTCCTCCTCGCGGCCCTCCTGGGCGAGGCGCTTCTGCTTCTGGACGAGCCAGGACGAGTAATTGCCCTCGTAGGGGATGCCGCGGCCGCGGTCGAGCTCCAGGATCCAGCCCGTGACGTTGTCGAGGAAGTAGCGGTCGTGGGTGACGATCAGGATCGCGCCCGGATAGGTGCGCAGGTGGCCTTCGAGCCAGGCCACGGTCTCGGCGTCGAGGTGGTTGGTCGGCTCGTCGAGGAGCAGCAATTCGGGCTGCCAGAGCAGGAGCCGGCAGAGGGCGACGCGGCGGCGCTCGCCGCCCGAGAGGGTGGCGACCGCGACCTCGTCGCCGGGGCAGCGCAGGGCGTCCATGGCCTGGTCGACCTTGGAATCGAGATCCCACAGGCCCTTGGCCTCGATCTCGTCCTGCAGGCGGGTCATCTCGTCCGCCGTCTCCTCGGAATAGTTCATCGCGAGTTCGTTGTAGCGGTCGAGGATGGCCTGGCTCTCGGCCACGCCCTCCATGACGTTCTCGCGCACGGTCTTGCTGGTGTCGAGCTGGGGCTCCTGGGGCAGGTAGCCGACCCGGGCGCCCTCCGCGACGAAGCCGTCGCCGGTGAAATCCTTGTCGATGCCGGCCATGATGCGCAGCAGGGTCGACTTGCCGGCGCCGTTGACACCGAGCACGCCGATCTTGGCGTCCGGGTAGAAGGAGAGGTGCACGTTGTCGAGCACCTTCTTGCCGCCCGAGTAGGTCTTGGTCAGACCCCGCATGTGGTAGATGAATTCACGGGCCATCGGAGTTCCTTCGGTCGAGCGGCGCGGTCCCGCAAAGCCGGCGCGCCGGGCCGACCGTCGCGGGCGCCGGCGCGAAGGTCCGCGCGAGGATAAGGGGTCGCCTCCGCGATAGCAGGGCGGCCGGGGGGTGTGCAAGGCGGGGGTCGGGAGGCCCGACCGCGCCGGGATCCCCCCGCGCGGGATCGGATCGCGGCCCCCCGGAAGGGGCTACCCGAACGGGTTGCGCACGCTCTCGGTGCGCGGCTGCGGCCGCGGCGCCTCCTCGGGTAGGTGGGCCTGCGCCTCCAGCGCCGTCACCACCCCCTCCAGGATCGCCCGGAGCGTCCGCGCCCGCTCCAGGCTCAGCCGGTCGCGGGCGAGTTCCAGGGAGCCGTGCAGGACGATCCGCTCGGTGCCGTTCTCGACCGTGAACGCGCCGAGCGTCTGGACGGTGGCGTCGTCGGAGAAGGGGATGAGCGGGCAGGACGCCATGGGCGGGGCTCCTCAGAACAGCGAGCGGATCGCCTCGCGGAGCGCCCGCTTGGCCATCCGGGTCAGCTCGTGGGCGAGCCAGTCGACGAAGGAGGGTTCCGGCCTCCCGCGCGGGCGGTGGCCGCCGGAGACCTCGTCGCGCCGGGGCTCGGGCAGCCGCATCGCGCGGGCCCGGGCCGCCTCCGGCAGGCCCGGGAAGACCACGATGCCGGCGATCGCGGCGAGCTGCGCGGGCGAGACCGTCTCGTAGCCGGCATTCTCGGCGTTGCGCGCGAGGTAGATCCCCGCCTCGCCCCGGCGCGGGTCGTAGACCGCCTTGAACAGCCGGGTCGGCACCAGCACCCGGCCCTTCAGCGCCTGGACGTTGCCGCCCTCGAAGGTCGGGCCGGTCACCACGTAGAGGTCGCCCCGCTCCGCCGCGAGATTGCGCACCGCGCTCTCGATCCCGGCCCAGAGCCCGCGATTCAGGTCGGAGTTCTGCGGCACCATGTTGGCCAGGCTGAAGGATTCCGCCATCGCGGCCGGGTCCGGCATGTCGCCCGAGGGCGCCATGTGGCCGCGGTCGAAGCCGCTGCCGACGTAGTCCGACAGGTCGGCCCGCTCGGCCGCCGGGAGGCGCGCCTCCTCGTGGAAGGAATCGACCCGGTCGAGCCGGCGCGCCGCCTCCACGCGCGCCCGGTCGAGATGCTCGGCCGCGTAGAGCGGCGTGCGCGAGAGGCTCGAATGCAGCACCGCGAAGGCGCGGAAGCACAGGAGCGTCGCGCCCGCAGCGAGCCGCGGGTTGGTCAGGGCGGGCGGCTGCCCGTCCGCGAAGTGCTGGGGACACTCCTCCGCGAGGGCGGGCCCCGCGACAAGGAGAAGCGCCGGCAGGAGGCGCCGCGGGCCGGACCGCATCCCCATCTCAGAAACAGACCCGCCCATCTCAGAAACAGACCCGCACCCGCCGCGGCCCCTCGGGCGTCGGGCGCCAACGCCACCCGCAGGGGGGGCGGTAGAGGGGATTCCAGGCGCAGTGCAGGAAGAGGTCGCATTGGGTGCCGCCGGGGGCGTAGGCCGGGGCGTTCGGCGGCGGCAGCGCCGGCCGGGACGCGTCCGCGGCCTGCGCCCCCAGCACCCCGCCCGCCAGAAACCAGGCGCTCGCCACCGCTCGCATCGCTCCGCCCCGTCCGGCTGGCCGCGCCACGCGGCCCGGCCCGTTCTACCCCAGGGCGGGACGGCTGTCCCGCCGGACGGCCGCCCCGCCGGGCGGCTGTCCGGCCGGGCGGACACCGGGCGGGACGGCCCTCCGGAGGGGCGGATCCCTTCCTGACGCGGTGGGGGTTCAGAATGTTGTTCGGACTTGTTACAAACCACACCGCCACGGCCGGGATGATCATGGCACCGCAATGGCACCCCGGTTCTGTCCCGATCGCAAAGTGTCCCGATGCAGGGCCAGCACCCCGCAGCGGACGACGCTGAACTTCACCGCATATGCCTCGCCGGGCCGAGCCTGGCCGCTTCAACCACGGGTGTACGATCTTGTCAGCACTGGTTCTTCCCCTCCTCGATCGCGTCCGTGATCCGTCGGAGCTTCGCGCCCTGCCGGAGAGCGACCTGGCGCAGCTCGCCGCGGAACTGCGCGCCGAGACCATCGACGCGGTCTCGGTCACCGGCGGCCATCTCGGCGCGGGGCTGGGCGTGGTCGAACTCACGGTCGCCCTGCACTACGTCTTCCACACTCCCGACGACCGCCTGATCTGGGACGTCGGCCACCAGGCCTACCCGCACAAGATCCTCACCGGCCGGCGCGACCGCATCCGCACCCTGCGCCAGGGCGGCGGCCTCTCCGGCTTCACCAAGCGCGCCGAGAGCCCCTACGATCCCTTCGGCGCCGCCCACTCCTCCACCTCCATCTCCGCCGGCCTCGGCATGGCCGTCGCCCGCGACCTCGCCGAGGCCGCCGCCCGCGCCCGCGGCGAGACCCCCGAGCGCCGCAACGTCGTGGCGGTCATCGGCGACGGATCCATCTCCGCCGGCATGGCCTACGAGGCCATGAACAACGCCGGCGCCCTGCGCTCCCGCCTCGTCGTCATCCTCAACGACAACGACATGTCCATCGCGCCCCCGGTCGGCGCCATGTCGGCCTACCTCGCCCGCCTGGTCTCCGGCGACACCTACCGCTCCCTGCGCGACACCGCCCGCCAGTTCGGCCGCCTGCTGCCCAAGGCCCTCTACGACACCGCCGTGCGCGCCGAGGAATACGCCCGCGGCATCCTGGCGGGCGGCGGCACCATGTTCGAGGAGCTCGGCTTCCACTACGTCGGCCCGATCGACGGCCACAACCTCGACCACCTGCTGCCCATCCTCAAGAACGTCCGCGACGCGCCCGAGGGGCCGGTCCTGGTCCACGTCGTCACCCAGAAGGGCAAGGGCTACGCCCCCGCCGAGGCCGCCGCCGACCGCGGCCACGCCGTGGTCAAGTTCGACGTCGTCTCCGGCCAGCAGGTCAAGGCCAAGGCCAACGCCCCGACCTACACCCGGGTGTTCGGCGAGAGCCTGGTCAAGGCGGCGGACGCCGACGACAAGGTGGTGGCGATCACCGCCGCGATGCCCTCCGGCACCGGGGTCGACCTGTTCGCCAAGGCCCATCCGGGGCGCACCTTCGACGTCGGCATCGCCGAGCAGCACGCCGTGACCTTCGCGGCCGGGCTGGCGGCGGAGGGCTACCGGCCGTTCTGCGCGATCTACTCGACCTTCCTGCAGCGGGCCTACGACCAGGTCGTGCACGACGTGGCGCTGCAGAACCTGCCGGTGCGCTTCGCGCTCGACCGGGCCGGCCTGGTCGGGGCGGACGGGGCGACGCATGCGGGGGCCTTCGACCTGGCCTACCTGTGCTGCCTGCCCAACATGGTGGTGATGGCGGCCGCCGACGAGGCGGAGCTGGTGCACATGGTGGCGACCGCCCACGCGCACGATGCCGGCCCGATCGCCTTCCGCTACCCGCGGGGCGAGGGGGTGGGGGTGGACCTGCCCGAGAAGGGCGAGGTTCTGGCGCTGGGCCGCGGCCGGGTGATCCGGCGCCCGGAGGGGGCGCGGGTGGCGCTGGTGAGCCTGGGGACGCGCCTGGCGGAGGCGCTGAAGGCGGCCGAGCAGCTGGAGGAGCGCGGGATCGGGGTGACGGTGGCGGATGCGCGCTTTGCCAAGCCGCTGGACGAGGGGCTGCTGCTGGATCTTGCGGGCAGCCACGAGGTGCTGGTGACGGTGGAGGAGGGCTCGACCGGGGGCTTCGGCGCGATGGTGCTGCACCTGCTCGCGGGGCGCGGGGCGCTGGATGCCGGGACGGTGCGGGTGCGCACGCTGACCCTGCCGGACAGCTACCAGGACCACGACACGCCCGAGCGCATGTACGCCCAGGCCGGCCTCGACGCTCCCGCCATCGTCCGAGCCGTCGAGCACGCGCTCCCGGACGTGCGCCGGGAGCGCGCGCGCCTGCGCCGGGTCTGACCCGGGTCCTGGGCGGCGGAAGTTAACGCTGCGGTCCTCCCGCGCTTGTCGGGCGGGCCCCGAAATGGCAGAAGCGGCGGGCCTTTGGCCCCCGCAGCCTGCGGTGCGCCGCCCGGCGCGGCGGTGTCCTGCCGCCGGTTCGGGCGGCAGCCTCTCTGGACAGTGACGTGAGCATGATCGAGGCCTCGGACCGCACCCTGTCTGAAGCCCGGCCGGAGGTCGGCCCGGTGCTGATCACCGGCGCGAGCGGCTTTCTCGGACCGGCGCTGGTCGACGTGTTCCGCGCCGCCGGCTTCCCGGTCCGCATCCTGGTGCGGGCGACGAGCCCGCGCACCAACCTGACCTGGAGCGACGTCGAGGTGGCCGAGGGCGACATGCGCGACCCGGCCGCCGCCGCCGCCGCCCTGCGGGGCATGCGCTACCTCGTGCACGCCGCGGCCGATTACCGCCTCTGGGCGCCGGACCCGGAGGAGATCGTGCGCACGAACCGCGACGGCACCCGCGTGCTGATGCGGGCCGCCCTCGACGCGGGCGTCGAGCGGGTCGTCTACACGTCGAGCGTGGCGACGATCAAACCGCACGACGACGGCACGCCCGCCGACGAGCGGCGCCCGCTGACGCCCGAGACCGCGATCGGCGCCTACAAGCGCAGCAAGGTCGTGGCCGAGCGCGTGGTCGACGAGATGGTGGCCCGGGACGGGCTCCCCGCCGTGATCGTCAATCCCTCGACGCCGATCGGCCCCCGCGACGTCAAGCCGACGCCGACCGGCCGCATCATCGTGGAGGCCGCCAACGGCCGGATGCCGGCCTTCGTCGATACGGGCCTCAACCTCGCCCACGTGGACGACGTGGCGGCGGGTCACCTCCTGGCCCTGCGCCGCGGCCGCATCGGCGAGCGCTACATCCTGGGAGGCGAGAACGTGCTCCTGTCGCGGATGCTCGCCGACATCGCGGGCCTCGTCGGGCGCAGGCCCCCGACCATCCGGCTGCCGCGGGCGGCGGTCTACCCGGTCGCCCTCGTCTCCGAACTCGCCGCCCGCTTCACCGGCAAGGCGCCGCTCGCCACCCTCGACGGGATCCGGATGTCGCGTTACCGGATGTTCTTCTCCGACGCCAAGGCCCGGGCCGAACTCGGCTACGCCGCGCGGCCCTACCGGCAGGGGCTGGAGGACGCCGTCGCGTGGTTCCGCCAGGCAGGATACGTCCGATGACCACCGCGACCGAGGCGCGCTCCGGCAAGTCGCACCGCGACGAGAACTTTCCGGTCGCGTCGCACCTGATCCATCCGCGCCACCGGCGGCCGATCCTGGCCTTCTACGATTTCGTGCGCGCGGGCGACGACGTCGCCGACAATGCGGGCCTCGACCCGTCCCGCAAGGTGGCGCTCCTCGACGGGCTCGCGGCGGCGCTGACCGGCACCGGCCCGGACGATCCCGAGGCCGCGCCCCTGCGCGCGGCGCTGGCCGAGCGCGGCCTCTCCCCGCGCCACGCCCTCGACTTGCTCGACGCCTTCCGGATGGACGCGCGCAAGTCGCGCTACGCCAGCTTCGACGAGCTGATGCACTATTGCCGCTACTCGGCGATGCCGGTCGGCCGCTTCGTCCTCGACGTGCACGGCGAGGATCCGGCCGCGACCTGGGCGGCCTCGGACGCGATCTGCGCGGCGCTGCAGATCATCAACCACCTGCAGGATTGCGGGAAGGACTTCTCGCAGCTCGACCGGGTCTACCTGCCGGAGGACCTGATGGCGACGCACGGGGTCGCGGCGGGCGACCTCGGCGCGCCGCGGGCCTCGCCGGGCCTGCGGGCGGTGATCGGCACGCTGGCCCACCGCTGCCTCGACCTCCTGCACGAGGGACGGGCCCTGCCCGACCTGATCGAGGACACCCGGCTGGCGATGGAGATCGCCGCCATCCACCGCCTCGCCGTGATGCTGGCCCGCGGCCTCACGGCCCGCGACCCGCTGAGCCAGCGCGTCCATCACGGCAAGGCCGCCTTCGCGCTGATCGCCCTCGGGGCGGCCGGCACCGCCCTCGCCCGCCGGCCCTTCCGGCGGCACCTCGCCCCCTCCGTCCGGGGAGCCCGCCCGTGACCGCCATCGCCTCCCCCGCCCCTGCCCCGCCGGCGCCGGACGCCCCGGCCCTCCCCGCCGCGGGATCGTCCTTCTACGCGGCGATGCGCCTGCTCCCGGCGGCGCAGCGCGACGCGATGTACGCGGTCTACGCCTTCTGCCGGGCGGTCGACGACGTGGCCGACGACGGCGGCCCGCGCGAGCAGCGCGCGGCCGAGCTCGACCGCTGGCGGGCCGACATCGACGCGCTCTATGCCGGGCGCCCGGTGGCGCGCACCGCCGCGCTCGCCGGGCCGGTGGGGCAGTTCGGCCTGCGCCGCGAGGATTTCCAGGCCGTCATCGACGGCATGGCGATGGATGCCGAGGCCGACATCGTGGCGCCGGACGAGGCCGTGCTCGACCTCTACTGCGACCGGGTCGCGAGCGCGGTCGGGCGGCTCTCGGTGCGGATCTTCGGCCTCGCCGAGGGGCCGGGCCGCGACCTCGCCCACCATCTCGGCCGCGCCCTGCAGCTGACCAACATCCTGCGCGACGTCGACGAGGACGCGGAGCGCGGGCGGCTCTACCTGCCGCGCGAGCGCCTCGCCGCCATCGGCCTTCCCCGGCCGACGCCGGAGGCGGCCCTGCGCCACCCCCGGCTCGGGGAGGTCTGCGAGGCGCTCGCCGCCGAGGCCGAGGCCCATTACCGGGCCTCCTGGCGCATCATCGCGGCCTCGCCGCGCCGGGCCACCAAGGCGCCGCGGATCATGGCGGCGGCCTACCACCTCATCCTCGACGGGCTGAGGGCGCGCGGCTGGGCGGCGCCCCGCCCCCGGGTGAAGCCCGGCAAGCTCGCGCTGGTCGGCGTCCTCCTGCGCCACGGGATCCTGTGATGGCCGGCCGCGTCCACGTCCTCGGCGCCGGGCTCGCCGGCCTCTCGGCGGCCGTGCGGCTGGTCCAGGCCGGCCGGCCCGTCGTCCTGCACGAGGCCGCCAAGCAGGCCGGCGGGCGCTGCCGCTCCTACCACGATCCGGCCCTCGGGCTGACCATCGACAACGGCAACCACCTGCTCCTGTCGGGCAACCGCGACGCCCTCGCCTTCCTGCGCGCGGTCGGGGCTCCGGCCGGGGCGCTGACCGGCCCGGACGAGGCCGCCTTCCCGTTCGCGGACCTCGCCACCGGCGAGCGCTGGACCCTGCGGCCCAATGCCGGCCGCCTGCCCTGGTGGGTGCTCGACGCGAGCCGCCGCGTGCCGGGCAGCCGCGCGCGGGACTACCTCGCGCCGATCGGCCTCATGCGGGCGGGCCATCCCCGCACGATCGGGGAGAGCATGGCCTGCGAGGGGCTGCTCTGGGAGCGGCTCTGGCATCCGGTGCTGCTCGCGGCCCTCAACACCGACCCGCGCGAGAGCGACGCCGCGCTCGCCGCCGCGATCCTGCGCGAGACGCTCGGGGCGGGCGGCCGGGCCTGCCGGCCCCTGGTGGCGATCGAGGGCCTGTCGGCGGCCTTCGTGGAGCCGGCCCTGCGCTTCCTGGAGCGCGCGGGCGCCGAGATCCGCTTCGGCCGGCGCCTGCGCGCCCTCGAGATCGCCGGGGACCGGGTCGCCGCCCTCGCCTTCGCGGACGGCGCCGAGGCGCTGGGGCCGGAGGACGGCGCCGTGATGGCGCTGCCGGCCTGGGTGGCGACCGACCTGCTGCCCGGCCTCGACGCCCCGCAGGAGCACCGCGCCATCGTCAACGCGCATTTCGCGGTGGCGCCGCCCCCGGGTTCGCCGCTCCTGCTCGGGGTGATCGGCGGCCTGACCGAGTGGCTCTTCGCCTATCCGGACCGGCTCTCGGTGACGATCAGCGGCGCCGACCGCCTGCTCGAGACCCCGCGCGAGGATCTCGCCGAGCGGATTTGGGCCGAGGTCGCGCGCCTCACCGGCCAGGCCGGCGCGGCCCTGCCCCGCTGGCAGGTCGTCAAGGAGAAGCGGGCCACCTTCGCGGCCACGCCCGCGCAGGCGGCACGGCGCCCAGGTGCGCGGACGCACCTCGCCAACCTCGCCCTTGCGGGAGATTGGACCGCGACGGGGCTGCCCTCGACCATCGAGGGCGCGATCCGCTCCGGCGCCACGGCCGCGGCCCTTTTCACACAGGAACGATCAGCTCTGCGCGGAGCGGCTTGACGAGGGCCGCGCCGCGTCGGAACAGCTTGAGCATAGGCGGCGTTCTTGCATCGCCGCGAATCAGGGATCCAACCGGCGTCGGGCGCGCCGCCCGACAGGAGAAGGTGAGATCATCGTGGGCAAGGTCGAGACGCTCCACCGCACGAGCACGCAGGACATCACGCTCGACGACGTCGAGCGGCGCGTCACGCTCGCGTCGAAGGCTCTCATGCGGCTCGCGAACGCGGACGGGCACTGGTGCTTCGAGCTGGAGGCCGACGCCACCATTCCGTCCGAGTACATCCTCTACCATCATTTCCGCGGCTCGATCCCGACGGCCGAATTGGAGGGGAAGATCGCCGCCTACCTGCGCCGCACCCAGAGCGCGCAGCACGACGGCTGGGCCCTGATCCATGACGGCCCCTTCGACATGAGCGCGACCGTCAAGGCCTACTTCGCCCTCAAGATGGTCGGCGACCCGATCGACGCGCCCCACATGCGCCGGGCCCGCGACGCGATCCTGCGCCGGGGCGGCGCCGCCCACGCCAACGTCTTCACCCGGATCATGCTCGCCCTCTACGGCGAGGTGCCGTGGACCGCCGTGCCGGTGATGCCGGTCGAGGTGATGCTGCTGCCGCGGTGGTTCCCCTTCCACCTCGACAAGGTCTCCTACTGGGCCCGCACCGTGATGGTGCCGCTCTTCGTCCTGCAGGCCAAGAAGCCGCGGGCCCGCAACCCGCGCGGCATCGGCATCCGCGAACTCTTCGTCGAGGCGCCCGAGCGCGTGAAGCGCTGGCCGGCCGGCCCGCAGGAATCCTCGCCCTGGCGCCCGGTCTTCGCGGCCATCGACAAGGTGCTGCAGAAGGTCGAGGGCTTCTTCCCGGCCGGCTCGCGGGCGCGGGCGATCGACAAGGCGGTGGCCTTCGTCAGCGAGCGCCTGAACGGCGAGGACGGGCTCGGCGCGATCTTCCCAGCCATGGTCAACACCGTGCTGATGTTCGAGGCGCTCGGCTACCCGGACGACCACCCCTTCGCGGTCACGGCCCGCTCTTCGGTCGAGAAGCTCGTCACCGTCAAGGAGCACGAGGCCTACGTCCAGCCCTGCCTGTCCCCGGTCTGGGACACGGCGCTCGCCGCCCACGCCCTGATGGAAGCCGGCGGGACCGAGGCGGAGCGCCACGCCAAGCGCGCCATGGACTGGCTGAAGCCCCTGCAGGTGCTCGACATCAAGGGCGACTGGGCGGCCTCCAAGCCGGACGTGCGGCCGGGCGGCTGGGCCTTCCAGTACGCCAACCCGCACTACCCGGACCTCGACGACACCGCGGTCGTGGTGATGGCCATGGACCGGGTGCAGAGCCGCCGCAGCCCCGGGCCCGACGCGGCCGATTACGGGCTCTCGATCGCCCGCGCCCGCGAATGGGTCGAGGGCCTGCAGAGCCGCGACGGCGGCTGGGCGGCCTTCGACGCGGACAACACCTACCACTACCTCAACTACATTCCGTTCTCGGATCACGGGGCGCTGCTCGACCCGCCGACCGCCGACGTGACGGCGCGCTGCGTCTCGATGCTGTCCCAGCTCGGCGAGACCCGGGAGACCTGCCCGCCCCTCGACCGCGGCGTCGCCTACCTGCTCGCCGATCAGGAGGCGGATGGCAGCTGGTACGGCCGCTGGGGCATGAACTACATCTACGGGACGTGGTCGGTGCTCTGCGCCCTCAACGCGGCCGGGATCGACCCCGCCTGCGAGCCGGTGCGGCGGGCGGTGACCTGGCTCACCGCGATCCAGAACCCCGACGGCGGCTGGGGCGAGGACGCGTCGAGCTACAAGCTCGAATATCGCGGCTACGAGCGGGCGCCGAGCACGGCCTCGCAGACCGCCTGGGCGCTGCTCGCGCTGATGGCGGCCGGCGAGGCGGACAACCCGGCCGTGGCGCGCGGCATCAACTACCTGACCCGCACCCAGGGGGCGGACGGGCTCTGGGCCGAGGACCGCTACACGGCGACCGGGTTCCCGCGCGTCTTCTACCTGCGCTACCACGGCTACGCGAAGTTCTTCCCCCTCTGGGCGCTGGCCCGCTACCGCAACCTCCAGCGGGGCAACAGCCTCAAGGTGGCGGTGGGGATGTGACCCCGGCGGAGGGGCCGGCCCGCCCGCGCGGGCAGGCCGCGCCCCCTCCGCGGAGCCTGCGCCTGCCTGCGCGGTTCCTCCATCGAGAGCCGGTCCGACCGGCGGCCGGCGGGATTGCGCGATGACGCTCTTCAGCTACCACGCCTCGCACGAGCAGGTGGCCCCGCGCGACCTCCTCGCCCACGTGCAGCGAGCCGAGCAGGCGGGGTTCGACGGCGCCTTCTCGTCGGACCACCTCCAGCCCTGGTCGGCCGCGCAGGGCCAGTCGGGCTTCGCCTGGGCCTGGCTCGGGGCGGCGCTCCAGGCGACGCAGCGCCTGACCTTCGGGATCATCACGGTGCCGGGCGGCTGGCGCTACCACCCGGCAGTGCTGGCCCAGGCGGTGGCGACGCTCGGCCAGATGTATCCGGGCCGCCTGCCCTGGGTCGCGCTCGGCAGCGGGCAGGCCCTCAACGAATCGGTCACCGGCACGCCCTGGCCCGACCGGCCCGAGCGCCACGCGCGGCTGCGCGAGGGCGCCGAGATCATGCGGGCGCTGCTCGCGGGCGAGACCGTGACCCATCGCGGCCGGGTCTCGGCCCTGGACGCCAAGGTGTGGTCCCGCCCCGAGACGCCGACCCGGCTGGTCGGCGCCGCCACCACGCCGGAGACCGCCGCCTGGCTCGGCACCTGGGCGGACGGGCTCCTGACGGTGGGCAGCCGGCCCGAGGCGCTCGCCCCGATCGTCGAGGCGTTCCGGGAGACCGGCGGCGCCGACAAGCCGATCTTCCTCAAGCTCGATCTCAGCTTCGCCCGCGACCCGGCCGAGGCGCTGGCGCAGGCGCACGCGGCCTGGCGCTTCAACCAGCTCGGCAGCCCGGTCGCCTGGGAATTGCGCAGCCCGGCCGAGTTCGACGCCGCGTCGCGGTTCGTGCGGCCGGAGGACATGCACGCCCAGGTGCTGGTCTCGGCGGATCTCGGCGAGATGACCGAGCGCATCGCCGCCTGCGCGGCTCTGGGCTTCGACAGCATCGACCTGCACCAGGTCGGCGGGGGCCAGGCCGCGTTCATCGACGCCTTCGGCGAGCGGGTGCTGCCGGCCCTGCGCGCCCGCCGGGCGCCGGCGGCGGATTTCGACCCGGCCCTGATGCGGCCGGCCGCGCGGGCCGGGTAGGAGTCCCGCCCGGCGGCCCGTCGCGACGGATTCGGGCGGCCCCGCGGGCCGGCGGGGGGCATGATGATGGACGTGCTGGCGTCGCTGCGCGCCCTCGGCGCGCCGAGCTGCCTGCTGGCCCTCGGCTGCGCGGCCGGCGCCGGGCTGGTCCTCGGGGGGCCGCGGCGCCTGCGCGCGGGCGGGGCTTTGCTCCTCGGCGCCGCGGCGGCGGCGCTCGGCCTCGTCCTGGTCCTGCCCCTGGACCAGTGGCTGCTGCGGCCCCTGGAGGAGCGCTTTCCCGCCGCCGCGGGGCTGGCGCGGGTCGACGGGGTGGTCGTCCTCGGCGGCGCCCTGGCGGAGGGCATCCGGGC
Organism: Methylobacterium sp. 4-46; assembly: GCF_000019365.1. Taxonomy (GTDB): domain Bacteria; phylum Pseudomonadota; class Alphaproteobacteria; order Rhizobiales; family Beijerinckiaceae; genus Methylobacterium. The sequence continues at coordinate 6,971,745 of NC_010511.1, read as the reverse complement.
GGAGCGCGGCGCGCCGGGCCTGAACCGGGAGGCGGACCGGCTCGTCGCCTTCGCGGCGCTCGCGCGGCGCTACCCGGCCGCCAAGCTCGTCTTCGCGGGCGGCCCGGCCTCGGGGCGGCGGGAGGGGCTCACCGAGGCGCAGGCGAGCCGGGCCCTGCTCGAGGAGATCGGCCTGCCCCCCGGCCGGCTCCTCGTCGACGACCGCTCGCGGAGCACCTGGGAGAACGCCGTCGAGGCCCGCGCCCTGGCGCGGCCCGGGCCCGGGGAGACGTGGCTGCTCGTGACCTCCGCGAGCCACATGCCCCGGGCCATGGGCGCGTTCCGGCGGGCCGGGTGGCCGCCGCTCCTGGCTTGGCCCGTGGCCTACCGCACGACGCGGCGCGGCGCGGCGGCCCTGCGGCCCCTCGGCGCCAAGCTCGCGGCCATCGACCTCGCCGCGCACGAATGGGCCGGGCTGCTCGCCTACCGCCTGCGCGGCCGCAGCGACCGGCTGCTGCCCGCGCCCGAGCCGGCGATCGCCGGACGCACCTGACGTAAGGTCAAGCTTAACCAATCCCGCCCTCGCCGCGCCCTGGCTGCTGGTGCCGCTCGCGGGGCCTCTGGTGCGGGTCGGGCTCCCGATCCTCGGCGCGATCGTGCCCTGCGCGCGCTTCGCGCAGGCCGCGCGCCTGCCCGCCGCGGCGCGGCTCCTGCCCGCCCTCCGACCGCCGCGGCGCGCCCCAGCGGCCTGATCCCGCCCTCACCACCAGGGAACACCGCGATGGCACGGCTCTTCGTCACGAGGGCTCCGGTTTCCTCGGCAGCCTCCTGGTCGGCCGGCTGCTCGCCGGGGGCCCCGAGGGGGTGTTCCATTGCGCGGCCCTCCTCGCCCATGCGGCGCGCGGGCGCCGCGAGATCTGGTCCAGCAACGTCGAGGGAACCCGCTGCCTCGCCCGCGCGACCGCCGCCGCCGGCGTCCCGAACCTCGTCTTCGTCTCCAGCAACTGTCTCTGGGGACACGGCTTCGACCGCCCGGTGCGCGAGGACGACCCGACCGCGCCGTGCGAGATCCACGGTGCCAGCAAGTGGGAGGGCGAGAGGATCCTGGCCGACCACGCGGGCGACTTCGCGGCCGCGATCCTGCGCTCGCCGACCATCATCGACGAGGGGCGGCTCGGGCTGCTCGCCATCCTGTTCGAGTTCATCGCCGAGGGGCGCAGGGTCTGGCTGGTGGGCCGGGGCGGGAACCGCTCCCGGTTCGTCGCCGCCCAGGATCTGATCGACGCGATGCTGCGCGCGTGGCGCGCCCGCATCGCCGGCACCTTCGGCATCGGCGCGGACCATGTCGGCACGATGCGGGACACCTTCGCGCAGGTGGCGGCGGCCGGCACCGGCGCGCGCGGCGCATCTCCCGGCGGCCCCGACCCTGCTCGCCATGCGGCTGGCCCACGCCCTGCGGGTCTCGCCCCTCGGGCCCTACCATGACCGCATGATCACCCAGGATTTCGTCTTCGACACGACCCGCCTCAAGGCGGCGCTCGGCTGGCGCCCGACCCGGACGAACGGCGCCATGCCGCTGTCGGCCTACCGCTGCGACGCGGCCCACCGCGCGGAGATCGCGGCCCGCCGACGCGCCTCGGCCCATCGCCGCGCCGCCGGGATGGGGATCATCCGCCTGCTCAAATGGGTGTCCTGAGGGTTCGGCGGCGGGGCGGATGCGGGCGCCGGGCCCCGCCCGGGACCCGCGATCCTGCCGCAGGCCCGGACCGCCGGCACCCTCCCGCCGCGGACCAGCCCCCCGCCGCGCGCCTGCGGTCCGCCCGTGGCAGCGTCGCCACATCCCCGCCCCGAGCCCGCTGGTATGAAGGATGCACCGCGGCGGGATCCCGCCGGTCCCTTCCGCTCACACGGGGCGCCCATCCGCATGATCGTCGTCGAGGACAGTCTCACCGGACCCCATCCCGTGCTGGCCGTGACCGGCCTCGCCCGCGAGGCGCGCCTCGCCGCGGGGCCGGGCGTCGCCACGGTGGGCGCGGGCGGCAATCCCGAGCGCCTGCGGGCCGTCCTGCGCGAGCGGGTGCGGCCCGGCTGCCGCGCGGTGATGAGCATCGGCATCGCGGGCGGGCTCGATCCGGCCCTGGCGCCCGGCGACGTGGTGGTGGCCACCGGCGTGGTCGCGGCCGGCCGGCGCCACGGCGCCCATCCGGACGTGGTGCGGGCGCTGGCCGCGCGCCTCGCGGACGCGCCGTTCCGGGTCCGGCGGGCCGACCTCGCCGGGGAGGACTTCGCCGTGCTCTCGCCCCACGCCAAGGCGGTGCTGCACGTGCAGACGGGCGCGGCCGCCGTCGACATGGAGTCGCACGTGGCGGCGTCCTTCGCGCAGGCGCACGGGCTGCCCTTCTGCGCCGTGCGGGTGATCTGCGACCCCGCCGACCGGGCGCTCCCCGCCGCGATCGCCAAGGCCCTCAAGCCGAACGGCGAGCCCGACCTGCTCGCCGTCCTGTCGGCGCTGGCGCGCCGCTCCGCCAGGGTGGGCGGGCTCGTGCGCCTCGCCCGCGATTCCTCGGCGGCCTTCGCCTCCCTAGGCCGCTGTCGCGCGCTTCTTGGCGTCGGCCTCGGCGTTCCGGATCTCGGAGAGCTTCTGCGCGACGTTGCGTGAGAAGACGAACTCCGCCGGGCGCTGGTTCTCCAGGGAGATCTCCGAGGCCATCTCGCCCTCGGTCCGGATGCCGCGCAGCGCGAAGACGAGCGGCTTCCAGGGCTTGCGCACCGAATCGACCACCGAGGACGCCTCGTAGCCGGAATGCACCATGCAGTCGGCGCACTTCTCGTAGTTGCCGGTGCCGTAGGCGTCCCAGTCGGTCGTCTCCATCAGCTCCTTGAAGGTCTTGGCGTAGCCCTCGCCCAGCAGGTAGCAGGGCTTCTGCCAGCCGAACACGGTCCGGGTCGGGTTGCCCCAGGGCGTGCAATGGTAGGACTGGTTGCCCGCCAGGAAGTCAAGGAACAGGCCCGATTGCTGGAAGGTCCACTTCTCGCGGCCCTTCTGCTTGCCGAGGCGGAACACGCCGCGGAACAGCTCCTTGGTGGCCTTCCGGTTCAGGAAGTGCTGCTGGTCGGGCGCGCGCTCGTAGGCGTAGCCGGGCGAGACGGTGATGCCGTCGATGCCCATCCGGGTCACGCTGTCGAAGAAGTCGGCGATCCGCTCCGGCGCGGAGTTGTTGAAGAAGGTGCAGTTGATCGTGACGCGGAAGCCCAGATCCTTGGCCTTCTTGATCGCCGCCACCGCCTTGTCATAGACGCCGCGCTGGCACACCGACTTGTCGTGCATCTCCTTGTCGCCATCGAGATGGATCGACCAAGTGAAGTACGGGCTCGGCTTGTACTGCGAGATCTTCTTCTCGAGCAGCAAAGCGTTCGTGCAGACGATCGCGAATTTCTTCTGCTGGATGATGCCCTCGACGATCTGGGGCAGGTCCTTGTGCAGCAGAGGCTCGCCGCCCGCGATGACGACGACCGGCGCGCCGCACTCGCGGACCGATTCCAGGGCCTCGTCGACCGGCAGACGCTTGTTGAGAATCTCGTCCGGATAATCGATCTTCCCGCAGCCGGCGCAGGCCAGATTGCAGCGGAACAGCGGCTCCATCATCATCACGAGCGGGTAGCGCTTGCGGCCCGTGAGGTGCTGCTTGAGGATGTAGCCGCCGATCTTTGCGACGTACCGAAGAGGGATGCCCAAGATCGAGGCTCCTTGTCTCGCTTGCAGGGGGATGAACCGAGGGTCCTTAGCGCGAAAAACGGCGGAATTCCAGCAACCTAGGTTCGAATGGCTCTAACCGTTGCCCAAACCCAACGGTCCGGCGACGCTAACCCGCCCTCGCGCGTCGACCAATGCCGCGGGCGCAACCTTGATGCGACGCTGCAGCGCAGCAAGCCACGGCCCGGGCGGCGGCCGGGCGCCGCGCGGCGGCGCAACCGGGCGCCCGGGCGATTCGGTGCCCGTTCCGGGATTCGCTGCCCCGTCCGGACGATTCGCTCCCGCGCGCCGGCCCGTTCGAGACGGGGTGCGGCCCTCCCGGGCGAGGGACGCGGCGCCTCGGGACGGGCCGCGGGAGCGCGTCCTCGCGGGGTCCGGGCGGGCGCGCCGCGCCGGGGACGCGCACCCGTCCGGAGCCCCGCGCGTTGCAATCGCCTCTCGGGGCCACTACTTAGCGCGCCAACGCCCGGGAACGATGCGGGGCGCTCCGGCTTGCCGGACGAGGGCCCCCGGCACCGTGCCCGCCCCGACGCGCGGCGTGCGCAAGCGTGGGGTCGCGGCACCGACGGATCCGGGCGGGAGCGCGCTCCCGGCCCCGCACAAGGTTAGGCTAGACCACGTGATCGAACGGCTCGTCGCGCTCTCCGTCCGCCATCGCTGGCTGGTGCTGCTCGCCTGCCTCGCCCTGACGGCGGCGAGCGCGCTGACGGCGGCGCACCGCTTCCGCATCAACACCGACGTCGAGCGCCTGATCGCGCCCGACGTGGGCTGGCGTCAGGACGAGATCCAGTTCGAGAAGGCCTTCCCCCAGCGCAGCAACCTGCTGGTGGCGGTGATCGACGCGCGCACCCCCGAGCAGGCGGACGAGGCGGCGACGCGCCTCGCCGAGGCCCTGTCGCAGCACAGGAGCCGCCTGCCGGTGGTCTACCGGCCCGACGGCGGTCCCTTCTTCGACAAGAACGGCTTCCTGCTGATGCCGCAGAAGGAGCTGGAGCAGACCACCGAGCGGCTGGTGCAGCAGCAGGGGCTGCTCGGGCCGCTCGCGGCGGACCCGTCGCTGCGCGGCATCCTGCAGGCGATGGGCCTGGGCGCGCAGGGCGTGAAGGGCGGCCAGGCCAAGATCGAGGACCTGACGAGCCCGCTCGGCCAGCTGCGCGACACGTTCGAGAAGGCGCTGAGGGGCGAGCCGGCCCGCCTGTCCTGGCAGCTCCTGCTCTCGGGCGGCAAGGCCGAGACGGGGGATCTGCGCCGCTTCGTGATCACCCAGCCGCGCCTGGACTTCGACGAATTGCAGCCGGGCGCCGACGCCAGCGCGCTGATCCGCAAGACCGCCCGCGACCTCCACCTCACGCCGCAGGACGGCGTGACGGTGCGCCTGACCGGCCAGGTCGCGGTGGCGGACGACGAGTTCGCCACCCTCTCGGACGACGCCCTCCTCAACAACTCGGTGACGGTGGGCGCCATCGTCCTGTTCCTGTGGCTGGCGCTGCGCTCGCCGAGCCTCGTGGTCGCGGTGATCATCACGACCTTCGCGGGCCTCATCGTCACGGCGGCGCTCGGCCTGCTGATGGTCGGCGAACTCAACCCGATCTCGGTCGCCTTCGCGGCCCTGTTCGTCGGGCTCGGCATCGATTTCGGCATCCAGTTCGCGGTGCGCTACCGGGCCGACCGCTTCGTGCAGCCCGACCTGGCCAAGGCGATCCGCTCGGCCGCCCACGGGGTCGGCTGGTCCCTGACGCTCGCCGCGGTGTCGCTGCTGGCGGGCTTCTTCTCCTTCCTGCCGACGGAGTTCCGCGGCGTGTCCGAACTCGGCCTCATCGCCGGCGTCGGCATGATCGTGGCCTACCTGTTCGCGCTGACGCTGCTGCCCGCCCTGATCGCGGTGTTCAAGCCGCGGGGCGAGAAGGAGGAGGTCGGCACCGCCTCGCTGGCCAAGGTCGACCACTGGATCATCCAGAACCGCAAGCTCGTGCTGGTGCTGACCGGGCTCGTGACCGTGGCGGGCCTGCCGCTCCTCTACTACCTGCCGTTCGACTCGAACCCGATGCACCTGCGCAGCCCGAAGGTGGAATCGGTCGCGACCTATCTCGACCTCGCCAAGGACCCGGCCACGAGCCCCAACACGATCGACGTGCTGGTGCCGAACCGCGACGCGGTGCGGCCGATGGCCGAGCGCCTGCGGGCGCTGCCGATCGTCGCGAACGTGATCGACATCGACACCTTCGTGCCCCTGGACCAGGACCAGAAGCTCGCGACCATCGAGGACGCGGCGAGCGTGCTCGGCCCGGTGCTGAACCCGCCCCGCGTGGCGCCGCCGCCGAGCGACCGGGACGTGGTCCAGGCGCTCAAATCCGCTTCGGGCGCCCTGCGCGGCATCGCCGGCAAGGGCGAGAGCGCGCCCGAGAAGGAGGTGCTCGCCTTCACGGACACGCTCGACCGCCTCGCCGAGGCCTCCCCGCAGGTGCGGGAGGCGGCCGCGGCCGCGACCGTGCCGGACCTCAAGGGCCTTCTCGCGCGCCTGCGCGGCCTGCTCTCGCCGGAGAAGATCACCCTGGAGAGCCTGCCCGAGCAGATCCGCTCGGAATGGATCGCCAAGGACGGGCGCGCCCGGCTGGAGGTGCAGCCCAAGGGCAACTCGAACGACAATACGGTGCTGCGCCGCTTCTCCAAGGAGGTGCTGAGCGTGGCGCCGCACGCGACCGGCGCGCCGATCGCCACGACGCGGTCGAGCAGCACGATCCTGGGCGCCTTCATCGAGGCGGGCGCCCTCGCCCTGCTGTCGATCTTCGTGATCCTATCGGTCGCGCTGCGCCGCCCGTGGGACGTGGCGATGGCGCTCGGCCCGCTGGTGCTCGCGACCCTGTGGACGCTGGAGGCGCTCTACCTGATCGGGATGCCGCTCAACTTCGCCAACATTATCGCGATGCCGCTGATGCTGGCCGTGGGCGTGGCCTTCCACATCTACTACGTGATCGCGTGGCGGGCGGGCGTGGCCGACATGCTGGCCTCGAGCCTGACCCGGGCGATCTTCTTCTCGGCGCTGACGACCGGGACGGCGTTCGGCTCGCTGGTCCTGTCGAGCCATCCGGGCACCGCGAGCATGGGCAAGCTGCTCGCGCTCTCGCTGTTCTTCACGCTGGTGGCGGCCTTCTTCATCGTGCCGGCCTTCCTCGGCCCGCCGCCGAAGGCGAAGGGGAAGGACGCGCCCGCCCGGGCCCCGGAGCCGGTGCGGGAGCCCGAGGGCGTGGTGGCGCGCCGGGCGGTGTGATGCGGGATCCGCTTTGATCAGGCGGATCCCGGATCAGGCGAGGAAATCCCCGAACCCGCCCAGGACTGCGCCCGATTCCCTGAGCGCCGCCCGGCTCTCCGGGGCCGTGAGGGCCGCGAGTTCCTCCGCGTAGGCATAGCCCGGCGCCTCGCCCGGGAAGCCGCCCCGCGTCGCCGGATGGGTGTAGAGCTCGGTCAGCCCCGCCGGCAGGTGCCGCAGCAGCGCCGCGACCCGGGGCGGACTCATCCGCCCCGACCAGGCGAGGCCGAGCACGCCGTCCGGCACCAGGAGCCCGGCCCGGCGGGCGCGCCGGCCGAGCAGGGCCGCCCAGGGCGCCGTGTCGAGGGCGAGGCCCGGGGCCGCGCCCGGCTCCGCCCGGCGCAGCACGGCCCGGTCCTCGCGCGGCACGCGCAGGGCCCGCATGCCGTGCGGGCGCCCGATCCGCAGCACCAGGCCGGCGATCACCGGGTGGACGTGGAAGTGCTTGTGCGCGTTGACGTGGTCGAGGGGCAGCCCGGTGGCCCGGTAGGCCTCGAACTGGGCCCGGATCTCGGCGGCGAGCTGGCGGCGGGCGCGGGGCTTGGCCGCGAGGTCGAGGCCGAGCCCGCCCATGTCCCGCCGCAGCAGGCCCTGCCCGTCGACGAGGTCGGGCAGTTCCGCCGCCGGCAGGCACGGCCAGGCCTCGACCATCACGAGGTGCAGGCCGACGCGCAGCGAGGGCAGCCGCCGCGCGCGGGCGACCGCGTCCGCGGCGGCGGGGGCCGCCACCATCAGGCTCGCGGCCGAGAGGATGCCTTCGCGGTGCGCCCGCTCGACCGCCTCGTTCACCTCGGGCGACAGACCGAAATCGTCGGAGGTGACGACGAGGCGCCTGACCTGCCGGCGCCCGTCCCGGGACCGGGGGCTCACGCCGCCTTGGCGCTGCCGCCCGCCTGACGCTCCTTCAGGAAGTGCCAGAACTCGACGCCCTCGCGCAGGCGGCGCTTCATCATCTCGGGCGAGCGCACCATCTCGCCGACGATCGAGGCGATCTTCGGCGCCCGGAAGTAGAACTTCTTGTAGAACTCCTCCACCGAGTTGAAGATCTCGGTGTGCGACAGGTGGGGATAGTGCAGCGGCGCGATCTGCACCCCGTTCTCGTCGACGAGCTCGGCATTGGCCTCGTCGAGCCAGCCGTTCTCGACCGCCTGCTTGTACAGGAAGGTGCCCGGATACGGCGCCGCGAGGGAGACCTGGATGGTGTGCGGGTTGATCCGGGTGGCGAACTTGATCGTCTCCTGGATCGTCTCCTTGGACTCGCCCGGCAGCCCGAGGATGAAGGTGCCGTGGATGGCGATGCCGAGGTCGTGGCAATCCTTGGTGAACTTCTCCGCCACCTCGACCCGCATGCCCTTCTTGATGTTGTGCAGGATCTGCTGGTTGCCGGACTCGTAGCCGACCAGCAGCAGGCGCAGGCCGTTGTCCCGCAGCACCTTCAGGGTCTCGCGCGGCACGTTCGCCTTGGCGTTGCAGGACCAGGTCACGCCGAGCTTGCCGAGCTCGCGGGCGATCTCCTGGGCGCGCGGCAGGTTGTCCGTGAAGGTGTCGTCGTCGAAGAAGAACTCCTTCGTCTGCGGGAACGCCTTCAGGCAGTACTTGATCTCCTCGATCACGTGCCCGACCGAGCGCGTCCGGTAGGTGTGCCCGCCCACCGTCTGCGGCCAGAGGCAGAAGGTGCAGCGCGACTTGCAGCCCCGGCCGGAATAGAACGAGATGTAGGGGTGCTTCAGGTAGCCGATGAAGTAGTTCTCCATCACCAGGTCGCGCTTGTAGACGCTGGTGACGAAGGGCAGCTGATCCATGTCCATCATCACCGGCCGGTCCTCGTTGTGCACGATGACGCCGGAGGCGTTGCGGTAGGACAGGCCCTTGATCTGCGCGAGGTCGCGGCCGTCGGCGACCTCCTTGCAGGTGAAGTCGAACTCGTTGCGGGCCACGAAGTCGATCGCCGGCGCCTTCTCCAGCGAGCCCTGCGCGTCCACCGCCACTTTGGCGCCGATCAGGCCGGCCTTCAGGTTCGGGTTCACGGCCTTCAGCGCCTCGACCGTCGCCACGTCCTGCTTGAAGGACGGGACCGAGGTGTGGAGCACGACGAGGTCGAAATCCTTCGCCTGGGCGGCCACGTCGCCGAGCTTCAGGTTGTGCGGGGGCGCGTCGATCAGCTTGGAATTCTCGACGAGCGCCGCCGGCTGGGCGAGCCAGGTCGGGTACCAGAACGACTTGATCTCGCGCTTGGCCTGGTAGCGGGAGCCGGCGCCGCCGTCGAAGCCGTCGAAGGTGGGGGCCTGGAGGAAGAGGGTGCGCATCGGGGAATTCTCGCGATGAGGTGAGGCCGCCGGGGCGGCCGTCAGGTCGTGGGGGCGCCGGTCTCCTGCGCGAGGCCCGGCTCGGGGATGAGCGTGCCGTCAGCCACAACGCGATAATCGTGACCTTTCCAAGTCACGGCGCCGGAGGCGAAGCACCACACGAAGCCGGCGAACGAGACCAGGTCGCGGATCGGCAGCAGCCAGTAGGGATGCGGGTCGAGGCCGAAGGCCCGCTCCAGCCGCAGGCACAGGACGATGCGGCAGGTGAGCGCCAGGGCGGCGATGGCGAGGCCCTGCGGGCTGGTGTTGGGCATCAGCGCGCCGATCAGGGCGAGCGGGAAGGCGTGGGTGACGAGGCTGCCCGCGTAGCCGGCCGGGTCGACGTTGCGGATGGTCCGGTTCCAGCGCGTCTCGTGGCGCCACAGGTCCGAGAGCGAGGTGTCGACGCAGGTATGCCCGATGGTGAAGTTCGGGATGGCGACGATCCCGCCCCCGGCCCCGCGCAGGGCCGCGCCGAGCGCGTAATCGTCGGCGAGGTCGTCCTTCACCCGCTCGAAGCCGCCGATCGCCGCGAGCGCCTCGGCCCGGAACGCGATGGTGGAGCCGAAGCAGGGCTCGGCCAGGGAGAGGCCGGTGCCGACGAGCACGTTCGGCAGGAACTGCGTGTCGATGGCCAGCGTCGAGAGCTGCGCCCAGACGCTCCGCTCGGCCGGCACGCCGTGATACAGGCAGGTCACCGCCGCCACGCCCGGCCGGCCGAGCTCCGCGACGATGCGCTCCAGGTAGTCCGGGCGCACCACCATGTCGCTGTCGGCCAGCACCACGACCTCGTGGGCGATCAGCCCGGCCATGTTGATCAGGTTCGACACCTTGCGGTTCGAACCGTGCTGGCGGGCGTCGAGCGCGAGGTCGATGCGCAGGTCCGGGTGCTCGGCCTTGAGCCGGGCGACCATCGCCAGGGCCGGGTCGGCGGCGCTCTGCACGCCGAAGATGATCTGGACCGGGCCGGCGTAATCCTGGCGGCAGAAGCTGGTCAGGTTCTCGTAGAGGTTCGGCTCGTCCCCGCAGAGCGGCTTCATCAGCGTGACCGAGGGCCGGGCCGCGCCGGCCGGGAGCGTCGGCGTCGGGCGCCCCGCCGCGCGGCCAGCGAGCCACGCCGCCGCGAGGGCGTAGGCGCAGCCCGCCGCCGCCAGGGTGAGGAGCAGGGTGGAGATCCAGGTGGAGTCCATGAGGGGTTCCGAGGACGCTGGCGGCCGCCACGGGGCGGCGGGTCGGGGGCGGCCCCCGCGAGGTCAGGGCTTCTGGGCGGGAGGCGCGGCGGCGAGCATCGTGGCGGTGGTCTGGCGCAGGAAGTCGAGCAGCGCGTCCGGACCGCCGCTCTTCAGCGGCTCGGCGAAGGTGGTCCGCAGGGTGCCCGCCTCGCTGATCGTGCCCTGCAGGTAGACGTCGGTGATCTTGCCGTCGTTGGTCGTGATGTAGTCGACCGGGGAGGAATCGCCGCTCGCGTCGGTGGCGGTGCTGCGCACGATGCGCCCGCTGCCGCGCGCCTCGCTCGCGGGCTGCACGTCGAAGCGGCCGCCGGCCGCCGCCGACAGGCGGGTCGCGTAGGTGGCGGTGAGGTAGGGCCCGAAGGCCTCGATCAGCGCGGCCTGCTTGTCGGCCGGCACGTCCTTCCAGCGGCTGCCGATCGCGAGGCGCAGCATGGCGGGCAGGTCGAAGGACTCGGCCACCGGCCCGGTCAGCACCGCGACGCGCCCGCGCACGTCCGGCTGCTTGAGCGCCTCGGTGAAGGCCGCGATCATCCGCTGCACCGTCGCGACCGCCGGATCGTCGGCCGCCCGGGCCGGCCCGGGCGCGACGAGCGCCCCCACCCCGACCCAGCACTCCAGGGCTGCCCCGGCCGCGAGGCCGGCACCGGCCGACAGGCCGGCCCGCAGGAACTCCCGTCGATTCCGCACGAGCGTCACTCTCCCCTTTTGGCGTCGGCCGCCGCCGGCGCGTAGCCGTAGGCGGGATCGAGGGGCGGCGCGATCGGCGCCGACCCGAACAGCGAGCGCAGGGACGACCCGAGCCCGGTCGTCTCGCCACGGGCGCGGCTCTCCAGGGCATGCCAGAGGCCGAGACTCGGCACGCCGACCGCCAGATCCGCGACCCGCTTGACCAGGGACAGGGCGAGGGCCGACTCGGCCGGGATGCCGAACACCGCGCAGAGGGCGATCAGGCCGCCCTCCTGGGCACCGAGGGCGCCGGGCACCGCGAAGGCGGCGCCGCGCACGGCCTGGGCGAGGCTCTCGATCACCAGCGCCTCCAGGAACGGGGCGCCGTAGCCCATGAAGTGCAGCACCACCCAGACTTCGAGCGCGCCGATCACCCAGCCGACGAGGTGCAGGCCGCTCGCCGTGGCGATCCGGCGCGGCGCCCCGTAGAGCCCGCGCAGGCAGTCGTAGAGCACGTCGACGGCGCCGAGCGCCCGCCACTCGCGCCCGCTCGCGAAGCGGCGCAGGGCGGCCTGGAGCAGCCGGTGCCCGTGGCGCCGCTGCACGAGGTAGAAGGCGCCGAGGGCCGGCGCCGCGATCAGGAGCCCGACCGTGACGTAGTGCACGATCGGCCCCTCGCCGCCGAGCGCCACGAGCAGGCCGAGCCCGATCACCGTGAACAGGAACTGCGTCAGCGCCTGGAGCATCAGGTCGACGAACATGCTCGCGCCCGCCAGCCCCCCCGGCACCCGCTGCAGGGTCAGGAGCCGCGCCCCGATCAGGTCGCCGCCGACCTGCGCCACCGGCAGCAGCGTGTTGATGCCCTCGCGCACGAACCGGATGGCGACGCAGACCCGCAGGGCGGGCCGGGACGCGGCGGGGAAGACCGCCCACCAACCGAGCCCCGCCCAGGCGACCGCGACCACGCGGGCGAGGACCACCAGGGCGGCGCCCCACCCGGCCGTCCAGGCCGCCTCCATGACGGCCTCGGGCCCCGAGGACACGAACAGGCCGATGGCGGTGCACAGGCCTGCCGCCAGGGCCAGGGTGGTGAGACGCCTCATGGTCCTCTTTCAGTTGCCGCGGCCGCTGGCCGGCCCCGGAATGCGCGCCATTCGTGCAACGGATGCGGCGCAAATCATCAGCGTGTCCCGGGTGACGTTGCAGCTCCGCCACCGCCTGTCTATCACCGGCCGGACACAGTGCCGGGTAAACGCGCCGCGCCAGCCTCCAGGGCGCATGACCGGAAATGCCCGCAAGATTATGGCGCAGGGCGCTTTTCCGGTCGGGGCGCGGTTCGCGCCGGATGCGGAAGCGCCCCGATGAGGCCGATTTGCAACGGCCGAGAAGGAGACGACATGGACCGGGAGACGACCATCGACAGCGGGCAGAACCTGCTCGACGCCGCCGCTGGCCGGGATCTCCTCGACACGGGGGCGAGCGGCCATGAGGGGCCGCAGGCGAGCGGCCATGAGGGGCCGCAGGCGGGCAGCCACCGGGTGCCCGCGCCCCAATCGCCCGTCATGGCCTGGAACGAGTGGGACCCGCTCGAGGAGGTGATCGTCGGCAGCCTCGACGGGGCGACGATCCCGACCCACCACCTCACGGTGATCTTCAACCTGCCGCGGGCCGCCCAGCCCTTCTACCGGCTCGCCTCGGGCTGGAAATACCCGAAATTCATGAAGAAGCTCGCGCAGGCCGAGCTCGACAACTTCATCCGCATCCTGGCGGGCGAGGGCGTCAGGGTGCGCCGTCCCGACGCGGTCGACTTCTCGAAGAAGTTCAGGGCCCCGCGCTGGACCTCGCGCGGCTTCTGCGTCGCCTGCCCGCGCGACCCCTACCTGGTGATCGGCGACGAGATCATCGAGTCGCCGATGTGCTGGCGCTCGCGCTACTTCGAGGGCGACGCCTACCGCTCGCTGTTCAAGGAGTACTTCCGGGCCGGCGCCCGCTGGACCTCGGCGCCGCGGCCCCAGCTCACCGACGAGCTCTACAATTACGATTACCGGGTGCCGAACCTGAAGGCCGGCGAGCCGATGCGCTACACGGTCAACGAGTTCGAGCCGGTCTTCGACGCGGCCGACTTCGTGCGCTGCGGGCGCGACCTCTTCGTCACCCGCTCGAACGTGACCAACCTGATGGGCATCGAGTGGCTGCGCCGCCACCTCGGGCCGGGCTTCCGCATCCACGAGATCGAGAGCCGCTGCCCGCAGCCGATGCACATCGATTCCTCCTTCATGCCGCTCGCCCCCGGCAAGGTGCTGGTCAACCCCGACTACGTCGACGTCGAGCGCCTGCCGAAGGTCCTGAAGTCCTGGGACGTGCTGATCGCCCCCCGGCCCGACCCGGTCGAGGGCTTCATGAGCAGGATCTCGATGTGCTCGCCCTGGACCTCGATCAACGTGCTGATGCTCGACGAGAAGAAAGTCGTCGTCGACGCGAGCCAGCCGACCCTGATCAAGGCGCTGAAGGGCTGGGGCTTCGACCCGATCCCGGCGCCCTTCCTGTCCTACGGGCCGTTCGGCGGCTCCTTCCACTGCGCGACGCTGGACGTGCGCCGCCGCGGCACGCTCAAGTCCTACTTCTGAACCGCCATCCGGTTGATGGCTTCGCCATCTCCGATTTCGGCCATGCGGATGGCGGCTTCGCTCAGGCGCCGCGCGGGCTTGGGATCCGGGATCCGCTTTGATCAACCGGATCCCGCATGAGCGCGCGGCCCGCGCCACCCGGCCCGGGCCGCGCATCGCCGGCCGCCCCTGGGGCAGGCGACGGCGCCATCTCGGGCCCTGCTGCTCCGATATTGCCGCCGGGCGCGCCCAATTTGTCACGGGCATGAAGAAAACTTCGCGATCTGCCGCCTCGTCGCGGCTGACTTTCCGTTGTTTCTCGTGCGTTGCCGCGGTGACACAGGGCCGGCTAATCGCCACGCTTCACGGTCCGGTTGGTAGGTCATCGACGCGCCGCGGCCTAAGATCCTGGCCATGGATCTGATCGAACAGCTGATGGCGGGCCTCCCCCTCCCGCGCCTCGCTCGCTTCGTCGCGGCCGCGGGGGCATTCCTGCCGGCGGCCGCGCTCGCCGCCGACCTGACGCCCCGCCCGGTGCCGGCCTTCGTCGAGGCGCCGCCCCCGATGTGGGTCGTCACGCTCTCCGCCAACGTCCAGGCCATGCCGCAATATCCCGGCAGCAAGGACTATACGGGGATCGTCTATCCGTCCGGCAGCATTCGCCGGCTCGGCGAGCCGAAGCGCTTCTCGGCCCCGGACGACGGGATCAGCTTCGCGCTCTACGACTCGCCGAGCCTGCGGATCGGGCCGACCGCCCGCATCCTGACGGGCCGCTACTTCGGCGACAACCGCAAGGCCCTGTTCGGCTTCAAGGACGTGCGCTGGTCGGTGGAGCCCGGGATCTTCGTCGAGTTCTGGCCGATCCCGATCCTGCGCGCGCGGGGCGAGCTGCGCCACGGCGTCTTCGGCCATCACGGCCTCGTCGGCACGCTGGCGCTCGACTACGTGCAGCCCGTCGACCGCTTCGTCCTCTCGCTCGGCCCGCGCTTCAATTTCGGCGACGAGTCCTTCGCCCGCCGCTATTTCGGCGTGACGCCGGACGAGGCCGCCCTCAACGGCCTCGTCACCCCCTACCGGCCCGACACTTACGTGACGGTCGGGGCGCTCGCCGCCCTCACCTACACGTTCAACGAGCAATGGTCGGCCACCGGCTACGCGAGCTACAATCGCATCGTCGCGGATGCCGGGGCGAGCCCGCTGGTGCGCGGCCGCTTCGGCACGCCCGACCAGTTCATCTTCGGCACGCGGGTCGACTACAGCTTCACCATGCCGGCGCCGTTCTGAGCGGCGGCGGCTCGCCCCCTCAGGCGAGGTGGGCCATGCTGCAGCTCTGGCCGCCATCGACCGGCAGGCAGACGCCGGTGATGAAGCGGGCCTCGTCCGAGGCCAGGAACACCGCCGCGTGGGCGATGTCCCAGGCCTCGCCGAGCCGCCCGAGGGGCACGAGCCGGTCGCGGCCCGCGTCGCGGGTCCCGGCCGCCCGGCAATCGTCGCGCAGGGACGTGTCGAGGAGCCCCGGCAGGATGGCGTTCGCCCGGATGCCGTCGCGGGCATATTGCATCGCCACCGCGACCGTCGCCTGGTTCACCGCGGCCTTGGCGGCCCCGTAGGCGAAGGCCGCTGCCCCGGTCCAGCGGATCGAGGCCACGGACGAGATGTTGACGACGGCCCCCCGCCGGCGCGCCCGCATGCCGGGCAGCACGGCCCGGCAGGTGCGCCAGACCCCGCCGACATTCACCTCGATGGCGCGCCGCCACGCCGCCTCGTCGAGGTCCTCCGGCCCGCCGGGCTCGGCCAGGCCGACATTGTTGTGCAGGATGTCGATGCCCCCGAAGCGCCGCTCGGCCGCCGCGACGGCCCGCACCACCGCCTCGGAATCGGTCACGTCCGCGGCGAGCGCCTCGGCGTCGTTGCCCTCCTCGGCGATCAGGTGGGCGGTCTCCTCGGCGGCCTCGGCCAGCCGGTCGACGCAGACCACCCGCGCGCCCTCGCGCGCGAAGGCCACGGCCGCGGCCTTGCCGTTGCCCCAGCCCGTTCCGGCCGAGCCGGCGCCGAAGACGATCGCGGTTTTTCCGATGAGGCGGTCGGGCATGGGGGCAGTCTCGCGTGCCCCGGGAGACTCGCGAGAAACCCCGTCCTCCCGCAACCGGCCGGGGAGCAGGACCGCCATCCGGCGCCCGCATGGCTCCCCGCCGCGGCGCCCGCAAGGGACCCGCCCGGCCTGCGCGCCCCGATGCCCGGATCAGGCCGCCCGCGTCGCCCGCCGCCAGGTCGCCACGGCGAGGCCGAGGGCCAGGGCGACCTGCAGGAAGTTGCCGTCGCTGAGGTAGGGCGAGCCGAGCTGGAGCTGGTGCGCCAGCCGCACGGCGAGGCCGAGGAGCAGGAACGCGCCGCAGAAGGCGAGCGCGGCGAGGAGGAGCGCGAGGAAGTCGTTCATGGTTCAGGCCCGGCGATGTCCGGGCCTCCGTGCAAGGCCGGGGCCAGCCGGGATCAGACCGGCCGCGTCGCCTGCATCGAGGGCCGGGCGCCGAAGCGGGCGAACCACGCATCCGCCGCCGGGTAGCGGCCGTGCCAGTCGATCTCGGCGAAGCGCAGGTCGAGGTAGCCGAGGGCGCAGCCGAACGTGATGGTGCCGATGTCGAGCCGGTCCCCGAGGCCCGGCGCAGCCGCCTCGATCGCCTGGAGCGCGCACTCGATCTTGGCGCGCTGGCCCGCCACCCAGGCCTCCGAGCGCTCGTTCTCCGCCCGCACGCGGGTCTCGTAGACGGTCACCAGGGCCGCGTCGAGCAGGCCGTCGCCGAGGGACTGGGCCGCCAGCACGCCCCAGCGGGTGGCGTTGCGCGGGAACAGCCCGCCCTCCCCGACATGGTCGAGGTACTCGCAGATGACCCGGCTGTCGGCCAGCACGGTGCCGTCGTCGAGGACCAGGGTCGGCACCTGGCCGAGGGGGTTGCGGGCGACGAGGCCGCCGTCCCGGTTCACCGGATGGGCCGCCGCGGGCACCAGGTCCAGCCGGCCGACCAGGCCGAGTTCGTGGGCCGTCACCATCACCTTGCGGACGAAGGGCGACGTCACCGAGTGGTAGAGCTGCATCGGGACCTCCCGGAGAGGGGCGTCAGGGCCGCGGGCGCTGGCCGACCGGGCGCGGGCCCGGCTTCGGGGCGGCGGGCTTGGCGGAAGCGGGCTTGGCGGAAGCGGGCTTGGCGGCGGTGGCGGCCGTGGCGGCCGGCCGCTCGGCCGGCGGGCGCGGGCTCTCGGCGGCGAGGCGGCGCACCGGCCAGCCGTCGCTCCAGCGCTCCATGTCGGTGAAGCGCGGATTGGCCTTGAGCGAGGCGGCGTCCTGCCCCGCGAAGGCGGCGGCCGCCGCCATGTCGAAGGTCTTCCAGAAGCCCAGGTAGTCGAGGGTGTCGGTCCCCGCCGCGTTGATCTGCGCGACGAGGGTCGTCTGCTCCCCGGTGAGCGCCATGTCGGCGGACCACTTGAAGGGCGGCGGCTTCTGCTTCTGATCCTTGGGCGGCTCGGGCGGCAGCTTGATCGCCGCCGCGTCGTAGGCGGCGTTGCTGCCGGCCGGAGAGGCCAGGGTCGCCGAGAGGGCCGGGAAGCCGTGATCGTCCGAGAGCACCCGCATCAGCAGCTTGCGGGCGGGGGGAACCGCCGCGGTCTCGCGCATCAGGCGGCGCGCCGCGAGATCGGCCGCCCGCGCGTCCCGGTCGCCGATGATGGTGATGAGGAGCGTGCCGGGCGCGATCCGGGAGAGGTCGTGGAGCGCGATGCCGCGGGTCTTCTCGTCCCGGGCGATGCCCCCCGGCATGGCGCCGAAGATCAGCTTCGGGGCCGGCAGGCCGGCCTCCGCCGCGTCCGCCGCGAGGTTGGCGGCGATCGGCACGCCCGCGAGGTGGCCGATCAGCGCGAGCCGGGCCGGGTCCGGCTTGGCCTCGGGGTCGCCCGCGAGCGCGTCGAGCGCCTCCTTGACCATCCGGGTCGCCGCCGCGCTGGCATCGGCCGGACGCGTGCGGTTCACCTCCTGGAAGCGGGGGAACAGGACGAGGTAGCCCTCGCGGGCGAGGTGCTCGATCCAGGAGCCGTAGGATTGCGGGTTGACCGCGCCCCAGGCGTGCAGCACCACCGCGACCGGCCGGCCCTCGGCCGGGGCCGGGCCGCTGCCGTAGAACGCGAAGGTGATCGCCCCCGTCCGGCCGAGCGCCCGCTTCACCACCGAGGACGCGGTGTAGGCCTGGCCGCCCGGTCCCTCCTTGGGCTGGGCGGGCGGCGTGGCAGCCCCCGCCTGACCGATCCCCGCGCAGAGGCCGAGTGTCAGGACGAGGGCGTGGCAGGAACGGATCGTGAGGCGCATGCGACCGGGACGAGCGGGGATCCGCCGGCGGTAGCCGGACCGTCGATCCGCCCCACCCGACACCACTTCGCCCGCAATCTCAAGGCTTCATCGGTCGCACGCGGCCCGGCACGGGCAGGTGTGTCGCTTCCGCGGTACAGTCCAGCGGCGAGGAGCGCTGACGGACGAGCGCCCGTCAGCGCTCCTCGCGCCGCTCCCGGTCGAGCGCGTCGAGCTGCGCGATCAGCTGGGTGAGGGTCTCCGGCACGGGCTGGTTGACCGTGTCGGTGTAGAGCGAGCGCAGATCGTGCCCGAGTTTGGCGAGCAGCAGGGCGTCCGCCAGCGACGAGGCCGTCGCATGCGTCTGGCCGAAGCTCGCCGCGTGGTTGCTCGGGATGACCTTCATGGATCGTCTTCGGGCGGGTGCCCTGCCTCCGGTTTGCAACAGCCGCGCGGGACCGTGAGGCGGCAGGCGTCAACAAATCCCGAGTAACAACGCGGCTCCCCGGGCCGGGTTGCGCAGATCCTCCGGATCGAGGGTGCGATGATGCGATTCTCGGTCGTCAACCTTGCACGGCCGTCACGGGCGGGCGCGCCCGGAACGACTGGGACCGCATTCGCGCCCGCGCGGCGGTGACCGGCCGCTTCCGCGACGTCACCGCGCGCCCGGAACAGGCGCAGCGGCGCTCAGCCGGCGCTGGCGTCGCCCACGGCCGAGCGCCCGCCGTGGTAGCCGGCGGCCTGCTCGACGAGGGTGAGGATGTCGAGGGCCCGCCAGGGTTTCGGAATGAAGGTGGCCGACATCCGCAGGTCGCTCGGCTGGTCGCCGGCATCGCCCGAGGTCAGCAGCACGTGGACGCGCGGCCAGGTCACGCCGATGATCCGCGCGAGTTCGAACCCGCCGATCGGCCCCGGGGTGCGCACGTCGGAGAAGACGACGTTCACCTCCCCGCCCCGCTCGCGCAGGATGGCGAGGGCCTTCTCGGCGGTGTCGGCCTCGATGACGCGGAAGCCGGTCTCCTCGAGAAGCGTGGCCGCGAGGAAGCGCTCCTCCGGCTCGTCCTCGACGACCAGGATCACGGGTTGCGTCTTGGCGGCACCGGACTCGCTCATAGCCATGGAACGGGAATCCAGTCCACTGGTTGCATCGCCCTGAACGGTTCTCCCGGCGGGCTCACGGAAGCTTGACCACCAGCGCATCATCTTGCTCTTGATGAACCGAATCAAGGGCGCGCCGGCCACGAGCCCCCGCGTCCGGCCTCGGCGGAACGCCCCGCCCGGTGCCGCGTCGGCCCCTCGCCGTCCCGCTCCTCGCGGATGTCGATGTCTCCCACCCCCATGTTGCGGCATCGGCGCGCGCCCGCAAGGCGGTGCGCGGCCGGATTCCGTTCACGATTCAGCAAAAGAGCGCAGCGCGTGCGCCTCCGCACACGGGCGGGCGGCCCGGAGGCCGGACCGCCCGCCCGTCGCGGCTCGGGCCGCGGGCTCCCGCGCGACTCAGGCCGCGGCGGCCTTGCGGCTCTTCGCCGGCCAGCCGAGGGCCACGAGGCGCTGCTTGGCGTGCTCGCGCACCTCGTCGCGCAGCCCCGGCGCCATGGCGGCGAGCCGCGCCTGGGTCGCGGGGTCGAGCATCAGGTCGGTGACGGCGTTGATGCTCTTGGCCTTGTCGATCTCGGCCTTCAGGTCGGCCTCCGCCGCCTGGGAGGCGTCCGGCAGGGCCTCGCCCTCGCGGGTGACGTCCGCGAGATCCTCCGCGTCCTCCTCGTCGGGCGCCTGGATCCGCGCCGGCTTGGCCCGCGCGGCCGATGCGCCGGCCTGCGGCGCGGAGGCGCCGTGCGGCGCGGAGGCGCCATGCGGCGCGGAGGCGCCGCCCTGGAGGTCGGGCCGGGAGGCCCTGAACTCGTCCGCCTCATCCTCCGAGTAGAGCAGGCCGTGGAGCCCCACGAGCTTCAGGATCACGCGGTCCTTCGCCCGCTTCTCCGCCATGGCGTAGACGTAGGCCGGCTGCTTGCCGCCGATCTTGTAGTTCACGCCGATGAGCGCCTCGCCGATCGACCACTCGCTGCGCTCGCCGTTCGGGCCCGGCATGTGCCCGGTGACCAGGATCACCGCCTCGTCGCGCTCCGCGCGCACGATCACGGGCGCGTCGAAGCGGATGCGGGCCTGGGCGGCGATCCGCTCCAGGGCCTTGTGATAGATCACGGCGGTTCCCTGCACCCGCCAGACGTTGCCGGCCAGAGGCTCCCCGTAGGTCGCGAGGATCTCCGCGATCTGCTTGTCGGTCGTTGCACTCATGCGATCGATCTCACCTGCTCGAAGGCGGCGCCGGGGCCCGCGCGGGACACCCGCCACCACGTCCGCTGGTCTAGCACGAATCACTCCGAAGAGCGAGTGATTTGTACCGTTTTTGCGAAGCACAGCCGCGCCCGACCGCCGCATTTCGGACCCGAGCTCCGGCTAGAGACGACGCAGATCCGGCAGAAGCTCAAGATCATAATGGCCAAGCTTGCGGTGCGGTCACTGCCGGGTCGTTGACCATCCGGGCCATGTTCGCGTATCGTTCTTGTTACCTCATCCAAG
Source organism: Methylobacterium sp. 4-46 (assembly GCF_000019365.1). GTDB lineage: Bacteria > Pseudomonadota > Alphaproteobacteria > Rhizobiales > Beijerinckiaceae > Methylobacterium. The sequence goes on along the minus strand of NC_010511.1, from coordinate 6,950,943 downwards.
AAGATCTTGCAGCGTGGCCTGCTGGGCTGCGCCTGCCGGCGCTCCGGGAGTCCCTCACCGCCATGACCGCCCCGCTCCTGCACGATCCCGCCCTCCTCGAACGCCCGGGGGCCCGCCGCGGCGCGGCCCGGGCGGGCGGGCGCCGGGCGGCGCCGGCCCCGGCCGCCCCCCGCATGGCGCTCGTCGCCGATTTCCTGGCGATCGCGGCCCTCGACCCGGCCGTGGAGACCCTGCGCGCCGGGCCCGCGCCGGCCCGGCTGCTGCTCGGGGACGAGGCGGTGGCGCACGCGGCCGATTTCGAAGTGAGCCGGACGGACGAGCCGGGGCTCCTCGTCGACGTGGTGGCGGAGGCGGACCTCGCCCGCCACCCGCTCCGCACCGCCTACGTGGCGGGGGAACCGGTCTGGGCCGAGGACGGGCGCCGCTTCGTGATCGAGAGCGCCGCCACCGTGCGGGCCGAGCCGCGGCTCTCGACGGTGCGGCTGGTGATGGCCTGCCGGCGCAGCTTCGTGTCGGCGGGCGACCGGGTGCGCATCCTGCACTACCTCGACGAGTGCGGGACCGGCCGGCTGGTCGATTGCGCCGGGGTGGTGCAGAACGCCGTGGACGGGGTGGCGGCCGTGCTGGCGCTGGCGGTCGAGGGGCTCGTCGCGATCGACATCGCGCGGCCGATCCTGCCGGAGACCCCGGTGCGCCGCCGCCCCCTGCCCTTCGCGGACCCGTTCGGGTTCTGAGCGGTACGGCCCGCCGCAGCGATTGCCGGGACCGGCATCGCGGCGCCGAGCCGGCGCCCCCGGGTCATCGGCCGAGCGCGGAACCGGGCGGAGTCTCGGCCAGGACATCCGCGAGGCGGGCCTGAAGGTACGGCACCGCGTCGGCGCGGCGCAGGAAGAGCCCGGCCGGCATCATGGTCCAGGCCTCGCCCTCATCCCCGAACCGGATCCGCGCCACCTCCTCGGGGCCGATCGCGGCGGCGAAGAACCAGCTCGCCGCGCGGCCCTCGGCGAGGGGCGGGTAGCGGCGCGCCCAGGCGAGCCGGCCGGGCGCGAGCCGGATCCCGAACTCCTCGCCGAGCTCCCGCAGCACGCAGGCGACCGGCGATTCGTCCCCCTCGCGCCCGCCGCCCGGCAGATCCCAGAGACCCGGGAAGGGGATGCCCGGATTCCGGTCGCGCCGGTAGGCGACGAGGTCCGCCCCGCACAGGAGGGCGAGCTTGGCGCCGACGAAGGCCTCACCGTCCCACATCGGCTCTCCGGCCCCTTGCGATCTGCCCCGGCGGCAGCGAGAAGGCGTGACCGTCCGCGCGAGGTGGGGCCAGGATGATGGGCGACGACGATTACGTCTACGACGAGGCGACCGGCGAGTGGCGCCCGGCCGCGGAGGTCGCGGCCGCGGCGGCCGCCGCGGCGCGGGTGGAGGTGCGCGACGCCTCCGGCACCCTGCTGGCGGACGGCGATTCCGTCACCCTGATCAAGGACCTCAAGGTCAAGGGCGCCAACCAGGTTCTCAAGCAGGGCACGGTGATCCGCTCGATCCGGCTGACCGACGACCCCGAGGAGATCGACTGCCGCCACGACACGATCAAGGGCCTCGTGCTGCGCACCGAATTCGTGCGCAAGCGCTGAGGCCGGGGCGCCCCGTCAGGGCGCCGCCGCGACCCCGTGATGGGCGTCGAGGGTGGCGGCCTCCGTCGGCACCGTCGCGGCGACCGCGTCGCGGCGGCGGCGATCCGGGGTAGCGGCCTCGCCGACGAGGTCGGCGAGCGCTTGGTCGAGGGGCAGCGTGCGGGTCTGCTGGCTGCCGAGCCGCCGGATCGACACCGTCCGCTCCTCGCCCTCGCGGCGCCCGACCACCAGCATCACCGGCACCTTGGCGTGCGAGTGCTCGCGGACCTTGTAGTTGATCTTCTCGTTGCGCAGGTCGATCTCGGCCCGCAGCCCCGCCGCCTCGCAGGCGGCCAGCACGTCGCTCGCGTAGGGATCGGCGTCGCTCGTGATCGTCGCCACCACCACCTGCAGGGGCGCGAGCCAGAGCGGGAAGTGGCCGGCGAAATGCTCGATCAATATCCCGGCGAAGCGCTCCATCGAGCCGCAGATCGCCCGGTGCACCATCACGGGCGTCTTCTTCTGGCCGTCCGCGTCGACGTAGAAGGCGCCGAACCGCTCGGGCAGGTTGAAGTCCACCTGCGTGGTGCCGCATTGCCAGTCGCGGCCGATCGCGTCGCGCAGCACGTACTCGAATTTCGGCCCGTAGAAGGCCCCCTCGCCCGGGTTGATCGCGGTCCGGATGCGTCCCCCCGACTGCTCCTCGATCTCGCTGAGGACCCGGGTCATCACCGCCTCGGCGTGGTCCCAGAGCGCGTCCGAGCCGACCCGCTTCTCCGGCCGGGTCGAGAGCTTCACGACGATCTCGTCGAAGCCGAAATCCGCGTAGGTCGAGAGGATCAGGTCGTTGATCTTCAGGCACTCGGCGGCGAGCTGGGCCTCGGTGCAGAAGACGTGGGCGTCGTCCTGCGTGAAGGCGCGCACCCGCATCAGCCCGTGCAGCGCGCCGGACGGCTCGTAGCGCGACACGGCGCCGAACTCGGCCAGGCGCAGCGGCAGGTCGCGGTAGGACTTCAAGCCGTGCTTGAAGATCTGCACGTGGCCGGGGCAGTTCATCGGCTTGATCGCGAAGACGCGCTCGTCCTCGGTCTTGGTGACGAACATGTTCTCCCGGTACCAGTCCCAGTGGCCCGAGGTCTCCCACAGGGCCTTGTCGAGGATCTGGGGGGCATTCACCTCGCGGTAATCGGCCTTCAGGCGGCGCCGCATGTAGGCGATGAGCTCCTGGAAGAGCGTCCAGCCCTTCGGGTGCCAGAACACGACGCCCGGTCCCTCCTCCTGGAAGTGGAAGAGGTCCATCTCGCGGCCGAGGCGGCGGTGGTCGCGCCGCTCGGCCTCCTCCAGCCGGTGCAGGTAGGCGTCGAGGTCGGCCTGCGAGGCCCAGGCCGTGCCGTAGATCCGGCTCAGCATCGGCTTCGTCGAGTCGCCCCGCCAGTAGGCGCCCGCGACCTTCATCAGCTTGAAGGCCGTGCCGACCTTGCCGGTCGAGGTCATGTGCGGGCCGCGGCAGAGGTCGAACCACTCGCCCTGCCGGTAGATCTTGAGATCCTCGCCCTCCGGGATGGCGTCCACGAGCTCGACCTTGAAGCTCTCGCCCTTCTCGGCGAACAGCGCGCGCACGGCGTCGCGGGCCCAGACCTCCTTGGTGAAGGCCGCGTCGCGGGCGATGATCTCGCGCATCCGCGCCTCGATCGCCGGGAAGTCCTCCGGCGAGAACGGGGTCTCGCGGTAGAAGTCGTAGTAGAAGCCGTTCTCGATCACCGGGCCGATCGTGACCTGGGTGCCGGGCCAGAGCGACTGCACGGCCTCGGCGAGGACGTGCGCGCAATCGTGGCGGATCAGTTCGAGCGCGCGCGGATCGGTGCGGTCGAGGAACTCGATCCGGGCATCGCGCGTGATCGCGTCGTCGAGGTCGCGGACCTGGCCGTCGAGGGCCATCGCGACCGTGCGCTTGGCCAGGGACTTGGCGATGCCCTCGACCACCGCGCGGCCGGTGACCGCGGCGTCGTAGGCGCGGGTGGCACCGTCGGGGAATGTCAGGATCGGCATGGGACGGGCTCCTTCGGCTCACTCCTGCGCACCGTGCAGGTAAGCGGATCGGATCGGGGCCGCCTCCATAGCAGCGCGGCCGGAAAAGGCCAGACGGATCACTCGCCGAGGGGTGCCGGCGCGTTGACCCCGCGCCAGCGGCCGTAGGCCCAGGGCCGGTGCCAGGCCGCGCCCTCCGGCAGCGCCTCGCAGACGAGGTCGATGCCGTGGGTGCCGAAGGGCCCGCAGCGGCAGATCCGGGCGAGGCCCATCCAGCCGCCGGCCCAGAGCCCGTGGCGCTGGATCGCCTCGTCCGCGTAGGCCGAGCAGGAGGGCCAGTGCCGGCACTGGCGCCCGACGAGGCCCGACAGCGTGAGCTGGTAGGCGCGGATCGCCGCGTGGGCGGCGCGGCGGGGCAGGCTCACGCCCCCGCCTCGGCGGGGCTCGGCCGGGCCGCGATCTGGTCGAGCGCCTCCACCACCGCGTCGAAGGTGAGGAGCGTCGAGGCGTGGCGCGCCTTGTAGTCGCGCACCGGCTCCAGCACCGCGAAGGCGGCCCATTTGCCGGCCGGGGCCGGTCCCCCCTCCTTGAGCATGCGCCGCACCTGGTCGCGCAGGTCGCGCAGCTCCGCGGCGCTCGCCCCGACCACGTGCCGCGCCATCAGCGAGGAGGAGGCCTGGCCGAGGGCGCAGGCCTTCACGTCGTGGGCGAAGTCCGTGACGGTCCCGCCCTCGGTGACGAGGTCGACCGTCACCGTCGAGCCGCAGAGCTTGGAATGCTTGCTCGCGCTCGCCTGCGGGGCCGCCAGGCGGCCGAGCCGGGGGATGTCGGCGGCGAGTTCGAGGATGCGCCTGTTGTAGATGTCGCTCAGCATGGCCGCTTCGGACTTTGGACGAGGGAGCCCCCGCCGGGGACGATGGTCTCCACCGTGGACTTCGGATCGGCACCGGACCATGGTGGTCTGCCGTGCAGCCGGCGCATTGCGCGCCGGACGCAGACGCACGATATAGGCGGCCCGACCCCGGATCGCGAGGCGCGGCGCGTGGGCGCGCCCATGCGGGCGGCGCGGGCCTCCCGGGGCGGGGGCCGGCGGGGAAGAGGCGCAGGTGAGGCCCGTATCCCGCGGGCGGGAGGCTCCATGGATGCGGTGCTGAAGTCCTTGTCGGTCCGCCTGCCGGACGCCGCCGACAAGCGCAGCGACACGGGCCGCCCCGAGCGCGTGACCGAGCGGCCGACCCGGCAGGAGGCCGAGGCGGCGGTGCGCACCCTGATCCGCTGGGCCGGCGACGATCCCGAGCGCGAGGGCCTGCGCGAGACGCCCCAGCGCGTCGCCCGCGCCTACGAGCAGATCTTCGGCGGCTACCGCCAGGAGCCGACCCACATCCTCGACCGCGTCTTCGAGGAGGTCGAGGGCTACGGCGACATCGTGCTGGTGCGCGACATCCCGTTCCACTCCCATTGCGAGCACCACATGGTGCCGTTCATCGGCCGGGCGCACATCGCCTATTACCCGCGCCGGGGCGTGGTCGGGCTCTCGAAGCTCGCCCGGGTGGTCGATGCCTTCGCGCGCCGGCTGCAGACCCAGGAGACGATGACGGCCCAGATCGCCGACACGATCGACGCGGTGCTCAATCCCCGCGGGGTCGCCGTGATGGTCGAGGCCGAGCACCTCTGCATGGCGATGCGCGGGGTGCAGAAGGCGGGCGTCTCGACGCTCACCACCCAGTTCACCGGCGTGTTCAAGCAGGACCCGCACGAGCAGGTCCGCTTCCTCACCCTCGTGCGCGACCAGCGCTGATGGCCCTCGCCTTCGCGCCGCCCGGGGACCGGCACCAGGTCGAGGAGGGCGCCGCCTTCACGCCGCGCTTCGGGCCGGACGGGCTGATCACGGCGCTCGCCGTCGACGCCGAGACCGGCGAGGTGCTGATGCTCGCCCACATGAACCGGGACTCCCTCGCCCGCACCTTGGAGACCGGGGAGGCGTGGTACTGGTCGCGCTCGCGGGGCGAGCTCTGGCACAAGGGTGCGACGAGCGGCCAGGTCCAGAGCGTGGTGGAGATCCGGGTCGATTGCGACCAGGACGCGCTGCTGCTGCGGGTGAGGGTCGGCGGCGACGGCGGCTGCTGCCACACCGGCCGCCGCTCCTGCTTCTACCGCGCGGTCGAGGCCGGGCCGGCCGGGGCCCGCCTCGTCCCGGCCGGGTGAGGCGCCCTCAGCGCGCCGCCTCGGCGCGCCGGTCCGTGCCCTTCCGTGCGGTCTCGCCGCCCTTGACCTCGGCTTCGCCGCCCTTGACCTCGGCTTCGCCGCCCTTGACCTCGGCTTCGCCGCCCTTGACCTCGGCTTCGCCGCGCTTGGCCTCGGCCTCGCCGCCCTTGCCCTCGATCGCGCTCGTGGTGACGGCGTCCGGCCGCCAGTCGAAGGCCGTGCCGTCGCGCCCGAGCGCCTCGCCATGGGCGAAGAGCGCCCGCATGTAGCCCTGGTCGAAGGGCGCGGGCGAGCGGCGGCTGAAGCGGGAATCGATCAGCGCCACGTGCAGCGTCAGGCCGGTGCGGCCCGCGAAGCCGCGGGCGAGCGCGACCGCCGCGGCGGTCTGGGCCCGGATCGCCGCCGAGAGCGAGCGGCCGAGGACGCTCAGCATCGTGCGCGAGGCGACCTGGAAATCGGGCGCGAGGCTGTTGTTGACGACGAGGTAGACGGCGGGCGCGGGCAGGCCGCCCGGCTCCTCCCCGAGGATCTGGCGGCCCGGCGCCAGGAAGAACGGGGCGGTGGTGCCGCCGTCCGCGTGCATCTCCTGGAACCTCTTGCCGGACGGGCCGGCCGCGTCGATCATCACCGGCGGGAAGAGCCCGGGGACCGCCGCCGAGGCGAGCATCACCTCGCGGAACAGCTTGAGCCCGGCGGGCCCGCCGATCCCGGCGATGGCCCCCATGTCCCACAGGACCGGGCGGCCGCTGTCGAGCTCGGTCGTCGCCACCAGGAGGCGGCGGCCCTTGCGGTGCTCGGCCGCGACCTCGGCGAGGAGCGCGGGCGTGACGCTCTTCTCGATCTGGCGCTTCAGCGGCCAGGTGTCGGTGAGCGCCGCGTCGCTGCCCCCGAACTCGAACACGTCCGCGGCGGTGGTCTGCGTGTAGGCCTGTTCGAGGGCCGCGTCGTAGCGGGCGCCCGCGAAGGCGAAGGGGGCGATCAGCGCGCCGGTCGAGACCCCCGTGACGACGCCGAAATCCGGCCGGTTCCCGGCGCCGCTCCAGCCCTTCAGCAGACCCGCCGCGTAGGCGCCGTTCTCGCCCCCGCCCGAGAGCACGAGCCAGGGCGCCTGCCCGGCCCGCGGCGCCCCGGCCAGGAGGTCGCGGAAGGCGGCGGGGTCGTCGCCGTTCAGGCGGACCTGCGCGGGCAGACCCTCGGGCCGCGCCGCCGCGAGGTCGCCGGCCGTGAACTCGGTGCGGGCGAACTCGGTGCGGGCGTCGCCGCGCCGTCCGGGGGCCGCCGGGTTGCCGGCCGTCGCCGGCGTCGCGAGGCCCGCCCCGAGGAGCAGAATCGCGGCGCAGGCCATGCCGCGCCGCCGGGTCGATCCCGACATCGTCTCGTCCTCCGCCGCCCGCCTCGCAGAGGAAACGCCCCGCTCCCGGCCCCGTTCCGGCCCGGCGCCGCCGCATGTGCGGGACGACACATGAGGGGGCTGGCTCGACTTGCGCCCCCAAGTATCCGCGCACCCTCGGGTGCCGCCGGGGCGATCCGTCCGGCTCACCCGGGGATTTGCACGAATCGACGGCAGTGGAGCGGCCCCACGACGTCTCGGCCTGGTCCGCGCGGGACTGTGAGCCGGCTGAACATCGCGCGGGAGGTCAGGGGATCCAGCCGAGGAGGCGGAACCAGGCGTAGTCGAGGGGGGCGAGGAGCACGAAGGTGACGAGGGCGACGGCGAGGCAGGGGATCAGGCCCGCCCGCGCCGGGACCCCGGCCATGCCCATGGCCACGACGACCGGCGCCGCCTGGTAGGGCAGGAGCGGCGTCGCGTAGCCGATCACCTGCGCCATCACCACGGCGGCGAGCGGCAGGCCGGTTCCGTCCGCGAGGGCGCGGGCGAGCGGGGTGAACAGGGCCGGGGCGGCGCTGCCGGTGACCGTGAAGTTGAGCACCGTGACGAGGCCGAGCACGCCCGCGAAGCCGAGCGCCGGCCGCGCGGGGTCGCGGGGCAGCACCGCCAGCACCTCGCGCCCGATCGCGTCGCCGAGGCCGGTGCGGGCGACCAGGGCGGCGAGGCCGAGCACGCCCGCGATGTAGAGGCAGGTGCGGATGTTGACCCCCGCGGCGAAATCCTCGCCGCTGAGGAAGCCGATCCGGGGCAGCAGGCAGAGGCAGGCGGCGGCGAGCCCGATCCAGGCCGGGGGCACGCCGTGCAGCGCGTCGGTGGCCCAGAGGATCAGGGTGGCGGCGAGGAGAAGGGCGAGGCGCCGCTCCGCCGGGCTCAAGGGGGCCGCTTGCTCGGGCGCGACCGGGCGCGGCGTCGCGCGAAACAGCGCGCACAGGCAGGCGGTCAGCACCAGCCCCTTCAGCACGCCGAGCACCGGCGCGTGCAGGGCGAGGTAGGACAGGTAGGGGACGTGGAGTCCGTAGGCGCTCTCGGCCGCGCCCGCCATGACGAGGTTGGGGACGTTGGCCGGCAGGATGCTGGCCGAGAGTTCGTAGGTGCCGAAGCCGACCGCGAGCGCGAGCGCGATCCGCCCCGGCTCGGCGAGGCCGCAGCGCTCGCTCAGCGCCATCACGATCGGCATGAGCAGGGCGATGCGGCCCATGTTGGAGGGCATCACGAAGGCGAGCGCGTAGGCGAGCGCCACGGTGCCGCCGACGAGGCGCGGCCAGGAGCCCGAGAGATGCGGGGCGAGGGCGCGGGCGACCCGGTCGGCGAGGCCGACCTTGCGGATCGCCGTCCCGATCACGAAGCCGCTCAGCACCAGCCAGAAGGCGGCGGACTGGAAGCCCGCGAAGACCGCGTCGGCGGGCGCGGCCCGCAGCACCATGGCGGCGGCGAAGAAGAGCAGCGCGGTGAGGTATTCGGGCAGCCGCGCGGTGGCCCAGAGCAGGATCGTGCCGAGAGCGATCAGGCCGGGCAGCAGCAGGCTCCCGGGGGCGAGGGCAGGTCCCATGTGGCGATTCCTCCTGGCCCCCGCATCGCATGACCGGAGCCGCGCCGACATGCGTGAGTGGGCAAGGGGCGCTTCGCGCCGCGCGAAGGGCTCCCGCGCGGCGCCTCACGGCACCGCCCCTCGTGGCCGGCCAGCGCCATCAGCAGGGGCACGGCCGTGACCAGGAACAGGCTGTCGGCCACGAAGATCAGGGCGACCGGCGCTCCCGCGGCGGGCCCGAGCGCCCCCAGCACCAGGGGCGGAGCCATATGGCCGCTATGGGCGCAAGCGCCCGCCAGCCCCATCGGCGTCGTCTCGCCGAGGGGCTCGTCCGAGACGAGGCGGAAGAACAGGCAGGGCAGCGCCACGCGGATGACGCAGAATTGCAGCCACGCGAAGCCCGCCGCCCCTCGGGCCGCGGCACGAAGCGCCCCGAGACCCAGCCGACGGCGATCAGCCCGAAGAACGGGGCCAAGAGATCGAACAATCCCTGGACATCCACGCTCCGCTCCCGGCCGCCGGTCCGCCCCCGACCATCGGCGGAGCGCCCGCGTCTTTACGCTGGCGCAGCGCATGCACTAACCCTCGCGGGCGAGCCAGGGCGGCGGACGGGCCTCCCCGCCCCGCGCGGCGCAGGGCTCGGGCCGGGGGAAGCCCCCGACGGGACCCGACCCCCACCAGGAGATCACGCCATGAAACTGCCGCGCCGCTTCTTCCAGCCCCTCGCCACCGGGGCGCCCGCCCCGTTCCGCGACCTGCCGGTGCGCCTCGAGCGGATGATCCACTTCGTGCCGCCCCACAACGACAAGGTCCGGGCTCGGGTGCCGGACCTCGCCAGCCAGGTCGACGTGGTGCTGGGCAACTTGGAGGACGCGGTCCCGGCCGACCAGAAGCTCGCCGCGCGCAAGGGCTTCATCGCCATGGCGAAGGCCACCGACTTCGCGGCGGCCGGCACCGGCCTGTGGACGCGCATCAATGCCCTCAACAGCCCCTGGATCCTCGACGACCTGATCGACATCGTCGGCGAGGTCGGAGACCGGCTCGACGTCGTGATGGTGCCCAAGGTCGAGGGGCCCTGGGACATCCACTACATCGACCAGCTCCTCGCCCAGCTCGAGGCGCGGGCCGGGATCGCCAAGCCGATCCTGGTCCACGCCATCCTGGAGACGGCCGAGGGCGTGGCCAACGTCGACGCCATCGCCTGCGCCTCGCCGCGCATGCACGGGATGAGCCTGGGCCCGGCCGACCTCGCGGCCTCCCGCGGCATGAAGACGACCCGGGTCGGCGGCGGCCACCCGGATTACCGCGTCCTCGCCGACCCGGCCGAGGGCGGGGCCGCGCGGGCGAGCGCGCAGCAGGATCTCTGGCACTACACCATCGCCAAGATGGTCGATGCCTGCCAGGCGAACGGCATCAAGGCCTTCTACGGCCCCTTCGGCGACTTCTCCGACGCCGCCGCCTGCGAGGCGCAGTTCCGCAACGCCTTCCTGATGGGCTGCGCCGGCGCCTGGACGCTGCATCCGAGCCAGGTCGCCATCGCCAAGGCGGTGTTCGCGCCGGACCCGGCCGAGGTCGCGTTCGCCACGCGCATCCTGGCGGCCATGCCGGACGGCACCGGCGCCGTGATGATCGACGGCAAGATGCAGGACGACGCGACCTGGAAGCAGGCGCGGGTGATCGTGGACCTCGCCCGGCTCGTCGCCGCCAAGGATCCCGACCTCGCCAAAAGCTACGGGCTCTGAGGCGACGGCCTCCGAGGCTCCCCGGGACGCGCGTCCTGTGGCATGATGCGGCATGGCGGCCCGGTGAAAGCCGGTGCCGCCGCACCTACCTGTGCGCGATGCACACCCGTCCCCCCGACCCCGCCGTCAGTCCCGCCATGGGCCCCGCCATGTCTCCGCCGCCCGTCGCGATCCGCCGCGCCAAGTTCAACATCGGGGCGGTGGTGCGCCACCGCATCTACCCGTTCCGCGGGATCATCTTCGACGTGGACCCGGTATTCAACAACACCGAGGAATGGTGGCTGGCGATTCCCGAGGAGGTGCGGCCGGCCAAGGACCAGCCCTTCTACCACCTGCTCGCCGAGAACCAGGACACCGAGTACGTGGCCTACGTCTCCGAGCAGAACCTCGTGCCCGACACCTCGGGCGAGGCCCTGCGCCACGCCCGCATCCCCGACCTCTTCGTGCACGACGCGGCGACCGGCACCTACCGGATGCGGGCCGAGACCGCGAATTAGGCCGGCGCCCCGGCCTCCGGCCCGCCGCGCGGGACGCCGCCCATGACACGCACCCATGACACGCGCCGATGAAAGGCGCCCATGAAAAAGGCCGGGCGTCGCCGCCCGGCCGTCCTCGTCCCTGCCGGGCCCCCCCTCACTTCGGCTGGGCGGCCGCGGCCGGGGCGCCGCCCTTCTGGGCCTCGAGCTGCTTGCGCATCTCCTCGCTGCGGCGCTCCAGCTCGGATTGCAGCTTCTTCTGCTGCTCCTCCAGCACCTTCGGGTCGATCGGCGGGCCGTCGAAGGCCTTGCCGAAGCCCGCGAGCGGCACCGCGAAGGTCACCGGGCGCTGCGCCTGGTTCTGCACGGTCAGGTTCAGGGTCGTGCCCTTCTTGAGGGCGGCGATGAGGTCGTCCTTCAGGCCTGCCACCTCGGCGAAGCAGCCGTTCGGGAAGCAGACCGCGTACTTGCCCGGCGTCGACTGGCCCTGGTCGACCGAGAACAGGATGCCCGGCTGCAGCAGCAGGCCGAGCGGCAGCAGGAAGCGGGCGACGCGCACGTTGCCCTGCGCGCCCTTGAGGTCGTAGATCGCGGCGGCGAGAACCGGCTGGCCCTGCTCGGAGACGAAGTCGCGGGTGGTGTAGCAGACCTCGGCGTTGCTGCCCTGGTCCTTGCCGCAGACCTTGGTCCATTCCGTCTGGGACGGCTCGGACTTCACGGTCACGATCTGCGGGCCGGTCTGCTGCGGGGCCGCGCCCTGCGGCGCGGGGGCCGCCGGGGCCGGGGCCGCCGGCTGCGCGGGAGCGGGCTTCTTCGGCTGGGCCAGAACGGGGCCGGTCGCGAGGCCGAGCCCGAGCCCGGCCAGGGCGAGACAGAGGGCGGCCTGGTGCGGGCGCGCGGGACGTGTCGCGAAGAACATCAGCTGGGAACCCCTCGGTTCGGCTTGGTTTTTTGAAGCCGTGCGCCGCGCGGGCGGCGTGTGGACGGTGTGGGGAGCGGGGCCGGCGACCTCGCTCGACCTTCGGGCGCCTGCTTCCCCGCCGATTGAGGCGAAGACATGACCTCCCGGCGCCGCCCTTAGCGCAGGGGCGCCGCCCTGGCGAGAGCCATCTTCAACCGATCTTAACCACGAGCGGCGAGGGTGGCGCCGGACGGGCGAGGTGCGCGGTGGCGGCTCAGAATGCGGTGATGCGGGACGCGGGAGCCTCGCGCCCCGGGGCGGAGCGGGAGCCCGGGGCGGCGCCGGCGCGGTCGCTCGGCCTCGCGGCGCTGCTCGCCGCCACGGCGGACCGCCATCCCGAGCGCATCGCCCTGATCGACCAGCCCGACAAGCCGAGCTGGTGCGGGCGCCCCGCCATTACCTGGACCTTCGCGGCGGCGCGCGAGATCGCCGCGCGGCTCACGGCCGGCCTGCAGGCCCTGCGCCTGCCGCCGCGCAGCCCCGTCGGCCTGTGCATGGCCGGGATCACCGAGAGCCACCTCGCCCTGCTGGCGATCGAGCAGGCGGGCCACCTGCCCTGCCTGCTGCCGGTGACCTGGGACGAGGCGCGCCTGCTCCAGGCCGTCGAGGCGGCGCAGGTCCAGGCCGTGATCACCCAGGGCCAGATCGGCGAGGACCGCCCCGCCGAGCGCCTGTGCCGGGTCGCGGCGCGCTACTTCCCCCTGCGCTTCGTCGCCGCCTTCGGTCCCCACGTCCCGGACGGGGTGCTGGGAATCGACCGGCTGGTGCTGGACCACCGGGCCGACGCGGCCTTCGGCAGCGCCGAGGTGGCCGGCCTCGTCACCTTCGCGGGCGAGGAGACGCCCCGGCCGGTCCTGCGCGACGGCGACGGGCTGACGGCCGCGACCGCCCAGTTCCTGGTCCCGGCCCGGATCGAGCCCGGCGACCGCATCGTCAGCCTGCTCCCGCCCGCCGACCTGCGCGGCCTCGTGCCCGGCCTCGCCGCGGCCCTGCTGGCGGGGGCGACCCTGGAATCGCACCCGGTCTTCGACAGCGCCTCCCTGGCGGCGACGCTGGCGCGGGACGTCCCGACGCATCTCGTCGCGCCCGGCTGGATGGAGCCGGGCCTCGGCCGCACGGAGGTGCCCGCCCGCCTGCGCAGCCTCGTCTTCGTGCATCGCGCGCCCGTCCGGCTGAGCGGCCGCGCGCCCGGGCGGCGCGGCGTCACCGACGTCGTCGTGCTCGACGAGCTCGCCCTGGTGGCCGGCCGCCGGGACGCGCAGGACGTCGCCCTCATGCTGGCCGCGCCGGAGCGCGCCGGCGCGGGCGGCCTCCTGCAGCTTCGCCGCGAGCCGGACGGGCGCCTCGCGGTTCGGGGGCCGGCCGCCTCCGCGCGCGTGTTGCAGCGCGGCATCGCCCGCAACGAAAGTGTGGATGAGTGGACGGTGTCGCGCTTCCGGGCGACGCGGCTCGGCGGGGTCGCCACGGCCCTGGAGCCGGTTTGAGACGGGGCGGCTCGCGGCGCCGCTTACGCTTGGTTCACCAGGGCCTTAGCGAATGGCCCGGCGGTCCCGCGCGCCGCGCGGCCGGGAGCCCCGCGCCGCACCGCGGTGAACCTTTGGTGGCTATCCGAGTTGATGCTGCGGCGCCTTCACGAGAGGCGCGCGACGGATTACCACTTGCCTCATGGGTGCGCTGCAGAAAGTTCTCGTCGTCGACGATGGCCACCGCGCCATCGATCGGGCTCTCTCCGCCGAGCTGGCCGGGCTGGGTTACGCGAGCGTGACCGCCTCGCTCGAAGCCGCGGATGACGTTCTGGCCGTGATCCCCCGGCCGGCGGCGGTCCTGCTGCACGTGCCCCCGCGCGAGGCGGGGTCGTTCCGCGCCATGGCCGAGCGCCTGCGCGAGCAGATGCGCACGGCCGGCATCCCGGTGATCGTGATCGACGAGGCCGGCGGTCAGAATGGCGGGCCGATCGACCTGCAGAGCCGGATCGGCACGCGGGTGCTGAACGAGCCCGACCTCTGAGGCGCCCGCGGCGGGCGCCCCCTACCCCGCTCCGAGCAGCCTCACGGCGGCGTCCCGCTCGAACAGGGAGAGCAGCACCCGCAGCGCCCGGCCGCGCTCGCCCGCGAGGCCGGGATCGCGCTCGACGATCAGCCGCGCGTCGTCGCGGGCCGCGAGCAGGAGGTCGCCGTCCACCTCCGGCCGGGCGAGCCGGAACGCGGCGAGGCCCGACTGGCGGGTGCCCAGCACCTCGCCCTCCCCGCGCAGGCGCAGGTCCTCCTCGGCGATGCGGAATCCGTCCTCGGTCTCGCGCATCATCTCGAGCCGCGCCCGCGCCACCTGGCCGAGCGGCCCGCGATAGAGGAGCAGGCAGGTCGAGGCGGCCGCCCCCCGCCCGACCCGGCCGCGCAGCTGGTGGAGCTGCGCGAGGCCGAAGCGCTCGGCGTGCTCGATCACCATGATGGTCGCCTCCGGCACGTCGACGCCCACCTCCACCACCGTGGTCGAGACCAGGATGCGGGTCTCCCCGGAGGCGAAGCGCGCCATCGCCTCGTCCTTGTCGCGCCCCGGCATCTTGCCGTGGACGAGGCCGACCGCGGCGCCGAAATGCTGGCGCAGGTCGGCGCAGCGCTCCTCGGCGGCGGCGAGGTCGATCACCTCCGACTCGGCGACGAGGGGGCAGATCCAGTAGACCCGCTCGCCCCGGGCGAGCGCCCGCTCCAGCCCGGCCACGACCTCGTCGATCCGCTCGGTCGAGACGAGGCGGGTGGCGATGGGCTGGCGGCCGGCCGGCTTCTCGTCGAGGACCGAGACCTCCATGTCGCCGAAATAGGTCAGCGCGAGGCTGCGCGGGATCGGCGTCGCGGTCATCACCAGGATGTCCACCGCCTCGCCCTTGGCGCCGAGGGCGAGGCGCTGATGCACGCCGAAGCGGTGCTGCTCGTCGACGACGGCGAGGCCGAGATCGCGGAAGGCCACCTCCTCCTGGAACAGGGCGTGGGTGCCGACCGCGATGGCGATCGAGCCCTCGGCGAGCCCCTTCAGGGTCGCGCGCCGCTCGGCGGTGCGGTCGCGGCCCGTCATCAGCACCAGGGAGAGGCCGGCGGATTCCGCCAGGGGGCGCAGGCGCTCGGCGTGCTGGCGGGCCAGGATCTCGGTCGGCGCCATCATGGCCGCCTGGCGCCCGGCCTCGATCGCCGAGGCCATGGCGAGCATCGCCACCGCGGTCTTGCCCGAGCCGACATCGCCCTGGAGCAGGCGCAGCATGCGCCGGTCGGAGCGCATGTCGCCGCGGATCTCGGCGAGCGCGCGGATCTGCGCCCCGGTGAGCCGGAACGGCAGCGCCGCCTCGATCCGCCGCGAGAGGTCGCCGTCGCCCGCGTTGATCCGCCCCGGCGGCCGCCGCATCCGGCTGCGCACGAGCGCCAGGGCGAGCTGCGAGGCGAGGAGTTCGTCGTAGGCGAGGCGGCGGCGCGTCGCGGGCGGGGGCTCGCCCTCGGCGGGCGGCGGCGCGTCGGGCCGGTGCTCGGCGCGCAGGGCCTGCGCGAAGCCGGGCCAGCGCTGGCGGGCGAGCCAGGCCGGATCCTGCCACTCGGGCAGGTCCGGCAGGCGCTCGACGGCGCCCTGCGCCAGCTTGCCGATCGCCCGCGAGGTCAGGCCCTCGGTCGCTCCGTAGAGGGGCTCGACGGCGGGCAGGTCCGAGAAACCCTTGTCGTCGAGGATGCGGGCCGGATGGACCATCTGGCGGAAGCCGTCCCAGAGCTCGATCCGGCCCGAGACGTAGCGGCGCGCGCCCACCGGCAGCATCTTCTCGATGCGGGCGCGGGGCATGTTGAAGAAGACGAGGCTGATGTCGCCGCTCCCGTCCTCGACCAGCACCCGGTAGGGCCTGCGGGCGCCGACGGTCTGGGGCGGGCGATGGGCCACGACGGTGACGCAGAGCGTCACCGGCTCGCCGGTCGGCGCCTCGGCGATCGACCCCTTCAGCTGCCGCGCCACGCCGCCGTGCGGCAGGTGGAAGAGCAGGTCGACCACCCGCGCCGGGTGCTCGGGCGTGCCGAGGAGCCTGTCGAGCAGCGCCGCCATCTTGGGCCCCGCCCCGAGGAGCACGGTCGCGGGCGCGAACAGGGGATCGAGCAGGGAGGGACGAAGCGACATGCGGGGGGTGGGCGAGGAGCGGGACCGGGGCGGTATACACGAGCGCGGCGGGCCCGGAGGGCCCTGCGACGATGCGGGATGACGCGGGCGGCGGCATCTCCCATATACGAGACCGATCCGCGCGGGCCGCGTGGCCCTGCGGATCTCCCCCGTTGCGCTTCGGGACCCGACGATGACCGGCACCACCCGCAGCAGCGCCGACCTCGATCCGCGCCGCCGCCGCACGCTGTTCCGCTCCTGGCACCGGGGCATCCGCGAGATGGACCTGATCATGGGCCGCTTCGCCGATGCGGAGATCGGCACCCTCACGGAGGAGGAGCTCGACAATTTCGAGCGCCTGATCGAGGTGCCGGACCGCGACCTCTTCCGCTGGATCAGCGGCGAGGAGGAGGCCCCGTCGAACTACGACACCCCCGTCTTCCGCCGCCTGAAGGGCTTCCACCAGCACGGCGCCCCGATCCACACCTGAGGAATCCGAGGGAGCGAGGCCCCTTCGGCGCGGGTGAGGGGCCGCGCGGGCCTCCTGCGGGCGAAGCTCTCCCCCGCGGGGGCCCGCCTCGCCCTGCAGGGGACCCGCCCCCGCCCCGCAGGGGCCGCGCAGCCCCGGATTCCCGAGATTCGTTCGAGATGGCCAAAGCCGATCCCAACCCGCCTTCCAAGCCGCCTTCCAAGCCGCCGGTCGCCCGGTTCGCGCTTCCCAAATCCGCCGCCCTCACCCGGGCCGTCGAGGCGCTGCGGCGGGGCGACAGCCCCACCCTCGCCCGGGTCCCGGACGGGTTCGACGCCCTGGTCGTGGCCGACCTCGCGCGGGTGCTCGGCCAAGATCCGCAGAGCCGGGCCTCGCAGGGCCCGGCCGCGCTCGTCCACGTCGCCCGGGACGGCACCCGCTCGGCGGCCTTCGCGGGCGCGCTCGCCTTCGTGGCGCCCGAGATCGAGGTGCTGAGCATCCCGGCCTGGGATTGCCAGCCCTACGACCGGGTCTCGCCGAACCCGGCCATCGCGGCCGAGCGGATGACGGCCCTGTCGCGGCTGGCCCGCACGCGCAGCTCCGAGGAGCGCCCGCGCGTCGTCGTGACCACGGTCAACGCCCTGGTGCAGCGGGTGCCGGCCCGCGACCGCATCGCGGTCGAGACCTTCTCGGCGGCGGTCGGCAACGCGGTCGACACCGACAAGATCGTGGCCTGGCTCGAAGCCAACGGCTTCCTGCGCACCGGCACCGTGCGCGACACCGGCGAGTACGCGGTGCGCGGGGGCATCATCGACCTCTCGCCGCCGGGCCTGCCCAACCCGGTCCGCCTCGACTTCTTCGGCGACACGCTCGAATCGATCCGCAGCTTCGATCCCGAGACCCAGCGCACGATCGGGCAGCTGCGCTCCCTCGACCTCGTTCCGATGAGCGAGGTGCAGCTCACCACCGAGACGATCCGGCGCTTCCGCCAGGGCTACGTCGCGGCCTTCGGGGCGGCGACCCGCGACGACCGGCTCTACGAGGCGGTGAGCGAGGGGCGGCGCGCGGCCGGGCTCGAGCACTGGATGCCGCTCTTCTACGACCGGCTCGACACGCTGTTCGACTACCTGGCGGGCGTGCCCCTGGTCTTCGACAAGGACGTGGACGACGCGGCGGGCGAGCGGCTCGGCCAGGTCCAGGAGTATCACGACGCCCGCTGCGAGGCGCTGAAGGCGCCGCAGCCCGGCGTCGCGCCGTACAAGCCGCTCGGGTCCGACGCGCTCTACCTCTCGCCGGCCGAGTGGGCGAAGCGGGTCGAGGGCGCCCGCGTCGCCCGCCTCACCCCCTTCGCGGTGCCGGAGAGCCCCGGGCGCCCGATCGTCGATTGCGAGGCCGAGCCCGCCCGCAACTTCGCGCCCGAGCGGGCGCAGGAGGGCGTCAACGTCTTCGACGCGGCGGTGCAGCACGTGCGCGCCCTGCAGGGCTCGGGCCACCACGTCATCCTGGCGGCGTGGTCGGAGGGCTCGCGCGACCGGCTCTGCGGCGTGCTGACCGATCACGGCCTGCCCAAGCCGAAGACCGTCACCCGCCTGTCGGACACGCTGGCATTGAAGCGCGGTCAGGACGTGGCGGTGGCGGTCTGGGGGCTGGAGGCGGGCTTCACCATCGAGCGCCTCGCGGTCGTCGCCGAGGGCGACATCCTGGGCGACCGGCTGGTGCGGCCCAAGCGCAAGGCCAAGCGCCCCCAGGACGTGATCCTGGAGGTGCAGGCGCTGAGCCCCGGCGACCTCGTGGTCCACGCGGATCACGGGATCGGCCGCTTCACCGGGCTCAAGACCGTGACGGCGGCGGGCGCGCCGCACGATTGCCTGGAGATCCAGTACAATGGCGGCCTGCTGCTGCTGCCGGTCGAGAACATCGAGCTCCTGACCCGCTACGGCTCGGAGGAGGCCGACGTCCCCCTCGACAAGCTCGGCGGCGGGGCGTGGCAGGCGCGCAAGGCGAAGCTGAAGCGCCGCATCCTGGAAATGGCGGGCGCGCTCATCAAGGTGGCGGCCGAGCGCTTCCTGCGCCCCGCCCCGAAGCTGGTGCCGCCGGACGGCACCTACGGCGAGTTCGCGGCCCGCTTCCCCTACGAGGAGACGGAGGACCAGGAGGCGGCGATCGCCGCGACCCTCGGCGACCTCACGGCCGGGCGGCCGATGGACCGGCTGATCTGCGGCGATGTCGGCTTCGGCAAGACCGAGGTGGCGCTGCGCGCCGCCTTCGTGGCGGCGATCTCGGGCAGGCAGGTCGCCGTGGTGGTGCCCACCACCCTGCTCGCCCGCCAGCACTACCGCACCTTCGCGGAGCGCTTCAAAGGCCTGCCGGTGAACGTCGCCCAGGCCAGCCGCTTCGTGTCGAGCGCGGAGCTGAAGCGGGTGCGGGAGGGGCTCGCGGACGGCACGGTCGACATCGTGGTCGGCACCCACGCCCTGCTCGCCAAGACGATCGGGTTCCGGGACCTCGGCCTGATCATCATCGACGAGGAGCAGCATTTCGGCGTCGCCCACAAGGAGCGCCTCAAGGCCCTGCGCGCCGAGGTGCACGTGCTCACCCTCTCGGCGACGCCGATCCCGCGCACGCTGCAGCTCGCCATGACGGGGGTGCGCGAACTCTCGATCATCGCGACGCCGCCGGTGGACCGGCTGGCGGTGCGCACCTTCGTGACGCCCTTCGACCCGCTGCTCGTCCGCGAGGCGCTGCTGCGCGAGCGCTACCGGGGCGGCCAGGCCTTCTACGTGGTGCCGCGGATCGAGCACCTCGACGAGGTCAAGCGCTTCCTCGACCGGGAGATGCCGGAGGCCAAGGTCGGGATCGCGCACGGGCAGATGCCGGCCGGCCAGCTCGAGGACGTGATGACGGCCTTCTACGAGGGCAAGTTCGACATCCTGCTCTCGACCACCATCGTCGAATCGGGCCTGGACATCCCGACCGCCAACACCCTGATCGTGCACCGGGCCGACATGTTCGGCCTCGCCCAGCTCTACCAGCTGCGCGGCCGGGTCGGCCGCTCGAAGGCCCGCGCCTACGCGCTCTTCACCACGCCCGAGGGCAAGGCCCTGACGGTGCAGGCCGAGCGGCGGCTCAAGGTGCTGCAATCCCTCGACACGCTGGGGGCGGGCTTCCAGCTCGCCAGCCACGACCTCGACATCCGCGGCGCCGGCAACCTGCTCGGCGACGAGCAATCCGGCCACATCAAGGAGGTCGGCTACGAACTCTACCAGCAGATGCTGGAGGACGCGGTCGCGGCCCTCAAGGAGGGCAAGGCGGTGCCGGCCGACGAGCAATGGTCGCCCACCATCGCGCTCGGCGCCCCGGTCACCATGCCGGAGGAGTACGTCTCCGACCTGTCGGTGCGGCTCGGCCTCTACCGGCGCCTCGCCACCCTCGACAGCGACGCGGAGCTGGAGAGCTTCGGGGCCGAGCTGATCGACCGCTTCGGCCCGCTCCCGCCCGAGGTGGAGCAGCTCCTCAAGATCGTCACGATCAAGATCCTGTGCCGGGAGACCAACGTCGAGAAGGTGGAGGCCGGGCCGAAGGGGATCGTGTTCCACTTCCGCGACCGCGCCTTCGCCAATCCGGCGCGGCTCGCCGCCTACATCGCCGAGCAGCGCTCCTTCGCGAAGGTCCGTCCGGACATGAGCGTGGTGTTCATCCGCAACCTCGACACGGTGGCCGAGCGGCTGAAGGAGACGACCGCCATCCTGCGCGACCTCACCAAGCTGACGAGCCGCCGCAAGGCGGCCTGATCCGGAGCCGCGCGGCCCTCGATCGGGGCGGTTGTTATCGATCCGGGGTTGAACGACACTCGGGGCTCCATCCGAGGTGGAGGAACCCCGTGAGATCCGCGACGAGCCTCCTGCTGGCGGGGGCGCTCCTGGCGCCCGCCGCCGCCCGCGCGCAATCCGACGCCGACCGGACCGGGACCGGGGGCGGACCGCGCTCGACCATCACGGCGCCGCACACGAGCTCGAGCGGGCGGACGATGCCCCGGGGCGACGACCGCGCCCTGGAGCGGGGCATCGAGGGCCGCACCCGCGAGGAGCGCCGCGACGACGCGATCGACGGCACGATCTGCGCCGGCTGCCGCTGAAGTTGCGCCGGAACCGGTTTGCACTCGCCCCGTTTCGGGGGCAAATAGGCTTGACCGTCGCGGACCCGGGCCGCGGGCCGCCACGGCGAGGGATCCCTGACATGCGCGCTGCCTCCCGCCTCCGTCCGCTCCGCGCCGCCCTGGCGGCGCTCGTCCTGCTGCCGGCGGGCCTCGACGCGGCGCAGGCCGGCTGCACGAGGCGGATCACCAACCGCTCGGCGCTGACCCTGGTGGGAAGCCAGAACGGCGGGCCGGCCTTCGTGCTGCCGCCCGGCCATTCCCGCACCGTGCGGCTCGCGGCGCCGGGGCAGTTCGACCTCCTCGCCACCTGCGGGCCGGCGGGCAGCGTCGTGGCGGACCTGCACGTCCCCTACGAGGCCGTCCTCGACCGCTGCTACGTGGAGATCGGCACGAACGTCCTGGCCTCGACGTTCGGGCGCGGCTTCCTCGGACTCCAGGGCACGGGCCCCTTCGCGGTCAACGCGCCGCGCCAGGGCGACATCGTCCTGGGCCCGGGGGCGAACGAGGCCTGCCTGATCCGCTGAGCGGGGGCGCCGCGATGGGGGCCGCTACGGCGCCGCGCCGAGCGGCCCCGGCGCTGTCATGCGGCGCGAGGCCTGGGCGACGAGGCGCGCGAAGGCGGTCGCGGCGGCCGAGGCCTGGACGTGGCTGCCGTAGGTCTCGTCCGAGCGCAGCAGAGTCGCGCCGCGCGGCCCGAGCAGGCGCCAGCCCCACTTCCCCGGTCCTTCCTGCTCGACCCGAAACTCCATGGCCGCCTCGCAAGGTTCCGCCTCGCACAATCGGGCCCTAGACTGACAGGGCCCGGCCCGTGAACGGGATGCGACAGCCGCGCCACCGCGCGGGGGAGCCGGCCGAGTCGGGCCACTTGTCCCCGTTATCAACATGATTCTGAGGAGCCGCGGCTGCGCCGGTCTCCCCGCGCGGGCGGGTCGGGCCTGCGCGCGACGTCACCCGCGACTCGCCGCCCCGACCCGGACCCCTGGGGAGCGCCGCCCCTGCCCCGCCGCCCGGCCGCCGCGCGCGGTGGCGGCGTCCCGCCCGGCGGGACGCCGCCCTGGGCCCGCCAAGCGGGCCGCCGTGAGGGCCCGCCAAGCGGGCCGCCGTGAGGGCCCGCCAAGCGGGCCTCAGAAGAAGCGGAGGCCGAACCCGTGATGGGGGTGCCAGGGACGATAGCCGTAGCCGTAGCCGTAGACCGGGCGGTAGGGGCGGTAGAAGCCGTAGCCGTAGGGACGGTAGAACGGGCGGCAGTGACCCCAGGCGTTCGGAGCCCAGCCCGGGCCGCAGCCATACGCGACGGTCTGGACCTGGGCGTCGCCCGCGATCAGGCCGGCCGGCGCCACCGCGCCCGGCGCGGCGCTCGCCGCCGAAGCGAACCCGAGACCGCCGGCGACCACGGCCAGCGCCAGAACCTTGGTGTTGATCATGGTGACATCTCCTCTCGATTATCCATTCGCGGCATCGCGAAGCAGGAACAAGAGAAGGAATAGTCTTCGGCAGCCCAGACGAATGTGCCGAATGTCACCGGGAAGGGGCGGGCCGGGTTTGGC
This sequence comes from Methylobacterium sp. 4-46, assembly GCF_000019365.1. GTDB lineage: Bacteria > Pseudomonadota > Alphaproteobacteria > Rhizobiales > Beijerinckiaceae > Methylobacterium. The sequence goes on along the minus strand of NC_010511.1, from coordinate 6,928,715 downwards.
GCAATCGGACACGAGGAGCCCGGCCCGCCGCCGCGCCGTCAGGAGAGGGGCTGGACGATCGGCGCGGCAGAACTCCTCTCGCACGGGGCGAGCGGCCGCGCTGTTCACATAGGACGAGCTTGCTGGAGAAATGGGGCGAAGAGGCGGGCCGGGCTCGAAGGTCCCCCCGGTCCAGCAAGACCCGGCCCGTCGTCGTCCCTTCGCCACCAAGCCGAAGCGGGCCGACGAGCGATCCTCGCCGGGCGCGACCGAGCCCGCGTTGATCCATATCAACTAGGGGTTTCGGGCGAATCCCGGTCCGCGCCCTTTACAAAAGGACGGGAATGCCCCTGTGTGATCCGGGGCGCCGCGCGCTCTTGAGGGAAGGTGGTCATGAAGTTCCGCGTCGAGGTCGACTGCACTCCGCTCGAAGCGCGCCAGTTCGTCGGCCTCCCGAACGTCGAGCCCATGCAGGCGGCGGTGATGGCCGAGGTCGAGCGGCGCATGCTCGCCGACATGGAGCGCTTCTCCCCCGACACGATCATGCGCAGCTGGTTCTCGCTGTTTCCCCAGAACGCCGACCAGATGCAGTCCCTGTTCCTGAAGATGTTCCAGCAGGGCTTCGGCGGCGGGTCCTCCCCGCCGGCCCGCAACGAGTGAGGGCGGGGCGGGGCGTGCCGCGGCGGTCGAACCTGCCCGAGGGGAATTTCCTGCTCCGGCCCATGACGGACTCTAATCCCGAGGAAGGCTGCGGCATCCGGCCCGCCCCGCCCTAGGGGAACGTGCGACGGCTCCGGCGGTTTTGGGCCGGAACCGGAGATCCCATGCACGACAAGTCCTTTCCCGCCAGCCCGACCACGCGCATCCCGCTCGCCCTCGCCCTGTCGGGCCTCGCGGGATGCGCCGACGCGATCGGCTTCCTGCAATTCTCGCAGCTCTTCATGTCCTTCATGTCCGGCAACACCACCCGCTTCGGCGTGGCGGCGGCGCACGGGGACTGGGACGGCACGACCCGCGTCGCTTCCGTCATCGCCGTGTTCTGCTTCGGCGCCTTCGTGGGCACGGTGATCGCCGCCTGGGCCGGGCGCTGGCGCCTGCCGGTGCTGCTCGGCCTGCAGGCCGGCTTCCTGACCATCGGGCTCGTCATGCCGCCCGGGCCCTTCGCCTTCCCGGTCCACGCCTACCCGGTCGTCTTCGCGCTCGGCATGCAGAACGCCACGCTCCAGGACGAGGACGGGCGCAGCCTCGCCCTCACCTACGTCACCGGCGCGGTGGTCCGCTTCGGCACCGGGCTCGCCAACCTGCTCCTCCACAAGCCGGCCAAGTCCTTCTGGATCCAGGCGCCGCTCTGGGGCGCGCTCAGCACCGGGGCGGTGGTGGGGGGCCTGCTGCACGGCCAGTTCGACGAGCGCGCCTTCCTGTTTCCGGCGAGCCTCGCGGCCGTCCTGGCGGTCGGCGTCACGCTCCTCACGCTCGCCAGGCCCGGCAGCCCGCTCGTCGCCGGCACGGCGCCCGCCCCGGACGCGCCGGGCGACGCAAGGCCCGTCTCCCGGCTCCGCACGGCCGAACGTTTCTGAACGTTGTCCGCACGCCCGGCCTCGCCGCGCGCGAAGACATCCCGGCCGCCTCGCGAGCGGCCGGGCGGCATGCGCGACGGTCTGAACTTCCGGACAGCGTTTCGGTTCCATTCCGAAATTCCGGAACGACGATGGCCGGGAGCACTCGCAACCCCTTGCACTTCCTCGCTGGTCCAATAGCGTGAGTGGTGGCACGGCCTGTGCTCGATGCGGGCCGGACACCGCCGGACGCCCCCGAAAGGCGGCCGCGGGACCAACGAGGGAGGACAGACGAGTGGAACGCAGCCGCGAACGCGACCCGCGCGATCCCGACCCCATCGAGACCCGGGAATGGCTCGAGTCCCTCGACGGGGTGCTCGAAGTCGAGGGGCCCGAGCGGGCGCATTTCCTGATCGAGCAGGTCATCGAGGAGGCCCGCAAGAAGGGCGCCCCCGTCCCCTACTCGGCCAACACCGCCTACCTGAACACGATCCCGGTCGAGGCGCAGCCCCCCCACCCGGGCGACAGGGCGATCGAGCACCGCATCCGCTCGGCGATCCGCTGGAACGCCATCGCGATCGTTCTGCGGGCCAACAAGGAATCCTCCGAGCTCGGCGGCCACATCGCGAGCTTCCAGTCGGCCGCGACCCTCTACGACACCGGCTTCATGCATTTCTGGCACGCCGCCGACGAGACGCATGGCGGCGACCTGATCTTCGTGCAGGGCCATTCCTCGCCGGGCATCTACGCCCGCGCCTACCTCGAAGGGCGCCTCAGCGAGGAGCAGCTGCTCTCGTTCCGCCAGGAGGTCGGCGGCAAGGGCCTGTCCTCCTACCCGCATCCCTGGCTGATGCCGGATTTCTGGCAATTCCCGACCGTCTCGATGGGCCTCGGGCCGCTGATGGCGATCTACCAGGCGCGGTATCTCCGCTACCTGCACCATCGCGGCCTCGCCGACACCGACCGTCGCAAGGTCTGGGCCTTCATGGGCGACGGCGAGATGGACGAGCCCGAGTCGCTCGGCGCGATCTCGCTTGCCGCGCGGGAGAAACTCGACAACCTCGTCTTCGTGATCAACTGCAACCTGCAGCGCCTCGACGGGCCGGTGCGCGGCAACGGCAAGATCGTCCAGGAACTCGAGGCCAATTTCCGCGGCGCGGGCTGGAACGTCGTCAAGGTGCTGTGGGGCTCAGGGTGGGACCAGCTGCTCGCCCGCGATTCCTCGGGCATGCTGGCCCGCGTGATGGCCGAGTGCGTCGACGGCGAGTACCAGGACTTCAAGTCGAAGAACGGCGCCTACATCCGCGAGCACTTCTTCGGCCGCTATCCGGAGACCAAGGCGCTGGTCGCCGACTGGAGCGACGACGACATCTGGCGGCTGACCCGCGGCGGCCACGACCCGAGCAAGGTCTACGCGGCCTACCACGCCGCGGTGAACCACAAGGGCCAGCCCACCGTCATCCTCGCCAAGACCGTCAAGGGCTACGGCATGGGCGAGGCCGGCGAGGCCCAGAACATCACCCACCAGCAGAAGAAGATGGGCGAGGCGGTCCTCAAGCAGTTCCGCGACCGCTTCCAGATCGACCTCTCGGACGAGAAGGTCTCCGGCATCCCGTTCATCCGCTTCCCCGAGGGCTCGCCGGAGCACCGCTACCTGATGGCGCGGCGCCAAGCCCTCGGCGGGCCGCTCCCCGCCCGGCGGCGGAAGTCGGAGAGCCTCGCGATCCCGCCGCTCCAGGCCTTCGACGCGCAGCTCAAGGAGACGGCGGGCCGGGAGATCTCCACCACCATGGCCTTCGTGCGGGTGCTCAACACGCTCCTGCGCGACAAGGAGATCGGCAAGCGCATCGTGCCGATCGTGCCCGACGAGAGCCGCACCTTCGGCATGGAGGGCATGTTCCGCCAGTTCGGCATCTTCAGCCAGGTCGGCCAGCTCTACCGGCCCGAGGATGCCAACCAGCTGATGTACTACAAGGAGGACAAGAACGGGCAGATGCTGCAGGAGGGCATCAACGAGGCCGGGGCGATGTCGTCCTGGATCGCGGCGGCGACCTCCTACTCGCACTCGAACGCGCCGACGATCCCGTTCTACATCTACTACTCGATGTTCGGCTTCCAGCGGGTCGGCGACCTGGCCTGGGCGGCGGGCGACCTGCGGGCGCGCGGCTTCCTGATCGGCGGCACGGCCGGGCGCACCACGCTCAACGGCGAGGGGCTGCAGCACGAGGACGGCCACAGCCACCTGTTCTCGGCCACGATCCCGAACTGCGTCTCCTACGACCCGACCTTCTCGTACGAGGTGGCGGTGATCGTGCAGGACGGTCTGCGCCGGATGTACGGCGAGCAGGAGGACGTCTTCTACTACATCACCGTGATGAACGAGAACTACGCCCATCCGGGCATGCCGGACGGGGCGCAGGAGGGCATCATCAAGGGGATGTACCTGTTCCGCGAGGGCAAGGGGAAGGGCCCGCGGGTGCAGCTCCTGGGCTCGGGCACGATCCTGCGCGAGGTCATCGCCGGGGCCGAACTCCTGGAGAAGGATTTCGGCATCGTGGCCGACATCTGGTCCTGCCCGAGCTTCACGGAGCTGCGCCGCGAGGCGATGGCGGTGGAGCGCTGGAACATGCTCCACCCGGACGAGACCCCGCGCAAATCCTACGTCGAGACCTGCCTGTCGGGCCGCTCCGGCCCGGTGATCGCGGCGAGCGACTACATGCGGCTGTTCGCCGACCAGATCCGCCCCTTCGTGCCCGCCCGCTACAAGGTGCTGGGGACGGACGGGTTCGGGCGCTCGGATTACCGGGTGCGGCTGCGCGACTTCTTCGAGGTCGACCGGCGCTGGGTGGCGGTGGCGGCCCTCAAGAGCCTCGCGGAGGACCAGATGGTGCCGACCGCGAAGGTCTCGGAGGCGATCGCCAAGTACGGCCTCGATCCGGAGAAGCCGGCGCCCTGGACGGTGTGAGTCCGGCCCCCGCGCGGCGCGCAGGCCGCGGATCCCTCGCCCGCGGGCGAGGGATCCGCGGTCCGCGCCCCGCGCGTCCCATCCAGCCCACCCAGTGACGTGACGGGAGAGACGTCGTGGCGACCGAGGTCAAGGTTCCGGATATCGGCGACTTCAAGGATGTGCCGATCATCGAGGTGCACGTGAAGGAGGGCGACACGATCGGGCCGGACGACCCGATCATCTCGCTCGAATCCGACAAGGCCACCATGGAGGTGCCGGCGCCCTCCGGCGGCGTGGTCGAGAAGCTGCTGATCAAGATCGGCGACAAGGTGAGCGAGGGTCACCCGATCCTGCTGCTCAAGGGCGAGGGCGATGCCAAGGGCGACGCGACGAGCGCGCCCAGGAGCGAAAGCGAGAGCAAGGGCAACGGGGCCGCCCCGGCCGACACCGCCGCCCTGATCGCCAAGCAGGAGCCGCCCGAGAGCGCGGCGCCGCCGGCCCCGGTTCCGGCCCCGGCGGCCTCCGGGGCGGGTATCCCGGACTTCTCGCAGATCCATGCCAGCCCGGCCGTGCGGCGGCTCGCCCGCGAGCTCGGCGTCGACCTCAACGCGATCAAGGGCACCGGCGAGAAGGGCCGCATCACCAAGGAGGACGTGAAGGGCCACCTCACCCGCTCGGCCGCCCCGGCGCCCTCCGGCGCGGTCTTCGCGGGCGGCGGCATGGGCATTCCGGAGATCCCGGCGGTCGACTTCTCGAAGTTCGGCCCCACCGAGACCAAGCCGCTCGCCCGGATCAAGAAGATCTCGGGGCCGCACCTGCACCGGGCCTGGCTCAACGTGCCCCTCGTCACCCACCAGGACGAGGCCGACATCACCGAGACCGAAGCCTACCGCAAGGACCTCGACAAGACCGCCAAGGACAAGGGCTACCGCGTCACGCTGCTGGCCTTCCTGATCAAGGCCTCGGTCTCGGCCCTGCGCCAGCACCCGGAGTTCAACGCCTCGCTGTCGCCCGACAAGGAGGCGCTGATCCTCAAGCGCTACTACAATATCGGGGTGGCGGTGGACACGCCCGACGGGCTCGTGGTGCCGGTGGTCAAGGATGCCGACCGCAAGGGCATCGGCGAGATCAGCCAGGAGCTCGGCGCCCTGTCGAAGAAGGCCCGCGACGGCAAGCTCGGCAGCGGCGACATGCAGGGGGCGAGCTTCACGATCTCGTCGCTCGGCGGCATCGGCGGCACCGCCTTCACGCCGCTCGTCAACGCGCCCGAGGTGGCGATCCTCGGCGTCGTGCGCTCCAGGATGGCGCCGGTCTGGGACGGGTCGGAGTTCAAGCCGCGCCTGATGCTGCCGCTCTCGGTCTCCTACGACCACCGCGTCATCGACGGGGCGCTCGCGGCCCGCTTCACCCGCCACCTCGCCCACGTCCTGGAAGACGTGCGGCGGCTCGTGATCTGAGGAGCCCGCGCGATGAGCAGCAACGAGGTCCGCCTGCCGGACATCGGCGACTTCAAGAACGTGCCGGTGATCGAGGTGGTGGTGAAGGCCGGCGACACGATCGCGGTCGACGACACGCTGATCGTGCTCGAATCCGACAAGGCCACGATGGACGTGCCCTCGCCGGTGGCGGGCACGGTGGCGGAGATCAAGGTCAAGCCCGGCGACAAGGTCTCGGAAGGGGACCTGATCCTGGTGCTGGCCGCGGCGGCCGGCGCCGGGGCGGCGAAGCCCGCCACGCCCGACAGACCCGCGGCGCCCGCCGCGGGCGGGGCCGGGCACGCGCCCGGCGAGGGCCAGGCGGGCTACGGCTCGTCGGCCCAGGGAGCCCGGGCCCAGGGAGCCGGGGCCCAGGGAGCCGCGGCCAGCGGTGCGGCGCGCGGCAACGGCGCCTCGGCGCCCGCCCCGGCGGCGGCCGCGCCCGTCTCCGGCGAGGAGATGCGGGCGGAGGTGCTGGTGCTCGGGGCCGGGCCGGGCGGCTACACCGCCGCCTTCCGGGCCGCCGATCTCGGCAAGAAGGTGGTGCTGGTCGAGCGCTGGGCCTCCCTCGGCGGCGTGTGCCTCAACGTCGGCTGCATCCCCTCGAAGGCCCTGCTCCACGCCGCCAAGGTGATCGACGAGAGCCACGGCATGGCGGCGCACGGCATCAGCTTCGCGAGCCCGCAGATCGACATCGACAAGCTCCGGTCGTGGAAGGAGGGCGTGGTCAAGAAGCTGACCGGCGGCCTGCAGGGCCTCGCCAAGCAGCGCAAGGTGACGGTCGTGACCGGGACCGGCCGCTTCGTCAGCCCGCACCAGATCGCGGTCGAGCACGAGGGCCAGACCCGCATCATCGGCTTCGACCAGGCGATCATCGCGGCGGGCTCCGAACCGATCCAGATGCCGTTCATCCCGCACGACGACCCGCGGGTGATCGATTCCACGGGGGCGCTCGAACTCGGCGGCATCCCCCAGCGCCTGCTCGTGATCGGCGGCGGCATCATCGGGCTGGAGATGGCCACCGTCTACCACGCGCTCGGCGCCAAGGTGACCATCGTCGAGCTGATGGACCAGATCATCCCGGGGGCCGACAAGGACATCGTCACGCCGCTGATGAAGCGGATCAGCAAGCAATACGAGGCGATTCACCTCAAGGCCAAGGTGACGGCGGTCGAGGCCCGGCCCGAGGGGCTGAAGGTGACGTTCGAGGGCGGGTCCGCGCCGGCCACCGACACCTTCGACAAGATCCTGGTTTCGGTCGGGCGGCGACCGAACGGCAAGCTGATCGGGGCGGAGGCGGCGGGCGTGATCGTGGACGAGCGCGGCTTCATCCCGGTCGACAAGCAGATGCGCACCAACGTGCCGCACATCTTCGCCATCGGCGACGTGGTCGGCCAGCCGATGCTGGCCCACAAGGCGACGCACGAGGGCAAGGTCGCGGCCGAGACCGCGGCGGGGAAGAACTCGTTCTTCGACGCGAAGGTGATCCCGTCGGTGGCCTATACCGACCCGGAGGTGGCCTGGGTCGGGCTGACCGAGAACGAGGCCAAGGCCAAGGGCATCAAGGTCGGCAAGGGCAGCTTCCCGTGGGCGGCGAGCGGGCGCTCGCTGTCGCTGGGGCGCGACGAGGGCCTGACCAAGGTGCTGTTCGACGAGGCGACCGACCGCATCGTCGGCTGCGGCATCGTCGGCCCCTCGGCGGGCGACCTGATCGCGGAGGCCGCGCTCGCCATCGAGATGGGGGCGGATGCGAGCGACATCGGCCTGACCATCCACCCGCACCCGACCCTGTCGGAGACGGTCGGCATGGCGGCGGAGGCCTTCGAGGGCACGATCACCGACCTCTACATGCCCAAGCGCGCCGCCCATTGAGGAGTCGGGCGGCCGCCGCGCCGCCGCGCGTGGCGGCCCGCGCCTCGTCGTCCGCGCAGGGACGCGAGGCCGCCCGCCGAGCGGGCGGCCAGCGCCTCGTCCTCCGGCGCCACGAGGCCGGGCCGCCCGCCGAGCCGGCGGCCGCGCAGCGACGTGGGGCCGCCCGCCGAGCGGGCGGCCGCAGCGGGTCGTCCGCGCAGCGACGTGGGGCCGCCCGCCGAGCGGGCGGCCCGCACCACCCGCGTCAGCCCTTGCGCGGCGGGACGCGGTTCTTGCGCTGCTGGCCGAGCCCGATGCTCTTGGCGAGTTCGGAGCGCTGCGCGGCGTAGTTCGCCGCCACCATCGGGTAGTCCGGCGGCAGGCCCCACTTCTCCCGGTACTGTTCGGGGGTGAGCCCGCGGGTCGTCAGGTGCCGCTTCAGCGACTTGTAGGGCTTGCCGTCCTCCAGCGAGATGATCGCGTCCGGCGTCACCGTTTTTCTGATCGGGATCGGCGGCACCGGCTTGGCCGGCTCGGGCGGCGGCGGCAGGACCAGCGCCTGCAGCGTGCCGTGGATCGAGGTCAGCAGCCCGGGCAGGTCCGCCGCCGGCACTGAATTCTTCGAGATGTAGGCCGACACGATGTCGGCCGTCAGGGCGACGAGATCCTCAGGGTCCGCATCCTGGCCGTCCACGTCAGTCATCATCCAGATCCGTCCGTCAGGTTGATGGGGCCGGGCCCGTCCCCGCACGAGGCGTCGACGGTCGGCCCTCTTGGTCTCCTTGGGCGCTCTCCTGACGGTGCGAATGCACTACCCGGGAGTGCGCAGCAGATGTGTTCGCTCCGTTTGCCCCATCCCGCAAGATGGAGAACGAAACATTGCTGCCCCAGATACGTAGTTCTTGTGGACGATCCCTGCGAAAGGGCGGAGAAAAACAAACCTTAGGTTGTATGTTTCTGTTATGGTTGCAGCAAAATTTGTAAGAAATTCATCCCCGTTCTTTTGGCCCTGGAACCGGTCAAGGCACAGGTTTCGCGCAGCTGTTCCGACCCGGCGACCAGAGGAGTTCACCGGCCGCGCGCCGCCGCGCAGACGACCCGCGGCCGCGCAATCAGGGAAGATGAGAGAAGCAAACTTGCGCGCCCCATGACGGTACTCACCCTCGTCCATCAGGTGCACGAAGAGATGCCGCCGCGGCGGGTCAGGCCCGAGTCTTGACTTCAGCTTGTCCGGATTGACCTGCGCCGGGCGGAGCGCGACGCGTCCGTCCGCTCGTCCGGGCCGGACGCGGCGATGGATTCTGAGACCCGGCGCCGCACCGGCCGCCCTAACCCTGCGGGAGGCCGGCCCGGACGGCCCGCGGCGGGCCCGCGCGGGCCGCGCCGCGCGGCCGCGGGGTCAGGCCGCGATGCGCAGGCGGTCCTGACGGTAGCTCTCGATGAGGGCGGCCGGGATCGAGTCCAGCACCGCCGCCACGGCGGCCTCGGTGGCGAGGCTCTGGGCGAGAACCCGGGCCTCCTCGCGCGCCGCCTCGGCCTCGAAGCGGTTGAGCAGCGCCACCAGGGCGTGGCTCTCCGCGAAGGGCAGGCGCTCGCAGGCGGTCACCGCGCGCTCGATCATGCGGCGGGACAGGGCCGGCCCGCTCTCCTCGGTGAAGCCCTGCGCCTCCTCGCGCCACGCCGACATCGCCGCCGCGAAGGCAGGTTCGAGGGAGGCGGGCAGGCCGGCCCGGCGGTAGAGGGCGGAGAAGCCCTGGCCGCTCCCGTCGAGGAGCAGGCCGGCGACCCGCGCCGGCGGCAGGCCCGAGAGATCCGCCAGGGCGGCCTCCGTGAAGGCCATGCGCCGGGACAGCATCGCCCGCAGGACCAGGCCGGCGGTGAGTTGGCCGTTCCGGCGCAGGTAGGTCACGAGACGGCGCAGGTCCTCCCGGGCGGCCCCCTCGGCGAGGCCCAGCGTGGTCCGGTCGCGCGCCTCGCGCGCCACGCGCTCGCCGCGATCCGGGCTGAGCCAGCCGCAGCCGACCACGAAGTCCGAGAGCGACTGGGCGAGCCGGGCGGTCACGGCCTGGCGGACCTCCAGCGGCAGGTCCGGCCGGGCGAGCAGCGCCTCGCGCAGGCCCCCGTCCTCCCCGTGGCGCTCGACCATGCGCAGCAGGCTGCCGGGGGTGATGGCGGCGCCCGGATTGGCCGCGAGGCCGCGCAGGGCCGGCACCCCGGCGATCTCGGCCAAGGCCCCGCAGACCATCGGCGACAGGTTCGGACGCGCCGCGACGGCGCAGCGGGCCTCCTCCTCGCCGATCGCCGCGCAATCGACGAGGTCGGCATCCGACAGGACCGGCGAGCGGGCCAGGACCAGGGCGGCGATCTCGGGCACGTCCTGCGCCAGGGCCACCACCACCGGCCGGGGCGCCTCGGCGGCGTTGGCGAAGGCCTCCGCCAGCGCCCGGCGCACCAGGGGCGAGGAATCGTCGAGGAGCGCCGTGACCGCGGTCTTGGCCTCCCAGCGCGCCTCCGGGTCGAGGTCCGCGTAGAGGTAGGCCCGCGCCAGGGACGAGGCGGCCTCGGCCCGCCGGCCGGCGGATTCGTGCTGCGTCCAGAGCAGGAACTGGCGGATCATCATCGGGGGCAATCCGGGAGGCGTGGCGGCGTCAGGGACGGTCGGTGGTGCGGTAGAGCGTGACAAGGGGCCGGGCGGCCGCGGGCGGCCGGGCGGCGAATTCGGGCGGCCGGGCCGGCGGGAGCGGCGCGGCGGACAGGGTGGGCGGGGCGGGGTCGGGGCGGGGCGCCGCGGCGGCGGGCGCCGCGGGCGCGGGATCGTCGTCGGAGCGCGGAAAGTAGCTCGGGGCGGCGGGCTCCCCGCCCGCCCGCCCCTGCCAGAGCCGCGCCACCCCGTCCGAGACCGGGCCGCGCCTCGCCTCGGTCTGGAACAGGGAGCGCAGGCCCGTCTCGCGCGCCGGCGCGTAGGCGGCGGCCTCGCTCCCGGCAGCCTCGCCCGCGGCGGCCGCACCCGCGGCGGCCACGGGGGGCGCGGGGGCGGCCTGGCTCGCGGAGAGCAGCGCGTAGAGCTCCGCCGCGCCGCGGGCCCGGCCGGAGCGGTCGTAGAACAGGGCACGGTTGGCGGCGGCCGCCTCGGGCAGGTCGGCAGCGGCGGCCCGCGCGGGCGTGAACTGGGCCGACCGGATCAGCGTCGCGGCGCCCCGCGGCCCGAGCAGGTGGGCGGCGTAGAGGTCGCCGCGCGTCGGCTCGCGGCCGAGTTCGGCGAGGAGCGCGTCGTGGTTGCGCCGGGTCAGCGCGCCCGCCATGGCGGAGGCCACGTCCGGGTCGCGCCGCAGGTCGAGGATGGTCTGCCGCGCGGCCGGGTCGCTCACCGTGTAGCCGCCCTGGGGGCGCGGCGTGATCGCCTCCGCGTAGGAGGACAGGCCGAGCGACGGGCCGTCCTGCTTGAGCACCGCGAGCCAGGTCTGCTCGATGAACTGGAACAGCCCGCTCGCCGAGGAGGTCGCGGCCTTGGCGCTCGGGTCGAGGCTCGATTCCCGCTGCGCCGTGGCGAGGAGGTAGTCGAAGCCGGTGCCGGTCTTCTCCGCGCCCTGGCGGATCGCCTCGACCACCGGGCCGGCGCCCGCCGCGCGCGCCGGCGGGGCCTCGCGGGATGGTGGGGGGGATGTGGTGAACAGGAACATGGCGCCCCGGCGGGGCGGCACCGCCCGGGCGGGTGCCGTCTCCAAGGGTCACCATGCTCGGATCATGGTAAATGAAGGTTGAAGCGTCCCGAAACCGGACGGGCCGGGCCGCCGCTCAGCGCCGCGTCACGTCTCCGCCGCCCTCGGGCCGGCGCATCTCGAAGCGGCTCTGGCCGTCGACCGCGAAGTAGTCGAAGTAGCCGCCCCGCATCAGCGGCTGCATGGCGCCGGTATCGACCCGGCCCGCCTCCGTGACGAAGCGGTCGTCGACGTAGATCGAGACGACCTGCCCGATCACCATGAAGTAGCGGGCCTCGCCGCCGCCCAGGGGCACGAGCGGGACGGTCTGCAGCCAGCGGCACTCGATGGCGGCGGGCGCCTCGGCCACCCGGGGCGGGCGCACCTTGCGCGAGGGCGCCGGGGTGAGCCCCGCGAAGGCGAACTCGCTCTCGCCGCGCGGCAGGGGCGCCGAGGTCCTGTTCATGGCGTCCTTGAGGGCGAGGCTGGCGAAGCTGCAGACGAACTCGCCGCCCTCCTCCGCGAAGGCGAGCGCGTCCTTGCGGCCGAAGGACGAGAACATCACCATCTCGGGATTGTCCGCGACCCCGTTGAAGAACGAGTAGGGCGAGAGGTTGAGCCGCCCCTCGCGGTCGAGCGCGCTGATCCAACCGATCGGCCGCGGCGCGACGAGGGCCTTGAACGGGTTGTGGGGCAGCGGGCGGGTCTCGGCGTCGTAGTGCATGGGGGCGCCTCCGGGGATGGGCGGAGCCTAAGCACTATTCGCCGCCGCGGTCACCGGTGCGACGACGCGGACGAGCCTTCGGCCCGGCATCGGCGATCCGAGCGGGTCGACGGCCCGAGGCGTCCGTATCCTGGGCCGTCGGGATGATCCGGGATCCGCGTGATCGCAGCGGCTCCCGGATCAGACCCGCGTGACGATCGCCGCCAGGTCGGGGCGGGGCCGGTCCGCGGGCGCCTGGGCGGCGCGGCCGATATGGACGAAGCCCGCCATCCGCTCCTGCGGCGCGAGGCCGAGCGCGTCGAGCACCCGCCGGTCGTAGGCGATCCACTCGGTGAGCCAGGCGGTCGCGAAGCCCATCGCGTTCGCCGCCACGACGAGGTTCATCGCCGCCGCCCCCGCCGACAGCACCTGCTCCCAGTCCGGGATCTTCACGTGGGGGCCGGCCCGCGACACCACCCCGACCACGAGCGGCGCCTGGGCGAGCCGGTCGCGCTCGAGGGCGCGCCGCGCCGCGTCGGCCTCCGGGTGGTCCGCCGCGTAGGCCGCCTCGATCACCGCGCCGATCCGCGCCGCCCCCTCGCCCTCGATCACCAGGAAGCGCCAGGGCGCCAGCTTGCCGTGGTCCGGCACCCGCGACGCGATGGTGAGGAGCGTCGCGAGTTCCTCGGGCGTCGGGCCCGGGCCGGCGAGGAGCGCGGGAGGGACCGAGCGTCGGCGGCGCAGCAAGTCGAGAGTCGCGTTCATCGGACCTTCAGTGCGGATGAGCCAGAGACGAGGCGGGGCAAGGCGGGCCGCCGCGCCGCCCCTCCTCTTAGGCGCCGCGCGGCGGGCTTTGCAATCCGGCCCGAAAACCGTCACGGGGATCGGGCACGCGGCCCGCCGACCGCACCCGTGGGACACGACCTGCCGGAAGCCCGACCATGAGCCGCCTCCCCGCCCCGCCGCGCGACCAGGCCTGGACGCCGCGCGACGTCCGCCTCGCGCTCGCCGCCGTGCTGATCTTCTGGGCCGCCGCCGCCGCGGTCTGGCCGCTCACCGGCGCGGTCGTGCCGTGGGATTCCAAGAACCACTTCTACCCGATGCTGCGCTACCTCGGCGCCGCCCTGGCGAACGGGGAATTGCCGCTGTGGAATCCCTACCACTTCGCCGGCCACCCCTCCGTGGCGGACCCGCAATCGCTCCTGTTCACGCCGACCATGCTGCTCTTCGCGTGGCTCGACCCGTCGCCCTCGATGGAGCTGTTCGACGCGGTGGTCTTCGCCCATCTCCTGCCGGGCGCCGTGGCGATGCTGCCGCTGTTCCGCCGCCGGGGCTGGCACCCGGCCGGGGCGGTCGCCGCCGCCATGATCTTCGTCCTCGGCGGTTCGGCCTCGGCGCGGCTGCAGCACACGGGCATGATCCTGTCCTACGGCTACTTCCCCCTCGCCCTCTGGCTGCTTGAGGAGGCGCTGGACCGGCGCTCCCTCGCCTTCGGCCTCGGCTTCGCGGTGGCGGCGGCGCTGATGACGGTCGGGCGGGACCAGGTGGCCTTCCTGTGCGGCACCGTGCTGATCGCCCGCGCCCTCTGGGCGGTGCTGGAGGCGCCGGCGCCCCTCGCCTTCCTGCGCACGCGGCTTCCCCTGCTCGCCGCGATGGGGCTCGTCGGCGGGGCGCTGCTGGCGGTGCCCTCCCTGCTCACCATGCAGCTCCTGATGACCTCGACCCGGCCCTCCTTCGGCTACGGCGTCGCCGCCATGGGCTCGCTGCCGCCCCAGAGCCTCGCCACCGGCCTGTTCGCGGACGTGTTCGGGTCCCTGCGCTGGACCTACGATTACTGGGGCCCGGACTGGTCGTCCCTGGAGGGCGGCACCTGGACCGACCGGGCGATCAACTACATCTTCGCCGGCACCATCCCGGCCCTGCTGATCCTCTGGCACGGGGTGGCGGGCGGGCGGCTCCTCGCCCGCGAGATCCGCTTCCCGGTCCTGGTGCTGGCCGGCGCGCTGACCTACGCGCTGGGGCGCTACACCCCGCTCTTCGCCCTGCTGTTCGACCACGTGCCGGGCATCGACCTCTACCGCCGGCCCGCCGACGCGACCTTCGTGGTCAATATCGGCCTCGCGCTCACGGCCGGCTACCTCGTCCACCGCTACGTGCGCGACGGCCTGCCCGCCCTGCCGCGCGGCCGGGGCCGCCTGCTGCCGCTCCTCGCACTCGCGCTCCTGGCCGCCGCGCTCGCCGGCGCCCTGCTCTTCTCGGGGCCGCGCGGGCACCTCGCCGACGCCCTGCGGGACATCGCGCTGGGGGCGGGCCTCGCGGGGGCGGCGGTGCTCGTCCTGTGCCGGCCGCGCTCGCGGGCGCTCGCGGCCGCGGGCCTCGTCGCGGTGACCGGGGCGGAGCTGATCTGGCGCAATGCCGGCTCGTCGCTCAACGCCGAGCCCGCCGAGCGCTACGCGGTGTTCCGGCAATTGCCCCCCGAGCAGCTCCAGGGCCTCACCATCCTCAAGGCCGAGCTCGACGCCCGCCACGCCAAGGGCGACCATCCCCGCGTCGAGATCCTGGGGCTGGGCGGGGCGTGGCAGAACGCCTCGATGGTGCTCGGGCTCGAGGACACGATCGGCTACAATCCCCTGCGCCTGTCCGATTACGAGCGGGCCGTCGGCCCCGGCGAGAACGCCGCCGACCCGAACCTGCGCCAGTTCCCGGCCCTGTTCCGCGGCTACCGCTCGCGGCTCGCGAGCCTGCTCGGCCTCGAATACCTCGTCCTCGACCGCCCGGCCGAGCGCCTGCCCAGGCATTTCCCGCAGCTGACCGGGGCGAAGCTCCTCTACGGCTCGGGCCAGATGTGGATCTACCGCCTCGACCCGGCCCGGCCCCGCGCCTACCTCGCCACCCGCCTCGTCCCGGTCGAGTCCGAGGACGTGCTCTCGCAGGACGAATTGCCGGAATTCGAGGGGAACGACACCGCCCTGATCGACCAGGACAGCCTGCCGAAGGTCAAGGGATCCTACGGCCAGGCCGATCCCGCCGCCCAGGTGACGCCCGCCGCCGGCGGCGCGCAGATCCTCGCCTATCGCCGCACTCTCGTCACGGTGGAGGTCGACACCGACCGCGACGCCGTGCTGGTGCTGCACGATCTCTACTATCCGGGCTGGCAGGCGCGGGTGGACGGCGTGCGCCGGCCGATCCTGCGCACCAACCTGCTGTTCCGCGGCGTCGAGGTGCCCAAGGGGCGCCACGTGGTGGAGTTCCGGTTCCGGCCCCTCTCGGTCGGCAACCTGATGGCGGCGGCGAGCGACCTGCTGGCGAGGGACGGGAATGAGGCGGGCGAGACGGCTCTTCGGTAAGGCGGTCCTCGGCGGAGTCGTCCTCGGCGGCGCGGCCCTGGGGCTTCCCGGCGCGGGTCCGGCGGCGGCCCAGGAACCGGGCCGCCCGACGCCGTCCATGGCGAACCCGCCCCTGGCCAATCCCGCCATGACGCCCCCGGCGCCGGGCCCCGCGGAGGCGCCGCTCTCCCTGCGCGCCGTGCTGACGAGCGAGGGCAAGCCGATCCGCGGCGGCCTGACCTGGCGCATCTACGAGGATCGCGGCGATGCCGGGAAACCCGCCCTGCTCGCCCGCTCGGACGAGCCCCAGCCGACCTTCCGGCTGGCGCCGGGCAGCTACCTCGCCAACGTCACCTACGGCTTCGTCAGCACCTCGAAGCGCGTCACCCTGGCGCCGACCGGGCTGCAGGACCAGGTCACGGTCAATGCCGGGGCGCTGCGCCTCGCCGGCGCGGTCGGCGATGCCCGGATCCCGCCGGGCCAGCTCGCCTTCGCGATCTTCGTGCCGATCGGCAACAACCCGGAGGGGCGGCTGGTCCGCGACGGGGTCAAGGCCGGCGAGCTGATCCGGCTGCCGGAGGGCACCTACCACGTGGTCTCGACCTGGGGCGATTCCAACGCCATCCAGCGCGCCGACCTCAAGGTCGAGAACGGCCGCATCACCGACGCGACCCTCAACCACCGGGCCGCGACCGTGACCCTCAAGCTCGTGGCCGCGCCCGGCACCGAGGCCTTCGCGGGCACCGCCTTCTCGGTGCTCACCCCGGGCGGCGACACGATCCGCGAGGCGATCGGCGCCTTCCCGCAGGTGACCCTGGCGGAGGGCGAGTACCAGCTCATCGCCCGCCACGACGGCAAGGTCTACACCCAGGATTTCAAGGTCGAGAGCGGCGTCGACCGCGACATCGAGGCGATTGCCAAGGACCCTTGAGCCCCGCCGCGCCCGGGCCGCCCCGGTCGGGGTGTCACGCGAAGCGCTTGGCGGCCGCCACCGTGGCGACGACGCCGGCGCAGGCGAGGACCAGGGCCGCGTCGACCGGCTCGCCCAGCACGAGCCCGGCGAGGATCAGGCTGAAGAAGGGCTGGAGCAACTGCACCTGCCCCACCGCCGCGATGCCGCCCCGGGCGAGGCCCCGGTACCAGAACACGAAGCCGATCAGCATGCTGAACAGCGACACGTAGGCGAGGCTCGCCAGCGCCGGCAGGCCGACGCCCGCCCACCCCCCCGGCCGCAGCAGCCACGCGGCGGGCAGCGAGACCGGGAGCGACAGCACGAGCGCCCAGGCCACCACCTGCCAGCCGCCGAGCCGCCGGGCGAGCCGCGCGCCCTCTGCGTAGCCGAGGGCGCAGAGCACCATCCCGAGGAACAGCCACGCATCCCCCGCCCCGAGCCGGCCCCCGCCCTGGCGCAGGGCGAAGCCGGCCACGATCGCGCTGCCGAGGCCCGAGAACAGCCAGAAGGCCCGCCGCGGGCGCTCGCTCCCCCGCCAGACGCCGAACAGGGCGGTGGCGAGCGGCAGGCAGGCGACCGTCACGGTGCCGTGCGCGGCCGTGACGGTCCGGAGGGCGAGCGCCGTGCAGAGCGGCCAGCCGAGCACCACGCCGAGCGCCACCAGGGCGAGCGCGCCGAGGTCGCGCCGCCCGGGCGCCGGCTGGCGCAGGAGAGCGAGGAGCCCGAGCGCCGTCAGCCCCGCCGCCCCGGCCCGGAAGGCCGTCACGAAGAAGGGGTCGAGGTCCGCCACCGCGACCCGGGTCGCCGGCAGGGAGCCGGCGAAGATCACGACGCCGATCAGCCCGTCGCGCAGGGCCCGGCGGGCCACGGCCCGGTCCGCCCTCTCCCGCTCCGGCATCGTCGTCCCGGCGGCCAAGACCTCGCTGCGCATCGCATCCCCCCGATCAGCGCCACCATCGGGTGGACGGCCCTGTCGCGACAGGGACGGAACCGGTACGATCCGGACGAACTGTCCGGGTGCGGAGGCCAGTACGGATGGAGACGGCGCGGGACGCGACCCGGACCGAGGCGGTGGCGGAGGCGATCCGCGCGCGGATCGCGGCCCGCGCCCTGGGCCCCGGCGCGCGCATCCCCTCGGTGCGCGGCCTCGCCGCCCAGATGGGGGTGTCGAAATCGACGGTGGTCGAGGCCTACGACCGGCTGGTGGCGGAGGGCGCCATCGCGGCCCGGCCCGGCTCGGGCTTCTACGTGGCGGGGACGGCGCGGCCCCTCACCCTGGCGGAGATCGGCCCGCGCCTCGACCGGGCGGTGGATTCCCTCTGGGTGACCCGCCAGAGCCTGGAGGCGGGGACCGGGGTGCCGATGCCCGGCTGCGGCTGGCTCCCGCCCTCCTGGCTGCCGGACGAGGCCCTGCGCCGGGCCCTGCGCGGCCTCGCCCGCGGCGAGGCGGCGGACCTGCTGGCCTACGACGAGCCCCTGGGCCACGCCCCCCTGCGCCGCGCCCTCGCCCGCCGCCTGCACGACCGCGGCATCCCGGCCGGCCCCGAGCGGATCGTCCTCACCGATTCGGCCACGCAGGCCCTCGACCTCGTCGCCCGCCTGCTTCTGGAGCCCGGCGACCCGGTGCTGGTGGACGATCCCTGCTACTTCAACTTCCGGTCCCTGCTGCAGGCCCACCGGGCGCGGCTCGTCGGGGTGCCGTGGACGCCGGCCGGCCCCGACCTCGACGCCTTCGCGGCGGCCCTGCGGGCGCATCGCCCCCGCCTCTACGTGACCAACTCGGCCTTCCAGAACCCGACCGGCGCGACGATGAGCGCCGGGATCGCCCATCGGCTGCTGCGGCTCGCCGAGGCGCACGACGTGCTGGTGGTCGAGGACGCGCTGTTCGAGGATCTCGATCCCGATCCGGCGCCCCGGCTCGCCACCCTCGACGGGCTCGACCGCGTGATCGCGATCGGCAGCTTCTCGAAGACGCTCTCGGCGGCGGTGCGCTGCGGCTACGCGGCGATGCGGCCGGACTGGGTCGACCGGGTGGTCGACCTCAAGCTCGCCGCGAGCTTCGGCAGCGGGCGGCTCGCGGCCGGCCTCGTGCACCGCTTCCTGGCGGATGGCAGCTACCGCCGCGCCCTCGACGGTCTGCGCGCCCGCCTCGCCGACGCGATGGGCGCGACGCGCCGCCGGCTCGCCGCGGCCGGCCTGACGCCCTGGCTCGAACCCCGCGGCGGGCTCTATCTCTGGGTGTCCCTGCCGGAGGGGCTGGACGCCGCCGGGATCGCCCGCCGGGCCCTGGCCGAGGGGGTGGTGCTCGCGCCGGGCAACGTGTTCAGCCTGTCGCAGAGCGCCGGATCGTTCCTGCGCTTCAACGTGGCCCAATGCGCCGACCCGAAGGTCTTCGCCGTGCTGGAGCGGGCGATGGCGGCGGAGCGGGCGGCGCGCTGAGCCCGGGCGGCCGGGTTCTCCGGGGGGCGTCACGCCCGATCCGCTCGATCCCTTCGGGATGGCGGATTGGGGCTTCGCTCACGCGCCGCGCGGGCGCGTGATCCGGGATCCGCTTCGATCAACCGGATCCCGCATCACGCGGTTCTCGGTCGATCGGTTCAGCGTCGCCGCACGGCGAGGCTGAGACCGGCTGCCCGGCCTGCGCGTTCCCGCTCCCCCGTTCCCGGACGGGTGGGCGCCCGCCCCTCACCGCCGCCGCGCCACCGCCTCCTCCATCAGGGAGCGGATCACCGCCCGCACCGGCTCGGGCGTGCCGTCGCGCAGGAACTTCGCCTCGATCGCCTCGCGGATCACCGCCCCGTCGTCGGTGCGCGCGAGGTCGGTGGCGCTCTCGGCGGAGAGGAGCGACACGAAGGCGCTCTCCGCCGGCTCCGCCTCGCCGCGCGCCGGCGCCACCTGCCTTCCCGTGAGGTCGAAGACCTCGGCCCGGTGCGGCAGGACCTCCTCCACCGGCGCAAGGTCCGGGCCGAGCCGGAACACCGCGGGCGCATGGGTCAGGAGATCGACCGAGCCCCGGGTGATCGTGCCGGGGTTGAACCAGACGGTCCCGCCGAGCCGCGCGGGCGGGTGGCGCTTGTGGACGTGGCCGTTCACGGCGAGCGCGCAGCCGGCGATCGGGTGCGGCGGCACCGCCCCCGGATAGCCCGCCCCGAAGGCGAGGTCGTGGTGGGTGAGCCAGAGCACCCGGGAGGCCTCCGGCATCAGCCCGCGCACGTCCGCCGGGATCGGCTGGCCGTAGGGCGTCGCCCCGACCCCGAGCCGCAGCCCCGGCAGGGCGTAATGCGCGGCCGGCCCGGATTCCGCCGCCGCGTCGAGGACGTCGCTCACCGCCAGCACGGCGAGGCTGTCCCCGTCCGACAGGCGGGTGTGGCGGATGTCGTGGTTGCCGACATTGGCGAGCGGCCGGTGGCGGAACCCCTTCAGGGTGCGGATGAGGCGCGCCTTCAGGCTCTCGTCGGGCTCGACCGGGTGCTCGAACAGGTCGCCGAGCAGCACCGGCGCGAGGTCGCGGGCATTGGCCAGGGCCACGCAATGGTCGAGCTTGGCGAGGACGGGGGCGGGCCAGTCCGGGTCCTTGCGCCGGCCCGGCCGCCGCGAGGCCACGTGGGGATCGCCGATCAGGAGCAGGCCCGCGCAGGGCACGGGCGGGGCGTCGAGGCGCTCGCCGGCCAGGATCACGCGGCCGCCCCCGCGTGGCGGTGCCCGTCGAGCAGGCTCTCCGGGGCGGCTGTGCCGCCGCAGGCCGGGCAGCGCCCGCCGGTCGCGGCGAGCAGCGCCGCGGTCTCGGCCTCGATCGCGGCGAGGCCCGCCCGCGCCTCGGCCGTCCGCCCCCGCGCCGCGGCGAGCTGCCGGCCGAGCTCCGCGAGGCGCCGGGCGCCGCGCAGGGCCGCCTCCGGCGCGGCGAGGGCCGGCGCCGCCTCGGGCAGGGCCGCGAGCGCCGCCGCCCGGGCGCGCGCCCGGGCGAGGTCGGCGGCGAGGCGCGCCAGGGCGGCGGCGTGGGCCTCGGCGGCGGCGCTCGCCCGCGGCACCGGCGCCGCCGGCAGGCCCGCCAGGGCCGCCAGCTGGGCCCGCGCGCGGGCGAGGTCCCGGGACAGGCCGAGGAGACGCTCCCCCACGCCCTCCCGGTGGCGCGCCTCGGCGAGCCCGCGGGCGAGGTCGGCCGGGACCTCCGGGCCCGGCAGGGCCGCGAGGGCCCGGGCCCGGCCCGAGGCCGCGTCCCGGGCGGCGCGCAGCCGCGCCAGGGCGCTCAGCCCGGCCTCGATTCCGGCGAGGCGCCGCTCGCCCTCGGCGAGGCGCCCGGCCTCCTCGCGCAGGGCCGCGAGGGAGGCGGCCGCCGCCTCGAGTCCGGCCAGGGGGGCGAGGAGCTCGGCCAGGAGAGCGAGGCGCCGCTCGCCCTCGCGCACGGCGCGCTGGTCCTCCGCCACGCGCTCGCGCTGGAGGTCCTGCATGGCGCGGATGTAGCCGGCCTCCCGGCCGAGCGAGAGCACGGCGGAGCGCTTGGGCGCCTTCTCGCCGAGGAGGAAGACCGGGAATTTCTGGTGCGCGACGTGGACCTCCAGCTCCTCGACCCGGGTGATGCCGAAGAGCCGGTCGACCCAGTCCGGCACGTCCCGGCCGCCGGTCTCCAGCGTCGCCCCGTCCTGGCGGACCAGGGATCCGTCCGGCTCGTGCAGCGACCACAGGTTGACGGGCGAGCGCCGAACCTGGCGCACGAAGCGCAGGATCCGGCCGCCCGCCACCCCGATCTCGATCCGGCAGGCGGGCTTGCCGGCCCGCACCAGCCCGTCGCGGGCCTCGCCGTAGAAGACCGCGCGCAGGGCCCGGATCACCGTCGACTTGCCGCGGTTGTTCGGCCCCACCAGCGCGTTGACGCCCGGCGCGAGGGGCAGGACCGCGTCGGCGAAGCCCTGCACGTCGATCAGGCGGATGTGGCGGAAGCCCGGCGCGTCGGGCTCCCAGGCGGCGGCGCATTCCTCGGCCGGGCCGTCGATCAGCACGCCGCGCGCCGGGTCGCCGCCGATGCGGCTCACCCGCGTGCCGGGCGGAAAGCCCGTGACGTCGTGGTGCGAGATGGCGAGGCATTGCAGGGACAGCCGCGCCGCCCCGTCCTCCAGCACCCGGTAGAAGGCCGGCACCCGCGCCGGCGCGATCCAGCAATCGGCCTCGTCGAGGGCGATGAAGCGCCCCAAACCCGCCTTGACCACCGCGATCAGCCGCAGGCCCATCCCGACCACGTTGGTCATGGCCCCGCCATTGTCCTCCAGCACGTCCTCGCGGCCGCCGTCCGGCCGCAGCAGGCCGATGTCGAGGGCGGGCAGGCCGCGCTCCGTGGTGAGGTCGAGGGAGACCGGCTTCTCCCCCGGCAGCACCTCCTGCACCACGGCCGAGAGCAGGGTCTCGATGCGGGCGAGGCTGCGCTGGTGGGTCTCCTGCTGCAGCTCGCGCAGGCAGAGATCGACCGCGTCGCGCCGCTCCAGCCGGCCCTTGGCGGCCGCGACCGCCCGGACCAGCCCGTCGCGCTCCCCGGTCAGGGCGGCCCGGCGCGCCTCGGCGCGCGCGAGCGCGCGGCCGAGCCGGTCGAGGGCGGCCGCGGCCTCCGCAGGGCTCATCAGCGCGCCTCGGAGAGGCCGTCGAGCTCGGCCTGCACGGCGCGCAGCGCCTGCGCGAAGGCCTCGACCCGGCGGGCATTCTCGGCCCGGACCTCCTCGATCATCGCCCGGATCGCCGCCTCGTCGTCGGTGCCGAGCTCCTCCCGGGCCTGGGCGCGGGCGGCCTCCAGCTCCGCGCTCAGGCGCTCGACGTCGCCCTCCGCCCGGATGCGGTCCGCCCGCAGGCGCTCGTAGGCCGGGCGCAGGGCCTCCAACCGCCTGAGGGCCTCGGTCTCCTGGCTCGTCCGGCTGCGCTCCATGCTCCTCCCCGTCGCGTGCGGGACAGAGGTGGCATCGGGCGGGCCCGGGCGCCAGGGGAAAGTCCGCCCCGACGCCGTTCCGGGATTGTTCGCCGAGAGCCATTGACCTGTGCCGCAAATCGGACCAGTGTTCCTTATCTGTTCCATGAATCGGGCGCCGGCGCCACGCGGCACGGGCCCGCACCGGGACCGGGAGGCCTGTGATCATGGCGGCGACCTTGACGGCAACCTCGGCGGCGACCGGCCTCGACGACGCGGTGCTGTTCGAGAACCGGGACTGGATCCTGTCGGAGGACGGGCTGGAGCACCGCGCCACCGGCTACTTCATCGCCCGCGGGAGCCTCGGCGCCAAGCGTCCGGACGGCTACTGGGACTGGCCGCTGCACCTCTCCGAGAAGGCGTGGTGCGGCGTGCGCAGCTTCCGCGAGGCGTTCCTGGCCGCCCTGCAGGCCTTCGGCATCGCGCCCGATCCGAAGCTCACCCTCTCCTTCGCGCTCGGCTTCGGCACGCGGCTGCCCGCGCCGGAGACGGAGGGCTTCGTGCCGCTGGCCGACCTCGTGCGCCTCGCCCCGCCCCCCCGGCGCCGGGCCGCCGCGGCGCGGGCGCCGCGGGCGCTCGCGCTGGGCGCGTAGGCGGCGCGCGGGTGCGGGCGCCTGAGGCGGCGCGGCGGCCCGAGCCTGCGGCGGGCGCCGCCGAGGCGTGACGCCCGCCGACCCCGATCCTGCCCCGGCGGACCCGCTCTTCGCCGAGAAGCAGCGCGTCAACGAGCGGGTCCGGCTCCTCGCCGGCAACATCGACCGGGCCTCCACGGCCTGCTTCACGGTCGGCGTCGCCACGCCCGCGGCGGGCTGGCTCTACAATGTCAGCGGCCTGCAGACCTCGCTGAGCCTCGCGGTGCTCGGGCTCGGGGTTCTCGGTTGGCTCGCGGCGGCGATCCTCCTACATTGCCTGGCGAGGCGTCTCCTCAACGGGCTTCTGCCATGATGGCCACCGCGCTCCTCGCCTTCGCCGCCACGCCGGCCCTCGTCGTGGCGCTCGCCTACGCGGCCGTGCGGATGCAGGAACGGGAACTCGCGCGCGTGCGGCGCGACCTCTCCCTGCGGACGGTGCGGCTGGCCCGGGCCCGCCGGGCCTCCTGAGCGGGGCGTCTACTCCGCCGCCTTGGGCGCCCGGCTCTCCAGGAAGGCCTCGTGCTCGGCGGCGAGGTCGCCCGAGAGGGCGCGGGCGATCAGGGCCCGGGTCTCCGCCACGCCGTAGAGCGCCACGAAGGAGCCGAAGCGGGGTCCGCGCGCCTCGCCGAGCAGGGTGGCGTAGAGCGTGGTGAACCACGCCTGCGCCACGCCCGGGCGCCCGTCCGGGCTCTTGGCCTTGCCGGACAGGTCCGGGTAGTGGCGCCGCCCGACCTCGTAGACCAAGGCCTGCAGGGCCTCGGGATCGGTCGAGCCCTCGTGCTCCGCCAGGGTCGCCGACAGGTCGGCGAGGGCCGCCCCGGCCTGGGCGTCGGGCACCCGGTACTGCTTCTGCGGCCGCACGAAGTCGCGGAAGTAGCGCACCGCGTGGTGGACGAGCCGGTCGAGGCGCGGCTGCGTCCGCGGCGAGGCCTCCGGCGCGTAGCGGCGGATGAAGCCCCACAGCACCGCCGGATCCTCGGTATTCGCCACCGCCACCAGGTTGAGCAGCATCGCGAAGGTGATGGCGCCGCCGCCCGCCGCCAGTTCCGGCGCCGGCGGCGCGCCCGCATGGATGTGCCAGACCGGGTTGCCGAGCTGCAGCTTCGGCTCCTGGCCGGGAAACTTCTCCAGGAAGGACAGGTAGTCGTCGACGTGGCGCGGGATCACGTCGAAGTGCAGGCGCTTGGCCTCCCGCGGCTTGTTGTACATGAACAGCGCGAGGCTCTCGGGCGTGCCGTAGGCCAGCCACTCGTCGATGGTGAGGCCGTTGCCCTTCGACTTCGAGATCTTCTGGCCCTTCTCGTCCAGGAAGAGCTCGTAGTTGAAGCCCTCGGGCGGCTCGCCCCCGAGCACGCGGGCGATCTGGCTCGACAGCTTCACCGAGTCGATCAGGTCCTTGCCGGCCATCTCGTAATCGACCCCGAGCGCGACCCAGCGCATGGCCCAGTCGGGCTTCCACTGCAGCTTGGCGTGGCCGCCGGTCACCGGGGTCTCGTAGCGCTCGCCCGTCGCCGGGTCGCGCCAGACGATCGTGCCGGCGGCGACCTTCACCTCGTCGATCGGCACCTGCATGACGTGGCCGGTGACCGGGTGCAGCGGCAGGAAGGGCGAGTAGGAGGCCGAGCGCTCCGCCCGCAGCGAGGGCAGCATCACCGCCATGACGGCGTCGTAGCGCTCCAGCACGCGCAGGAGCGCCGCGTCGAACACCCCCGCCCGGTAGCATTCCGTGGCCGAGAGGAACTCGTAGTCGAAGCCGAAGGAATCGAGGAAGCGGCGCAGCTCGGCGTTGTTGTGCGCGCCGAAACTGTCGTGGGTGCCGAAGGGATCCGGCACGGCGGTGAGGGGCTTGTTGAGGCTCTCGGCCAGGAGGGCCCGGTTCGGCACGTTGTCCGGCACCTTGCGCAGCCCGTCCATGTCGTCCGAGAAGGCGATGAGCCGGGTCGGCACCGCGTCCCGCGTCAGCAGCCGGAAGGCGTGGCGGACCATCGAGGTGCGGGCGACCTCCCCGAACGTGCCGATATGCGGCAGGCCCGAGGGGCCGTAGCCGGTCTCGAACAGCAGCTCGGCCTTCGGGTTCCGCTCCAGCCGGGCGACGAGCTTGCGCGCTTCCTCGAAGGGCCAGGCCGCGGAGGTCGCGGCGGCGTCGAGGAGGGCGGGGTCGATGCGGAGCGAGGCGGGCATGGTGTCTCGTGGGCCCCGGACGGGCGGGCGCGGGCGGGTGGGTGAGGCGCGCACCCTAGGGAGTGCGCTCCCCCCGGTCAACGAAGCTCGCCCCCGGTCCGGAGGCCGCCGGCCGTCGGTCCCGACGGCCATGTCCCCCCAAAGGCCATGTCCCGGGACGGCCATGTCCCGCGACCGTCGGGATCAGGCGAGGGCCGGCTCGGGCAGGCGCGCCTCCCGGAGCTCGGCCAGGATCTCGTAGGAGCGGCGCCGCGCGCCGTGGTCGTGGATCGCCGCCGCCACCATGATCTCGTCGGCCCCGGTGCGGGCCAGGAACGCGGCCAGGCCCTCGCGCACCGTCTCCCGCGCGCCCACGAAGGAGCAGGCGAGCATGCGCGAGGCCTGCACCTTCTCGGCGGGCGACCAGTAGGTCTCGATGTCGTCGATGGGCGGCAGGAGCTGGCCGCGGGTGCCGCGGAAGAGGTTGGTGAAGGATTGCTGCGCGGAGGTGAACAGCCGGCGCGCCTCGGCGTCGGTCTCGGCCGCGATCACGTTGACGCCGACCATCGCGTAGGGTCGGTCGAGCTGGGCGCTCGGCTCGAAGCGCGACCGGTAGAGGTCGAGGGCCTGCATCAGCGCGTCGGGCGCGAAATGCGACGCGAAGGCGAAGGGCAGGCCGAGCATCGCGGCGAGCTGCGCCCCGAACAGGCTGGAGCCGAGGATCCAGAGCGGCACCTGCGTGCCCGCCCCCGGCACCGCCTGGACCACCTGCCCCGGCTGCACCGGGCCGAGCAGCGCCTGGAGTTCGAGCACGTCCTGCGGGAACGTGTCGGAGGCGGCGGGGTCGCGGCGCAGGGCCCGCAGGGTGCGCCCGTCGGTGCCGGGGGCGCGGCCGAGGCCGAGATCGATCCGGCCCGGATGCAGGGACGCGAGCGTGCCGAACTGCTCGGCGATCACCAGGGGCGCGTGGTTCGGCAGCATGATGCCGCCCGCCCCGACCCGGATGCGCGCCGTGCCGGCCGCCACGTGGGCGATGACGACCGCGGTCGCGGCGCTGGCGATGCCCACCATGTTGTGGTGCTCGGCGAGCCAGTAGCGGGTGTAGCCGAGGCGCTCCGCGTGGCGGGCGAGGTCGAGCGTGTTGCGCAGCGCGTCGCCGGGCGTCGCGCCCAGCGGGATCGGCGCGAGGTCGAGGACGGAGAAGGGCGGCATCGCGGGCTCCCGTGTGTCGCGTCAGGCCCCGTCCCAGATTTGGCGCCGGGGCCCGGGATGCAAGCGCGCCCGGGGCAGGCGTGCCATGCGCGGGACCCCGCGCTCGCGGCCGCGGACCGGGTTCGGCCGGCGGCCCGACGGGGCGGCCGCTTGCCCGCCCGGCGGCTTTGGCCGAGGGTCCGGATCCCGGTCCGCCGCCGCCCCGCGGCGGACCGGCTCACCGCGCGGGGCCGGGAGGCGGGATGGCGGGGATGTTCGATCTGACCGGGCGGGTCGCGCTGGTGACCGGCGGCAATGGCGGCATCGGGCTCGGCATGGCGGAGGCGCTGGCCGGGGCGGGCGCCGCGGTCGCGATCTGGGGCCGCGACGAGGCCAAGAACCGCGCCGCCCTGGCGCGGCTCGCCGCGACGGGCGCGCCGGCCGAGGCCTTCCTGTGCGACGTGGCCGAGCCGGAGGCGGTGGAGGCGAGCTTTTCCGCGACGCTGCGGCGCTTCGGGCGGGTCGACGCGGTCTTCGCCAATGCGGGCGTGGCGGGCGGCGGGCGGCGCTCCTTCCTGGAGCGGGACGCGGCCGAGTGGCGGCGCACCTTCGCGGTCAACCTCGACGGGGTGGTGGGGGTGTTCCAGCAGGCCGCCCGGCACATGGCCGCGCGGGCCGAGGCCGGGGACGCCTACGGGCGGCTGGTCGCGACCTCGAGCGTCGCCTCGCTCCTCGGCGCCGCGCGCAACGAGCATTACGGGGCGACCAAGGGAGCGCTCAACGCCCTGGTGCGGGCGCTCGCGGTCGAACTCGCCCGCTACGGCGTGACCGCGAACGCGATCCTGCCGGGCTGGATCGCGAGCGACATGACGGCGGGGCTGATGGGAAACGAGAAGTTCGTGGCGAACACCCTCCCCCGCATCCCGCTGCGCCGCTACGGACAGCCGGCGGATTTCGGCGGCATCGCGGTCTACCTCGCGAGCGCGGCCTCCGCCTACATGACCGGGCAGGTCGCGGTCATCGACGGCGGCTACACCGTCGCCTGAGCGGGGCGCTCAGGAAAGCTGCGCGAGGCGCTGCCTGACCCGCATCTTGAGGGTCCGGTAGCGCTCCATCGTGGTGCCGGCCAGCGCCTCCTCCCGGCTGCTGGCGATGTCCGCATAGTCGATCGAGGTCTCGAACTGGCCGGCCGTCAGGTCGTGACGCGTCCCGTCCACCCGGTTGTAGAAGTGCCACCCGCGGCCCGTCTCGGTCTTGAGGATGGTGCCGCCGTGGAGGTCGTGGACGATCAGGGCGGTGACGCCGCACTGGCCGCGCGCGGGATTGTTCGGCCGCCATTCGGGACTGGTCTCGGCGGACCAGCATTGCTGCAGGATCGGCAGGAGGGAGTCGGGGGACGATGTCATCGGTCTCGCCTCGGGCGGGGGTCGCCCTCCGCGCCGGCCGAACGGTCACAGAACCTCGGCCGGTCGGAGCAGCCGCTCCACCGGGCAGGATTGCGAGGAGCTTGACGCAGGGGAATGTAGCGGCGCGCCGGCTCCCGGGCAAGGCCGCGATGGCCGGAGGACATCCGCGATCGGCGCCGCGCCGTCGAAGCCGACGAGGCCGCGCATCCCGGCATCCTCCGGGCCGGCGATGCCGCGGGAGACCAGCCCCGCGGCGCGCGCTGCGTCCGCGAGGGAGTCCGGCGGGGTCGCGCGATGGCGGCGCGGTGCGGGCGATCACCGCGCGCCGGCGGCCCGCGCCGAGGCAGCCGGCGGCGTGGGGCGGGTGCGCCGCGTGCCCGGTCAGCGCGCCGCCGCCACCTCCTCGAACAGCGACAGGATCACCGGGCGGCGGTCGAGGTTGTAGGTCGCGGCCTCGCGGGCGACGCGGGCGATGCGCTCGCTCGCCTCGGCCAGGGCCGCGAGCCGGGCCGGCGGCTCGGCGAGGCGCCGGCCGATCTCGGCCGCGAGGTGGCGCTGCGCCGTGTCGAGGGCCACCTCGTAGAGCGCCTCGGCCTCGCGCCCGCTCAGGCGCTCGGCGAGCGCCAGGACGCGCCGCCAGTCGGGCGCGCGGAGCAGCGCCTCGACCTCGTCCACGAGGGCGAGGGTGGCCGGATCGAGGAGCCCCAGCGCGCGGGCGACGGAGCCCTCGCTCAGGGCGGCCGCCCGGGCCAGCACCTCCGGCGGATGCGCCGCCACGGCCTCGCCGAGCCCGCGCAGCACCCGCACCACCTCGCCCTCGCCGAGGGGGCGCAGGCCGAGCCGGCGGCAGCGGGAGCGGATGGTCGGCAGCAGCCGGCCCGGCGCGTGGCTGACGATCAGGAAGAGCGAGCGCGGCGGCGGCTCCTCGATCAGCTTGAGCAGGGCGTTGGCGCTCGCGAGGTTCAGTTCCTCCGCGCAATCGACGACGCAGACGCGGTAGCCCGCATCGGCCGAGGTCTCGGCGAAGAGGTGGAGGGCGCGGCGCGCCGCCTCGACGGTGATCTGGGTCGGCAGCGTCTTGGCGCCGGGGGCCCGCTGGCGGCGCAGCACCACGAGGTTCGGATGGGCGAGGCTCGCCACCTGCCGGGCGACCGGATGGGTCTCCGGCACGGCGAGCGTCTCGGGCAGGCCCCGCCCCGCCCCGTGGGCGAGGAGGTGGCGCGCCACCCGG
Organism: Methylobacterium sp. 4-46; assembly: GCF_000019365.1. GTDB lineage: Bacteria > Pseudomonadota > Alphaproteobacteria > Rhizobiales > Beijerinckiaceae > Methylobacterium. The sequence continues at coordinate 6,899,661 of NC_010511.1, read as the reverse complement.
TAGGCGAGCGTCGCCTTGCCGATCCCGCGCGGGCCGCCGAGGAGCCAGGCATGGTGCAGCCGGCCCGCGCCGATCGCCTCCCGGAAGGCCCGCTCGGCGGCCTCCTGGCCGATCAGGACCGTCCGCGCCCGGGGCCGGGCGATTCCCGGCACGTCGCCGGGTTCGAGATCCTCGGCCGTCGCCTCAGGCGGCATGGCCGAGCCCCAGGCCGAGTTCCGGTAGGCGCCCGGCCACGACGGCCCGGATGGCGGCCGCCACCGCGTCGGGCTCGCCGGCGGCGTCCACGAGCGCGCAGCGGGCCGGCTCCCGCGCGGCGATGCCGCGGAACGCCTCGCGCAGGCGCTGGTGGAAGGCGAGCGCCTCGGCCTCGAACCGGTCCGGGCCGCGGGCGAGGCCGCGCTCGCGCCCCCGGGCGCGGGCGAGACCGATCTCCGGCGGCAGGTCGAGGATGAGCGTCAGGTCGGGCCGCGTCGCGCCGACCACGACCCGTTCCAGCGCCGCCACGCACTCCGGATCGATGCCGCCGGCGACCCCCTGGTAGGCCCGGGTCGAGTCCGCGAAGCGGTCGCAGACCACCACGGCACCGCGGGCCAGGGCCGGCCGGATCAGGCTGGCGAGGTGGTCCAGGCGGGCGGCGGAGAAGAGCAGCGCCTCCGCGAAGGGCCCGTGATCCTTGGCGGCGCCGGCGAGCAGGGCGGTGCGGATCTGCTCGGCCCGGGGCGAGCCGCCGGGCTCGCGGGTGGTGACCACCTCCCGGTCGCTCCGGCGCAGCCACTCGGCGAGGCGCGCCACCTGGGTCGACTTGCCGGCCCCTTCCCCGCCCTCGAGGGTGATGAACAGGCCCGGGCGCGGCGCCCCGCTCACGACCGGTTCGTCAGCTTGGCGAAGGCGCCGCGCACCCAGCCGGTGCCGACCTCGAGCGCCGCGTCGAGGGCGCGCTGGGTCATGCTGCCGGGGCCGACGCTCTCGGCGGTGTAGAGGGGCATGTCGAGCACCTGCTGCTCGCCCCGGGTGACCTTGAGCCGCGCCACCTCGCGCCCGGCCTCGATCGGCGCCTTCAGGGGCCCCTGATAGACGACGCGGGCCGTGAGTCGGTCGGCGGAGCCTCGGGGCAGGAGCACGCGCACGGGCTTCTTGGCGACCAGGGCGACCTTGCCCTTCTCCCCGCCATAGGTGTCGACCTCGGCCACGGTCTCGCCGGGGGCGAAGACCTGCCGGCCCTCGAAGGCCCGGAAACCCCAGTCGAGGAGCTTGCGGGATTCCGCCGCCCGGTCGCTGGCCTTCTTCAGGCCGCTCACCACCAGGATCAGCCGCTGGCCGTTCTGCACCGCCGAGCCGGTCAGGCCGTAGCCGGATTCCTCCAGGTAGCCGGTCTTGAGCCCGTCCGCGCCGAGATCCATGGTGAGGAGCGGGTTGCGGTTCTGCTGGCGGATCTTGTTCCAGGTGAACTCGCGCTCGGAGAACAGCTTGTACTCGTCCGGGTAGGTCTCGATGAGGTGGATGGCGAGCTTCGCGAGGTCGCGGGCCGTCACCTTCTGGTCGGGCGCCGAGTAGCCGGTGGGGTTGCGGAAGGTGGAGCGGGTCAGCCCGATCTCGCGGGCGTGACGGTTCATGATCTGGGCGAAATTGTCCTCGGTGCCGCCGATCGCCTCGGCCGCCGCGATGGCGGCGTCGTTGCCCGACTGCACGATGATGCCGCGCAGGAGGTCGGGCAGCTTCACCTTGCTGTTGAGCTGAGCGAACATCGACGAGCCGCCCCCGCCCGCGCCGCCGTGCTTCCAGGCGTTCTCGCTGATCGGGAACTCGCTGTCCTGATTGAGGCGGCCCTTGCGCATCTCGTCGAAGATCACCTCGACGGTCATGAGCTTGGCCATGCTGGCGGGCGAGAACGGCTCGTCGGCGTTCTTCTCGTAGAGGACCGAGCCGGAATCGGCGTCGAGGAGGATCGCGTGGGGCGCCTGGCTCTGGAAGCCCTGCGCGCGCGCGGCGCCCGCGCTCGCCGCCGCGAGGAGGAGCCCCGCGACGAGCCCCGTGACCGCCCTGCCCGCCCGTCCCGCCCTGCCCGTCATGCGCCACCATCCGCGTCCTCGACCGGGCGCCACTCTGCCGCCCCGGCCCGGACGGAGCAATTGCGGCGGAACGCCCATCTTGCCGAAGCGCGGCCGCGACCGAGCCGGAGGCGCGGCGGGACGGCGGCCGCCCCGCGGCGGCCGGTCCGGCGAGGAACGCGCCGCCCGCCACCCATCACACGACGGATTGCGTCGCCATGCGGATGTCGGCGTCGCTCAGGCGCCGCGCGGGCGTGTCATACCCAATCCGCATGATCCCTTCGGGATGGCGGATTGGGGCTTCGCTCACGCGCGCGCGGGCTCGCGCCGCGCGGGCGCGTCATCCGCTGTCCGGACGCTCACGTCCGGACAGCGGATCAGAGCATGTCGGCCGTGCGGGCGCGTGGCGCGCGGCCCTTGCGCTCGCCCGCCTCCGCCCCGTCGAGCTTGGCGGTCAGGCTGCGCTCAGGCCCGGGCCGCAGCGGCGGCCGCGGGGGAGCGCCGCTGAGCTGGAGCGGCGAGGTCAGAGGCAGCGGCGCGGCGTGGCGCGGCGTGGCCGCCCGCGCGGCGGGGGCCGCCTGCGCGGCGGCCAGCATGGCCTGGGCCAGGGCGCCGCGGTCCCGCGCCGCCGCGTCGGGCCGCATCGCTGCCGGGAGGGCCCGGAGACCGGGCCGCGGCGGGGCCGCCTGCGCGACCCGCACCGGGGCCGGGGCGGGCGCGGGCCGGGGCGCGACCTCGGCCACCCGGACCGGGGCGGCCCGCCGCGGCGCCTCGGCCACCACGACCGGCGCCGGGGCGACCCGCGGGCGCTCGACGACCGGCCGCACGGGCGCGGCCTCGGGCTCCGGCTGCCGGAAGGCGAAGGGCTTCGCCTCCTCGCCCGCATCCGCCACCATTAGGTTGGCGCCGGAGGGCCTGCCCGCCGGGCTGCCATCCGTGCGCAGCGTCGCCATCAGCTTGCGGTCGTCGCTGCCCGCCACCGAGGCCATGCCCAGATACTCGACCCGCACCCGGGTCGTGCCGCGGCGGTGGAATTCCAGCGCCTCGGCCACCCGCTCGGAGACGTCCATCAGGCGCCCGGCGTGATAGGGGCCGCGGTCGTTGACGCGCACCACCATCGAGTGGCCGTTCGCGAGGTTGGTGACGCGGGCGTAGCTCGGCAGCGGCAGGGTCGGGTGCGCCGCCGCCACGGAGAAGCGGTCGAAGACCTCGCCATTGGCGGTCTGGCGGCCGTGGAAGGCGGTGCCGTACCAGGAGGCCAGCCCCTCGCGGACGTAGCCGCGGGGATTCTCGCGCGGGACGTAGGTGTGGCCGGCCACCACGTAGGGTTTGCCCACCATGGCGCGCCCGCCCCCCTTCGGGATCGGGTCGTTCTCCCCGTAGAGCCGGGGGCTCGGCACCACGCCGTATTTCGGGTCGACCTGCCGGCCGCCGCGGACCGAGGCCGACGCGCCCGGATGCGGGGTCCCGGCGCAGTTCGCGGTGAGCAGCGCCACGCCGGCCACCGCCGCGAGCCGCAGGGCCGAGGCCGTGCCGGAGCCACCGTTCTGGGATCCTGCCATCGCGCTCTCGGTCCCCCTGCCGCCCCGCCGCCGCCCTCCGGGCCGCGACCGCCTTCCAGCCACGCTGACGCGCTTTCATGAAGGAAGACTTGACGGGAGGGAGTCAAACGCCGCCGCGGCACGGGGCGGGCACCCGAGGACAAGCCGCCAAGTCCCCGCAGGGACGAGGAGATCGGCCCGCGGGAGGGCGCCCGGCGGTTCCGGCCGAGTTCTCGTGCGGCACAGCAAGAAAGGCCAGCAAGATCCTGACAGAAAAAGAATTTTTCTTGAACCACGGTGAGCCCGACCCGGCTCGGGCCCGCCCACAGCTTTCTCGGACACCTTCCCGGCCGAGGTCCCGCGGACCGGGCCCCGGTCCCGCGATCGGGCATGGCGGCGGGGGCCGGCCTACTCGGCCGGCTCGACCTCGTCGCTGCCGGCCGGGGCGAGCCGGACCCAGGCGTCGAGCGCCCAGCGGATGCCGTGCCCGGCGAGCGCGGCGAGCGCCATGGCGCCGCCGAGGTTCAGGAACAGGGATGCATCCGCCATGGGCCGTGCCTCACTCAAGGGCCGTCCAGTGGAGCGGCGGAGGCGGCGGGGCGCCAGTGCCGCGGCGCGACACGATCGGGCGATCCCGTCGGATCCGGCCCTCCCTGCGGCCGATCCTCCGCGACTGTGGCAGAAACAGCTTGCCCGAGGATGTGCGCCGGCTCACCGATCGGCCGGGCGGTCCGCCCCGCGGCCTCGCCCGGGCCGGGCGGCCCTCCACCTGAGGCGAAATCCGCTCGATCGAAGCGGATCCCGGATCACTAGCCCGCGCGGCGCCTGAGCGCGGCGCCTGAGCGACGCCGACATCCGCATGGCCGAAATCGGAGATGGCGAAGCCATCAACCGGAGGTTGGATGAGACGCCGCCTCAGGCACGGGCCGCAACGGCCTGGGCAACCTCGCGGTTCGTCCGGCGCCGGGCGCGTCGCGGCGCCCGGGGACGGTGATCAGCCCTTGCGCTGCGCCTTCACGTAGCCGGTGATCGCGGCCTGGCAGGTCTGCGAGAGCTTGGCCTTGTTCTGCTTGAAGCAGGCCTGCACCTCGGGGCCGTCCGGCGGGAAGTTGCCGCAATAGGTGAGGTAGTCGCCCGTGCAGAACTGCTTCAGGGCGGCGCGGTCCGGAGCCGGCGTCTGCACGGGCGCCGCGAGGGCGCCCGTCGAGGTCAGGGCGAGGACGAGGGCGAGGCGATGCAGCACGGGGACACTCCTGGACAAGCCCGGTTCGGCCGGGCCCGGCGCTGAAAGCAGAGGAACGCGTCCAAAAGGGGGTAGCTCGGCCGTGCCGCCGCCCCCGTCAGGTCCGCCAGGGATGCGCGGGAAGCTCGGTCGCCCCCACCGCCCGCGCCCCCGCCTCGGCCACCGCGTGGTCGTCCTCCACGGTCGAGCCGCTGACGCCGATCGCCCCGGACATCACCCCGTCCTTGTCCACGATCGGGATCCCGCCCGGGAAGGTGATCAGCCCGCCATTCGAGTGCTCGATGCCGTAGAGGGGGCCGCCGGGCTGCGACAGCGCCCCGATCTGGCCGGTCGGCATGCCGAAGAACAGCGCGGTGCGGGCCTTCTTCTGGGCGATGTCGATCGAGCCCACCCAGGCATCGTCCATCCGGGAGAAGGCCTTGAGGTTGCCCCCCGAATCCACGACGGCGATGCACATCTGGGTGCCGATCGCCTGCGCCTTGGCGCGGGCGGCCGCGATGGCCTTCTCGGCTTCCTCGATCGTGACGTGCATGGTCTCTCTCCTCGCGCGACGCGGCGTGCTGGCCGCGCCGGGGGGAGATAGGCAGCCCGCGCCCGGCGGCGATGCGCGGCGCGCTCCGCCCTTCGGGCGAGACCCGGGCAAGCGGGCGCGCCGGTCGCCGGCCCGTCAGGACCGGCGGTAGACCCAGACCCGGGCCGGCGGCAGGTTCAGCCAGACCTTGTTCGAGCGGCTCGCCGTGTAGCCGAAGGCCTGGGCCGGGATCGGCGGCACCACCGCGTAGGTGAACTGCACGAAGGGCGCGTCCGGGTGCATCAGGTCGTGCGCCTCCTGCAGCAGGTCGAGGCGCTGCTCCAGGGGCTTGGTGAAGAGCGGCAGGCTCGAGATGGTGGCGCAGGCCGGCTCGGCCAGCACGTCTCCGAGGGTCTCGCGCATCCGGTAGGCGTCGCCGCGCAGGATGGTGGCGCGCGGGAAGCGGCGGCGCAGGAGGTCGCAGAAATCCGGGTTGTACTCGACGAGGACGAGGCGCTCCTGCTCGATGCCGCGGCGCACCAGCGCGTCCGTCACCGGTCCGGTGCCGGGCCCGAGCTCGATCACCGGCCCCGGCCTGCGCGGATCGACGTAGGAGGCCATGGTGCGGGCGAGCAGCCGCCCCGAGGGCGTCACCGCGCCGGTCACCAGCGGCCGCTCCAGCCACGAGCGCAGGAACCGCGCCTCGTCCTCGAACAGGTCGCGCCGCGGCGCGGATCGGGGCAGGGCGACGGCTTTCGCGCTGGATCGGCGGGGCAAGGGCAAGACGGTCGGACCCTTAAATCACGCGGACGATTGGGAAACGGCTCTCGACCAAAGGGGCGCCGCCGTCAAGCCTGGAGCCGGCAAGAAACCCGCCGCCGCCGCGGCGCGGCGGATCCCCGCACGACCGGGCGGAAAACGCGCGTCGGGGGCCCGGGTTCGCGGCGCGAGCTCAGGCGCGGCCCGAGCCGCTCAACCCGTCGAAGAACTCCTTGACCCGGGAGAAGAAGCCCGCGCTCTCCGGGTGGTTATCGGCCTGGCTGCCGAGCTGGTCGAATTCCTGCAGCAATTCGCGCTGGCGCTTGGTGAGGTTCTGCGGCGTCTCGACGAAGACCTGGATGTAGAGGTCGCCGACGTCGCGCGAGCGCAGGACCGGCATGCCCTTGCCTTTGAGCCGGAACTGCTTGTTGGTCTGGGTGCCGCCGGGGACCCGCACGGTGGTGTGGGAGCCGTCGATGACCGGCACCGTGATCTCGCCGGAGAGGGCCGCCGTCACCATCGAGATCGGCACCCGGCAGAACAGGTCGGCCCCGTCGCGCTGGAAGAACGGGTGCGGCTTGATCGAGAGGAAGATGTAGAGGTCGCCCGCCGGGCCGCCGCGCAGGCCGGACTCGCCCTCGCCGGCGAGCCGGATGCGCAGCCCGTCGTCGACGCCCGCCGGCACGTTGACCGAGAGCGTGCGCTCGCGCGTGACCCGGCCGGCACCGCCGCAGGCCGCGCAGGGATCGTCGATGATCTCGCCGCGGCCCTGGCAATTCGGGCAGGTGCGCTCGATGGCGAAGAAGCCCTGCGCCGCGCGCACCCGGCCGTAGCCGCCGCAGGTCGGGCAGACGCGGGGCTTCGAGCCGGCCTTGGCGCCCGAGCCGGCGCAGACCTCGCAGGTGACCGAGGTCGGCAGCCGGATCGTCTCGGTCTTGCCGGTGAACGCCTCCTCGAGCGAGATTTCCAGGTTGTAGCGCAGGTCGGCGCCCCGCTCCCGGCCGCCGGCCCGCCCGCCGCCGCCGCGCGGGCCGGCGCCGCCCGCCCGGGCATCCCCGAAGAACGTGTCGAAGATGTCCGACATGAAGTCGCCGAAATCGGCCCCGAAGCCCGGCCCTCCCGGCCCTCCCTGCGAGAAGGCGGCGTGGCCGAAGCGGTCGTAGGCGGCGCGCTTCTGGTCGTCCGACAGGGTCTGGTAGGCCTCGTTGACCTCCTTGAACTTGATCTCGGCTTCCTTGTCGCCGGGGTTCCGGTCGGGATGGTAGGCCATGGCGAGCTTCCGGAAGGCCGATTTCAGCTCCGCCTCGCCCGCCGTCTTGGCGACGCCCAGCACCTCGTAATAGTCGCGCTTCGACATTCCCCGTCCCCGAGCCTGGAGGGCCCCGTGTCGTCCCAAAGGCGCGCGGCCCCCGGCGCTGCGAGCGCCCGGGACCGCGGCGGCCTTTCCCCGAATTCCGCGTCAGGACGGCGCGCAGGATCCCCGCATCCTGCCGGGATGCGGGGATCCTGCGCGCCCGCCCGGGCGCGAGCGCTCACGCAAACGCGCGCGGCCGGGAGCTCTCGCCCCCGGCCGCGCCGGGCCTCAGGCCCGCTTCTTGTGATCCTTGTCGTCGACTTCCTGGAAGTCGGCGTCGATCACGTCGTCCTTCTTGGCCTGCGGGTCCTCCGCGCCGGCGGACGCGGCCTCGCCGCCGCCCGCCTGCGCGGCGTACATCGCCTCGCCGAGCTTCATCGAGGCCTGCATCAGGTCCGTCGTGCGGGCCTTGATGGTCTCGACATCCTCGCCGGCGAGCGCCTGGCGCAGCGCGTCGATCGCCGTGCTGATGCCGGCCCGGTCGCTCTCCGAGACCTTGTCGCCGTACTCCTTGACCGACTTCTCGGTCGCATGGACCAGGCTCTCGCCCTGGTTCTTCACCTCGACGAGTTCGCGGCGCTTCTTGTCCTCGGCCGCGTTGGCCTCGGCCTCCTGCACCATGCGCTGGATCTCGGTGTCGGACAGGCCGCCCGAGGCCTGGATGCGGATCTGGTGCTCCTTGCCGGTCGCCTTGTCCTTGGCGGTGACGTTGACGATGCCGTTGGCGTCGATGTCGAAGGTCACCTCGATCTGCGGCACGCCGCGCGGGGCCGGCGGGATGCCGACCAGGTCGAATTGGCCGAGCAGCTTGTTGTCGGCCGCCATCTCGCGCTCACCCTGGAAGACCCGGATGGTGACCGCGTTCTGGTTGTCCTCCGCCGTCGAGAAGACCTGGGACTTCTTGGTCGGGATCGTGGTGTTGCGGTCGATGAGCCGGGTGAACACGCCGCCCAGCGTCTCGATGCCGAGGGAGAGCGGGGTCACGTCGAGGAGCAGCACGTCCTTGACGTCGCCCTGGAGCACGCCCGCCTGCACGGCCGCGCCGATCGCCACGACCTCGTCCGGGTTGACGCCCTTGTGGGGCTCCTTGCCGAAGAAGGTCTTCACCACGTCCTGGATCTTCGGCATGCGGGTCATGCCGCCGACCAGCACCACCTCGTCGATCTCGCTCGCCGCGACGCCCGCATCCTTGAGCGCCTTGCGGCAGGGCTCGATGGTGCGCTGGATCAGGTCGTCGACGAGCGACTCGAACTTGGCGCGGCTGAGCTTGAGCGCGAGGTGCTTCGGGCCGGACGCGTCGGCCGTGATGTAGGGCAGGTTGATCTCGGTCTGGGTGGCCGAGGACAGCTCGATCTTGGCCTTCTCGGCCGCCTCCTTCAGGCGCTGCAGGGCGAGCTTGTCCCGGGTCAGGTCGATGCCCTGCTCGCGCTTGAACTCGGCCGCGAGGTACTCGACGATGCGGTTGTCGAAATCCTCACCGCCCAGGAAGGTGTCGCCGTTGGTCGACTTCACCTCGAAGACGCCGTCGCCGATCTCCAGGATCGAGACGTCGAAGGTGCCGCCGCCGAGGTCGTAGACCGCGATCACGCCGGACTTCTTCTTGTCGAGGCCGTAGGCGAGCGCGGCCGCGGTCGGCTCGTTGATGATGCGCAGCACTTCGAGCCCGGCGATCTTGCCGGCGTCCTTGGTGGCCTGGCGCTGCGCGTCGTTGAAGTAGGCCGGGACCGTGATGACCGCCTGCGTGACCGGCTGGCCCAGGTAGGACTCGGCCGTCTCCTTCATCTTCTGCAGCGTGAAGGCGGAGATCTGGGAGGGCGAGAATTGCTTGCCGTCCGCCTCGACCCAGGCGTCGCCGTTGCCGGCGCGCACGATGTGGTAGGGCACGAGGCCCTTGTCCTTCTGCGTCATCGGGTCGTCGTAGGTGCGGCCGATGAGGCGCTTGATCGCGAAGAAGGTGCGCGACGGGTTGGTGACCGCCTGGCGCTTGGCCGGCTGTCCGACGAGGCGCTCGCCCTCGTCCGTGAAGGCGACGATCGACGGGGTGGTGCGCGCGCCTTCCGCGTTCTCGATGACCTTGGGCTGCGTGCCTTCCATCACGGCCACGCAGCTGTTCGTCGTGCCAAGATCGATACCGATGACTTTACCCATGGTGGGATCCCTCGTTGATGTTTTTTAAGCAGACCGCCGAGCCCCGAAGCAGCTCGGCCCATGGTGCTACAGGTGACGAAGATCGGTTGTGCCGGGCGGGATCCGCTGGAACCTCGGGGGGAGAGACGATCCGGGACCCGCGCCGGACGCGATATAAGAACGCCGCCGGAGGCCCGCAAGGCGAGGTCCCCTCCCGCCGAGACGGCCCGCGCGCGGCCCGTCCGTCAACTGCGAATCCGGGCCAGCGGCCAAGCCGCCACGAGAATGTTGCGGCCTTGCCACGCGCCCGCCACGGGGCGCATGCTAGGAGGAAGGTCTGCGCGTCGCGTCCTTGCGCGGACCTGCCCCGGGTGGACCTGCCCCGGGCGGGCCGCCCTGTCGGTCGGGATGCGGGCCTGTCGTCGTCCGGGACCGACCGGGCGCTTGCCGCGAGCCTGCTCAGGAGCCTGATGCCCTCGTTCCGCCCCCTCGCCACGGCCCTCGTCCTGGCCCTCGCCGGGGCCGCCCTGCCCGCCCCGGCCTCCGCCCAGAACTTCTTCGAGGAGCTGTTCGGCATCGGGCGGGCGGCGCGCCCGGCCGCGCCGCCCCGCCCGGCCGCGCCCGCGGCCCCGATGGACGCGCCGCCCCCGGCGGCCGATCCGCGCCCGGCGGCGCCGCCCCCGGCGCCGAGGCCGGTGGTGATCAAGGCGCCGAGCGACGACGGCGCCATCGGCCAGGACCTGCTGCAGAACGGCAGTGCCGGCAGCCTGAAGCTGGAACGGGCCCAGGGCGGCCTCACCGCCCGCGTCACCCTCGAGGGCACCCGGATCTCGCAGCCGATCGAATCCTGCCGGGTGTCGCTCAACAACGGGGCGCCCCTCGCCCTCACCGACCAGGGGCGGCCGAACGGGGTCACGCGGCTGGCCTCGTCGGACCTGGTCTGCCCGCTCCGAATGGAGATCCTGGAGGGCAGCGTGCTCGTCACGCCCCTGACGGAGCCCGACATCTGCGTGTTCCAGGCCCAGGACTGCGCCACCACCCCGAAGGGCCTGTGGGGGCCGGGCGCGGCCTCCCTGGTGACGCGCGCCCAGGAATTCGACGGCGCCCGCGGGGCGGCCGACCGCGCCGTGCGCGAGAACTACCGGGTGATGACCCAGCGCGCCAAGCGCGAGGAGGTCCGCCCGATCGTCGCCGAGCAGGCGGCCTTCTCGGCGGACCGGGAGCAGATGTGCCGCGCCTATGCCCGCGAGGGGGTGCACGGCTTCTGCCACCTGCGCATCACCGAGGCGCGCGTGCTCTCGCTCGCGACGCGGCTCGGCTTGACGGTGAGCACGGCCCCGACCGCCAGCAACGCGCCCCGCCCGGTCCGCCGGCGCCCGCCGCCGGTGGAGGGGATGAACCCGGGCTTCCTCGACACCGGGGAGTGATCCGGGCTCCGCTTGATCGAAGCGGGTCCCGGATCACGCGCCCGCGCGGGCGCCTGAGCGCGGCGCCTGAGCGAAGCCGACATCCGCATGGCCGAAATCGGAGATGGCGAAGCCACCAACCGGATGTCGGATGAGGCCGGGGGCGGCCGCGCGGCCCTCAGGCGTGCCCGGCGCTCATCGAGAGCATGGCGGGCTCGATCCCGATCGCCCGCAGGGCCCGGTCGTACTTGGCATCGAGGGCGGCGTTGAAGATCAGGTCCGGATCGGCCGGGCAGTGCAGCCAGCCATTGGCCTGGATCTCGCTCTCGAGCTGGCCCGGCTGCCAGCCCGCGTAGCCGAGGGCCAGCACGGCGTCGCGCGGGCCCGTCCCGGCCGCGATCGCCCGCAGGATCTCGACCGTCGCGGTCAGGCAGATCCCGTCGTCGATCAGCAGGGTGGACTGGTCGATGTGGAAGTCGGGCGAGTGCAGGACGAAGCCGCGGCTCGACTCCACGGGGCCGCCCATCAGCACGGGCATGTGCCCGACCCGGTTCGGCAGCCGGATGGCGTCGTCCTGGCGGATGATGTCGAGCTGGACCAGCAGATCCGGCATGTTGAGGTCGGCCGCGGGCTTGTTGACGATGATCCCCATCGCCCCCTCGGCCGAGTGGGCGCAGAGGTAGATCACCGAGCGGGCGAAGCGCTCGTCGGCCATGCCCGGCATTGCCACCAGCAGCTGCCCGTCGAGGTAGCCCGCCGCGGAGGCCCGGCCCGGCGCCGTCGTGTCGTCAGGAGCGGATCGCGTGCGCATGGCCCTATGCTACGCCCCGGGCCGCCTTTGTCCATCCTCCACGCCGCCGCGGATCCGGCACGGTCACGTGATCGTTTCTCGCCTTGGTCTGTTTCCTGCTGGTACGCTCATCCGACGTGACCTGAGCCGGCGTATCGCGCACCGCGCGAGTGCGGACGAGTAGGCCATGATCCTCTGTGCTTCCGGGACCCATCGCGCTTCCGGGCGGCGCCGGGCCGCCCGCCCCGCCGCCCTGGCCGCCTGCGCGGCGCTGACGGTGCTGGCGCTGGTCCAGGCGGCCGGGCCCGCCCGGGCGGCCTCGGCCTGGGCCACGGGCCTGCACGCGCGGGCGCGGCTGATCCCCGGGGGACAGGCGGACGGGGTGCGCTTCGCCGGGCTGGAGATCCTGCTCGATCGCGGCTTCAAGACCTTCTGGCGCGATCCGGGCGAGGCCGGGATGCCGCCCGCGATCGACTGGTCCAGCTCGCGCAACGCCGCCGCGGTCGACGTGCTCTGGCCGGTGCCGCGGCGGATGAAGGAGGCGGGCGACGTGGTCTTCGGCTACGAGGACCGCGTCGTGCTGCCGATCCGGGTCGTGCCGGCCGATGGCCGCGCGCCGGTCTCCCTGCGGCTGCGCCTCGATTACGGCGTGTGCAACGACATCTGCATCCCGGTGCGCGCGGATCTCTCGCTGACCCTGCCGGCCGATGCGGCGGCGGTGGGCGACCCGCGGGTGGCGGAGGCGGTGGCGGCCTCGCCGCGGCCGGTGCGCCTGGGCGAGGGGCCGCTCGCGGTCCTGGGCGCGGTGCCCGAGCCGCCGGGCCTCGCCGGCCGGCTCTTCGTCGCGGTGCGGGCGCGGGTGCCGAGCGGCGACAAGGCGGACCTGTTCGTCTCGGCGCCCCCCGGCTGGCTGCTGCTGCCGCCGCCCCGCCCCCTGCCCGAAGCGCCCGGTACGGTGCTGTTCCGCATCCCCGTCCTGGAGCGTCCGCCCGAGGGCCCCGACCAGCTGCCCCTCAGCCTGATCCTGGCGAGCCCGGGCCAGCGCCCGGTGACGACCGAGGCCAATCTCGACACCCGGGAATGGTCGCGCTAAGCACCCGCGGCCCGCGGGGGCGGACGTCCCCGGGCGCACGCGCCCTCCGGAGGGCTGGACGCTCCGGAACGGGCACCGGGGCCGGGGCGAAGGGACCCGGCGGCCTCACCATCGGGAGAGCACCATGACCATCCAGGTAGGGGATCACCTGCCCCAGGCGACCTTCCGCGTGATGACCGCGGACGGCCCCGTGGCCAAGACCACCGACGACGTGTTCAAGGGCCGCCGCGTGGTGCTGGTCGCCGTGCCGGGCGCCTTCACGCCGACCTGCCACCGCAACCACCTGCCGGGCTACGTCGCCAAGCGGGCCGAGATCCTGTCGCACGGCATCGACGGGATCGCCGTGACCTCGGTCAACGACGTCTTCGTGCTCGACGCGTGGGCGAAGGCGGCCGGGGCGGAGGGCATCGAGTTCCTGGCCGACGGCAACGGGGATTTCGCCAAGGCCATCGGCCTCGACATGGACGGGGCCGGGTTCGGCCTCGGCGTGCGCTCGAAGCGCTACGCGATGCTGGTCGAGGACGGGGTGGTGCGCGCCCTCAACGTCGAGGACACGCCCTCGAAGGCCGAGGTGTCGAGCGCCGAGGCGCTGCTGAAGTCGCTCTGAGGCGTCGCGGGCCCTCCGCCGCCGCGGCGGCGGAGGGCCCGCGAAAGGGGTTGCGCGGCCGAGCCGGGCCGGCTAAGACCCCCGGGCTCACGGGCGGCCTCGACCGCCTCGGGCCGTCGGAGCGTAGCGCAGCCCGGTTAGCGCACTAGTCTGGGGGACTAGGGGTCGTGGGTTCGAATCCCGCCGCTCCGACCAAATTCCAGCGATCACCTGAGCGACTTGCAAAGGGCGACCCCGGGGGTCGCCCTTGTCGTTTCCGGCCCCTGGGCGTCTCACGCGGGGTTCGGCGCCAGCTTTTCAATTGCGCCGTGAATGAGCAAGGGCTCGACGCGTCGCGCCGGCGAGGATGATCATGCCCGAAGAGAACGAAACCAAGGAAGGCGGTTCGACGCCCCCGCCGCCCGGGCCGCCGCCCCTGGACGATCCCCCTGCGCCACCGCCGACACCGAAACCGCACTCGCCCGAAGCAATCGAGCCGTCTCCCGGAGCCTGATCCGGCGGGCCGGCCGCGGTCCGGTCGGCCGGGGGACCGCCGGCGCTCGCCTCGTCCCCGGGCGCCGCGGGTTGTCAGCGCGGGCAGGTCAAACCCGGCCGAGGCAGGCGGCCGGTCGCGGTCGTTCCAGTCCGGCGCCTAGGACGGACTCGGGCTGCCTTCGCACCGGACGGCGTACCGCTTGCAGCCAGCCTTCGTGTTCATGGTCACGCACAGCGACCGCGCGGCCGATTGCTGAAAGAGGGTCAGGCGGACGATCGCGGGACGGAAGCTGCAATCGATGAGCTGCCAGGGCTTGCCCGCCGGCCCGGCCATCCGCCGAGCTTCGATCGGCCCATCGTTCTCGACCATCGCGATCCTCCGGCACCCGAGCGCCGCGCGGATCTCACGCTGCCCTGCCCGTGCTAAGAAGAGCCCGCCACGGCGAGGGGGAAGGGCCGGGCGGGCCAGGGGTCTCGGTGAAGATCCTGCTCAGGAAGAGCAGTCGAAGTGTAGGCCCGCCGGGCGGTGGCCAGAATAGCACTTAGGGACCAAGCTCAGCAGGACCCAAGTTCGGCAGTTCCGCGGCACGACCCCGGCCAAACCGAAAGAGAGGCCCGCCGCGGGCGGGCCGGGCGGGCCGGGGAGTGTGCGATTGGGTCCGCACCAGAGAACCACGCCCGCCGTTCCGGCGCATTCACTTGAGCTAGTCTCCGCCGTCTCCCCGTTCCTCAGGCTGAGCACCGCCGATGCGGTGCGGCCGGCCCGCCGGCCGCGGCGCCGTCCCGGCAGTCGCGGGCGCCCCCCTCTCCGCGACCTTCGGGAGCCGAGTGACTGGCGGAAAGGCCGAATCTCTCGCCCATGGGCAAGCAGCCTCCCGCGCCCGCCCCCGAAACCGGAGGCGGGCGAGCCGGCCAGGATCCTCGATCGTCCGGCGCAGCCTGAGCTTTCCTCAGGCCTTGCCGCGCCGCACGGTCCTCCACCCGCCGATCGGCGGCGTGGACGGCCCCGCCAACAGCTGCCTGAACGCGGGGGCCGCCACGGGCTGCGGCGCGGGATCGCCGGCGCCCGCCCCGTCGAGCTCCGGGCCTCCGGGATGCGCTGGCGCGAGGTGCGCACGCGCTGTGCCGATCGGGCCGCGGCATGTGCTGCAGCGCACACGGCGCGCGACCGCGATGCAACACGGTGCGCTGCCGGTTTGTTGCGGAGGCATGTCCAGTCTGCACACGCGTTCCGCCGCCCGTCTTCCCACCCCCGACACGGCCCGTCCGCCGCTGGTCCCCGCGGAGATCTCCGCGCGCTACGCTGCGGTGATGGCCAGGATCCCGCGCGTGCGCATCGATCCCGGCACCCGCAGGTCGACCGAGTCGCTTCCGGCCGTCAGCTCGTTCTACGGCTGAGCGCCCGATGCGCGAACGCCCGGCGGGTGTCGCGCCGATCCGCGCGAACCTCCCGGCCCCCGCCCCGCGGAGGCGGCGGGCATCCAGAGCCGCCAGTACATGGACGCATCCCTGAACATGAGACAGATCAATTCTCTTGCTCGTGGGATGTCCAGGTGCACAGAACTCCGTCATGTGCTGCAAATATGGTCATTCCACTTCGACCGTCGGCGCTCCAGCCGAGCTCTCAATCGAAGATCTGTTCACGAAGCAGCATGACGCGGACGAAAATCTCGGCGCGCTCATTGAAGCCGGTCTGAACGATCTCAGTCCCGGGAAGTCGCTGACTGTCGGAGACAGGAAGCTCGACCTCGCAGCACCCGGTTTTTTCACGATTCGTTGACGAATTGCAGATCGTCTCCTTCGGCGTCCGAGTAGGGTCGCCCCGTCAGCACCGATCGATGCGAGGTGCTGCCCAGGATGGAGGAGGTCCACGTGACTCAGTGGCCGACCCAACCCGTTCGACCACAAGCGCCCGAGGCAGCCCCGCGCCGCCCGAGGGTCGTGCCGTTCGATCCGTACTTTCCTCGCGCGCCGCGCCGCGATCGCGCGGCCGATCCGGATCGGGCCGAGGCGACGCCGCAGGGTGAGCCCGAGGTCAGGTACGATCCGCACTTCCCGGCGCCCACGCGGTGATGTGCCGGGTCCTGGGCGGGGGCGCGGCGCGCCGTCGACCGCCCGGGCCGGGCCGGCACGCAGGGGGGATGATCCATCGAGCCGCGGCGCAGCGGCCCGCCCCCGCACGCGCACGCCACCGCCCGGGCGCCGTGCGCGTGGCCGAGAGCGCTCAGGCGGTCATCGAGCTCGGTGCCTGAACGAGAACATTGTTCAGGTTCGTATTGTACGACACGCCGTACAGCTCGACCGAGCCGCCGAGAACATGGCCGCTGTCGTAGAAATTCAGCTGCAGAAATCCGTCAGAGGCTCTGGATTTCTCGGCCGTGGTCCCGGCGATCAGCGCGATCTTGTCGCCCTGGCCGACGGAGAAGTCCCGGACCACGTCGGTGCCGTCGTTGGCACCGAACACGAAGGAATCGGCACCGAGCCCACCCGACAGGGTGTCGTTCCCGACGCCGCCGATCAGAGTGTCGGCGCCGTAGCCGCCGGCGATCGAGTCGTCCCCGGCATCACCGAAGAGCCGAACGGACGACGCGTCGGTGGTGTAGGTGATCAGGTCGTTCCCGCTGCCGCCGTGAACCGTGTCCATCCCCTCGCCGCCGCTCCCACGGATCGTGTCATTGCCCGATCCGCCGTCGATCGCGTCGTTCCCCTTGCCGCCGCGGATGTAGTTGTCGCCGCCCTCCCCGAAGATCGTGTCGTTGCCCGAGCCGCCGGTGATCGTGTCGTTGCCGCCGTCGGCCGCTCCGTCGCCCGCGTCGCCGTAGAGCAGGGAACCGGTGGTGTCGTAGGCCCAGTAGATGACGTCGCTTCCGCCGCCGCCGTAGACGGTGTCGCGGCCGGTCGCGAGATCGGCATTGCCCCCGCTCGCGATGACGTCGTCACCGCCGCCGCCGTCGATCAGGTCGTTACCGTAGCCGCCCGCGATCTGGTCGTTGCCGGATCCGCTCAAGATGGTATCCGCACCGGTGCTGCCGTACAGCGAATCGTTGCCAGTCGAGCTCTGAAACTGGAAATTGACCGGGACGGTCGTTCCGGACAGATCATACTTGTAAGGGTTGCGTCGGGCACATTTTGGGCGTCGTCGACCACAGTATATGTATTCGTTGCGGAATCGTAGCTGACGGACATCGGTCTCTCCCCTGAGCTTGACTAGTTATGTCAAACCAGATGAGATTGATAGTGCATCGAGGCCAGGAACGGGGATGGCCCGGATCTGCGACAAACCGACATAATCTATTTGCGTGAGGCAGATCCGAGAATGCTCAGGCGAGCGAACAGAGCCTGCATTGCGCGACGAAGGCTCGAGACGTGACATGCCCGGCGCGCGGCGTCGCGGCGGCAACCGTCCGAGGGGGCCGCGCGCCCCGCGCGGCCGAGGGGCTGGCGCATCGTCCGACGACGCGGATGCCGGTTCCTCGCAGACGATGCGGCACCATCAACGACCGAGAGCAGCGTCCGAGTACAGCGTGATCGGGCGCTGCTCTCGTCGTGATCGCCTGCGAGCCGGCCCGCCGGCGGGGCGGCGCGCCCGCGGCCCGCACCGGTGACGCCCCTCAGCGCGGTCGCGTTCCGGGCCGCCACGCGCAGACGCGGGCGCGGTCGTTGACCCAGCAGCCGCCCTGGCGCACCACGTTGCCCAGCGGGTCGTGGGCGTGCGAGGCGCGCTCGACACCGTTCCAGAAGGCCTCGGCCCGCCCGGTCCGACCGTCGATGCTGACGATGGCGAAGGCCTCGCCGGGCTGCTCGGCCCCGGTCTGGAACGAGCCGCCCGGAAACACGATCATGCGGCAGAAGCCGTCCTTGACGGTGCGGCCGTTCACCTGGATCAGGCACTCGCCGTCGATCGTCGCGACGCAGAAAGCCGGCGAGGCGGCGAGCGCGAGCAGGACCGTGGCGGACAGGGTCGCGCGGATCACGCCGAGCGCCCCGAACGCGAGGGAGGCCGCCGGGACGGCGCGGGCACCGTCGCGGCGCTCGGGTCACCCGGCATGCGGCCTCTTGGGGCCGGTCCCGCCGGACACGGCGTCCAGATCGCGGTCGGGGAGCGCATCGCGGTCCCCCGCCTCCGGGGCGGGTCCCCCGCCCGACGCGCCAGCCCCGGCATCCTTGGATGGCTCCTCGCGCTGGTCTTCTGGATCCGGCACCGACCTCTCCCATGGCGGCTCGACGTGGGCAACCGGCGCCCTGGCCCGGGGCGCCCGGTCCGCCGATCATGCGCGCAATCGGTTGAAGGATTCTATTCCCCATCCGCTGTCCGGACGATCACGTCCGGACAGCGGATGACACGCCCGCGCGGCGCCTGAGCGACGCCGACATCCGCATTGCCGAAATGGGAGATGGCGACGCAATCCGTCGGATGTCGGATCAGACGGCGCTGCGGGCGGGTCCGGGCCCCGGCCGGGATGAGGCGCCGGGATCCTCGGGGCGAGCGGAACGTTGGTCGCGTCTCCGAACTGCGTCCAGGAGACCCAGCCGGTGTCCTCGCCCGTCGTGCTCGCCCTCGTCGCGGTCCCAGTCTTCGTCGTCGGCCTGCTCGTCATCAAGTGGCTTGAGCCGTGGGCCGATCTGGTGAGCGGCGTGCTGAGCGTCGCCGCGCTCGCCCTCTGCATCTACGTCGCGGCGCTGTCCGCGAGTTCGACCGGGCAGCGCCGCGCCGTGATGGCGGGCGGTCCGCAGACCTTCGTCATGCCGGCCGCGCATCGCGCCGACCGCGCCCAGGGCGCGCTCGGCGCCCCGGCGCGCGTCGCGGGAACGCCCGACCAAGCGCCGCGGGCGCCCCGATAGCCGGACGGGGCGTCGCCGAGACCGGGAGGGGCGAGCCTCGGCCCCGGCCCGAGATCCCGCGAGGCGCCCGCGTGCCGCGGCGGACGCCCGCCGGCCCCGCGTGAACGGTCCGGCGGCCGGGCCCGTTGGCCCGCCACGAACGCACCGGACCGAACGTGGAGCGGATGGAACGACCCATCACGCTTGGCTGGAGCGCCCTTGGCTGGAGCGCCCTTGGGTGGAACACACTTGGCTGGCAGGCACCGTGGCCGCCGCATTCGCGCTCGCCCCCGTCGCCGCGGATGCGCGCGACGGCGCCGGTCTCGGCGGCGGGTTCCGGGGACCGGGATCGGCACCGGCGGGCTCGGCTCGGGCGGAGCGCGCATCGGCGCTCGGGGACCCGCCCTCGGCGCGGCCGGCATCGCCGCGGGCGCGAATCGCGGGATCGTGGTCGGGCGCGGCTTCAACGGCCGCGAGGGCCAGGCGGGCGGCTTCGGCCGCCGTCGCGGCTGCGGCCGGGCCGTCGGCTCCGGCGCCCTGGGCCTCGGGCTCGCGACCGGCGACGCCCTCGGCGCGCCCTCCGGCAGCATGGACGATTGCGCGGACCGCCTGAGCGAGGGCCTGCCCCTGCCGGCCTGTTGCAGCGATGCCTACGGCGCCACCTCCTGAGCCGCCCTCGGGACCGCCCCCGCATCGTGACGCCCTGGCGCGGGGTCGGACCGGCGCCCTGCCGGCCGCCCGGCGGCTCCCCGCCGCCGAGGGGCCGCAGGGCCCGCGCGAATCGCTGAGCGAGGTCCAGGCCGCCGCTCCGCCGCGCCTCGCGGCGAGCGGAGCGGTCGAGGCCGGCGGCGCGACCCGCACCCTGGCCTGAAGCGGCGCTCCGGCGCCGCGCTACTTCCCGAAGCCGTTGGCGTTCGGCGGACCCTGCATCCGGCCGCCCGGCTGGACCTCCCGGCCGGGCGCCGCGCCCGAGGCGCCGGGACGCGTCGAGCCGGTCGCGTCGGTCTGGCCGTTGAAGCCCGCCGCGTTGGGCGGCCCCTGCATGCGCCCGCTCGGCTGGACCTCCCGGCCGGGCGCCGCGCCGGAGGCGCCCGGACCCGAGCCCTCGGCGGCGAGCGTCGCCGTGCCGACCAGGAGCGTTCCGACCAGGGCCGCCGCGGCCCCCATCGTTGCCGTTCTCATGCGCCGTCTCCTCCACCGCATCTCGCGCCACCGGTGGCGGTGGCGTGGGGCAACGCCCGGGGGCGCGGTCCGTTCGCCCAGGCCTGACCGGGGTCCGGCCGCGACACCCTGCGCCAGCCCGCGACCGCGCACGAAGCCGCCGCTGCGGCGTTGATGCCGGGTCCGGCCGGCGCCTCGCCCGAGACGCCGGGCCGGAGCTCTCAGACCAGATCCCGGGTGGAACCGCCGATGGCCAGCAGCACCGATCCTCTCTCCGACCGCGCCCTCTCGATCCTCGCCTTCGCCGCCTATCACCACCTGGCGACGGGCCAGCCCATCCGGGCGGTCGTGCGCCGGGACGGGTCCGGCCACCGGGCCGACCCGGACGGGGCCGCCGAGATCGAGGCGCGCGGCCTCGCGTCCCTCAGCGCGGACGAGATCACCTTCACGCCCGACGGCGTCGCCCGCGTCGAGACCGCCGTCGCGGCCATGCGTCAGGCCGCCCGCTCCTGACCCCCCGAGAGGCTCCGCCCGGGGCCTCGCGCGCGGACCGCCTCGGCGTGCTTACCCATCGAGAGATGACTATTGAATCGCCGCGCGCGGGTGGTCTACTCGACACGCTTGCCGCGGGGCCGTGATTTGATGCTGAGGTGGTTGCGCTCGCCGAGAAAACTGTCGGTCCGCGTGCATTTCGACGAGCGATTCTATCGGCTCCGCTACCCCGATGTCGGGGTGGCGGGGGCCGATCCCTTCGCGCACTACATGTCCTTCGGCTGGAAGGAGGGGCGGGACCCGTCGCCCTCCTTCCCGACCCTCCTCTACAAGGACAAGCATCTCGGCCCGACGCCGCGGACCAACCCGCTCGCCCATTACGCGGCGCGGCCCGAGGCGGAGCGGCAGCGGGCGGTCGCGTTCTCGGCCGAGGAGGCGGTCGCGATCCAGGCCCGCGTCGTCCGGGACCATTTCGACGAGGCCTTCTACAGGGACGCGGCGCGCCTCGATGCCGGGGCGGACGCCCTCACGCATTATCTCACGGTCGGATGGCGGGAGGGGTACGAACCGGCGCCCGGCTTCTCGTCGGCCGCGCATGCGGGCAAGCACCGCCACATCGCGGCGACGGGCCTGTGCCCCTTCTACCACTTCGTGTCCACCTACGGCCTGCTCGATCACCCGGAGCCGCTCGAGGCCGCCCTGGCCTGCGGCGCGAGCGGAGGGAGGGCACGGGTGTCCCGCCCCGTCGTCCTCAGCACCATCGCGCAGGAATTCGACCGCGCCTCCTACCTGACCCGGTACGCGGATGTGCGGCAATCGGGCATCGACCCGGTCGAGCACTACGTGGATTTCGGCTGGAAGGAGGGCCGCGATCCCAGCGAGTGGTTCTGGACGGGCTTTTATCGGGAGGAGCAGGCCCCGCACCTCGGCGACGCGGTGAACCCCTTCTACCACTACCTGACGGAGGGGCGGCCGGCGGGGTTGCTGCCGAACCCCTTCGGCTGCGGCGAATGGCCGCCTCTGGAGGCGCCCCGCGCGGATGAGTGGGATGCGGCGCGGCCGGCCGCCGACCTTGCGGCGGCCGAGGTCGTCGTGATCGTCCCGGTCTACAAGGGACGGGCCGAAACCCTGCGGGCGATCCACGCCGTCCTGTCGAGCCGCCAAACCACGTCCTTCGCCCTCGTCGTGGTGGACGATTGCGGGCCGGAGCCCCAGCTGCGCGCCGCCCTGCAGGCCCTGGCGGCGAGGAAGTTCCTGATCCTCGTCGAGAACGCGGAGAATCTCGGCTTCGTGCGCTCGGTCAACCGGGGCATCGCGGCGAGCGGCGACCGCGACGTGATCCTGCTCAATTCCGACGCCGTGCCGTCCGGCGACTGGATCGACCGCCTGCGGGCCCATGCCCGCGCCAACCCGGACGCGGCGACCCTGACCCCCCTCTCCAACAATGCCACCATCTGCAGCTACCCGCAGGCCAACATCGACAACCGCCTCGCCCTCGAGATCGGCCCGGCCGAGATCGACGCCTGCGCGCGCGCCTGCAACCCGGGCCGCGCCGTCGAGGTGCCGACCGGGGTCGGCTTCTGCTTCTACATCCGCGGCGAGGCGCTCGCGCGGATCGGTCCCTTCGACGCGGAGACCTTCGGGCACGGCTACGGCGAGGAGAACGACTTCTGCATGCGGGCCAAGCAGGCCGGCTACCGCAACCTGCTCGTCCAGGACGTCTTCGTGTACCACGCGGGCGGCGTGTCCTTCTCGACCGCCTACATCGACAACGCGCCGCGCATCGAGCGGCGGCTGAGCCTCAAGCACCCCGACTATTTCGGGGCCGTGCAGCGCTTCATCGCGGCGGATCCCGGCCGCGAGGGGCGGATGCGCCTCGATCTCTACCGCATCGCCCGGCAGGCCGGCCCGCGCGCGGCCCTGTTCGTCACCCACGAGAGGGGCGGCGGGATCGAGACCCACGTCCGGGACGCGGCCGCGCGCCTCGCGGGCGAGGGCGTCCCGGTCGTGCTGCTGCGCGTGGCGGGGCACTCCACGGTCAAGGTGGAATTCGCGCCCGAGAGCCGCCGCGCCGTCCTGACCTGCTCCTGCGACGCCATCCACGTGCTGCGGCACGCGGCCTCCCTCGAGAGCTTCCTCGGATGGCTGCAGCCGCTCTTCGTCCACGTCCATTCCCTGGTCGGGCTGGAGTGGCGCGCGACCCGCCGCCTGATGGAGATCCTCGCTCCCCTCCCGCGCCGCTACGTGACGCTCCACGACTACTCGCCCGTCTGTCACCGCAACGACCTCGTGACGAGGCTCGGCACCTATTGCGGCCTGCCCGGGGTCGAGACCTGCCGCGGCTGCTTGGCGGCCGACCACGACGATCCCGATTGCGTCGACCCCGACGAGCGCCGGAGCGCCTACGCGGCCTTCGTGGCGGGGGCCGAGGCGGTCTTCGCCCCTTCCCGGGACATCGCCGCCCGGATCGGGCCGCTCCTGCCCGGGGCGCGGATCGCGCTGCGCCCCCACGCCGAGACCCTGACGCCCCGCCCGCTCCCCGCCCTGCGCCGGGGCGAGGTGCTGCGCGTGGCGGTCGTCGGCGCGATCGGGCCGCACAAGGGAGTCGCCCTGCTCCACAGCCTGGGGCTCGACGCCAGGCTGCGGGATCTGCAGATCCGCTACGCGGTCGTCGGCTACACCTCCATGACGGACCGGCTGTCGGAGATCGGCGTCACCGAGACCGGACGCTACCGCTCGCCCGACGAGGCCATGGACCTCCTCGAGGCGGAAGGGGCAGACGTCGTGCTAATCCCGTCGATCTGGCCGGAAACCTACTGCTACGCGCTCTCCATCGCGCTCGCGGCCGGCCTGCCGCCGCTCGTCTTCGATCTCGGAGCTCCGGCCGAGCGCCTGCGGGCCCGCCAGGAGGGGCTGCTGCTCGATCCCGCGCTGATCGAGCGGCCGCAGGAGGTCAACGACAGGCTGCTCGACCTGCCGCTCGCCGAGCTCTACGCGCGCCGCCGGCCCTACCCGTCCCTGTCGTACGGGTCGATGCTCACGGAGTATTACGGCCTGAAAGCCGAGGAGGTCTCCCCGGCGCAGCCGTCCCGCGGGGCCGCGCGCCGGGCGTGATCCGCCCCCGCCGGTCGGCCCGGGCGGGGCCGATCACGCGTCCTGCTTGTCCCGCGCGGGCATCTCGGGGCCGACCTGCGCCACCTTCAACCCGGCCGCCATCGCCTGCAGGCGGGTCTGGGCGTCCTCCGGCTGGATCACGCCCGCCGACATCACCAGCTTGGCCGCGTCGTCGACGCTGATCGGCAGCTCGATCACCTCGCTGCGCGGGAGATAGAAGAAGAAGCCGGTGGTGGGGTTCGGCGCGCAGGGCAGGAACACGCCCACGTAATCCCCGCCCGGCGGCAGGGCCGCCTGCACGTCGCGGCCGGCGGGCGCCGACAGGAACACCACCGACCACGTTCCCTTGACGGGGAACTCCACCAGGCCGACCGTGCGGAACGAGGTGCCGCTGGTGGAGAACAGCGTCTCGAAGACCTGCCGCAGGCCCCGGTAGAGGCCCGAGATCACCGGCGTCCGGGCGAGCAGCACCTCGCCGAACTCCACCACCGAGCGCCCGACGAGGTTCGCCGTGAAGGCGCCGAGCAGCGTGAGCCCCACGAAGGCGATCAGCAGGCCGAGCCCCGGGATGTTGAAGGGCAGGTAATGGTCCGGCAGGTAGGTGGCGGGCACGAGCGGCTTGACCCAGCCGTCGATCAGGCTGATGCACCACCACGTGATGTAGATCGTGATCGCCAGCGGCCCGGCGACGATGACGCCGGTGAAGAAGTAGTTCCGCAGGCGGCCCCGGACGCTGACCCGCTTGCGGGCGGCGGGTTCGGGCTCGTGGATCAACGGCGACGGATCCTGCACGCTCTCGCCCTCACCAGCGCAGGCGCCCCCTGCCCGCGCACAGGTAACGGTTTGCTGCGCTGCGCTCAAGGCAGGCCCCCATGCGGCAACGACAGGATGCGGCCGCCCTGCGCGGCCTGATCGCCGGCGCGCTCGCCGATCCCCGCACGGGCTGGAGCCTCGGCGCCTACGGGGCGGCGATCCTCGTCCCGCCGGGGGCCCGCCCCCTGCCCGGCCGCCTCGCCGCCGTGGCGCCCGGAGGGGCGCTCGCCTTCGGGGATCCCGGCGCGCTGCGCGCCTTCGCGTACGAGACGGCGCTCGGCGGGGGCGCCTGGAGCCACGCCGTCGCGCTCTGCCTGCCGGCCGAATCCTGCCCGACCGGCCTGCCCGACCGGGTGACGGCGCTCGGCCCGGATCGCGCCGCCGCGCGGCCGGAGGATCGCGACGGCGAATTGTTCGACCTCGGTCTCGGCCTGCGGGCCGCGCGCCTGTGCCTGCGGGCGCGGGACGGGGCGGCGCTCGCGGCCCTGCGCGCCGCGCGCGGGCGGGCGCCGTCCGAGGCGGTGCTCGCGGCCCTGCTGGCCCTGCCCTGCGACCGCGTCGTGCTGGCCGGGGGGCACCGGGCGGAGGCCTTGCACCGGGGGGAGGCCTTGCACCGGGGGGAGGCCCGGCCCGGGGAGGATGCCGGGCCGCGGCTGCAGATCCTGCCGAAGCTGCTGCGCCAGCGGCGCAGCCACGCGGCGACCGCCCCGATCCCGGCCGGGCTGGTGCCAATCGGGTCGCTCCAGCCGCCCCACCCGCTCGCCGGGGGCGGGTTCGACGCCGCCCGCCACCGCGCCTTCCAGGCGCTCCTCGCCGCGTTCGGCGATCCCGACCTCCTCGCCCTGAAGCGGCGCGTCCTCGCCGGCGAGGCGGTCCCGCCGCCGGCCACCCGCGCCGGGAGGGGATCCCTGCGGGTCGCGCAGGCGCAGGCCCGCTGGCGCGACGGGCCGGGACCGGCTTAGGCCGCCAGGCCCGGTTTCCCGGCGCGCGACGAGTCTCGAGAATGGCGGGAGCGGCGCGGGACGGCCCAAAAAAGAGGCCGCCCACGAGGAGCGGCCCGAAGTCTAGGGAGGAAACGCCCATCGAGGGCAGCGGGGCCGCGACGCCAACGCGTCCCCGCGGGTTCCTCCCTAGCCCGGAAGCTTCCGCCCAAAAGTGCGGGAGCGCACATCGGCGCGGTCCCGGCCTCCTGCGCCGAAGCCGGGCGGGATCGCCTCGCGCCCTTCCGCTCAGGGCGCCGGCTGGCAGGTCTCGCAGTAGAAGGTCGAGCGGCCCGCCTGCACGATCCGCCGCACCCTGCCCCGGCAGCCCCGCGCCGTGCAGGCGAGCCCCTCCCGGTCGTAGACGCGGAACCGGTGCTGGAAGGCCCCCTGGGTGCCGTCCGTGTGCGCGTAGTCGCGCAACGTCGAGCCGCCGGCCGCGACGGCCTCGGTCAGCACGTCGCGGATCACCTGGGCGAGGCGGGCGGCGGCGCGGGTGGGCCGGCCCGCCGCGTCGGCCAGGGTGCCGGCCGCGGCCTCGGGATGCAGCCGGGCGCGGTGCAGCGCCTCGCAGACGTAGATGTTGCCGAGGCCGGCGATCAGCCGCTGGTCGAGGAGCGCGGCCTTGAGGGGCGTGCGCCGGCCCCGGAACAGCCGCGCCACCGCCTCGCCCGAGAGGTCGCTGCCGAGCGGCTCGATCCCCATCCCGGCGAAGTGGCGGCAGGTCTCCAGCTCCGCCCGCCGCACGAGGTCCATGAAGCCGAAGCGGCGCACGTCGTTGTAGGTCACCCGCGCCCCGTTCGAGAGCGCGAAGACGACGTGGTCGTGCTTGGCCTGGCCCGGGGCGCCTTCGAGGTAGAACTCGCCCGGGGAGAGCTGGCGCCCGTCCGGGAACACGACGTCGAAGCGCCCGCTCATGCCCAGATGCATGATCAGCGCGTCGCCCGAGGAGAGGTCGGCCACGAGGTACTTGGCGCGCCGCGACAGGGCCTCGACCCGCTGGCCGGTGAGGCGCGCGGCGAAGCGCGCGGGCAGCGGAAAGCGCAGGTCGGGGCGGGCGAGGTGGACCGTCGTGAAGCGCGCGCCGACGAGGGCGGGTTCGAGGCCCCGGCGCACGGTCTCGACTTCGGGCAGTTCGGGCATGACGGGTGCGGCGCGCGGCTCTCGGAGGGACAGGTTGCCGGCAGATGAGGTCTCGCGGCCGCGAAGGCCATGCGGCCCGTCGTCCGGGCAATCCGCCGGCGGGCTGCGCGCCGCCGGCGCCCGGCAGGGCAGAACGGACCGAAAATCCGGCGTCGCCCCCGTTCGTCGGAAGTAGTTCCTACATTGTGCGTCATGTTTTCCTAGGGTCATGGCCCCGCAAGTCGCGCTTCGCGCGCCGCACATACGGGTTTTTTACGGTGTTCGGCGATCAGGAACGGCGCGCGTCGCGCACCGGGCGGCAACGCTCGGCGCGATCGACCGGCACGGCCCGGAACGGCACCGCCCTTTGGGAGAATCGCCATGATGAATGCGATCGTCGCCAGCAGGTCCACGGCCCTTCTGCTTCTGCGGCCGCCCGCCACCCCCGGGACGGCCCCGCCGCGCCCCGGCGCGCGGGAAGGCCGCCTCTCGGAGGGACCCGCCCGTGTCGATGCCGGCGCAGCCAGCCAGGCGCTGTTCAGCGTCAACACCGTGACGCCCGAGAAGCAGGTGATCCGCCTGCTCGAACGCGCCGGCGCGGTGTTCGGCCTCGACCGCTCGCGCTACGCGTCGCTGACGGATTTCGCCTCGGCGATCAAGGCTGAGTTCAACGCCCTGCTGGCGAAGCCGGCCGACGAGGAGAAGGTCGTCGCGATCGGCAAGCGGCTGTCGCTCGACGCCGACACGGTCGCGCTGCTGAAGCAGCAGAAGGACCCCAAGATGATCGTCGACCTGATCGAGAAGCATCTGGGGTTGGACCAGCTCGGTGTGAGCTTCGCGACGTTGCTCAATGCCGGGCTGGACCCGCGCAGCGCCGAGGCCGAAACGCTGCGCAAGGCGCTGGAGGCGGTGAGGGAGCGCAACGGTGAGACGGCACCGGCCGGGCGGGGCGCGATCCGCCGGGACCGGGACGGGACCTATGCGCCGGACGCGGCCGGCCCGGCCGAGCCGCGCCCCTGAATCACGCGACTGCGCGGCGCCTGAGCGCGGCGCCTGAGCGAAGACGACATCCGCATGGCCGAAATGGGAGAGGGCGAAGCCATCAACAGGATGCCGGATGAAGGGCCGCGCGAAGAACCGCACCCCCGCCCGCCCGGCCCCGGATGGCGCGAACCCCGCGCCTTCGCTATGGAGGCGGCGCGAGGAGGACCCCGATGGCCGACGAGACCAGCACCGATTTCGGCTTCTCGCGCGTCCCCCTCGGCGACAAGCAGGGGCGCGTCAACGAGGTCTTCCGCTCCGTCGCCAAGCGCTACGACCTGATGAACGACCTGATGTCGGGCGGGCTGCACCGGGCCTGGAAGAGCGCGCTGATCTCGACCCTGCGCCCCTCGCGCCAGCGGCCGTTCCGGCTCCTCGACGTGGCGGGCGGGACCGGCGACATCGCCTTCCGGGCCCTCGACGCGGGCGGGCCGGACACGCAGGTGACGGTCCTCGACATCAACGACGCGATGCTCTCGGTGGGGCGCGAGCGGGCCGGCGGGCGCTTCGAGGGGCGGATCGCCTTCGTCGCCGGCAACGCCGAGGCCCTGCCCCTGCCCGACGATGCCTTCGACGCCTACACGATCGCCTTCGGGATCCGGAACGTGCCGCGCATCCCGCTGGCGCTCGCCGAGGCCTTCCGGGTGCTCAAGCCCGGCGGGCGCTTCCTGTGCCTCGAATTCTCCCGCGTGGACGTGCCGGGCCTCGACCGGATCTACGACGCCTACTCGTTCCGGGTGATCCCGCGCATCGGCGAGCTCGTGGCGGGGGACAGGGAATCCTACCGCTACCTCGTCGAGTCGATCCGCCGCTTCCCGACGCCCGGCGCCTTCGCGCGCATGATCGAGGAGGCGGGCTTCTCCCGGGTCACGCATCGGCCGCTCTCGGGCGGGATCTGCGCCATCCATTCGGGCTGGAAGATCGCGTGACGGACCCCGCATCGCGAGGCCGCCGGTCGTGCTGAGCGCGGTCTTCCACCTCCTGCGCGGCGTCGAGGTCGGCTGGGTGCTGGCGCGCGAGGGCGCGCTCGCCTTCGTGGACGCGGCCGCCCTCCCCCCGCACCTGCGCGCCTTCCTGCGGCTCGGCCGGCGGCTGGAGCGCCGCGGCCTCGGGCCGACCGCCCGGCTTCCGACCGCGCTCACGCGGCTCGGCCCCTCCTACGTCAAGTTCGGCCAGTTCCTGGCGACGCGCCCCGACATCGTCGGGGTCGCGGCCGCCCGCGACCTCGAACGCCTGCAGGACCGGGTGCCGCCCTTCCCGCAGGAGGTGGCGGTGGCGACCATCGAGGAGACGCTGGGTCAGCGGGTCGGCGCCCTCTTCCTCTCCCTCAGCCCGCCCATCGCGGCGGCCTCGATCGCGCAGGTGCACCGGGCCCGCATCCGCGAGCCCGGCGGGGCCGAGCGCACCATCGCCGTGAAGGTGATGCGGCCGGGCGTGCGCGAGCGCTTCGCCCGCGACATCCAGGCCATGCGCTTCATGGCGCGGGTGGTCGAGATCCTGCGCCCCGAGGCCGAGCGCCTGCGCCCCCGGGAGGTGGTGGAGACCCTCGCCCGCTCGGTCGCCATGGAGATGGACCTGCGGCTCGAAGCCGCCGCGCTCTCGGAATTCGCCGAGAACATCAAGGGCGACGAGGATTTCCGGGTGCCGCGGCCGATCTGGGAGCTCACCGGCCGCGACGTGCTGGCGAGCGAATGGATCGACGGCATCCGCCTCAACGACCGCGCCGCGATCGTGGCGGCCGGGCACGACACCGCGGCGCTCGGGCGCACGGTGATCCAGTCCTTCCTGCGCCACGCGATCCGGGACGGCTTCTTCCACGCCGACATGCATCCCGGGAACCTGTTCGTGGACCCGATGGGCCGGCTCGCCGCGGTCGATTTCGGCATCATGGGCCGGCTCGGCATCAAGGAGCGGCGCTTCCTGGCCGAGATCCTGCTCGGCTTCATCCTGCGCGACTACCGGCGCGTGGCCGAGGTGCATTTCGAGGCCGGCTACGTGCCCTCCCACCACTCGGTCGACGATTTCGCCCAGGCGATCCGGGCGATCGGCGAGCCGATCCACCAGCGCCGGGCCGACGAGATCTCGATGGCCAAGGTGCTCACCCTGCTCTTCGACGTCACCGCCCTGTTCGACATGAGCACCCGCACCGAGCTGGTGATGCTCCAGAAGACCATGGTGGTGGTGGAGGGCGTGGCGCGCTCCCTCGACCCGCGCCTCGACATGTGGACCACCGCCGAGCCGGTGGTGCGCACCTGGCTCGCCCGGAATCTCGGGCCGATCGGCCGGATCGAGCAGGCGGGCCGCGCCGCCCTGACCCTCGCGGACGTGCTGGCCGACGCCCCCGACCTGTCCCAGCGCCTCAAGCGCCTGCTGATCCGCCTCGACGAGGAGGCGCCGCGCGAGGGCGCGAAGCTCGAGCGGAAGCTGCGGGCCGAGACGCGGCGGGCCGTCTGGTCTACTCTCGGGCTCTGGGCCATCGCGGGCGCGGTCCTCCTCCTCGCCCTGCACTGACCCCCACGAGACTCCGGGAGACGCGCCCGATGCCAGCACGCCAGCGGCGGACCACGGGTCGCGCCCTCCTCGCCCCGCTCGCCGCCCTCGCCCTCGCCGGGGCGGCCCGGGCGGAGGAGCCCGTCCTCACCGACGGCAAGGTCAAGCTCGCGGTCCTCACCGACATGTCGAGCGTCTACGCCGATTCGACCGGCCGCGGCTCGCTCATCGCGGCCGAGATGGCGGTGCGGGATTTCGGCGGCACGATCGGCGGAAGGCCGATCGAGGTGGTCTCCGCCGATCACCAGAACAAGCCGGATGTCGGCTCGAACATCGCCCGGCAATGGTACGACCGGGACGGCGTCGACGTGATCCTCGACGTGCCGACCTCCTCGGTGGCGCTCGCGGTCCAGCAGATCGCCAGGGAGAAGGGCAGGATCCTGATCGTGTCCGGGGGCGGCACCTCGGACCTGACCGGGCCGGCCTGCTCGCCGACCGGCCTGCACTGGACCTACGACACCTACGCGCTGTCCCACGTCTCGGGCCAGGCGGCGGTGAAGCGGGGCCTCGACACCTGGGCCTTCGTGACGGCGGATTACGCCTTCGGCCACGCCCTGGAGCGGGACGGCGCCGCCGAGGTGAAGCGCTCCGGCGGCAAGGTGCTGTCGACCGTGCGGGCGCCCTTCGCCACCGCCGACTTCTCGTCCTTCCTGATCCAGGCGCAGGGATCGGGGGCCAAGCTCGTCGCCTTCGCCAATGCGGGCGGCGACACGGTCAACGCGATCAAGCAGGCGCACGAATTCGGCATCGTCCAGGGCGGGCAGACCCTGCTCGCCCTCCTCATCAACATCGACGACGTGCACAGCCTCGGCATCGACGTGGCGCAGGGGCTCCTCCTGACCACGGCCTTCTACTGGGACCGGGACGAGGCGACCCGCGCCTTCGCGACGCGCTTCAAGCAGGCCTACGGGCTGATGCCGACCATGCATCAGGCGGGGGTCTACTCGGCGGTCACCCATTACCTGAAGGCCGTGCGGGAGGCCGGCACCGACGACGCCCTCAAGGTCGTCGCCAAGATGCGGGAGATGCCGGTGGACGACATGTTCGCGAGGGGCGGCCGGGTGCGCGAGGACGGGCGCATGGTCCACGACATGTACCTGATGCAGGTGAAGACGCCGCAGGAATCGAAGGGCGAGTGGGACCTCTACAAGCTCCTGGCGACGGTCCCCGGCGACGAGGCCTTCCGGCCCCTGGCCGAGGGGGGCTGCCCGCTGGTGAAGGCGGCGCGGTGAGCGCCCGCGACCGCGCGCCGTGAACCGAAGCTGGCCCGGCGGCGCCTTCCGGCCCTCGCCCGGGTCGCCATCCTCGCCACTCCGCTCATCCGCCATCCGGTTGATGGCTTCGCCATCTCCCATCTCGGCCATGCGGATGTCGGCGTCGCTCAGGCGCCGCGCAGGCGCGTGATCCGGGATCCGCTTCGATCGAGCGGATCCCGGATCATTCCGTCGAACCGGCGCATGCAGCCGGTCCTCGCGGAGGCGCGGGGCGCCCCGCCCGTTCTCACCGGTGGAGCAGCCCACCGCCTTCGCGCGCGTCGTCACCCTGCGCTCGGCCTCGGCCTGCCGGACGGGTTGCTGGCGCGGGCGGACGAGGTCATCGAGGAGGCGCCGGGCGCGCCGCCGCCCGCCGGATCCGACTGCCCACGAGGCCCCCATGCTCCCCGAGGATTCCCTGCTTCCCGGCGATTCCGTGCCCCTCCCCCTCGCGAACCGCCGGGTGCTGCTCGTGATCGGGGGCGGCATCGCGGCCTACAAGTCCCTCGACCTGATCCGGCGCCTGCGCGCGCGCGGCGCCGCCGTGCGCTGCGTGCTGACGCAGGGCGCGCAGGGCTTCGTGACGCCGCTGGCGGCGGGCGCCCTCTCGGGCGAGCGGGTCCATACCGACCTGTTCGACCGGGACGACGAGGCCGATATCGGCCACATCAAGCTTGCCCGGCAGGCCGATGCGGTAGTGGTGGCGCCCGCCACCGCCAACCTGATGGCCCGGATGGCGGGCGGCCACGCGGACGACCTCGCCGCGACGGTGCTGCTCGCCACCACCCTGCCGATCCTGATCGCGCCGGCCATGAACGTGCGGATGTGGCTGCACCCGGCGACGCAGCGCAACCTCGCCACCCTGCGCGCCGACGGCGTCGCGGTGGTGGGCCCGAACGAGGGCGCCATGGCGGAGGCCGAGACCGGCCCCGGCCGCATGGCCGAGCCCGACGAGATCGCCGAGGCGCTGGTGGCGCTGCTGGCGCGCCGCGCCGGCAACCCCCTCGCGAATCCGCCGGCGGGGGCGCTGGCGGGGCGGCACGTCCTCGTCACCTCGGGCCCGACCCACGAGCCGATCGACCCGGTCCGCTACATCGCCAACCGCTCCTCGGGCAAGCAGGGCCACGCCATCGCGGCCGCGGCCGCGGCGGCGGGCGCCCGGGTGACGCTGGTCTCCGGTCCGGTCGCCCTCCCGGACCCGAAGGGGGTCACGGTGGTCAGGGTCGAGACCGCGCGCGCGATGCTCGCCGCCGTGGAGGCGGCCCTGCCCGCCGACATCGCGATCTTCGCCGCCGCCGTCGCCGATTGGCGCCCGGCCGCGGAGACCGGCGAGAAGATCAAGAAGGGGCCGGGCGGTCCTCCGGGCATCGCCCTCGTGGAGAATCCCGACATCCTCGCCACCATCGCGCGGAGGGCGCAGGGTCGCCCGCCCCTGGTGGTCGGCTTCGCCGCCGAGACCCGCGAGGTGGTCGCCCATGCCCGCGCCAAGATCGCCCGCAAGGGCTGCGACCTCATCGTCGCCAACGACGTCTCGGCGGGGACGGGCGTGATGGGCGGGGACCGCAACACGATCCTGCTGATCGGCCGCGACGGCGCGGTCGAGACCTGGCCGACCCTGGCCAAGGACGAGGTCGCCCGGCGCCTCGTCGCGCATCTGGCGGAGCTGCGGGCGGGCACCTGAGGGCTGATCCGGGGCGGCGCCGCAGCCCCGGCGCCGCCCGCGCCGGGGAGGATGCGCGGCTGATCCGGGATCCGCTTCGAGCAAGCGGATCCCAAGCCCGCGCGGCGCCTGAGCGACGCCGACATCCGCATGGCCGGAACGGGAGAGGGCGAAGCCATCAACCGGATGGCGTATCAGTCGCCGCAGGCGGCGCACTCGTCCGGAGCGGCGCCGCGCACCAGCAGACTGGAAACGGTCAGCGGCAGCATGTCGTGAAGCTGATGCAGGCCGATCAGAACGGGCGAGAACGGGGCGACCTGCGCCATCGCCGCGGCCTGAAGATCAGGCATCAGATGGGCGCCGAACTGGCGCCGCGAACTGACGATGCCGTTCACCTGATCGGCGCCGAAATGCGAGGCCATGGCGTCCCAGGCCTTGCTGAAACTCTGCGATGTTACGCGGATTCACCGGGCTCTCGCGCCGGCAGCGGCGCGCAGCGGTCCCATCATCTTTGTGGAGCGAGCGGCGCAATCCGGCACCGCCGCCACGGTGCCGGCCTGCGGCGGATGCGCCGTGCTCGGCCATCGTCCCGACGCGGGCCGCGGCCCATCCCGGCGGCCCGGGACGGATCCGGGAGGCGGAGCCCGACCCCCTCACCCTCCGGCCGGGGCGGCACGGCCGAAGGCGGGTGGCGGGCGCGGCGGCGAAGCCGCCCGCGGCCGTGCCGAAACGGTGCACTATACCGCAGGAGTCGATCCTTGGCGGGCGAGAGACCAGCTCTAGAATTCCGGTCTCCCCCGGTCGGAGGTTCCGATGCCCGTGCTGCTCGTGGTGGCGCTCGTCTGCGCCTCAACGCTCGATGCCAAGGATTGCACCCGCGACACCGCGCAGGACGTGATGACGGCGCCCGCGCATTCGCCCCAGGAATGCATGCTGATGGGTCCCACGATGGCGGCCCATGCCGGCCGCAGCCCGGACGCCACCACCTACGTCAAGACGCTCTGCGAGCGGCGCCCCTGAGGGCCCCCTACTCGGCCGCGAACAGCCCCGCCGGAGGCTCGGCCGCCCCCTTCGGGCCGCCCGGCGCCGCCTTGGGGTCGCTTGGCGCCGCCTTGGGGTCGCCTGGCGCCGCCTTGGGGTCGCCCGGGCCGGTCTCGCAGCCGAGGCCCGGGATCGCCACGATCCGGTTGCCGCGGAAATCGGTCCGGCAGACGACGGCACCGCGGCTCTCCACGAAGGCGAGGAGCCGCCGCGCCCGGCCGGGCGAGCGGGAGCCGATCGCCCGCGCCAGGGCCTCGTCCGAGGGGCACGGCGCCCCGGCGCGGGCCGCGCGGGCGAGGAGCAGGAACAGCCCCTGCACCTCCTCCGGCAGGCCCGCGCAGGCGTCGAGCACCGCATCCGCCTCGGCCTCCCGCCCGCCCTCCTCGAGCCCCGCCCGCGCTACCGCGAGCCGGCGCCGGAAAGCCGGCAGGTCGAGGGGCGCCCCGACCCGGCGCATGCGGCAGCGCACCAGGAAATCCTGGTAGAGCACCGCGACCGTGTGGTGCCCGGCATCCGGGTCGGCGGCGATCTCGCGCAGGATCGCCGCGAGGGCCGCCTCCCGCTCCTCCGGGCCGAGGGCGGGCTGCTCCTCGGGCTCCGGCGGCAGGGGCCGGGCCTGGGCGAGCTGCTGCAGCAGGTCGACCGGCGAGGGCCGCGGGGCGGCCGGGCGGGGCGCCGGCATCCGCGGCGGCTCGTCGGCGGCGGGGGTCAGGATGAGGTCGCGCAGGTCCTCGGCCGCGGGGGCGGGCAGCGGCACGAGCTTGGGGCTCGTCGAGCGCGGCGCGGTCGCGACCGGGCCGATGCGCAGGGTCAGCGGGCGCTTCGACAGGGCCGGCCCGAGCGCCACGAAGGAGCCGCGCTCCAGGTCGCGAAAACTCTCGGCCTGGCGCCGCTCCAGGCCGAGCAGGTCGGCGGCGCGGGCCATGTCGATGTCGAGGAAGGTGCGGCCCATCAGGAAGTTCGAGGCTTCCGCGGCGACGTTCTTGGCGAGCTTGGCGAGGCGCTGGGTGGCGATGACCCCGGCGAGGCCCCGCTTGCGGCCGCGGCACATCAGGTTGGTCATGGCGCCGAGCGACGCCTTGCGGGCCTCGTCCGAGACCTCGCCGGCGGCGGCCGGGGCGAAGAGCTGCGCCTCGTCGACGACGACGAGCACCGGGTACCAATGGTCGCGCTCGGCGTCGAACAGGCCGCCCAGGAAGGCGGCGGCGGCCCGCATCTGCGCCTCGACGTCGAGGCTCTCCAGGGTCAGCACCACCGAGACCCGGTGGGCGCGCACCCGCGCGGCGATGCGCTGCAGATCCGCCTCCCCGTGCGCCCCGTCGACCACCACGTGGCCGAAGCGGTCGGCCAGGGTGACGAAGTCGCCCTCCGGATCGATCACGACCTGCTGGACATGGGCGGCGCTCTGCTCCAGCAGGCGGCGCAGCAGGTGCGACTTGCCCGAGCCCGAATTGCCCTGGACGAGGAGGCGGGTGGCGAGGAGTTCCTCCAGATCGAGGGCGGCGGCCTGGTGGCCGGCCGCCACGCCCATCTCCACGCTGATCGTCATCACGGCTCCGCACTCACCCGAACCGGGGTTCTAACACGGGCGGGCCGGGCCGCGATCCGCGCCCGCGGGCCGGGTCCACAGGACTCCGCGGGGAGGAATCAGACGCCGTGCGGACGATCACGTCCGGCCGGACGATCACGTCCGGAATGCGGATGACAAGCCCGCGCGGCGCCTGAGCGAAGCCGAAATATCCGAGTGTCACGCGACACCGAAGGCCGCGGTCGCGAAGGAGATGAAG
This sequence comes from Methylobacterium sp. 4-46, assembly GCF_000019365.1. Classification (GTDB taxonomy): domain Bacteria; phylum Pseudomonadota; class Alphaproteobacteria; order Rhizobiales; family Beijerinckiaceae; genus Methylobacterium. The sequence goes on along the minus strand of NC_010511.1, from coordinate 6,863,873 downwards.
CTGCGCAGGCGTGGCGTCATGCGCCGGTCACGGTGGTAGAGAAGCCACATCGGTCTGTCACCCAGCCGCCACTCCGGGAACAGCCGGACAAGGCAGCCGGTCTCCATATCGCGCCGCACGAGGATCTCCGGCTGCATGATGATGCCGAGGCCCGCGCGCGCCGCTGCGCGGACTGCCTGGCCGCTGTTCACGGTGATCATGCGTGGAGGTGTCACCGCTCTCTCGTCGTCACCCCTCGCGAATGTCCACGGCGAACGCGCCGAAGGCGTGAAAGCGATGGCTTCATGGCCTTCCAGGTCGTCCGGATGGATCGGCGTTCCTCGGCGGGCGAGGTAGTCGGGCGCGGCGCAGACCACCATGCGATAGGGCGCCAGAGGTCTGGCGATCATGGCGCTGTCCTGGATCGCGCCGATGCGGAAGGCGAGATCGAAGCCTTCCTCGACGAGATCGACATTGCGATCCGACAGGGTGATGTCGAGTTCCACATCGGGTGCGGTCAGTCGATAGCCGCCAAGTGCCGGCATCAGCGCCTCTGCGCCGAAGGTGGTGGGCGCCGTGATCCGCAATCGACCCTGTACCCGCGTCTGCTGAAGCTCCGCGGCCTCTTGGGCAAGCGCGATGCGCTCCAGAATGTCGCGGCACTGCTCGACATAGCTCGCCCCGAAATCCGTCAGGCTTTGACGCCGCGTCGTGCGGTTCAGAAGGCGCGTGCCGAGGCGTTCCTCCAGCGCCGCGATCTGCTGTCCGACCATTGCCGGAGATTGCCCCAGCTCCGCCGCAGCGGCGCTCATCGAACCGGCCCGCACCGTCGCAACGAACGCCCGCATGCAGCGCACGATGTCCATTCAATGATATTCCTTCATAATAACCCGATGATTTGCCTCATTATCGTTCAAGCCGGCATCAATTACGACTCCTCGAAAGCCGTCCTCGAAGGAGTTGGATGTGATGCTCACGCGGTTTGCGGGACAAACGGTCGTCGTCACGGGTGCGGGAACCGGCATGGGGCGCGCGGCCGCGATCCGCCTCGCCAGGGAGGGCGCGCGCAGCGTTCTCGTCGGGCGGCGTCTGGAACCCCTCGAAGCGGTCGCTGCCGAGATCGCCGCGGAAGGCGGCTCGGCCTTGCCCGTCGCCTGCGACATCGGCAACCCGGCCGAGGTCGAGGCCATGGTCCGGCAAGCGACGCGCGCCAACGGCCGCATCGACGGCCTTTTCGCGAATGCCGGCGTTCTGGGCGCATTCAAGCCGCTCGCCGAGACGGACGCGACCGACTTCGAAGAGCTTGTCGGCACGAACCTCTTGGGAACCTTCCTCTCGATCAAGCACTCCCTGCCGCATCTTCGAGGCGGCGCCGTTGTGATCAACGCCTCGTGGACCGTCAACAGCGTCATGCCCGGCGCTGGCGCCTACGCGGCAACCAAGGGCGCGTTGATCGCCATGATGCACACGCTCGCCCTGGAGCAGGGGCCGCGCGACGTCCGCGTCAACAGCATCAGCCCCGGCATCATCCTGACGCCGATGGCCGACGCGGTTCTGGATCCGGCCTTCTCAGCCAAGCTGGCCGCCCATGCACCGCTGGGACGAAACGGGACACCCGACGACGTTGCGGGCACCGTCGCGTGGCTCCTCTCCGACGATGCCCGGTTCGTCACGGGTCAGGATATCCTGGTCGATGGCGGCTTCACGCTCGGAGGGCCGCGCCTGTGAGCGAGACCGCGACGGATCGCGGGCGGCATCCGGGAATGCCCCGCGTCGGTGGGTCCTGCTCACTTTGCCTGGATCAGGCGGCGAGCATCACCGATCCGGGGCAGTCGCAGTCCTGTCCCGTGAACGGAACCGACGGTCCCGAGACAAGACCGTTGGTGTCAGGCCGCGGTGAGCGCCCGCGAGTCGGGCCCGAGCCGCGCCAGCATGCGCCGGCGCCAGTCCTCGACCGGATCGTCGGGGTCCAGGAGCGGCCGCGCGCTCACGCCCCGCGCCCACAGGAAGGCGCCCATCACGGCGAAATCCGCGTAGAGCGGCGCCTCGCCGCCCAGATAGGGCTGCTCGCGCAGGCTCACCCGCACGGGCGAGAGCGTGCGCCGCAGCAGCTTCAGCTGCGCCTCCGGGTCGGGGCAGACCGCCTCCAGCGGCTTGCGGAACAGGGCCTCGCGGGTGCGGCGGAAGTAGTCCCGGTCGCGTGGGTCGAGCACCGCCAGGATCTCCGTGAGGAGGAGCGGCGCCAGCGCCGGGTGCAGCACCCCGTCCGTCCAGTGGACGATCACCCGGGTGAGCGCCTGCCCGGCCGGGCCGCCGAACAGGCTCGGGCGGTCCGGATGGGCCTCCTCCAGGTGGGCGGCGATGGCCTGGGACCCGGCCAGGGCGCGCTCGCCGTCGACCAGCACCGGCACCGTCTCGCTGCCCGCGAAGGCGATCGCCTCCTTCTCGGTGAAGCGCCAGGGCCGGCCCGCGAAGGACAGGCCCTTGTGCTCCAGGGCGAGGCGGATGCGCCAGCAGAAGGGCGAGAAGCGCCGGTCCGGATCGGCGCCCGCCAGTTCGTAGAGCGTCGGGTCCATCGCCGCCCTCAGTGCAGCACCAGGGCGGTGAAGGGCGGCACGTAGGCCTGCAGCATGACGAGGCCGCCGACCAGGCAGGCGAGCGCGATCGAGTGCCAGAACACGAAGCGCAGGATCCGGCTCTCCTGGCCGTAATAGCCGGTGGCGGTGGAGGCCACGACGATCGACTGCGCGTCGATCATCTTGCCCATGACGCCGCCGGAGGAATTCGCCGCCGCCATCAGGATGCCCGAGAGGCCGAGCTGCTCGGAGGTGATGCGCTGCAGGCCGCCGAACAGCACGTTCGAGGCCGTGTCCGACCCGGTGAGCGCGACGCCGAGCCAGCCCAGCAGGGTGCCGAAGAACGGGTAGAGCATCCCGGTGCCCGCGAAGGCGAGGCCCAGCGTGGCGTCCACCCCCGCGTAGCGGGTGAGCACGCCGAGCGCCAGCATCGCCGCGATGGTGATCAGCGAGGTGCGCAGCACCCAGATCGTCTCCAGGTAGGCGCGGACCAGCCGGATCGGGCCGAACCCCATGATCAGGCCCGAGATGATCGCCGCGAACAGCACGCCCGTGCCCGTGAAGGACATGTAGGTGAAGAGGAAGACGGCCGCTTCCGGGTGCGCCTTGGCGACCACCGGCGGCACCTTCATCACCATGTTGTGCAGGCCCTCGACCTCGTAGCGCCAGGTGAAGAGCGGGTTGACGAGGCTCTTGAACCAGCCCGTGCCCCAGATCGCCACGATCACCGAGAGGATGATCCAGGGCACCCAGGCCATCATGATCTCGCGCCGGCTCGCGGCGGGCGGGGTCGCGGCGGCCCCCAGGGAGGCGGGGCGGGCGGGCGCGTAGGCCAGGGAATCGTCGTGGGTGCGCAGCGCCGTCGAGGTCCAGATCTCGGACGGGTGCCAGACCTTCAGGAAGGCGACGAGCGCCCCCATCGACACGAGCGAGGCGCCGATGTCGACGATCCAGGGATTCACGTAGTTCGAGATCACGAATTGGGCCGCCGCGAAGGAGGCGCCGCAGACCAGGACCGCCGGCCAGATCTGGGTCATGCCGCGGAAGCCGGCGAAGACCACGATCAGCCAGAACGGCACCAGCAGCGAGAAGAAGGGGAGCTGCCGGCCGATCATCGCCCCGAGGAGGTAGGGGTCGTAGCCGGTCACCGAGGCGAGGCCCTGGATCGGCGCGCCGAGCGCCCCGTAGGCCACCGGCGCCGTGTTGGCGATGAGCGAGAGGCCCGAGGCGGCGAGCGGCGAGAAGCCGAGCCCGATCAGGATCGCCCCCGTCACGGCGACCGGGGTGCCGAAGCCCCCCGCCCCCTCGAAGAAGGCCCCGAACGCGAAGGCGACGAGGAGGAGCTGCAGCCGCCGGTCCGCCGTGATTCCGGCCACCGATTGCTGCAGGGTGGCGAACCAGCCCTTCTCCACCGTGAGCCGGTAGAGGAAGATCACGTTGAGGATGATCCAGCCGATCGGGAACATGCCGGTCACGACGCCCAGGAGGGTGGCGCGGGTCGCGAGGCCCACCGGCATGCCGAACAAGGCCGTCGCCACCACGAAGGCGATGACCAGCGAGATGACGGCGGCGATGTGGGCCTTCACCTTGCCGCTGGCGATCAGCGCGAGCAGGGCCACGACCGGAACCGCCGCCGCGATCGTCGACAGCCAGGCATTCCCGAACGGGTCGTAGACCTGATTCCACATGGCGCATCCTCCTGTTGTGCCTTGGCGCGCGCTTAACAGAGGGTTGCAAACGTCTCAACGCTCCCGGCCCGGTGCGGCCTTACGCCCTTCGGAGGGGGCGCCCGGCGAGATTTTTGCTGCACCGCACTTGCTGCACCCGCGAAGACGGGGCATGTTCCATCCGGTCGGATGGCGACAGGATGGCGCCGATGAGCGGAAGCGTGCAGGAGCTGCGGCCCCGGGCCGGCGACAGCGAGAAGATCACGATCAATCTCGGCTACGTCGATCTCGGGCACGTGGACCTGCTGGTCCGCGACGGGTTCTACGCCAACCGCACCGACTTCATCCGCACGGCGATCCGCAACCAGATCGACCGGCACGGCGAGGCGACCCGGCAGGCGATGGCGCGCAAGCGCGTCGAACTCGGCCTGCGGCACTTCGCCCGGGAGGATCTGGAGGCGGCCCGCGACGCGGGGACCCCGCTCGCCATCCGGGTGCTGGGGCTCGCGACCATCGCCTCCGACGTGACGCCCGACCTCGCCCGCGCGGCCATCGCTTCCGTGGAGGTGCTCGGCGCCCTCCATGCCAGCCCCGCCGTCAAGGCGGCCCTGGCCGACCGCATCCGCTGACGGCGGTCCGCCGCCCCTCCGCGCGCCGGGCCCGACCGCCCGGCGCCGGCTCCTCTCGCGTCCTCAAGGACGAGGCTCCCATGCGCAAGAAGATCCTCCCCGGCATGGCCGAGGCGACGCGCCTCACGCGGGCCGGGCGCCTCGGCGAAGCGCTGTCCGTGATCCAGCGGGTGGTCCGCGGCGAGCGCCCCGCTCCGGCCGAACCGGCCCCCGCCGCGCCGGCCGCGAAGGTCAACCCGACGCCCCTGCGCGCCCTGCCGGGCGGCGCGGCGCGCGCCGCCCCGGCCGAGACCGCCGCGTCGGCCCAACCCTCCCAAGCGGTAAAGCCCTCCCCGGCGGCAAAGCCGTCCCCGGCAGTGACGCCGGTCGAGGCGGTCGGGCGCGCCGGACTCCGGCCGGCCGCCCCGGCCTGGACGGCGGGCGCGGCGCCGCGCCCGGCCGCGCCGGAACCCCGCATGATCCCCATGCCCCACCCGGAGGGGCACCGGCCCCTCGCGGAGGGGCTTCGGCCCCTCGCGGAGGGGCTGCGCCCTCTCCCGCAGGGGCTGCGCGAGATCGCCCGGGAGATCGGCCGCAAGGTCGCCCCGCTCCTCGACGGGCTGGTCGAGCCGGCCCCGGACGCGGAGGTGGCCGGCGAGGCGGGACCCGGGGAGTTCCTGTCGCGCCACTACGCCAACGCGGCGGGCCAGCGCGCCTACAAGCTCTACGTGCCGGGCGCCTACAGGGGCCGGGCGGTGCCGCTCGTGGTGATGCTGCACGGCTGCACCCAGTCGCCCGACGATTTCGCGGCCGGCACCGGCATGAACCGGATCGCCGATGCCGAGACCTTCCTGGTCGCCTACCCGGCCCAGACCGCCGCGGCCAACCACGCCCGCTGCTGGAACTGGTTCAACAGCGCCGACCAGCGCCGCGACCACGGCGAGGCCTCGCTGATCGCCGGGATCGCCCGGGCGGTGATGGAGGATTACGCGGTCGATCCCCGGCGGGTCTACGTGGCGGGCCTGTCGGCGGGCGGCGCCGCGGCGGCGAACCTGGCGGCGGCCTATCCGGACCTGTTCGCGGCGGTGGGCATCCATTCGGGGCTCTGCGCCGGGGCGGCGAGCGGCCTGCCGGCGGCCATGCGGGCGATGCGGGAGGGCGCGGAGGCGTCGTCCCGGCCGGAGCGGGTGCTGCCCACCATCGTGTTCCACGGCGACCAGGACACGACCGTGCATCCGCGCAACGGCGCGGCGATCATCGCGGCGACGGGCGGCACCCTGCTGCGCGAGGAGGCCGGCGTGGCGCCGAACGGGCGGGCATGGCGGCGCAGCGTCCTGGCGGACGAGAGCGGCCGCCCGCGCTTCGAGCACTGGGTCGTGCAGGGCAGCGGCCACGCGTGGTCGGGGGGCGACGCCGCCGCGAGCTACACCGACCCAAGCGGCCCGGACGCCTCCCGGGAGATGTGGCGCTTCTTCCTGGAGAACCCGAAGCCGCGGCGATAGGGGCCCGCTCGGGCGGCGGCCTTGGCACAGGTGAGCGGGGCGCCCGCCGCCCCGCGAAGGCGCGGATCGCCGCGACCACGCCGCCGAGCATCAGCACCGCCCCCGCGGTCTCGGCCGGGGCCGGTGCGCCGTGCTCGCCCGCCTCTGCGCCGCGAAGACGATCCCGTCGAGGTCGGGCGGGCCGCCCCGCCGGTGCAGCGACCGGCTGGAGCGGCCTCCAGGTCGGGGGACGGCCGGATCGGGGGCCCTGGCATCCGCCCGCGATCAGGGTAGCATCCTGGCCGAGAGAAGGACGGAGGAGCCCATGACGACCCCGTTCGAGGAGCGCGAGCGCGCCGCCGAGGCCCTGTTCGCGCACGAGGAGGAGATGCGGTTTCGCGCCCTGGTGCGGCGCAACCGCATCATCGGCACCTGGATGAGCGCGCGGCTCGGCCTGTCGGAGGCGGAGGGCGAGGCCTATACGCGCCGGCTGGTGGAGACCATCGCCTCCCCGCTCACCGACGCGGCGCTGAAGGAGCGGCTGCGCGGCGAATTGGGCGAGCGCGGCCTCGACGCGGCCGCGGCCGAGGTGCCGGACCTGTTCGCGCGCGCCCAGGCCGAGGCGGCGCGGGCGGTGCGGGAGGAGGACCGGGCGGTGTGACGGCAACGGCCCGGGCTGCCGACGCGGCCGGCCGTCGACCGTCTCGGATGGCCGAGATCACGCCGATGGCCCGACGAGAATCCGAGACCCGAACCAAGGGTCACGGGACGTGGCCGTCGGGATGACCCCGCATCCGAACGATCCGTTCGGACCCCCCTCGAAACACTCAGAAGAAGGTCGGCCGCGCGCTCGCATTGTGCTCCTTGAGCACGGTGCCGGAGGCGGGATCGACCTCCTTCAGCACCACGTCGTAGCCCCAGAGATCCGCGAGGTGCTGGAGCACCCGGTGCGCGTCCTCCTTCTGCAGCAGGACCCGGTTCAGCACCTTGTGGTGCAGGATCAGGCGGCGGTCGCCCTCCAGGTCGACATCCACCACCTCGATGTCCGGATCGAGCCACGCCACGTCGTACTGGCGCGCGAAGGCCCGGCGCAGGCGCCGGTAGCCGCGCTCGTCGTGGATCGCCTCGACCCGCAGTTCGGGCCGGTCGGGATCGTCGACGACGTGGAACAGGCGCAGCTGGCGCATCAGGCGGGGCGACAGGAACTGCGCGATGAAGCTCTCGTCGCGGTAATTCTCCCAGACGTCGCGCAGCACGCCCATCGGGTCGCGGCAGCCGGCGATGTCCGGGAACCACGCCCGGTCCTCCTCGGTCGGCTCGCTGGCGATCCGGGCGATGTCCGTCATCATGGCGAAGCCGATGGCGTACGGATTGTGCCCGCCGTAATGCCGGTCGTCGAAGGTCGGCTGCCGGATGACGTTCGTGTGCGACTGCAGGAACTCCAGGTAGGCCGCCTCGGTGATCCGGCCCGTCTCCGAGAGGCGGGTCATGATCTGGTAGTGCGTGTAGGTGGCGCAGCCCTCGTTCATCACCTTGGTCTGGCGCTGCGGGTAGAAGTACTGCGCCACGTGGCGGACGATGCGCAGGATCTCGCGCTGCCAGGGCTGCAGGCGGGGCGCCACCTTCTCCAGGAAGTAGAGGATGTTCTCCTGCGGCAATTCGAGCAGGGCGCGGCGGCGCTCGACCGAGAGGTTCGGCTTGTCGGTCTTGGCCCGCGCCGGCAGCGTGCGCCAGAGGTCGTTGTACATCCGCTCCTGGTGCTCCTGGCGCTCGCGCTCGCGGCGCTGCTCGGAGGACAGGTCGGGCCGCTTCTTGCGGGGGTAGCGGTGCACGCCCTGGTTCATCAGCGCGTGGGCGGCGTCGAGCACCGCCTCGACGGCGGCGTGACCGTAGCGCTCCTCGCAGCGCGAGATGAAGCCCTTGGCGAAGTCGAGGTAGTCGAGGATGCCCTCGGCGTCGGTCCACTGCCGGAACAGGTAGTTGTTCTTGAAGAAGTGGTTGTGCCCGAAGGCGGCGTGGGCGATCACCAGCGTCTGCATCGTCGCCGTGTTCTCCTCCATGATGTAGGAGATGCACGGGTTCGAGTTGATCACGATCTCGTAGGCGAGGCCCATCAGGCCGCGGCGGTAGCCGGCCTCGTGCTGGGCGAAGTGCTTGCCGAAGGACCAGTGCTTGTAGAAGAGCGGCATGCCGATCGACGCGTAGGCGTCGAGCATCTGCTCGGCCGTGATGATCTCGATCTGGTTCGGGTACCAGGACAGGCCGAGTTCCGGGCCGGCGATGGCCTCGCAGGCGTCGTGGATGCGCCGGATCGTGTCGAAGTCCCAGTCATTCCCGGTGAACAGGGGCTCCCCCGCCCGGACCAGGGCCGGCCGCGGCATCACCCCGGTGGTCGGTGCATTCATCGGACCTCGAACCTCTCTTCACGGCGTCGGCGGCACAGGGTTCATCCGCATCGTGGCAGTGTCGCGGCGCTCAGGCCGGGGCCTGCTCCTGCCCGGCCTTGCGGGCGAAGAGTTCGCGGAAGACCGGGTAGATGTCGCGGCGGTGGTTGACCTTGCGCATGGCGAGCACGGGGTTGGCCTTGGCGACGGGCTCGTAGGTGCGCCACAGGGTGGTGCGGTGCTCCACGAAGCCGGCCCGCGGGCCGGTCTCGTCGCCGACCTCCAGGTAGGCGAAGTGCTGGCAGGCTGGGAGGATCGCGCCGCGCAGGAGTTCCTGCGAGGTGGTCGAGTCGCTCGACACGTTGTCGCCGTCCGAGGCCTGGGCGGCGTAGATGTTCCAGTCCTCGGGGTTGTAGCGCTCGGCGACGATGCGCTTCATCTCGACCAGCGCCGAGGAGACCAGGGTGCCGCCGGTCTCCCGCGAGCCGAAGAAGGTCTCCTCGTCGACCTCCTTGGCGTGGTCGGTGTGGCGGATGAAGACGATCTCGACGTGCTTGTAGCGGCGCACCAGGAAGATGTGCAGCAGGATGTAGAACCGCTTGGCGAGGTCCTTCATGTGCTCGGTCATCGAGCCCGAGACGTCCATCAGGCAGAACATCACCGCCTGGGCGACCGGGCGCGGATAGGGCTCGAAGCGGCGGTAGCGCAGGTCGATCGGGTCGATGTAGGGGATGCGCTGGCTGCGGATGCGCAGGCGCGCGACCTCCTCGCGCAGGGCGACGGTCTCGGGCGCGTCGGGGGCGCGGGCCTCGGCCTCGGCGAGGTCGGCCTCGAGCGCCGCGAGATCCTCGTGCTTGGGGCGCTTGAGGGCGATGCGCCGCGACAGCGAGTTGCGCAGGGTCCGGGTGAGGGCGAGGTTCGCGGGCGAGCCCGAGACCATGTAGCCCGCCCGGCGCAGGGCCGGGGTCTCGACCACGGCGAGGCGCCTCTTGGCGAGGTCGGGCAGTTCCAGGTCCTCCAGGAAGAGTTCCAGGAACTCCTCCCGGGTCAGCATGAACTGGAAGGAATCCTCCGAATCCTGGCCGCCCTCCCCGGCCTGGCCGCCCCCGCCGCCGCCCTGGCCGCGGGGCGGGCGCTCGATCGTGTCGCCCTCGATGTAGGTCTTGTTGCCGGGCAGAATGTGGTCCTGCACGCCGGTGCCGGGCGCCCGGCTGAAGCGGGGCTCGCGCACCCCGTCCACCGGGACGGTGACGCTCGCCTCCTTGTCGATGTTGCGGATGTCGCGGTCGCGCGCGGCCTCGCGCACCGCGCGCTGCGCGACGTCGCGCACCCGGCGCAGGAAGCGCTGCCGGTTCGCCAGGGACTTGCCGCCCGGATTGAGGCGCCGATCGATAATGTGCATCAGGCCGAACTTCCGATCACGCCATCTTACCCTACCGGACGGATTCCGGCATCCGCAACCGCGCGGGGCGCGGCGGGCTTCGGGCCCGCCGGCCCGTCAGCCCGCCTGCTTGACGCGCATGTACCACTCGACGAGGCGCCGCACCTGCCGCTCGGTGTAGCCGCGCGCCCGCATCCGCTCGACGAACTCGCCGTGCTTCTTCTCGGTCTCGCTGTCCTTCTTCGAGCCGAAGGAGATCACCGGCAGCAGCTCCTCCACCTGGCTGAACATGCGCCGCTCGATCACCTCGCGGATCTTCTCGTAGGAGGTCCAGGACGGGTTGCGCCCGCCGTGCTGGGCCCGCGAGCGCAGGGCGAACTTGACCACCTCGTTGCGGAAGTCCTTCGGGTTGGCGATCCCCGCCGGCTTCTCGATCTTGGTGAGTTCCTGGTTCAGGAGTTCCCGGTTGAGCAGCTGCCCGGTCTCCGGATCCTTGAAGTCCTGATCCTCGATCCAGGCATCCGCGTAGTCGATGTAACGGTCGAACAGGTTCTGACCGTAATCGTGGTAAGATTCGAGGTAGGCCTTCTGGATCTCGTGGCCGATGAACTCGGCGTAGCGGGGCGCGAGCTCGCCCTTGATGAATTCCAGGTAGCGCTTCTCGGTCTCGGGCGGGAGCTGCTCGCGGCGCAGCGCCTGCTCCAGCACGTACATCAGGTGGACCGGGTCGGCCGAGACCTCGGTGGTGTCGTGGTTGAAGGTCGCGGCCATGACCTTGAAGGCGAAGCGGGTCGAGATCCCGTCCATGCCCTCGTCGACGCCGGCCGAGTCCTTGTACTCCTGGAGCGAGCGGGCGCGGGGATCGACCTCGCGCAGGGACTCGCCGTCATAGACCCGCATCTTCGAGAACACGTTGGAGTTCGGATGCTCGCGCAGGCGCGAGAGCACCGAGAAGCGCGCCAGCATCTCCAGCGTGCCGGGGGCGCAGGGCGCCTCGGCGAGTTCCGAGCCGGAGATCAGCTTCTCGTAGATCCGCTGCTCCTCGGTGACGCGCAGGCAGTACGGAACCTTGATGACGTAGATGCGGTCGATGAAGGCTTCATTGTTCTTGTTGGTCTTGAAACTCTGCCACTCGGCCTCGTTCGAGTGGGCCAGGATGATGCCGGTGAAGGGGATCGCCCCGATGTTCTCGGTGCCGACGTAGTTGCCCTCCTGCGTGGCGGTCAGCAGCGGGTGCAGCATCTTGATCGGCGCCTTGAACATCTCGACGAATTCGAGGATGCCCTGGTTCGCCCGGTTGAGGCCGCCCGAGTAGGAATAGGCGTCCGGATCGGCCTGGCTCAGAGTCTCGAGCTTGCGGATGTCGACCTTGCCGACCAGCGAGGAGATGTCCTGGTTGTTCTCGTCGCCCGGCTCGGTCTTGGCGACGGCGATCTGGCGCAGGCGCGAGGGGCGGACCTTCACGACCTTGAACTGGGTGATGTCGCCGCCGAACTCGTCGAGGCGCTTCAGGCACCAGGGGCTCATCAGACCGGTGAGGCGGCGGCGCGGGATGCCGTAGCGCTCCTCGATGGCCGGGCCCATCGTCTCGGGGTCGAACAGGACGAGCGGGCTCTCGAAGACCGGGCTCAGATCGTTGCCGGCCTTCAGCACGTAGATCGGGTGCACCTCCATGAGGGACTTCAGGCGCTCGGCGAGCGACGACTTGCCGCCGCCGACCGGGCCGAGCAGGTAGAGAATCTGCTTGCGCTCCTCCAGGCCCTGGGCGGCGTGCCGGAAGAAGGAGACGATCCGCTCGATCGTCTCCTCCATGCCGTAGAATTCCGAGAAGGCCGGGTAGGTCCGGATCGTCCGGTTCATGAAGATCCGGCCGAGGCGGGAATCCCGCGCGGTGTCGACGAGCTCCGGCTGGCCGATCGCCTCCAGGATGCGCTCAGGCGCGCTCGCATACATCAAGGGGTTGTCGCGGCAGGCTTCGAGGTACTCCGAGAGCGACAGTTCCGCGTCACGCCGGGCCTCGTAGCTGCGGGCAAAGGTCTGAAACAGATCGCTCGCTGACGGCATTGGCATTCCGAACCCTCACGACATCGCCAGCTTCATCCTGTCCCGGCTCCGATGCAATCGATATCCTCATGTTTGTCGCAGTGCGGCGAGGGCGGGAAACTGCGCAGGCCTCGTCGTCGGGGCCCGACAGCAGCGTGCGGGCGCGGTGCGGGCCCCGTGCCCTTTCGGAAAGTCGCAGGCCCACCAAGGCGAAAGCCATCCGGCCCGGCCGCCTGTGTCGCAAAGGACACGCCCGCCGCCGTTCTTGCGACGCCGCCGCGGCCTTCGCGCCGCCGCGGCGCGGCCCCCGCCCGGATGGCCGCGCGGCCGCCGTCAGGAGGAAACGCCGCGCCGGGCCGGGCGTTCCTCACAGGTCGGTAGTGTCGCTCTTGGTCTCGCCGCCGCCGACCTTGATCTTGATGACGCGCACCGAGATGGTGCCGTCCGCGCCCTTCACCTCGACCGTGAGCTCGTCGGTACCGGTAAAGCCGGCCTTGCTCTCGTAGAACATGGCCTGGACGTTGGCCTCGACGTTCGGGCAGCGATAGGTGGCGGGCGTCTTGCGGCGGCCGGCGCGCTGGATCAGGGCGCCGTTCTTGGGCGGCGCCGTCACTTTCAGCTCGGGCTGGGGACCGAGGGAGCAATCCTTCTTGAGGTTGGGCACGGTGAGCAGGAGGATCTGCTTGCCCGGCGCGACGCTGCGCTCGATGGTCTTGGCCGCCTGGGCCAGGGCCGGGCCGGCCAGGAGCGGACTGGCCAGGAGCGGACCGACCAGGAGGGCGCTGGCGGCGAGCGCGACGATGGGGCGGATCATGAGGGCTTTCTCCGGGGAAGCTCTGCGGCCCGCATGTGGGGAGCCGCCCGGGGGCCGTCGAGGGGCCGCGGGTCCGAAAGCGCCCCGCGGGCGCCCCGTCTCGACGGTCACGTCTCACGACCCTCGGTTCCGTCCTCGATGCCGCGTCACGCCGTCGGCCTGTGTCGTCCCTTCGAGACGGGCGACGGCCCGGTGCGTCGGCCTCGCGGCCCGTCGGCATCAGTGCAGCGTGAGCATCACGAGCAGGTTGAACAGCCCGAGCAGCGCGATGCCGCCGAGCCAGAGCCAGTAGCCCCGCCCCTCGACCGGATAATCCCCGAACATCAGCCGCTCCCGTGCTCGGCGGCGCGCCCGCTGCCGGAGGCCTGCAGCACCGCCATCACCGCCCCGGTGACCTTGGCGATCTGGGCCGGCGTGAACTCGGCCGCCAGCGCCGCGGCGAGTTGGGCCTCGACCCGCTCCCGCTCGCCCGCATCGGCGATCGGGTCGGGCGGGATGTCGGCCTCGGCGAGGCCGCAGACCTCCCGGATCGTGTCGGCGGCCCGGCGCAGCACGGCGCGCTGGTCGGGCGCCATGTCCCAGAGCGGGTGGCGCAGCCGGGCGATCACCCGCTTGGCGTCCCGGTAGTCCCGGTCGACCGCGGTCAGGGCCTCGATCTGGCTCACCAGCAGCACGAGTTCGAGCACGTCCGCCGTCGCCTCCGGGCAGGTGCGCACGATGCGCATCAGCCGGGCGATCAGCGCGGTGGCGGGCGAAGCGTGGCGGGGCTGGTCGGCCATGAGCGGGGAACGCCGGTCATTCCGCAAGGTTCTCGTCGCACGACACTATTTCGCGTGCGCGGCGATCCCGCAAGGCCGCGAGCCGCTCCCGGCAGGCGCGCAGGTCGTCGAGGAGGCGGCTCAGCGCCGCCCGGTCCTCCGGCGCCAGGGGCGGCCCGGCCGGCGCCTCGCGGGGGGGTTCGGCCTCCGGATAGGCCGCGGGCGCCACCTGCTCGCCCCGCCCCACCGCCTGGACGAAGCGCATGCCCCGCTCGCGCAGGATGCGCTGCACCCCGCGGATCGTGTAGCCCTGCCCGTAGAGGAGCTGGCGCACCCCGCGCAGGAGGTCGATGTCCTCCGGCCGGTAGTAGCGCCGGTTGCCGCCGCGCTTGAGCGGCCGGATCTGGGTGAAGCGGGTTTCCCAGAACCGCAGCACGTGCTGGGGCAGGTCGAGGTCGTCCGCCACCTCGCTGATGGTGCGGAACGCCTCCGGGGCCTTCTCGCCGCCCGGCTCCCCGGCGGCCACGAGCATCGTCATGCGCGGGACCTCCTGCCGCGGGCCCGCTCACGCGAAGCCCCGCCGCCCGCGCCGGGCGCGCGGAAGGCCGGCTCCGCTCAAGCGCCCGCTCGCGTCACTCGTCGTCCGGTTCGGCCGCACCGCCGTTGATGCGCGCCTTGAGCACGTTCGAGGGCTTGAACACCATGACGCGGCGCGGCTCGATTGCCACCTCGACCCCGGTCTTGGGGTTGCGCCCGACCCGCTTGCCCTTGTCGCGCACCACGAAGGAGCCGAAGGAGGACAGCTTCACGGTCTCGCCCGAGGCGAGGCAGGTGCAGATCTCCGACAGCACCGTCTCCACCAGGGCAGCCGACTCGGTCCGCGACAGGCCGACCCGCTGGTAGACGGCCTCGGTCAGGTCGGCCCGCGTGACCGTCTTGCCTGCCATCCTGATGCTCCCCGGCGCGTTCTCAAGAAACCGACATATGTCTATGATCGCGCACGCTAATCTGGCACGCCCGCTGGGTCAACGGGGCGCCCGGCTCCTTTTCGCGCGATCACCCGAGCCCGATCGCCCGCGCGATCACCAGCGCGATCACCAGCGAATGAGCGCGCTGCCCCAGGCGAAGCCGCCGCCGATGGCCTCGATCATCACGAGGTCGCCGCGCGCGATGCGCCCGTCCCGGCAGGCCGCGTCGAGGGCGAGCGGGATCGAGGCCGCCGAGGTGTTGCCGTGCCGGTCGACGGTGAGGACGACCTTCTCGCGGGCGATGCCGAGCTTGTCGGCGGAGGCCTCGATGATGCGGCGGTTGGCCTGGTGGGGCACGAACCAGTCGAGATCCTCCGCGCGGGTGCCGGTGGCCGCGAAGGCGTCGTTGATCACGTCCGTCACCGACCCGACCGCGAAGCGGAAGACCTCCTTGCCGACCATCCTGAGCTTGCCGGTGGTGCCGGTCGAGCCGGGCCCGCCATCGACGTAGAGCTTCTCGCGGTAGCGCCCGTCCGAGCGCAGGTGGCTGGTGAGCACGCCGCGGTCGCCCGAATGGCCCTCGCCCGGCTGCGCCTCCAGCACGATCGCGCCGGCCCCGTCGCCGAACAGCACGCAGGTGGTGCGGTCCTCCCAGTCGAGGAGGCGCGAGAAGGTCTCGGCGCCGATCACCAGGGCGCGGCGGGCGGCGCCGGTGGTCAGGAACTTGTCGGCCGTGGCGACGCCGTAGACGAAGCCCGCGCAGACCGCCTGCAGGTCGAAGGCCGCCCCGCCGTGGATGCCGAGGCCGTCCTGGATCTGGGTCGCCGTCGACGGGAAGGTGTGGTCGGGCGTCGACGTGGCGCAGATGATGAGGTCGATGCTCGCCGGGTCGATGTCGGCCTCGGCGAGCGCCGCGCGGGCCGCCCTGATGCCGAGCACCGAGGTGGTCTCGTCCGGGCCGGCGATGTGGCGCTGGCGGATCCCGGTGCGCTGGACGATCCACTCGTCCGAGGTGTCGACGCGGGCGGCGAGGTCGTCGTTGGTGACGACGGTCCGCGGCAGGTAGGAGCCGCAGCCCCGCACCACCGAGCGAAGGCGGGTCATGGGGTCCGGGTCTCCTCCCTCAGGCCGAGGCGGCGGCCGGCGTCGCCTCGAGCATCTCGCGGATCGTCCGCATCAGGTCGTGTCGGGCCATGTCGGTGGCAAGGTCGATGGCGGCCGCGAAGCCCTGCGCGTCCTCCGAGCCGTGGCTCTTGACGACGATGCCTTCGAGGCCGAGGAAGACGCCGCCATTGGCCCGGCTCGGGTTCATCTTCTCGCGCAGGGCCTCGAAGGCGCCGCGGGCGAACAGGTAGCCGATCTTCGCCATCAGCGTCCGGCTCATCGCGCTCCTGAGGTACTGCCCGATCTGCTTGGCGGTGCCCTCGGCGGTCTTGAGCGCGATGTTGCCGGTGAAGCCCTCGGTCACCACCACGTCGGTGGTGCCGCGGCCGAGATCCGTCCCCTCGACGAAGCCGTGGTAGCGCAGGGTCGGCAGGTCGGCCTCGCGCAGGAGGCGGGCGGCCTCCTTGACGGCCTCGTTGCCCTTCATCTCCTCGGTGCCGACGTTGAGCAGGCCCACGGTCGGCCGGTCGAGGTCGAAGACGATGCGGGCCATGGCGGCGCCCATCAGCGCCATCTCGACGAGGTGCTCGGCATCGGTGCCGATCGTCGCCCCGACGTCGAGCACGACGCTCTCGCCCCGCACGGTCGGCCACAGGCAGGCGATGGCCGGCCGCTCGATCTGCGCCATGGTCTTGAGGCAGATCTTCGACATCGCCATCAGGGCGCCGGTGTTGCCGGCCGAGACCGCCGCCTCCGCCTCGCCGTCGCGCACGGCCTGGATCGCCTTCCACATCGAGGACTTGCCGCGCCCGGCGCGGACCGCCTGGCTCGGCTTCTCGTCCATGCCGATGGCGAGGCTGGCGTGGCGGATCTCGACGGCGCCGGCGAGGCGCGGCTCCGCCTCGACCATCGGCCGCAGGACGGCCTCGTCGCCGAACATCAGGAAGGTCGTCTCGGGGTGGCGCTCCCGGGCGATCGCCGCGCCCGGCACGACCGTCGTGGGACCGTGATCGCCGCCCATCGCGTCGAGCGAGATGCGCACTCTCTGGGACATGGGGGGATCGACGAGCCTCGTTCCGGCGGCGGGCGGACAGGGTGTGCCGCGGCGGGGCGGAAAATAGCGGCCCGGCGCCGGGCCGCAAACGAATTCTGCCCCGCCTCACTCGCCCTTGAGGCTGCGCAGGCCGGCGAAGGGCGTCTCCTCGGCCCCCGCCTCGGGGGGCTCGAAGGCGACGCCGGGCTTCCTCGGATAGGGGTCGAGGCCCAGCGCCAGGAACTCGGCGGTCAGGCTGCCGAGATCGACGCGGCCGTTGACGATCGGGTCGGGGATGTCGGCATCCTCGGCGGGCGTGCCCGCGAAGGCGTCCGGGGCGGCGAAATCGACCTCGACCTCCTCCCGCACGGTGGATTCGAAGGGTTCGAGGGTCACCACGCAGGTCTGGGCGATGGCGGCCTCGACGGTCCCGGTCACCCGCAGGCGGTGCAGCGAGCCCTGGAGGCGGAAGCGCCCGGTCAGGGCGTGGATCGCCGGCAGGCCGAAATCGCGGGCGAGCGCCTCGCGCTCCTCGGCGTCGGCCTCGACCACGATCTCCCCGCCGGCCTTGAGCGCGCGCTCGACCAGGACCGGGCGGGAGAGCGGGCCGACGGGATCGGGGGTCATGGGGCAACTCCTCTGGCGGGACGCGCCGGCCCGGGACCGTCCGGGCACCGGGCGCGCGGTGTCTCAACAGGGGCCGCGACGGGCCGGTTTCCGGCACGCCGGGGCCGCGGCTCAGGCCGCGGGGCCGAAGGGCGCCGGGTCGGGCAGGACCGGCCCCTCCGCCATCAGCCGGTCGAGGTCGTGCTGCCCGAGGGCGGCGTCGGCGGCCACCACGTAGGCGGCGAGGGGCGCGGCGGCCTCGGGCGCGTCGCGGCCGAGCACGTTGCGGGCCAGCGCCGCGGCGAGCGCCGCCGCGTCGCCCGCGTCGAGGGCGGCGTCGTAGGCCCGGGCCCGGCCGTAGAAGGCCTGGGCCAGCTTCTTCATGCGCTTGGCCACGCCGAGATCCCCCACCCCGAGCTCGCGCAGCGACGAGTCGAGCTGCGCGAAGACGGAATCGACCAGGTCCTGGGCGACGTCCTCGGCCGGGGCGGGCAGCTGGCGCAGGCGGCGCAGCACCAGGATGACGGTGAGGCAGAGGGTCTCGAAGCGGCCCTCGACGGTGTCGGGCACCCCGAGCGCGAGGTAGAGGGCGGGCACCCGGGCGGCCGCGTTGATGCGGATGTGCAACGCCTCGATGGCGCGACGGCGCCCGTCCTCGCGCCGGAACAGGTTGCGGATCATCGCCGATTCGTCTCCCAAGCCCTTGCGCGGCCAAGCGGATCAGCGCCCCGCGGCAGCCCCGCGCGGCGCCCGTCCAACCTTGGCCGTGCCTTGCCAACGCCACAACCCCGGGGTACGGCAGCGCTCCGTTCCGGCGCAAGGGCGCCGTCCCTTCGCGTGTTCCAGAGGGTCGCGATGCCGCGTCGCTTCATCCCGTCACTCACCCGCCTCGCCGCGGCGGGTCTGCTCGGCCTGTCGGTGGCCGGCTGCGTGATCGGCGAAGAGTTCCGCCACGGCTACCTGATCGACGAGGCGGCGGTCGCCCAGGTGAAGCCGGGCACCAGCGCCGAACAGGTGCTCCAGCTCCTCGGCACGCCCACCACGGTCTCCACCGTGGGCAACAAGTCCTGGTACTATATCAGCCAGAACACCAAGCGGACGGTGATGTTCCTGGGCGAGCGGGCCGAGAGCCAGCGGGTGCTGGCGGTCTATTTCAACCAGGGCTTCAAGGTCGAGCGCGTGGCGCTCTACGGCGAGCAGGACGGGCGGGTGTTCGACTTCATCTCCCGCACGACGCCGACGAGCGGCGGCGAGCAGGCCTTCCTGGGCCAGCTCCTGCGCGGCCTGACCAAGTACGAGCCGTTCCGCAACGCGCAGTGACGGGGCGGCCGGGAGCCCCCCGGCCCCGCCCCGGTCGGGCGCGGGATCCGCTTCGATCGACCGGATCCCGGATCACTCCGCCGCCTGATCGAATCCCTCCCCCTCTCCCTCGCCCAGCCCGAGGAACCCGCCCGACTGGCGCTGCCACAGGCGGGCGTAGAGCCCGCCGCGGCGGATCAGGTCGGCGTGGCGGCCCTCCTCCACGATCCGGCCGCGATCGAGCACGATCAGCCGGTCGAGGGCCGCGATGGTCGAGAGCCGGTGCGCGATCGCCAGCACCGTCTTGCCCCGCATCAGCGTGTCGAGGGAGCCCTGGATGGCCGCCTCGACCTCGGAATCGAGGGCGGAGGTCGCCTCGTCGAGGATCAGGATCGGCGCGTCCTTCAGGATCACCCGCGCGATGGCGATGCGCTGGCGCTGGCCGCCGGAGAGCTTCACGCCCCGCTCGCCCACCTGCGCGTCGTAGCCCCGCCGGCCCCTGTGGTCCTCCAGGTCCTGGATGAAGTCGTGGGCGTGGGCGAGCTTGGCCGCCGCCACGATCTCCGCCTCGCCCGCCTCGACCCGGCCATACGCGATGTTGTCGCGGATCGAGCGGTGCAGGAGCGAGGTGTCCTGGGTCACCACGGCGATCTGCCGGCGCAGCGAGGCCTGGGTCACCCCCGCGATGTCCTGTCCGTCGATCAGGATGCGCCCGCCCTCGAGGTCGTGCAGGCGCAGGAGCAGCGAGGTGATCGTGGTCTTGCCGGCCCCGCTGGTGCCGACGAGGCCGACCTTCTCGCCCGGCCGGATGGTCAGGCTCAGCTCCTCGATCACGCCCCGGTCCTCGCGCCCGTAATGGAAGCTGACGCGCTCGAAGTCGATCCGCCCCTCGCCGACGACGAGGTCGGAGGCGCCCGGCCGGTCGACGATGGCGTGCGGCCGGGCGATGGTCTGCATGCTCTCCTGGATCACCCCGATATTCTCGAACAGGCCGCGCACGGTCTGCATCACCCAGCCCGACATGGCGATGAGGCGCAGCACCAGCGCAAGGCCGGCCGCCCCCTCGCCGGTGGTCATCCGGCCCTGCGACCACAGCAGGAGCACGGCGCCCGCCGTGCTGCAGATCAGGACCGAGTTCAGGAGCGAGAGGGTCGAGGTCGTGGCGGTGATCAGCCGGAACGAGTGCAGGTAGGCGTCGGTGTGGGCGGTGGTCGCCTCGCGCACCGCCGAGCGCTCCTCGCGATCGCGGGCGAAGAGCTTGACGGTGAGGATGTTGGTGTAGCTGTCGACGATGCGCCCGATCAGCGCCGAGCGGGTGTCGGCGACCTTGAGCGAGCGGGCGCGGGCGCGGGGGACGAAGAAGCGCGTCAGCCCCGCATAGGCGGCGATCCAGACCAGGACGGGCAGGACCAGCCAGGGGCTGATCGAGGAGAACAGTCCGACCGCCGTCGCGGCGAAGATCGCCACGTAGAGCAGCGTGTCGATGAACACGACCGCGAGTTCGCGCACCGCCGGGCCGACCTGCGTGACCCGGTTGGCGAGGCGCCCGGCGAAATCCGCCTGGAAGTAGGAGAGCGAGTGGCCGAGCGTGTAGAGGTGCGTGCGCCAGCGGACCATGTTGGTGGTCTGGGGCACGACCAGCTGGTTCGAGAGCGCCTCGTGCAGCCAGGACAGGGCGGGCCGCACCACCAGCACCAGGAACCCGGCGAGCATGAGCCCGGTGCCGTGCTCGGCCCAGAGGGTGTCGGGGCGCGACGTCGCCAGGATGTCGACGAACCAGCCCATCAGCAGGTAGAGCGACGCCTCGACGATCCCGGCCGCGAGGCCGGCGAAGAACAGCACCACCAGGGCGCCGCGCACCGGGCGCAGGTAGGTGCCGGCGAAGCCCGTGACCGTGCCGGGGGGCTGGCGCCCCTCGTCGAAGGGCGCGAACGGGTCGATGCGGCGCTCGAGCCAGTCGAGGAACATGAGGGGCCTTTCGCGGGATTGCGCGCCCCCTCAGGTATTCCGCCTTGACGGCCTGCCAACCGGGGGGCGATGCCGCACGCCCCCCTTCGAGCCCGTCGCCCGATGCTGCGCCTCGCCCTCTACCAGCCCGACATACCCCAGAATACCGGCACGATGCTGCGGCTCGCCGCCTGCCTCGGGGCGGCGGTGGAGATCATCGAGCCGGCGGGCTTCGACGTCTCGGACCGGCACCTGCGCCGCTCGGGCCTCGACTATCTCGACCACGTGGCGATCACGCGGCACCGCTCCTTCGCGGAGTTCGAGGCGTGGCGGCGGCGGGCGTCGCTGCGCCTCGTGCTCGCCACCACCGCGGGCGCCCTGCCCTACACGGAGTTCGCCTACCGCCCGGACGATTGCCTGCTGGTGGGGCGCGAATCGGCCGGCGTGCCCGATTCCGTCCACGCCGCCGCGGAGGCCCGGGTGGTGATCCCGCTGCGGCCGGGCCTGCGCTCCCTCAACGTCGCGGTCGCCGCCGCGATGATCCTCGGCGAGGCGCTGCGCCAGACCGGCGGCTTCCCCGGGAGCGCCGCACCGGGGGGCGCGACGGGACCGTGAGGCGGCGCGCCGGAGCCGATCGGGCCGCCCCGCTCACTCCGCCTGCGCGACGCGGGTCGTGCGGCGGGCGGTCCAGCGGCCCGTGCAGAGCGAGGACACGGTCCAGGTGCCGGAGCCCGAGGTGGCCTGGAGCCGGCCCGAGGCCGCGCCGCTCGCCGGGCCCTTGCGGACCGTGAGGCCGACGCTGCCGTCCTCGCCGATGCGGCCGCTCACCGAGGCGCCCTCGCTCGCCGAGGCGAGCCGGACGTCGCCGTCGCGCACCGCCAGCGACACGCTCGTGCGCGCGTCGCACATGCCGGATTCGGTGACGAGCTGCACGGCCCAGGTGCCGTTGTAGCCGCGCGCCTCGCCCGAGACCGCCGGCAGCGCCGAGACCAGACCTGCCGAGACCAGACCTGCACCGAGCGCGAGCGCAATGACGGCAGACTTGATGAGCATGCTTCCCCCTCGAAGACGAAGAGCCGGGCGCGATCCGATCAGGCGCGCCCGGAACCGTCGGGTCCCGTCGCGCTCGCCGCGGCGATGGCGTGGATGAGCCGGGTTATAGCGGCGGAGGGGGCAGAAATGGGGCAATGCGGCCCAGTTCCATCTTGGCCGTACACGAAAAACAGAGCATTTTGCCGCGCCTCAGGCCGTCGAGAGCTTGACTGATCCGCGGCGCGGGCCGGTCTGAACTTCGTTCAACCTGAACCGGCATTCAGAGTTCGGCCATCCGGCGGCGCAGGGCGGCGTCCGGGAGCGGCCCGGTGCCGGCCCGCAGGTTGGCCGCCATGTGCGCGGGGCTGCCCGTCCCCGGGATGGCGCAGGTCACGGCCGGGTGGCCGATCACGAATTTCAGCAGGATCTCGGCCCAGCTCGCGCAGCCCAGCTCCGCCGCGTAGCCGGGCAGCGGGCGGTCCTTGAGGCGGGCCAGCAGGCCGCCCCCGCCGAAGGGCCGGTTGACCAGCACGGCGACGCCCCGCTCGGCCGCGAGCGGCAGGAGGCGCGCCTCGGCGGCCCGGTCGTCGAGGGCGTAGTTGATCTGGAGGACGTCCACGGGCTCGGCCCGCAGCGCGGCCTCGACCTCGTCGAAGGCGCTCTCGGTGTAGTGCGAGAGGCCGAGATGGCGGATCCGGCCCTCCTCCTTCCAGGCCCGAAGAACGGGCAGGTGCACGCGCCAGTCGAGGAGGTTGTGCACCTGCATCAGGTCGACGCGGTCGGTGCGCAGGCGCGCGAGGGATTGGCGCATCTGCGCGAGCCCGGCCTCCCGCCCGCGGGTCCAGACCTTGGTGGCGAGGAAGGCCCGGGGCCGCGTCCCCGCCTCGGCGAGGAGGTCGCCGACCACGGCCTCGGCCCGCCCGTACATCGGCGAGGAATCGATCACCCGGCCGCCGCCGTCGAGGAGGGTGCGCAGCACCGCGCCGAGCCGGGCCCGCCCGGCCTCCTCCTCGCCGACGTCGAAGCCGATCCAGGTGCCGAGCCCGATCACCGGCAGGGCCTCGCCGCTCGACGGGATGCTCCGCCGCGCCACGCCGCTCACCTGCGCCCGAACCGGCCCGCTCCCG
Source organism: Methylobacterium sp. 4-46 (assembly GCF_000019365.1). Taxonomy (GTDB): domain Bacteria; phylum Pseudomonadota; class Alphaproteobacteria; order Rhizobiales; family Beijerinckiaceae; genus Methylobacterium. The sequence continues at coordinate 6,841,066 of NC_010511.1, read as the reverse complement.
GCCAGGACGGCGCCGGCCGCGCCGCGAAGGATCCCCCGCCTCGTCAGGTCCTGGCCCCGCATCGCCCTCACCCCGTCGCGCCGCGCCGCGCGCGAAACGCGCGCGGGGGCTCCCCGGTGCCCTGGGCGAAGAAGCGCGAGAAGTAGGCCGGGTCCGAGAAGCCGAGGCTGTAGGCCACCTCGGCGACGCTGAGGTCCGAGTAGAGCAGCGTGCGCTTGGCCTCCAGCAGGCGGCGGTCGCGGACGATCCGCCCGGGGCTCTCGCCGGTCACCGCCCGGCAGGCGGCGCGCAGCCGCGCCGGGGTCACGCCGAGGTCGCGCGCGTAAGCGTCGAGGGGCCGCTCCTCCCGGTGGCGCGCCTCGACCGCCTCCCGGAAGCGCGCCACCAGCACCGCCTGCGGTCCCGGCGGGGCCGGCGGCCCCTGCGCGGCGCGCGCGTGGCGCAGCACCGCGACCAGGAGGACGAGCAGGTGCCCTTCGAGGGCCGCCCGCCGCCCGGGCGCCGCCCAGGTCAGTTCGCGGGCGAGCTCCGCGAGGCACTCGCCGGCCCCGCTCGGCGCCGTCTCGGCGAGCGCGGCGGGCGCCCGGAACAGCCCGGCGAGGTCGGGCTCGCGCCGGGCGAGGTCGCGCAGGTAGCGGTCCGACAGGGTCAGCACCGTGCCGACCGTCTCGTGCGCGAAGCGGAAGCCGTGGGCGGTGCCCGCCGGCACCAGGAGGAAGCAGGGCCCCGCGAAGGCGATCCTCTCGGCCTCCGCCCGCATCACGCCCCCGCCCCGCGGCAGGTGCAGGATCTGGTGCAGCCCGGCATGGACGTGCGGCCGGATGCGCCAGCGGTTGGGCCGGCTGCGGTCGTCCAGGGCCTCCAAGTGCAGGAAGCGGTCGTCGGCGTCGCGCGGCGCCTCGCCGTACAGGAAGAAGTGCGGCACCGCAGGTGCTTGTGCGGGCAGTGAGGGCATCGGGGCGGCGTCTCCGGCGCGGCGGCCTCGGCGGCGGAAAATCCAATTTATTCGCCGCGGCGTCCATCGCCAGGGGCGCGCGCCGCGCGCATCCTGTCCCCGGATGGGCCCCCGCCTCGACTCGGCCGGGCGCCGCGAACACGCCACACGGAGGAGACGCGGATGCGCTGCCAGGTCGCGATCATCGGGGCCGGTCCGGCCGGAATGTTCCTCGCCCACCTCCTCGCCCGGGCGGGGATCGACGCCGTGGTGCTGGAGCGCCGCACCCGCGACTACGTCGAGGGCCGGGTGCGGGCCGGCGTCCTGGAGCAGGGCACCGTCGCGGTGCTGGAGGCACTCGGCCTCGACGGGCGGCTGAAGGCCGAGGGCCTCGTCCATACCGGCACCAACCTCGCCTATGACGGCGAGATCTTCCGCATCGACATGGCCGCGCTGACCGGCGGCGCCGTCACGGTCTACGGCCAGCAGGAGGTGATGCGCGACCTCTTCGACGCCGCCGAGGCGCGGGGCCTGCGCATCGTGTTCGAGGCCGAGGACGTGGCGCTCCGCGACGTCGCGGGCGAGCGTCCCCGCGTGGAGTACCGTTGCGGCGGCGCGGCGCACAGCCTCTCGTGCGACTTCATCGCCGGCTGCGACGGCTTCCACGGGGTCGGCCGCGCGGCGATCCCGCCGGACGTGCTGCGGGTCTTCGAGCGGGTCTACCCGTTCGGCTGGCTCGGCATCCTGGCGGAGCTGCCGCCGGTCAACCACGAGCTGATCTACGCCAACCACCGCAACGGCTTCGCGCTGGCCAGCATGCGCTCGCCGACGCGCAGCCGCTACTACGTGCAGGTCGGGCTCGACGAGCGGATCGAGGATTGGCCGGACGCGCGGTTCTGGGACGAGCTGGCGCTGCGGCTCGGGCCGGAGGCGGCCTCTGGCCTCGTGCGGGGCCCCTCCTTCGAGAAGAGCATCGCGCCCCTGCGCAGCGTCGTGGCCGAGCCGATGCGCCACGGGCGGCTCTTCCTGGCGGGCGACGCCGCGCACATCGTGCCGCCGACCGGGGCCAAGGGCATGAACCTCGCCGTCTCGGACGTGGCGATGCTGGGCGAGGCGCTGGTGGCCCATTACCGTGAGGGCGATGCCTCCGGGCTCGACGGCTACTCGGCGCGGGCGCTGGCGCGGGTGTGGAAGGCGGAGCGGTTCAGCTGGTGGTTCACCGGCCTGACCCACCGCTTCCCCGACATGGATCCCTTCGCGCGCCGCATGCAGGTCGCGGAACTCGCCTATATCCGCGGCTCGGTCGCCGCCCAGACGGTGCTCGCGGAGAATTACGTCGGGCTGCCGATGGGCTGAGGGAGCCGGCCCGGCCGTCGCGTCCGTCGGGCGAGGAAGCGGTCCGACGGGACGATCCGCCATCGCGGCGGAGACGTCCCTGCCAGGGGAGATCCCTGGCGAGCGAACCGATCTCGCCGATGTCCCCTTCCCCCGACGCTTCGGGCGTGCGCAACGGCGTGATCGCCTCTGGCACCTTCGTTGAAGCTGCCGACGGTTTGTGGTACGGGAATCGTACCGCATGCCGGCCGGAGATGATCCAGAGCTTCGCTGACAAGCACGCGCGCGCCCTGCATGAGGATGGCATCTGTCATCCGCGGTGGCGGGCATTCGAACGTATCGCCCTGCGCAAGCTCGATGCGCTCGACGCCGCGGTCGACCTCGACGACCTGCGCAGCCCGCCAGGCAATCGTTTGGAACCTCTCCAGGGCGACCGCGCGGGCCAGCACAGCATTCGCATCAACGACCAATGGCGCATCTGCTTTCGCTGGACAGACCTCGGTCCCGAGGAGGTCGCGATCGTCGATTATCATTGAGGTACCGAGATCGTATGCCGCGCATCCGCACCCATCCTGGCGAAGTCCTCCTTGAGGACTTCATGAAACCGTTCGGCCTGAGCGCCCGCCAACTCGCGGAGGCGATCAGGGTGCCGCACAACCGCATCGGCGACATCCTGCGCGAGCGCCGGAGCATCACGGCCGACACGGCCCTCCGGCTCGGCCGCTACTTCGGCACCACGGCCCAGTTCTGGGTCAACCTCCAGACCGCGCACGATCTCTCGAAGGCGGCGGCGACGCACGATTACGAGACGATCCGCCCGCGCGAGGCGGCTCCCACCTGACGATCCCGCCTCAGCCCTCCGCCTCGCCGGTGCGGATCAGTTCGCCCGCCACGTCCCCGATCCGCGGCGCCGGCTCGCGCAGGAAGGGCAGCGGCCGGCAGACCGCCAGGGCCGCGAGGCCGAAGCGGGCCGTCATCAGGCCGTTGAGCACCCCCTCCCCGAGCTTCGCCGAGACCCGCGCCGCGAGCCCCAGGCCCAGCACCTGCTGCACGAGGCTGTCGCCGACCGCGACGCCGCCCGTCACCGCGAGATGCGCGAAGGCCGCCCGGGCGAGCCGCAGGAACCCGAACAGGCCCGGCCGCCCGCCATAGATCGTCGCGACCCGGCGCAGCAGCCGCACCGCCGCGAAGACCACGAAGGCCACGTCCACGATCGCCCGCGGGCTGAGCGCCGTCACGGCCGAGACCTGCTTGGCCGCGTCCGCCACCGCGGCCTTGGCCAGCCGGTCGAGGGGGCCGAGCAATTCGTGCTCGGCGATGCCCAGGCGGTCCTCCACGTCGAGGATCGCGTCGGCCACCGCGTCGAGGCGCCCGCGCGCCGCCGCGAGGCCCGGCCGTTCGGCGTAGAGGGTGCCGACCTCCCGCACCACCGCCTTGGCGGCGGTGTGGTCGCGGCTCGCCAGCGCCGCCAGCGCCGCCTCGCGGATCGCCTCGATGCGCCGCTCGCGCAGCACGCCGGCGAGCTCCCGCCAGACCAGCGCCAGCAGCGCCACCGCCGCCAGCGCGAGGAGCGCCAGCGCCACCGCCCCGAGCCAGGGGGCGGCGGCGAAGAGGTCGGCGATCAGCCGCTCGACCGCGAGCCCGATCCCCAGGCTCGCGAGGCCGCCGAGCGCCGAGAGGAGGAGCGTCGCCCAGGGCGGACCCGCGCGGGGCGCGACCGGCACCGGCACGCCGTCGGCGGCGTCCACGATCTCGAAGGGCTGCTCCACCACCCGCACGCCCTCGGCCAGCGGGGTCTCGGTGCCGGGCGGGCCCGGCTCGGGCGGCAGGCGGAAGGCCCGGGGCTTCGGGGGCAGGCTCATGCGAGGCGGTCGCCGATCAGGAATTGCAGGGCGCGGTCGAGGCGGATCTGCGGCAGCCGGCCCGGCCGGCCGAGCGCGTCCGCCGGCACGCGCGGCGGGCGGAAGCGCGGGAAGCGCAGGGAGCCGGGCTCCACCGCCCCCTCCAGCACCGCCTCGGGCCGCTCGGGCAACTCGCCGGGGAAGATCGCCGCCTCGGTCTCGCCGTCGAAGACGTCGTCGCCGATCGCCTCGCCGGCCTCCGGCGTGCCCGCCACCGCCTGCAGCGTGTGGGGGCCCTCGTGCACCAGGGTCTCGCGGGTCGCCCGCACCGAGGCGAGCGCCACCGTGCCGACCCGCGCCCCCGCCGCCTCCGTGCGCCGCAGGGAGCGGGCCACCAGGAGGCGCAGCAGCGCGTCGAGCCGGTCGTGGCTGGAATGGTGGAGGTGGTCGGCCTTCGTCGCCGCGAACAGGATCCGGTCGGCCCGCGGCGCGAACAGCCGCGACAGCACGCTGTTGCGCCCGATCCGCAGGCTCATCAGCACCCGGTCGAGGGCGTCCTCCAACTCGGCCAGGGCCGCCGCCCCGGCATCCACCGCGGCGAGCACGTCGACCAGCACGATCTGCCGGTCGATGCGCTGGAAATGCTCGCGGAAGAAGGGCGTCACCACCCGGCCCTTGTAGGCCTCGAAGCGGCGCTCCATCAGGCCGCCGAGGCTGTCCGGGCCGGTCGGGCCGGTGAGGAGGAGGGGCGCGAAGGTCAGGGCCGGCGAGCCCGCGAGGTCGCCCGGCATCAGGAAGCGCCCGGGCGGCGTGGTGGCGACCGCCTCGGGCCCCGCCCGCACCGCCGCCAGATAGGCCTTGAAGGCGTCGCTCGCCCGCTCGGCCACGACCTCGTCGAGGGGCTGATTCGGGTCGAGGCCGCGCAGGAGGTCGAGCCAGGGCGCCGCCAGCGCGGCGCGGCCGGGGCGCTGGGCGGCCGCGATCGTCTCCCGCGACCAGCCCTCGTAGGTCTGCTCGATCAGGGCGAGGTCGAGCAGCCACTCGCCCGGATAATCGACGATGTCGACCATCAGGCTCGCGGGGCCGGGCCGCCAGCCGGCCGCCCGCTCGTACGCGATGGCGAGGCGCAGCTGGCTGATCCGGTCGGTGGAGCGCGGCCAGCGCCGCTCCTCGGTCAGCGCCGCGAGGTGCTCCTCGTAGGGGAAGCGCGGCACGTCGTCGTCGGGCTGGGGCACCAGCCGTGCGCGGCGCAGGCGGCCCTCCTGCGAGGCCCTGAGGGCCGGCAGCGGGTTGAGGCCGGAGAGCTGATGCACCAGGGCGGCCGTGAACACGGTCTTGCCCGAGCGGGCGAGCCCGGTGACGCCGAGCCGCAGGGTCGGCTGGACGAGGAGGTCGCTGGAGGCCTCGGCGAGGGCGCGGGCGGCGGAGCCGGCCCGCTCGACGAAGCTCAGGAGGGGCGGCACGGACGGACTTCGCTCTCGCTCGATGGGTGACGGGGAGGTGGCGCGGGCTTCGCCGTTCCGCAAGGGCGCGCCGCGACCGGGAGCGGTCGGCGAGCGGGGGCGCTCACGAAGCCGGGCCGCTCACGGCTGATGCGGCCTCGCCAGCCCCTCCGCCTCCGCCCGCGCGGCGGGCCGCACCGGCGCGGCGGGCTGCGCCTGCGCGGCGGATTGCGCCTGCGCGGAGAGCCGCGCCCGGGAGGATTCGGCCCGGGCGATCGCCTCGGCGACGAGGGCCGGATTCGCCCGCAGACTGCCGAGTTCGACCGCCGACATGGCGAGGAGCACCGGCGCGAGGCGGGCAGTCGCGCTCCCCTGCGCGTCGAACAGGCCGAGATCGTCGCCGGCCCCGAGCCCGACGCTCTCGGCGATCCGGCGCGCGTAGGCCTGGATGCGCGCCTCGTCGGAGCCGCACAGGGGGGCGGGCGGGCGCAGCGCCGGAGGCAGGGCGGCGACCGAGGAGAGCGAGGTCAGGGAGGGCAGAGCGGCCGCCTCGGCGAGGAGCCGGTCCCCGTCGAGGAGGCGGGCGGGCGTCACCGGGGCGGCGGGCTCCGGGGCCGCGCCGATGCCGGTGGCGATCGTCGGCACCGAGGCGGCCGGCCGGGGCGGGTTCGGCCGGACGGGAGGGCGCGTCCGGCCCCCGAGCCGGGCGAGCGCCGACCAGGGCTGGATCCGCAGGGCCGGGCCGCCCGGCGCGGCCCGCGCGACGGCGCCGGGCGGCAGACCCGGCGCGGCCCGCGCGACGGCGCGGGGCGCCGCGCGCGGCGCCGGGCGCGCGAGGCCGCCGCGGCCGTGGCGGGCGAGGAACCGCGCCCGCAGCGTGCGGCCGATCCCCCGCGGCGCCAGGGCCGTCAGCGCGGGCGAGGCCGGGATGGCCGCCGCCTGGACCGCCGCGGGGCGCCGCGCGGCCCCGCCTCCGGCCGGGCCGGGAGGCCGGGCGAGCGCGGCCGCGGGCGCGGCGCACTCGGCCGGGGCCCAGCGCCGCACGATCGCCAGGGCCGAGCGGCGGCCGAGCACCGTGTAGTAGCGCCTCAGCAGCGCGACCGCGGCGTCGGCCCCCTGCTCGGCCGAGGCGAAGCCCGTGTGGCCCTCCGCGTCGGCGCCGATCTCGCCGTCCCAGCCGGCGCGCTTGATGCACCAGTAATTGTTGAGCTTGACGCAGCGCGCCACGAAGGCGGGATCGGCCGGCGCCGCGAAGGCCACCAGGGCGAGGGAGAGCGGGCGCAGCGAGAAGCGGGCCTCCTCGCGCCAGTTCGACACCGCGCGGGCCTCAGGCCGGTAGAGGGCCGGCCCCGCCTCGGGCACGGCCAGGGCGGTGCGGGCGAGCGCGAGCCGGCCGGCGGCGTCCGCCGCCGCCAGCCCCTCGCGGGCGAGCGCGGCGGCCCGGTCCGCGCCGGGGCCCAGCGCGGTCGCGAGGGCGAGCAGCGGCAGGAGGATCACGGCGCGCTCAGGACGGCTCGGTCGCCGCGGCGGCTGGCGTCATCGGGCGGGCCTCCCTTCCCTCTGCATCATTCGCCGAAGCGGCCACCGGCTTGGCGGCAAAATGATGCGAAACCAACAGTCCAAGCAGAATTGCGCCGTGCCATTCCGCTTAAGGTCACCGGTCGGGGCTCGGGCGGCGCCGCGCTCGCGCGGGAGACGGCCTCCCGCGCGTGCGTTCCGGCGCGCCCGAACCCGCCGCTCGGAAACGGCCGAGCCGGGCTTCGGTTCAGTCGTCCTCGCCCGCGCCGAGCGCCTTGGGGGTGATGAAGCGCTCCAGCGTGCCGCTGTGCGGCGCCACCTCCGCCCAGGCCCCGACCGCGAGGTCGATCACCGCCACGGCGGCGGTCGGGAATTTCCGCGACAGCGCCCGCAACCCGTCGCGGTCCTCGTCCGCGAGCAGCAGCTGGCCGAATTCCTGCAGGCCGGGATTGTGCCCGAGGAGGAGCAGCGTCGCGACCGCGTCGTCGGCGCCCCGCACCACGTCGAGCAGGCGCTTGGCCGAGGCCTCGTAGAGGGCCGGCACGGTCTCCTGCGCGGCGCCCGGCAGGGCCGGCGCCACCAGGCTCCAGGTCTCCTGCGTGCGCCGCGCGGGCGAGACCAGGGCGTGGTCGGGCCGCAGGCCCTCCTCGGCGAGGTAGGCGGCCATGCGCGGCGCCGCCTCGCGCCCCCGGCGGCTGAGCGGCCGGTCGCTGTCGGGGACGCCGTCGGGCCAGTCCGACTTGGCGTGGCGCAGCAGGATCAGGCGGCGCATGGCTTTGCCTCCGTCAGCGGCCGTCGCGGCGGCTCAGGAACGCGAGCTTCTCGAACAGGGCGACATCCTGCTCGTTCTTCAGGAGCGCCCCGTGCAGCGGCGGGATCAGCTTGCGCGGGTCGCGCTCCCGCAGGCTCTCGGGGCCGATATCCTCCGCCATCAACAGCTTGAGCCAGTCGAGCAGTTCGGAGGTCGACGGCTTCTTCTTGAGCCCCGGCGCCTCGCGCACCTCGAAGAAGATGCGCAGGGCCTCCTCCACCAGGCGCTGCTTGAGGCCCGGATAATGCACCGCGACGATCGCCTGCAGCGTCTCGGGATCCGGGAACTTGATGTAGTGGAAGAAGCAGCGGCGCAGGAAGGCGTCGGGCAATTCCTTCTCGTTGTTCGAGGTGATGATGACGATCGGGCGCCGCGCCGCCCGCACGGTCTCGCCCGTCTCGTAGACGTGGAACTCCATGCGGTCGAGTTCGAGCAGGAGGTCGTTCGGGAACTCGATGTCGGCCTTGTCGATCTCGTCGATCAGCAGCACCGGCCGCTCCGGTGCCGTGAAGGCCTCCCAGAGCTTGCCGCGGCGGATGTAGTGGCGGATGTCCGAGACGCGCGGGTCGCCGAGCTGCGAGTCGCGCAGGCGCGAGACCGCGTCGTACTCGTAGAGGCCCTGCTGGGCCTTGGTGGTCGACTTGACGTGCCAGGTCAGAAGCGGCGCGGAGAGCGCGCGGGCCACCTCCTCGGCCAGCACCGTCTTGCCGGTGCCCGGCTCGCCCTTGATCAGGAGCGGGCGCTCCAGCGTCACGGCGGCGTTCACCGCGACCGCGAGATCCGGCGAGGCGACGTAGGTATCGGTTCCGGAAAAGCGCATCGGCCCTCACATCCTGCTCTCGGAGCAGAACATCTAAGCGATGCCTCTGGGAACCGCGAGTCGGGACCGGGGCGGAGGCGCCGGCGGCCCGGGGGCAGGGATCGAGGAGGAGACGGGCACCCCCGGGCCGCCGGCTTCGCACCGCGCGGCGGGGAGCCGGCGGCGCGACGCGGGATCATAGGGTGGTCGCGCCGGCCTCACCTCCACATAGGTTAGTGCAGCAACCTCCCCGCATTTACATGAATCACGATCGAAAAAAAGGGCCGCGCCTCACCGGCACGGCCCAGTATTCGGAGGAGATCCGCAGAGGAGCCAAGACGCCACACACTGCCTGTTGCCAACACATCGGTTCTCGGGTTGTTCCCGGAGCGACTGGGAATTCCCGGGCGCCGCCGGGCCGTGCGGCGGCGCGGCGGCGGAACGCCCGGCCGGCAAGGTCTCGGCCATCATCGGCGGCGGCGGAGGGCGCGTCCGCCCCCCGCCGCAGGCATATCCCGAGCGCTCGACTGATTTGTGCACCTTTCACGATCGCGTAGCGCCACGCTGAAACCAACCTCGCCCGGCCTCATTGCCCTTTCGTGGGGCTCATAACCTGCGATAGCGGCGGTTCGGGAGGCCGGTGCGGCCCCCGCAAGAGGGTTTGACATGCGTCGTGCGGACACGGTGTTCCAACCTGCCCAAACCAGTTCGGAGGCGGCCGTGGCGCACGGCGTCGGGCGCGGCCTGCAGGACCTGTTCGGGGCGCCCATGCAGGAGGCGCTGCCGGAGCGCCTGCGCGACCTCGTGGCGCTGCTGGTCGCCCGCGACGCGGTCGGCCGGCGCGAGGAGGGACGGCGCGGGCCGGCCGGCGAGCCGACGCAGCTCGTCCTGGTGGTGGAGGACGACCCGGCCGTGCGCGACCTCGCGGTGGCGCTGCTGCGGGACACGGTGCTCGACGTCGCCGCCTGCGGCAGCGGCGAGGAGGCGGTGGCCCTCCTCAAGCAGCGCGGCACCGAGGTCGCCATGGTGTTCACGGACGTGCGGCTGCCGGGCGGGATGGACGGGATCGCCCTCGCCCGCGCGGTGAGCCAGCTCTGGCCGGGCGTGCGGGTCGTCGTCACGTCGGGCTTCGCGGATGCGCGGATCGCCGGCCTGCCGCAGGGCGCCGTCTACATGCCCAAGCCCTGGCGCGCCCTCGACGTGCTCGCCCAGGTCGACCACGCCGTGCGCCACCCGGACCCGCCGGTGGCCTGAGCCGAACCGCCCGCTGCGAGGCCGCTCATGCCGACGGCCCAGGCTGCCGACGCGTCGGGCCGCGGATCCTCCCGGCATGTCGACACACGCCGATGGCGTGACGAGGCATCGCGCACGGAACCACCGATCATCGGACATGGTCGTCGGTCTTGAACTCTCGTCCCCGCGTCATCTTGCGGCCGAACCGGCATCCGCTTCGTCGGACCGTGCGACCGCCGCAGGATGCCGAGGCGCCGGCCGGCGAGGACGCGCAGGATTGATGCGACATCCCACGGATTGCGTCGCCATCTCCGATTTCGGCCATGCGGATGTCGGCCTCGCTCAGGCGCCGCGCGGGCGTGTCATCCGACATCCGGTTGATGGCTTCGCCATGCGGATGTCGGCTTCGCTCAGGCGCCGCGCGGGCTCGTCATACCCGGACGTGATCGTCCGGACAGCGCATCACTCCCGCTCGCGCTGGACCAGGATCCGGTCGTTGGCGGGGAGCACGATGTGGCACTGCATCCCCTCGGGCCGGAAGCTCAGGGCGGCGCTGCCGCCGAGCTCGTAGGACAGGGTGCGCTCGATCAGCTCGGTGCCGAAGCCGCGCCGCGACGGCGGATCCCCCGAGAGCGTCACCCCGGTCTCGATCCAGGCGAGCGTCAGCAGGGGCTCGGGCGCGGACCGGTCCTCGATCCGCCACGTCACCGTCACCCGCCCGCTCGGGGCGGTCAGCGCCCCGTGCTTGACCGCGTTGGTGGCGAGTTCGTGGATGGCGAGGGCCAGGGTCTCGGCGGCCTTGGGGCGCAGGCGCACCGGCGGGCCCTCGATCCGGCGCACCTGCTCGCCCTCGTGCGCCGCGTGGGCCAGGAGTTCGTGGCTGACGAGCTGCTCCAGGTCGATGCCCGCGGCCGGGTCGCGGGTGACCGCGGACTGGACGCGCGCGAAGGCGTCGATGCGCCCCTCCAGGTGGGCGGCGTAATCCTCCACGCTGTCGCTCGACAGGGCTGTGCGCCGGACGACCGAGCGCATCACCGCCAGCGTGTTGCGCACCCGGTGCTGCAATTCGGCGAGCAGGAGCTTGGCCTGCCCCTCGCTGGCGCGCAGGGCCTCCTCGGCCCGCAGGCGGGCCGTGATGTCCACGAAGGTGACGACGACCCCGGCGATGAAGTTGTCGACGCTGCGGTAGGGCAGCACCCGCACCATGTAGCGCGCGCCCGTGGCCGGGTTGACGATCTCCCGCTCGACGGTGCCGAGCGTGCGCAGCACCCGCCGCGCATCCTCCTGCAGCTCGTCGTAGGCGACCCGCGGCTTGATGTGGGCGATCGGCCGGCCGACATCCGACTCGACGAGGTGGAACACCTCTGACACGGCCGGCGTCGAGTTCGTCACCCGCAGATCGTTGTCGAGGAAGACCGTGGCGATCTGCGTGCTCTCCAGGAAGTTCTTGAGGTCGCTGGTCGCCCGCGTCAGCTCGTTGACGCGATGGCCGAGCTCGCCGTTGACGGTGGTGAGCTCCTCGTTGACCGACTGGAGCTCCTCCTTGGAGGTCTCGAGCTCCTCGTTGGCGCTCTGAAGCTCCTCGTTGAGGGATTGGTACTCCTCGTTGGAGGATTTCAGCTCCTCGTTCGTGCTCTCGAGCTCCTCGATCGTGGCCTGGAGCCGGTCCTTGGTGGTGCGCAGCTCCGCCTCGAGGCGCTGGGCGTGCTCGGTCTGGGCGGAGGGAGCGGGGGCGCCGTCCTCGTCGCTCGCCAGCATCGCCCCGTCCTTGAACAGCACGACGAAGCTGAGGCCCGCGCCCGGCGCCTCCTGGACCGGCTCGACCACGAGGTCGACCACCAGCCGGTGCCCGTTCAGCCCGATGCGCAGCCCGTCGAGCTGCACGGTTGCGCCGTGCTCGGCCGCCCGGGTCAGGGCGGCGCGCAGGTCGAGGCGCAGGTCCGGGTGCACGAGCTGCAGCAGGTTGAGGCTCGCCGCGCCCCCGGCCGGGTCGATGTAGCGGCCGGTCCGCCCGGAGAAGTGCAGGACCGTGTAGCTCTCGTCCACGATGACGTAGGCGGGGGCGAAGCGCTCGGCGAAGCGCTCGGCCCGGCGCGTCAGCGTCGCCTCGGCCGCGCGGGGCCGCTCGGGGGGCACGGCGGGCGCCGCCAGGCGGCGGTCGACCGCCGCGAAGGGGAAGTCCGGCAGCGTGCGCGTGCCGGTCTCCAGCCGCCGGAAGATCCGCGAGCGGCCCTCGATCGGGGCGAACAGCCCCGTGTGCCGCGAGACGTTCTCGGAATTGCCCAGGAACAGGAAACCGCCCGGCCGCAGGGCGAAGTGGAACAGCGGGACGACCCGGCTCTGCAGCTCCGCGTCGAGGTAGATCAGCAGGTTGCGGCAGGAGATGAGGTCGAGGCGCGAGAAGGGCGCGTCCTTGACGATGCTGTGCTGGGAGAAGATGCACATCTCCCGCACTTCCTTGACGACGCAGTAGGTGTCGCCCTCCCTGACGAACCAGCGGGCGAGGCGCTCGGGCGACATCTCGGCGGCGATGTCGTCGGCGTAGCGGCCCGCCCGCGCGGCGGCCAGCGCCCGTCCGTCGAGGTCGGTGGCGAAGATCTGGATCTGCGGCACCTCGTCCCGGTCGGCCAGCTGCTCGCGCAGCAGGATCGCGATCGAGTAGGCCTCCTCGCCGGTCGAGCAGCCGATCACCCAGACCCGGAGCTGGTCGCTGCGGCGCTTGCCCGAGAACAGGGCCGGGACGACCTCGCGCTCCAGCAGGTCGAACTCGCCCGGGTCGCGGAAGAACTGCGTCACCCCGATCAGCAGGTCGTTGAACAGGCCCTGCGCCTCGTCCGGCTTGGCGCGCAGGATCTCCACGTAGGCGGCGAGGCTCTCGGCCTGCACGACCTGCATGCGCCGCTGCACCCGGCGCAGGAAGGTGCCGGGCTTGTAGCCGTGGAAGTCGTGCCCGGTCTTGTTGCGCAGGATGGTGGCGACGGCGGTGAGCGCGCCCGCGATCTCCTCGCTGGGGAGCGCGCCCTCGGGCATCGCCTCGTCCTCGCGCAGGAGCTGCGCCACGTAGGCCCTGAGGCGGTCGGCGAGGTCGTCGAGGGGCAGGATCGCGTCCGCGAGCGCGGCCGGGCTGTTGCTGGCCGCGAGGTCGTCTGCCCGCGCCTCGGCGGTCTCCTCGGCCAGGGCGAGGCCGCCCGATTCCTTGATCATCTTGACGCCGAGCGTGCCGTCGCCGTCCGTCCCGGCGAGCGCCACCACCACGGCGCGCCGGTTCTCCTCGCGGGCGAGGGACACGAGCAGGCTGTCGATCACGCCGCGCTCCCCGGGCGCCTGCTCGGCCGGGCGGGTCCGGAAGCGACCGCGCTCGATCGTGGCGATCGCCCCCGGGGCCGGGAGGTAGAGGCGGCCCCCCGCCAGGGGGAGCCCGTCCTCGACCGCCGTCAGGCCGCGCCCGGACAGGCCGAGGGCGAGGCGCAGCCGCGCCTCGTCCAGGATCTCGCGATGCTGCAGGATGAGGATCGTCGCCACCTGCGCGCTCGGCAGCGGGCCGGCGAGGAGCCGTTCGAGGGAGGCCGGGCTCGCCGCGGAGGCGCTGACCGCCAGGACGACACCGACCGGATCGTCGGCCCCGGAAGCGATCGTGTCAGCCTCCATGATCTCTCCCGCTGCCTCCCGTGGCGCGCCGCCGGCCCGGCGCGCCGCTGCCGTCCCTGGTGCGAAACGCGCTTCCGCCGGCCGGGCGGGAGATTAGCCCGCCTCGCCGTTCCCGTCTCCGGGATCGGCGGCGCCGGGCTGCGGCATCGCGCTCAGGATCGCCCGCCGGATCGTCTCCCCGTAGCCGCGATACTCCGCGGCGCGCGCCTCGTACATCTCGGCCACGGCGCGACGGCCGGACCGGCGTCCGTCCTCGGCCATCCGGGCCACGAGGTCGGCCCGCTCCTCGACGATGCGCAGGGCCACCCGCATCGCCTCGTCGACCGCCGCCTCCTGCTCCTTGGCGAGGGCCTCGGCGGTGAGCGCGTGGCCGACCTGGCAGCGGAAGCGCACGGGCTTGCTGCCGCGCACCTCCGACAGCACGCCGCAGCAATGCGGGCAGGTCAGGGGGGCCGGGTCGGCAATCTGGCGCAGCACGCCGCTGCCCACCCGCTCGCCCGCCGCGATGTCGACCTCGATGCGGATCTCCGGCGGCACCGGCAGGCGCGGGCCGGGCGTCTCCCGGGCGAGATCCGACAGCACGTCGCCGAGCCGCGCGCCCGGCACCGCGAGGTCGACCGCCGCCGCCGCGAGGGCGGCGAGCGGCATCTCGTCGGCGACCGCGTCGGCCGGGTCCTGGACCAGGGCGAGGCCGCCGCAGGCCTTGATCGCGTCGAGCCCCGCGGCGCCGTCGTTCAGGAGCCCGCTCAGCACGACGCCGATCACCCGCGGCCCGTAGGCGATCGCCGCGGAGCGGAAGAGCGGGTCGATGGCCGGCCGCACCATGTTCTCGCGCGGGCCCCGGCCGAGGCGGATCACCCCGTCGACGAGGAGCAGGTGCCGGTCCGGGACGCCGAGATAGATGTGGCCGGGGCGGATCGCCATGCCGTCCTGCGCCGTCTCGACCGGCAGGCGGCTCGCCGCGGAGGTGACGGTGGCCAGGAGGCCGAGGCTGCGCGCCGGGATGTGCAGCACCACCAGGACGGCCGCCGGCAGGTCGGCCGGCAGCGCCCGCAGCAGGGCCTTGAGCGGGACGGTGGCGCCGGCCGAGCCCCCGATGACGATGATGTCGCGATTGGTCACGGGCGCTCCTGGCTGCGGGTCGCGGTCAGCTGTCGTTGGCGTCGAGCTCCTGGCCTTCGCAGTCGAGGTGGAGGTAGTTGGGGCTGAACAGGGCGGCGTCCTGCAGGGCCTCCAGGTCGGGGACCGTCAGGGTCTTGCCGCGCAGGATGACGAGGCCGCGGGCGCGCAGATCCTGCAGCGTGCGGTTGACGTGGACTGTGGAGAGCCCGGTGGCGTCGGCGAGTTCGGCCTGCGTCACCGGCAATTCGCAGCTCGTCCCGTCCGTGAGCCCGATGCCGCGCAGCCGGATGAACACCTCGCAGAGCAGGTGCGCCATCCGCTCCAGCGCGTCGCGCTGGCCGAGATTGGTGGTCCACTCGCGCTGGGTCGCTTCCTCGACCAGGGAGTACCACCACAGGGCGCGGCTGAGCCGGGGGAAATTGTCGGTCAGATCGAGGATCGTCTCGCGCGGGATCTCCACCACGGTCGCGGGCGAGAGGGTGCCCACCGAGTGGTCCATGTGCTTGAGGATGAACATGCGGATGTCGCAGAGGTCGCCCGGGAGCAGGAAGGCGGCGATCTGGCGCCGCCCGTCCTCCAGCACCTTGTAGCGGCAGGCCCAGCCGTCGAGAATGAGGTTGACCCGCCGCGGCGCCTCGCCCTCCCGGATAATGTCCTCGCGCGAGCTGAACCGGCGCAGCTTCCCCGACGCCGCGCGTTCGAGCGCCTGCTTGTCGTCGCTCGACAGGCGGGTGAACTGCTCGAGCTTGCGGATCAGATAGGTCGGCATCGCAGGCTCCCGTCCCTCGTCCGTTACAACGATTGGAGCGGACCGGGCTCACTCCATGTTATTCGTCAGGGAGCCACGTTATGCATCATGCATCAATGGTTTTCCGACGCATGATCCGGAGTGGAGCCGCGCATGGCAGCATCGTTCCCGGCCGGTCCGCTCGCGCAACGTCGGGTCCTGGTGGTGGAGGACGAGTATTTCATCGCGGACGACATGGCTCAGGCCCTCGGCCGGCTCGGCGCCGTGGTCGTGGGACCGGCCCCGAGCCGGGACGCCGCCATGGCTCTGATCGACGGGGGTGCGCGGATCGACGCGGCCGTGCTCGACATCAATCTGCGGGGTGAGACGGTGTTCCCGGTCGGTGCCCTTCGTGTTCGCCACGGGCTACGACCGCGTCGCGGTGCCGGCGGCCTACCGGGACGTGCCGCACTGGGAGAAGCCGTTCGATCCGGCCTCCCTCGCCAGCACCCTGCCCGGGCTGCTGCCGGGCTGCGCCTGATCCCTGCGGCAGCGCGCGCTGCCGCTCTCCATCCCTGCGGCAGCGCGTGCGCTGCCGCACATGGCGGCCCGAACCTTTCGCGGCTGCGAACGTCGTCCCGGTGAAGGCCGCCCGAGAGCGGCCCGAACCACGGAGACACCGATGAAACTCAAGCCCTTCCTCGCCGCCGGCGCCCTGCTCGTCGCCGCCGCCCCGGCCTTCGCGCAGGGCGGCTCGCCCTACAACGCGTCCGGCTCCCAGGCGGGCGGCCCGCGTGCCGGGATCGAGCGCCGCTACGGCCTCACCGAGGGCGATCGCGCCGGCTACGACGCGATCTATCCCCGCGAGCGCGCCCCCTTCGCGGTGGTGCCCCGCGGCCAGGCCTATCCGGGCTTCCTCGTCGAGGAGTGATCCGACATCCGACGGATGGCTTCGCCATGCGGATGTCGGCCTCGCTCAGGCGCCGCACGGGCTTGGCATCCGCTGTCCGGACGTGATCGTCCGGACAGCGCCTGAGCCGTCCGGCCGCGGAGCGGGGCGGCCGGGGCCGCCCCGCCTCCGGTCCTCAGCCGGCGACCTCGTGGTTGCCGAGGATCTCCAGCGCGCGCACCAGGGCCGAGTGGTCCTGCCCCCCCGCCCCGTTCGCCGCGCAGGCCGAGAAGAGCTGCTGGGCGAGCGCCGTGCCCGGCAGGCTCAGCCCGAGGCTGCGGGCGCCCTCGAGCGCGAGGTTGAGGTCCTTCTGGTGCAGCGCGATCCGGAAGCCCGGGTCGAAGCGGCGCGTGATCATGCGCTCGCCGTGCAGCTCCAGGATGCGCGAGGTCGCGAGCCCGCCGGTGATCGCCTGGCGCACCTTGGCCGGGTCCGCCCCGGCCTTCGAGGCGAAGAGCAGGCCCTCCGCCACCGCCTCGATGGTGAGCGCCACGATGATCTGGTTCGCCACCTTGGCGACCTGGCCGGCGCCGGTGCCGCCCACGTGGGTGACGCTCTTGCCCATCAGGTCGAGGAGCGGGCGCACCCGCGCCACCGCCTCCTCGCTGCCCCCGACCATGATCGAGAGCGCCGCGTTCTTGGCGCCGACCTCGCCGCCGGAGACCGGCGCGTCGACGTAGTGCCCGCCCGCGGCCTCGATGCGGGCCGCGAAGTCGCGGGTGGCGATCGGCGAGATCGAGCTCATGTCGACGACGACGCAGCCGGGGCGCAGCCCCTCGGCGACCCCGCCCGCCCCGAACAGCACCGCCTCCACGTCCGGCGTGTCCGGCACCATCAGGATGACGACCTCGGCGCGCGCGGCCACCTCGGCGGCGCTGGCGCAGGGCCGCCCGCCGGCGGCCACCAGGGCCTCGGGCACGCGACGGCGGCTCTTCAGGTGGAGGCTGTGGCCGCCCGCGATGAGGTGCCCGGCCATGGGCGCGCCCATGATGCCGAGCCCGATGAATCCGACGTCCATGGCGAGGATGCTCCCGATCAGAGGCCGGCGCGGAAGCGCGCGGCGAGGGCCTCGGAGCCGCGGGCGAGGAGCCCGAGATCCGAGCCGATGGCGGTGAAGGTGGTGCCGGCGCGGGCGTAGCGGGCGGCGAGCTCCTCGTTCGCCGTGAGGATGCCGGCCGCCTTGCCGGTCGCGACGATGCGCCCGATCGTGCGCTCGATCTCGGCCACCACCTCGGGGTGGTTCTGCTGGCCGAGATGGCCGAGGCTGGCGGAGAGGTCGCCCGGCCCGACGAAGAGGCCGTCGACGCCCTCCACCGCGGCAATCTCCTCCAGGTTGTCGAGGGCGCGGCGCGACTCGACCTGCACCAGGACGGCGATCTCGCCGTTGCTGCGGGCGTGGTAGTCCGGGATGCGCCCGAAGCGGGCGGCGCGGGGCGCCTGCGAGAAGCCGCGGATGCCCTCCGGGGCGTAGCGCGTCGCGGCCACCACCGCGCGGGCCTGCGCGGCACCGTCGACGTTCGGGATCATCAGCGACTGCGCGCCCGCGTCGAGGACGCGCTTGATGGCGATCGGGTCGTCGCTCGGCACGCGCACCACCGGGGCGGCGCCGCCCTCCGCCATGGCCTGGAGCTGGCCGTAGATGTCGCGCAGGTCGTTGGGCGAGTGCTCCATGTCGAGGAGCAGCCAGTCGAAGCCCGAGCCCGCCACGATCTCGGTCGAGATCGCGCTCGCGAGGCTGCACCAGAGGCCGACCTGCTGGCGGCGCGCGCGCAGCCCGGCCTTGAAGCGGTTGGTGAGGATGTCCATGGGTCGCGTCTCCCGCTGCGGTCAGCGCACGAGGCAGGGTGTCTTGGGATCGAAGGTCCAGCCGGGAATCAGGAACTGCATCGCCGCGGCGTCGTCGCGGGCGCCGAGCCCGTGGCGCTCGTAGAGGGCGTGGGCCGCCTCGACCGCCTCCCAGTCGAGCGCGACGCCGAGGCCCGGCCGCTCCGGCACCCGCACCAGGCCGCCGCGGATCTCCGGCGGCTCCCGGGTCAGGCGCTGGCCGTCCTGCCAGATCCAGTGCGTGTCGATCGCCGTGACCTTGCCGGGCGCGGCCGCGGCGGCGTGGGTGAACATGGCCAGCGACACATCGAAGTGGTTGTTCGAGTGCGAGCCCCAGGTGAGGCCGTGGTCGCGGCAGGTCTGGGCGACGCGCACCGCCCCGGCCAGCGTCCAGAAATGCGGGTCGGCCAGGGGAATGTCGACGGCGCCGAGCTGGAGCGCGTGCACCATCTGGCGCCAGTCGGTCGCGATCATGTTGGTGGCGGTGGGCAGCCCGGTGGCGCGGCGGAACTCGGCCATGACCTCGCGGCCGGAGAAGCCGTTCTCGGCCCCGCAGGGATCCTCCGCGTAGGCGAGCACGTCGCCCCGGCCCCTGCACAGGCGGATCGCCTCCTCGAGCGACCACGCCCCGTTCGGGTCGAGGGTGACGCGGGCCTGCGGGAAGCGCTTGGCGAGGGCGGTCACCGCCTCGATCTCCCGCTCGCCCGCCAGCACCCCGCCCTTGAGCTTGAAATCGTTGAAGCCGTAGCGCTCGTGCGCGGCCTCGGCGAGCCGCACCACGGCATCGGGCGTCAGCGCCTCCTCGTCGCGCAGCCGCAGCCAGCCGTCGCGCGCCTCGGGCTCCCGGTAGGCCAGATTCGTGCGGCGGCGGTCGCCGACGTAGAACAGGTAGCCCAGCATCTCGACCGCGTCGCGCTGCTGGCCCTCGCCGAGGAGGGCCGCCACCGGCACGCCGAGGAACTGGCCGAGCAGGTCGAGGAAGGCGGATTCCACCGCCGTGACCGCGTGGATGGCGACGCGCAGGTCGAAGGTCTGGAGACCCCGCCCCCCCGCGTCGCGATCGGCGAAGCGCGCCCGCATGGCGGCGAGCACGCGGTTCCAGGCGCCGAGGGGCTGGCCGAGGACGAGGCCGCGCGCATCCTCCAGGGTCTGCCGGATGCGCTCGCCTCCCGGCACCTCGCCGAGGCCGGTGGCGCCGGTCGAGTCGGTCAGCACCACGAGGTTGCGGGTGAAGAACGGCCCGTGCGCGCCCGACAGGTTGAGCAGCATGCTGTCGCGGCCGGCCACCGGGACGACCCGCATGGCGGCGATGGTCGGCGTGCGCGAGAGGCCCTGCGCGGGGCCGGCGGCGGTCTCCATGGCGTGCTCCCGAAGCGACGGCGTCTGCGACCGTCCCGGGCGCCATTTAGGCCCGCGCGGCGATGCACGTCCAAGCCAAAGGCTGAATGGATCGATGCGCCAGGCGCATCGCAGGCGGGGCCGCCCCGCCGGCGGGCTCAGGGCGCGGCCTCGGCCCGCTCGGCGACGAGGCGGATGAGCTGGCCGATCAGGGGATTGTCGTGGTCGCGGCGCCAGGCCAGGACGAGCTCGACGGGGCGAGGCTCCGGCAGGGCGAGGGGCCGGTAGGCGACGCCGTCGAGGCGCAGCCGCTCGGCGGAGTGCGGCACCAGGGCGATGCCGAGCCCGGCCCGCACCAGGGCGAGGATCGAGTGGATCTGGGCGAGCTGCTGCACCGCGTGCGGCTGCACCCGGGCCTCGGCGCAGAGGCCCGCGACGAGGTCGTAGAAGTAGCGGGCCTCGTGCGGCGCGTAGCCGATGAGGGGCTGGCGGTCGAGATCGGCGAGGGCGAGCGCCGGGCGGGCGGCGAGCGGGTGGTCGGACGGCAGGGCGGCCACGAGGGGCTCGGCGCGGGCGCGCACGGAATCGAGTTCGGGATGCGTCACCGGGGGGCGCACCAGGGCCGCGTCGAGGCGGGAGGCGAGGAGGTCCTCGATCTGGTCCTTGGTGACCATCTCGCGCAGGGCGAGGCTCACCTCGGGCAGGGCGGCCCGGCAGGCGATGACGAGGTCGGGCAGGTAGGCGTAGGCCGAGGCCGCCGTGAAGCTGAGCCGCAGGGTGCCGGCCCGGCCGGCCGCGACCTGGCGGGTGACCTGGGCGGCGGCCTCGGAGAGGCGCAGGATGCGCTGGGCCTCCGGCAGGAAGCTGCGGCCCGCGGCGGTGAGGCGGACCGAGCGGCTGGAGCGTTCGAGCAGCTGGACGTCGAGGATGCGCTCCAGCACCTGGATCTGCCGCGACAGGGGCGGCTGCGTCATGCTGAGGCGGGCGGCCGCGCGGCCGAAATGCAGTTCCTCCGCGACGGCGACGAAGCAGCGGATCTGGCTGAATTCGAGCAAGCCGGCCTCCGGGGTCCGGGCCCGCCTGCGGCCCCGACCAGGATAGCGCGCCGGGCGCGGGGCGTCAGGCGAAACCGGCCCGGTCGCCGGGCGCCCGTCAATCCAGGATGTAGCGCGCGGTCCGCAGCGCCACCCAGCCGAGGCAGGCCGTCCAGACCGCCCCGCAGCCTTCGAGGAAGAGCCGCCCCTCCCGCATCGCGGCCCGCTCCAGGCGCGCCGCCGCAATCGATCCCCGCGCCCTGCCCAAGCGGTGCATCGCCAAACCTTCCGTGACCAGATCGAGTAAGATTATCTTAATCCGATCCGGGCGGGGGCGGAACGATGCGGCAGCGGTGACCGCGGATTAAGCATAACGATCCGTGAACGCGGCGGCATCAGGAGAGATAGCCGGCCGCCCGGAGATCCCTCTCGATCTCCCCGAGGAGCGGCTGATCCGGATCGTCGTTCTGCGCGGCGGGCGGGACGACCGGCACCATGGGCGGGAAGGCGA